>CAVOUA010000004.1:645000-1068111 GCA_963699475.1 uncultured Ignavibacteriaceae bacterium | reverse complement strand
GCTGACTGCAGGTTTATCAAACAAATTTTATGCTGAAAGAAATATAATAACTGATAAATCGCGAAAGATTATTGAAGAGCTTGCCCAGATTAGTTTTGAGAAGTACCAAACACTAAAAAACCATGAAAAATTTCTTCCATACCTTGAAAAGAAAAGTACACTGAAATATTACGGTGAGACTAAAATCGGCAGCAGACCAGCAAAAAGAGGTACTAAAAATAAATTAGAATTTAATGATCTCAGGGCGATTTCATTTGTTGGATCATGGAGTCAGTTAAAACAAAATGTACCTGGTTATTTTGGAGTGGGCACGGCATTGAAAAAATTAGCAGACAGAGGAAAGCTTAGTGAGTTGAAAAGGATATATAATGAAGTTCCTTTCTTCAAAGTTTTAATGTTGAACAGTATGATGTCTTTATCAAAATGCAATTTTAATTTGACTTCTTATTTCAAAAAAGATAAAGACTTTAAAGATTTCTGGAAAATCATTTATGATGAATATAAACTTTCCAGGGAAATGCTTCTTAAAATTTCAGGCTTTGATGAGTTAATGGAGGAAGAACCTGTTTCAGGTAGTTCGATTGTAATTCGCGAACAAATTGTATTACCTTTGCTTGTAATTCAGCAATATGCGATGCAGAAAATAGAACAGAATTCAAAGCAAAAAAATGTTTACGAAAAAATTGTGAAAAGGTCTTTGTATGGAAATATTAATGCAAGCAGGAATTCAGCTTAGGATGGTTTTAAATTAGAAACTAAATCCCCTTAAAAACTCTTCAATATTCATTCGCTTCTTTCCTTCCTGCTGGATTTCAAAAATTCGCAAAGCATCTTTTCCACAACCAATAACAAGTTCAGTTTTAGTTTGATGAAATTGAAATGGCTTCAGGTTCATTCCAGATGCAACTTCTGACTTATAAATTTTAATTACTTTGTTTTTGAAATTAAAATATGCTGCTGGATGAGGTGAAAGTCCACGCACTAAATTGTGAATTTGCTCCGCAGATTTATTCCAATCAATCAAACAAATTTCTTTGGTAATTTTTGGCGCTGGAGAAGCAAACGAATCATCCTGCTGCTTTAATTCATAATTTCCACTTTCAATAAGATTAACTGTCTCGAGAACAAGTTTTGCACCGAGTTCACTCATTCTGTCGTGCAGAGTTTCAAAATTATCTTCGGACAGAATTTCAAGTTTTTGCTGCAAGATAGATATTTCCTGTATCGACTTTTTCAGCGAGTTTGAATGTTGTTAAACCCGTTTCAGTTTCTCCATTTATTAATGCCCATTGAATTGGGGCTGCACCGCGATATTTTGGAAGATATGATCCGTGAAGATTAAATGAACCAAATTCAGGAATTTCAAAAATATCCTTCGGCAAAATTCTGAATGCTACAACTACAAATAAATCGGGTTGAAGAGCTTTCATTTGGTCCACAAATTCTTGATTCCCCTTTAATTTTTCTGGTTGATATACTGAAAGATTATGCTCAACAGCAAATTGTTTTACCGAAGTGAATGAAATTTTCTGTCCCCTTCCCCGCTCTTTATCAGGTTGTGTCACAACTGCTAAAATATTATGATTGCTTTCAAGAAGAATTTTTAAGGAAGGAAGAGAAAAATCAGGTGTGCCCATAAAAACAATATTCATTAGCACACCTATTTGATTAAATAGTAATCAGTGGAAGAGCTGATTGGATAATCAATATCAAGTTTACGTTTTCTTATTTTCTCAAGGTGTTTTTTATATCGTTTTTTTCATTTCATCATTAAAGTAATCAATAAACAAAACTCCTCGCAAATGATCATACTCATGCTGAATAACCCTTGCGAAAAGTTCATCAGCCTCAATTGTGTGCTCTTTCATATTCACATCAAAAAAAGATACGAAAATACCTTTAGGTCTTATCACTTCTTCACGTAATTCGGGAATACTCAAACATCCTTCCTCAATCGAATTAGTTTCATCTGATTTTGAAATAATCTTGGGATTGATCATAGCGATAGGTTTGTATTTTTCATAGCCTTCAACCGGAGATATATCGACTACAAAAATTTGTTTATTCAAACCAATCTGATTTGCAGCCAGACCAATACCGTTAGCATTACGCATCGTTTCAAACATGTCGGCGATAGTTCCAACAGTATTGATATCTATCTCGTTAACCTTTGCTGCTTTTTTTCTTAGTATTTTATCACCACACATGGTGATTGGGACTATGGACATTATGATAAATATATTTTATTTGATTAAACAATACAAAGTTAAATATTGCATTAAGAATAAGAAAGGAATGAGGAATTTACATTTGCTAAAATTTGTCAGGCTGACTAGTCGAAGACTGACATTAAACTATAAAATCACACTTCGACAGGCTCAGTGTGACATTATTAATTATATCTAAACTAAACCAGTAGCTTCCCATCTTTCATCAACAATTTTCCGTCCATCCAGACTGTTGGTTTTTTAACTACACCATCAAGATGAATTGGAACATTTACGCTGCCACCCATTGAAACATTATTTCCAAGTGCAATGTGAATTGTCCCCATTACTTTTTCATCTTCAAGCAAAACACCGCTAAGTTTAGCTGAATCATTTGTACCAATTCCAAATTCTGCAATGTTTCGAGCTTCTTTTCCAACTTTATCGAGCATAGTCTTTAACTTCTTTGCCAAAGTTCCACCGGTAATTTTTGTTGCGTAACCTTTTTCAACTTCAATTTTGATGTTGGCATTTTTGATCAAACCAAGTCCTGCCATTGAACCATCAACAACAAAAACTCCATTTGATGTTCCTTCAACAGGAGCTAAAAATGTCTCCCCGGTTGGAAGATTTCCGCTTTCACCTTTTGCGTGGAATAATCCTTTACTTGGGATTACTTTCCTTCCGGCAATATCAAAACTAATATCAGTGCCAGCTGGTGCCGTTACTCTGATTGTTTTTCCCTTCTCAAGAATTTTTTGAAGCTTAATAGTACGTTTTGAGATAGCATTATAATCGGCATTCATTCCGCGGATCATTACTTCTTTTGTTATTCCGGGAAAAGTAGCAATGCGAACTCCTTTGGCAGATGCACTTCTTCTTGCATCTGTATGAGTTAAAGATTTAGCTGTAGGACAAAAAACCACATCAAACTTTTGCATTAGCTCTGCAATTTCCGGTGATGGTTCTTCACCATTTATCTTTCCTGATTTCATTTCAACTAATAAAGCAAAGTAACCTAAACTTATGGCATTTTCGTAAAGCGATAAGCCAATTTCTCTTTTCAGTTCATCAGTTATAACTAAAATTTTTTCATTCTTCTTTGCGCCCATACAATCACGTATAGCTATTTGAGATGCAGTATCAAGTTTATTTAATTTTTTCATTTTAACTCCACAATGAATATTTATAATAAAGGAAAACCGACATTAAGTTGAATGACAGCAGTGAAACCCCCTGAATCAATAAATTTTTCTGTGATATTAGGAATCAGAAATGAATTACCATTTTCATCATAAACATTATCGATTGAGATATATGTATAACCGGCAAGTCCTTCAATACTAGCATAATCACTTATACTTACAATAATTCCTGTACCCAAGGAGTAGCCGATAACTCCGGAATCACTTTTATATTTGTTAACAGTAGTTTCACCTGGTAAATCTGCTGTTTGCGTTAAAGTTACATTATTAAAGTTCAATGAGCCATCAAGAATTTTCCAACTGATTACATTAGTAAATTGCCAGCCAACATCAAAACCAATTGACCAACTTTTTAATGTTAAGTCCATCGAATAATTATCTAAACTTGCACCGCCTCCAACCGATGCTTTATTTTTTTCATTCACATATTGGTAGAAGCCTTTAGCTGTAACAATTATTTTATTTTCGAAAGTTGCACGAAAAAAATTGAGTCCAATTCTGTAACCGGTTGCAGAAGAAAATTCATCTATTGGCGAATGAACAAACTCAAGTGAATTCCAATATTCTACGTATTCATTCAATCCGGCAGTGTTGTAATCCTGATATGAAAAACCTCCATAACCACCAACAAAACCGAGACATCCAAATCCAAATGTTTGCCCATTAGCTGCTTTCACTAATATGATGACTAATAATAATGAAAGAAATATTTTTAATTTTTTCATCACAAATTATTTTCTGTAAAGAATGATAACACATTCAGTACATTTTAACCGACTATCTTTTCATTCCTTCTTCTAAACCATGCGAGCCAGGCCCCGTTTCAGATTTTCGCAGCAGGAATGCAAAGAACAAACCGAGAAATCCAAGGATAGAAAAGATCCACATACCAAGATTATAACCCGTGGGATTTGCTGCACTAGCACCTGATAAATCATTTGCAAAACCGATAAGTAAATTAAATCCAAAGAGTCCGATATTCTGAATCATTGTCATCAACCCATAGGCTGTACCGAGCTTAGATTGATCAACTATGATAGCCACAGATGGCCACATTACAGCAGGGACAAGTGAAAACGCAATTCCCATCATTGCCATAGGAAGTATAAGATAAATTGGGATTGCAGCATCAATATCAAAAAACTTAAAACTGATGTTTAGAAAATCACTGGCATTCATGACATCAGGTTTTCCAAATTGGTATGCCATCATTAAATAAACTGGAATTATTAAGAGCGAACCAAGCATCATCAGCAAAGATCTTTTACCAATTTTATCTGAAAGCAATCCGAATAGCGGAGTAAATACCATCGCAGCCAGAGTCAAAATGCTGGAGAGATTTCCACCAACCTCTCTGCTTGTTCCGTGAGCTTCCTGAAAAAATTTTATTGCGAAAGTCTGGAATGGAAACATCGCCGAATAAAATGTTACGCAAAGTGCGGTGATAAACCAGAAGGATTTAGGGAATTGAAATATCTCTTTAAAAATAATTTTATCCTGTGATCCTTCCTTTGGCATCGAATAATTCTTTGATGTATATAAGTCAAGAAAGAAATAAACAACAACGCATAGGAACGCAAATACACCGGCATAAACAGTTATCCACAAAGGAGACTGCCAGTACTCATATAAACTTTTCCCCCAGGTTGGAGAGTTTAATGCAAGAAAGGAACCCAATCTGGCAACAGTAAGATTTAATCCAAAAGCAAATGAAAGTTCTTTTCCCTTAAACCATCTAGCAATAACTGTTGTTACAGCGACAATCATCGATTCTGCACCAAGCCCAAAAATTAATCTGCCGGAAGCCATCACCCAGATATCACCTGTTAATGCAGTTACCAATGCACCCAGCATTATGAACGCAGTGAAAATAATTACAGAGGTTCTGGTTCCGATTCGGTCAATGATCAATCCGCCAACGAGAACCATAATAATATTTGGGAAACTGTAAATGGCATTTAACATACCAATGTTCGAATCTGAAAATGCTAATTGAGTTTTAAGAAGATCAGCTAATGGTGAGATGCTGTCATAAATATAATAGTTACCAAACATTCCAAGGCTGACAAGCAGTAATGCTGTCCAGCGCAAAAATGCTGATGGCTGAGGTTTGCTAATTGTGTTATCCATAATTCCCATTATTTCTAATAAATAAAAAGCAGATACTGAAGTTATTTAGTATCTGCTTTACAATTTAACTTGACTAAAATTTTTTTAGTTTGATGGAATATTTTTCAGAACATTTACAAGCTGGTTGTAAAATTCCGGAACAGTAGAGATCTGTAATTTCTCATCCGGCGAGTGAACACCAAACATAGTCGGTCCAAAAGAAATCATATCCATCTCAGGATATTTTTCTCCGATAATTCCGCATTCAAGTCCTGCGTGAATCGCAGTAACTGCCGGTTCTTTACCATACATCTGATTGAAAGTAGATTTGAAAACCTTCAGAATGCCGGAACTGATATCGGGTTTCCAGCCTGGATAACCATCACCGTAAGAAATTTCAGCGCCCGCAAGAATGAAAATTGAAGTAACCATATTTGTGATGTCAACATTTTCAGAAGCAACAGAACTTCTTTGACTGGTTACAAAGTTAATGTGCTTCCCAACTGTCTCAACCACAGCAAGATTGTTTGAAGTTTCAACAAGACCTGGAATGTCATTAGACATTTTAGTTACACCGTGAGGTATAGCATAAATAGCACTAACTAAACGTCGTTGAGTTTTTTCATCCATAACCTTTTCAGGCATTGCGTGTTTCTCTGTATCAACCTGAAGATCGGGTTCAATTGTTGCATATTCAGCCTTCACAGTATCATTATACTTATTAACAAACTTCTTCAATTTCTTTTCATCTTTTTTTGGAACAGCAACAACGGCAAATGCTTCACGGGGAATTGCATTGTGCTTGTTACCGCCGTTTATCGAAGCAAGCCTTATTTTATTTTCTTTTGCATAGTCGAAGATCAATCTATTCAAAATCTTAACGGCATTACCTCTGCCAACATGAATCTCGAGACCTGAATGTCCGCCTTTTAATCCGGCAACTTTTAATTCAATAGAAGCATAATTCTTTGGAGCTTTTTCCATTTTTGCTTTGAATTTTGCAGCGGTATTTTTTCCACCAGAACATCCGATAAATATTGTACCAAGTTCTTCTGAATCCATATTAATAAGAATATCTGCTTTCAACCAGCCCTTCTTTAAACTTGATGCACCTGTTAAACCTGTTTCCTCATCAAGAGTGAAAAGACATTCGATTGGTCCGTGTTCAATATCTTTTGCTTCAAGAACTGCCAAAGCGGAAGCCACACCAATACCATTATCAGCACCAAGTGTGGTACCTTTTGCCTTTACCCAATCGCCATCGATGTACGGTTGAATCGGATCGTTATCAAAATCGTGTTCAACACCTCTGTTTGATTCGCATACCATATCGATGTGTCCCTGGAGAACAACAGTCTTTAATTTTTCCTTGCCAGGTGTTGCCGGTTTACGAATAAGGATGTTACCGAACTTGTCTTTTTCAGTTTTGAGACCGAGTCTTTTTCCAACTGAAACTACATACTCAGCAATCTTCTCTTCTTTTTTTGAAGGACGGGGATATTTACATATCTCTTCAAAGTGATGCCATACTAATTTAGGCTGTAAGTGACCTAATACGTTTCCCATTGTATTCTCCTATCTATTTAGTTCATTAAAAGAAATTAATTTTTGTTCATAAAGTTGAAATATAAATTTTATAACTCTTGTTTCAGCATCTTGAATTTCATCTCCAAATTTTGCTTGCAGTATATTTATAATATCTTGAACTTTATTTTTTCCATTCATATTCATCCACACAGCCGAGCCAAACTTTTCAAGCTTAATCCTAAAGTCTGCAGATTTAAGTTTAGGTACAATAAATTTCTTCGCAAGTTCATTTTTAAATTTTGGATAGATGACTGTTACTATATTTTCGCTGTCTACCTCTTCAGTCTGAAGTTTAACAGGAGTAAGATCCAGCGTATTAATGTTCTGTAGAATTTTTTTTCGTTCTTTAAATGTCAGCGGCATAACAAAAATATTAGGAGCGCTCATTAAGAACGCTCCTGTTAATATAATTACATTGATACGTGAGGCGGAGCCGGGTCGTCTGGTTTACCTGCATTCTTTAGCGGAATGTTAACAAGCAGCCAGCCAATGAAACCAAATACAATTAGGCTGATAATGAATGTAGGCTCTGCAAATATAGCAAATAATGGTATTTCCCAGAACGCAAATCCCGCAAACAGAAGTCCTATCAATGCTTCGCCAGCAATTAATCCGGCTGCAATTAAAATTCCTGTATTTTCAACACGTGATTTTTGTGCCTCATTAAATTGTTTTTTCTCATTATATTTTTCAACAATGCCTTTGATCATACCACCAACAAAAATTGCAAAAGTAGTTCCTAATGGCAGATACATCCCAACACTTACCAGCATAGGGCTTTTAACATTCATCATAATGAAGCCAACACCCATCAACATTCCTACAAAAATTAAAATCCAATCCATTTGACCCGCAACAATTCCTTTGGAAAGAATTGCCATCAAGCTGGCTTGTGGTGCAGGTAGTGCATCTCCACCAAATCCTGTCCCTCCGGATTTAATATCTCCTTCGTGCAGAATCAGCAATGGAATGAACATAACTGCTGAAGCAACTAAAATACCAATGATATCTCCAACCTGCATTTTCCAGGGAGTTCCTCCAAGGATATGACCTGCTTTCAAATCTTGTAGCATTTCGCCCGCAACAGCTGCAGCTACACATACTACTGCTGCTACTCCAAGTACTGCGGCAACTCCAGCTTCA
Source organism: uncultured Ignavibacteriaceae bacterium (assembly GCA_963699475.1). GTDB lineage: Bacteria > Bacteroidota > Ignavibacteria > Ignavibacteriales > Ignavibacteriaceae > IGN2. The sequence continues at coordinate 1,059,860 of CAVOUA010000004.1, read as the reverse complement.
CCTTTCATTCCTAACGCAACCATAAGAATAGCAGCAACAACGAGAGTAGATAAAGTTAATCCGCTAATTGGATTATTACTTGAACCGATTATTCCAACAAGATATCCAGATACAGCGGCGAAGAAAAATCCAGCTATTATCATTACAATTGTAGCAACGAGTGCGGCTAAAATATCCTGAGCAAAATAGTTATAAATAAAAAATGTTGCTACAGCAGTACCAAGTATTCCAATCATAATCCAGTTGAAGCTGATATCTTTTTCAGTTCTGATTTCAACAAAATCACCAGTTGCTGCTTTTTTAACATCACTAATAGATCGAGCTATTCCAGTCATAAGACTTTTTCTCATTCGCCATAAAGTGTAAGCAGCGCCAACTAACATTCCGCCGATAGCAATTGGTCTTACATAATCTTTCCAAACCTGCACCATCGTCGAAGCCCAATTAAAATCAGCAGGCACTTCAGTATTAAAATATTTAAAGAAAGCAATGGTAGGTGCTAACAATCCCCAGGCTAATACTCCACCGCTAAAGTTTAGTGAAGCAAGTCGTGGTCCGATTATATAACCAACACCAATGTATGCTGGACTAACGTCAGGTGAACGAAACAGAATATGACCTTTGCCCACATTTATCATTTGAGTCCAGGAAGTAGCAAACAACTTGAACTGACCGAGCATTTGAATTAATGCACCAATTCCCATCGCACTAAAAAGAAACTTTGAGCCGCCTGTGCCGTGTCTTCCAGCTTTGTGTATTTCAGCAGCTGCAACAGATTCAGGAAATGGAAGCTCAACGTCTTCGACCATTACTCTTCTAAGAAGTGCAACGAACATTATTCCGAGAATACCGCCGGCAATCATTATTGCAACAGAGATTAAAAAGTTTGCGGTAGTAAAGAATGGAACCCAGATTCCTCCAATGAAAAATGCTGGTAAAGTAAAAATCGCTCCTGCAGCAATGGATTCACCAATTGAACCAACCGTTCTGGTGAAGTTTTCCTCTAGAATGGATCCTTTCATAATTTTAATAAGAGCCATTCCAATTACTGCTGCCGGATATGTTGCAGCAATTGTCATTCCTGCTTTTAGTCCCAGGTATGCATTTGCAGCACCAAGAACCACAGCTAAAATCAAACCGATAATTAAGGCACGGATTGTAAATTCAGCCATTGAGGTTTCAGGAGATACGAAGGGAACAAATCGTTTGGTCTCAGCCATAAGATACTCCTTAACTACGTGAGAGAAATAGTTTTATTCCGTATGGACGGATTTAGGTTTTAAAAAGATTTAGCAAATATAAACAGCTTTTATTAGCTCATCAACAAGATTAAGGAGTATTTTTAGATATAATTCCATATTTTCAAAGTAAAATGATTTTTAAAATTCCAAAATTATAGGGAATCTTATGGCTGAACTAAAAACTAAACCAACTAAAGTTGATGTAGAAAAATTTCTTAACACCATTAAAGATGAGAAAAAAAGAGAGGATTCATATAAAATTTTAAATCTGATGAAACAAATAACAAAAGAAGAACCAACAATGTGGGGACCAAGTATTGTTGGGTTCGGAAGCTACCACTATAAATACGAAAGTGGTCGTGAAGGTAATATGTGCCTTACAGGTTTCTCACCCCGAAAGCAAAGTCTTACTCTCTACATAATGCCAGGTTTTGAACGATATGAGAAATTGATGAAAAAACTGGGTAAATACAAAACCGGTATCTCCTGTCTTTATATTAATAAGCTTGGAAGATGTTGATCTAAAAGTATTAAAGCAATTGATCACTGAATCATTAAAATATATGAAGAAAGCATATAAATAAAATTGTGATGTCGAAATTAGAAAGAGAGCTTTCGCATCCCGATATGACAAATAGCAAAATCATATTTAACAGGATCATTTGGATCAAACTTTTTTAGGTTGTCAGTGATTTCTTCTGCCATCTTCCAGCTTACATTTTTTCTTTTAGTCAGTTTGAGTTGTTGTACAAATTCTTGCAACGTGAGTATCTACAGGTATTATAAGTTTTGAAGTTGGGAATTCGCTCCACAATCCAAAATCGAGTTCATCTTTTCTAACCATCCAGCGAAGAAAGAGATTCATTCGTTTGCAAGCACTTCCCTTTTCTGGTAAAGGAAACATAAATTTCAATCCCCTGCTTAATTCACCAAACTCGTTTTGTGCTTTTTGTAAAAAGAAATTAAAAAAATTTGTGATTGCATTTTTAGAATTTAAATCTTTTTCCTGATACCCGGATAGAAATAATTTCTTGAGCGAACCAAATTCATGATAGACTACATTTAACAATTGAAATAAATGTAGAATATCCTCAGTTGAATAAAACCTGTGAATAAAATTATTTGATGGATTATTATTCATTGAAAAATTTTGGATAAACTTGCTTGGCTGATTATTTGCAATCACTAAAAATCTGTTGAGTGAATTGTTAATCTGCATTACATTCCCATACGCAAAAACCGAAGCAATGAATGCCATAACTTCAATATCCTTTTCATCATTGAATAAATGAGGAAATTGAAGTGGATCAGGCTCAAGCTTTGATTTGTCGAAAGCCCAATAATGATATTCAAGTTTATTTTTTAAATTCAATTACTTATTAAAAAAAGTGATATTTAAATTGCTTATAAAAATATATCACATTAGATTTGATTTAAAATGAATTACCAATTCGAAAAAATTATGAAAATCATTCTTACTTTGTTTTTTTTATTTTTCGGATTTAACTTAGCTATTGCTCAGCAATTCAACCAACTTGCAGATGCAGTTATTAAAAAAGATACAGCAAAAATAGAACAGCTACTTAAATCCGGAGTGGATATTAATACACAGCATCCAACTTCAGGCACTACGGTTTTAATGATTGCAAGCAGCTATTACTATTATGATGATATGGTTGAGTACTTAATCGGAAAAGGTGCAGACGTAAACCTTAAGGACAATGAGGGCAAAACAGCTTTACTCTGGGCATCAAGCAATTCACTTCCTAATGCAAAAATATTAGTTTCAAACGGTGCTAAAGTAAATGAAACAGCTAATGATGGAATGACTCCTTTTCTCCAGGCTTCATTGGGAGTTTCATCAGGTAAAGTCCCGATTGAGATGAGCGACTTGTTAAGAAAAAATGGTGCAGATATTAATTCAGAACTAAAAAGGAAGGGTGCTTCCGGATGGAATGCGCTACATTATGCGATAATTAATGGGGATGTTGAACTTGTCAAATATTTAATTAAATATGGTGCAAATGTAAACAAAGCTACAGGTGAAGGGTCTACACCGCTTTATCTTGCAAAGCTGGGAGGAGACGATGAGGTAGTTAAAATCCTTAAAAATGCAGGCGCAAAAGATTAGAAAACAAATCCATTTTCTTTTTTCCAACCAAATTGATTTGCTTATTGAGAATGTAACAATTCATATATTTGCAAATAATATTTTCAATCTAAACAAGAGTGAGCAGTGACAAAAATAAAATACATTTTGGTTTTCCTTGTATTGATTATCACTCCAAATACTAATGCACAGAGCAACGGTATTGGAGTTGGATTAATAGTCGGCGAACCGACAGGCATCAGTGGTAAATACTGGACAGGCAGCACAACAGCATTCGATGCAGGTTTAGCCTGGTCATTCGTTGATGAAAACGCTTTTCAGATTCATGCAGATTATATTTTTCATAATATGAGACTAATTACTATTCCTGATGGTAAACTTCCTTTTTATTACGGCATTGGTGCCCGGCTGAAGACAGCTACTGACGTTCAACTCGGGGTACGTGTACCACTTGGTTTAGCATATCTTTTTCAAAATGCACCAATTGATATTTTTATTGAGGTCGTTCCGATTCTCGATTTAATTCCTAAAACTGATTTTCAAATAAGTGTTGCACTAGGCGCAAGATATTTTTTTAATTAATCTTTAAATTAAGAATTATTCTTTCAATAAAAGCAAAATGGAGGTACTATGCTCAAACTAATTAATTTTATTTTCGTCTTGTCTTGTGTTATTAAGCTCTAATTCATTTATAATAGCCCAGGAAGGTGGAGAGCAATCAGCGGAAATGCAAGCCTGGATGGAATATATGACCCCCGGTCCAATGCACGAAATGATGGCAAAGAGTGTAGGTGATTGGAAAACAATAAATAAATTTTGGATGGATCCATCTGGTGAACCGATGGTAACAGAAGGAACTGGTAAAACTGAAATGATACTTGGCGGCAGATATCAAAGATCAACTCATAAATCTACAATGATGGGAATGGAAACGGAAGGAATAAGTCTCATGGGTTACGATAACGCAACGGAAGAGTTTACAGCAATTTGGATAGATAATATCGGCACCGGGACTTCAGTAGCCAGAGGCAGATATGATGAAAGTACAAATTCTATTACCCTGAAAGGTACTATGGTAGATCCAATGAGTAAGCAGGAAATGAATATTAGAGAAGTTTTTAAATTTTTAGATGCTGATCATTATATCCTCGAAATGTATCTGATCAATAATGGGGAAGAATTTAAATCAATGGAAATTGAATTTATAAGACAATAATAAGTAATTATAATATCTATTGAAGCCAGTAATTAGTACCTGGCTTTTTTAGTATATGAATGTAATCATTAAATTTGCTATGGTTAACTAAAAGTATCATTGCAAATGAATAAAAACCAAAAGATAAAAATCAAATCGAAATTCAATTTTTATCCCGTCACAAAAGAAAATTGGAAGGATTTTGAAAATTTATTTGGTGAAAAAGGTGCTTGTGCTGGATGCTGGTGTATGTACTGGAGAATACGAAGAAAAGAATATGATGCTTTGAGAGGTTCAGGTATTAAAAAGAAAAATGAAAAGTCTTAATCAACAATGGTATCATTCCCGGGATACTTGCTTATGATGATAATGAACCGGTTGGATGGTGTTCAGTTGCTCCAAGAGAAGATTTTCCTGTTCTTGAAAATTCCAGAGTATTAAAAAGAATTGATGATAAACCTGTTTGGTCTGTTGTTTGCTTTTTTATAAATAAAAATTATCGAAAAAAAGGTCTTAAGTGTTGAATTGCTAAACGCAGCAAAAAATTTTGTTAAGAATAATAAAGGAAAAATTATTGAAGGTTATCCTGTTGAACCCAAATCAGGTAAAACTGCTGATGTGTTTGCCTGGACAGGATTATCATCAGCTTTCAAAAAAGCTGGATTCAAAGAAGTTGCAAGAAGGTCTGAAACACGACCAATTATGAGATATTTAATTAAGTAATTCTAAATTCGGAGTTATAAATGGCTGAAAAAAAATTTGAGAAAAATCTTTTATGCATTGGTGCTGGTTATGTTGGTGGACCAACAATGGCAATGATTGCACACAAATGCCCGCAATACAAAGTAACAGTTGTTGATGTTATGCCGAAGAAAATTGCAGCGTGGCAAACCGATGATTTACCAATCTATGAACCGGGTTTACTTGAACTTGTAAAATCTTGCAGAGGAAAGAATCTATTCTTCTCAACTGATGTTGAAAAAGGTATCAAAGAATCTGAAATAATTTTTATATCTGTTAATACTCCCACAAAAACTTTTGGTGAAGGTGCTGGTAAAAGTGCTGACCTTCAATACTGGGAAAAAACAGCTCGGGATATTTTACGTGTTTCAGATTCGGATAAGATAATTGTTGAACGTTCAACGCTCCCTGTAAAAACTGCCATTGCTATGGAAAGAATTTTAAGTCTTAATGATAAAGGATTAAATTTTGAAGTTGTATCAAACCCGGAATTTCTTGCCGAAGGTACAGCAATTAAAGATCTCGAAAAACCTGACAGAGTTTTAATCGGTTCAAAAGAAACAAAAAGTGGAATAAAAGCACGCAACGAAATTGTTGACATCTATGCTAACTGGATACCAAGAAGTCATCTAATTACAAGTAACCAAATGAGTTCGGAACTTTCCAAGCTTGTTGCTAACTCATTTTTAGCTCAAAGAATTTCTTCCATAAATAGTATCTCAGCACTCTGTGAAAAAGTTGATGCTGATGTTCGTGAAGTTGCAAATGCAATAGGAAAAGATACTCGAATTGGTGATAAATTTTTAAATGCAAGTGTTGGTTTTGGAGGTTCCTGTTTCAAAAAGGATATTCTTAATCTTGTTTATTTATGCGAGACATATGGTTTGTTTGAAGTTGCGGCATATTGGGAAGGCATTGTTAAGATTAATGAATATCAAACCAACCGTTTTGTTCAGACAATAATGAAAGCGATGTTTAATACAATTGCAAATAAACGGATTGCAATTTTTGGGTTTGCATTTAAAGCAAACACAAGCGATACAAGAGAAACTGCTGCACTTTATGTTACAAGAAAACTAATGCGGAAAAAGCACACGTTGTAATATCCGATCCTAAAGCTATTAAAAATGCTAAGAACGATCTGAAGGAATATGGAGATGACATTGAATACCAGGAAGATCCTTATAAAGCAGCAAAAAGTGCTCATGCAATTGCAATACTTACAGAATGGGACTTGTATAAGACATTAGATTATGAAAAAATTATATGAAGATATGGAAAAGCCTGCATTTATTTTTGATGGAAGGAATATTCTCGATCACGAAAAACTATTTAAGATAGGATTTGAAGTTCATTCAATAGGGACACCACCACTGGTTCACTTTAAAGAAAGTTAGTTCTAAAGGCTCATCGAAAATTTATTTTCTGATGAGCCTTATCATTTCTTTTACAGCTTCTTCAACTCCAACTATTACTGCACGTGCAATAACTGAGTGTCCGATGCTCACTTCATCAATATCCTCAAGCTCTCTAAAAATTTTAATATTCTGATAATTCAAACCGTGCCCGGCATTTACACCTAAACCAATCTTTTTTGCATGCTTTGCAGCTCCTCTTATTCTTTCAAGCTCATCAAATTGTTCTTCTTCCGTAAGTGCATTTGCAAATACACCAGTATGTATTTCAATAAAATCTGCACCAACTTCAGCGGATGCATCAATCTGAGGAATATCAGGTTCTGTAAAAATTGAAACAGCAATATCAGCATCATTCAACTCTTTTATTGTATCTCTGATTAAAGTGATATTATCAATAACATTCAGTCCACCTTCAGTTGTTAGCTCTTGTCTTTTCTCCGGAACAAGTGTTGCAAGTTCAGGTGCAACATCACAAGCTATTTTAATTATCTCAGGAACAGCTGCCATTTCAAAATCCAGTTTTGTTGTAACGAGTTCTCTTAGCAGTCTAACATCACGTTCATTTATATGTCTTCTGTCTTCTCTTAAATGAAAAACAATACCATCAACTCCGGCTTGCTCTGCAATAAGTGCTGCAGTAACCGGATCAGGCTGAGTTTCTCCTCTTGCATTTCTTAAAGTTGCAACATGATCAACATTTAAAGTAAATCTCATTTTATCACCTTAAAAAAATGATTTAACAATATTTAAGATTGAATCAATCCCAACACCATAATCATTTGCACGGAATCTTAAAGTTGAAATTAAATCAATTGAAAACATAATTCCCATATGAGTAATCACACAATAATAAATTGAGTTAGTACGGAAAGCAAGAATTCCTAGAGCAATACCCCCTGCAATAGCACCAAAAGTTTCAGGTGCAGGTTTTCCGTTATGCAAAATTACAAAAGGAATCATTTGAATCAGTACCGCGTAATAGCCAAATTTTTCTTTTAATCCGAATAACATGAAACCTCGCCAAATGAATTCCCAGCTAATCATATATAAAAGCATTCCTGCTTCATAGATAAAAAATTCATTCCAGTTATTTCGCGTTGATAATAGATGGGGATATTTTGCAGAAAAATCCGGAGTGGCTGAAAAAAACCAGATAGCCGGAAGCATCACAATGAAAAAAATTAAAGATAGTGCAAGACCAATTTTAAAATCACCAATCTGCAAGCCGTAATTTTTTAGATCTTCCTTAAGAACAAATTTTATAATCAGTACTGATAAAAGAAAAAAAGTAAAGAAATCTCCAATGAACCAGTACAGATATTCATATAAATAAACATTAGGATCATTCTGAAATGAAGAGAAGAAATTAATTCTGAAAAAATTTCTGGAAGTGAAATACCACGATATGGTTTGAAGTACAGCAACTGAAATGAAGATGATAATTACCTTTCGGTCCATTTCCCTAATGATGGAGGCCAGGCGGGTGGTTTCTTTTTTTAATCCAGAAAAAATATGTTTATCCCTCACTTTGGATTTCTAAAATATTGACTCGGCAAATATAAATCCGGGACCAGTCAGTTCACAGTAGAAAAGCTTAAAATCTGCCTTAAATCTAAGTTTTATAGTCTTGACAAAGAGAATTCTTAATACTATTTTAGCACTCGCTATTCTAGAGTGCTAATAAACATATTAAATAAAATAAAGGAGCTAAATATGGCAAAAATAAAACTCAATCCACTAGCTGACAGGGTTGTAGTAAAACCCGCAGAAGCTGAAGAAAAAACAAAGGGTGGAATTATCCTACCTGATACAGCAAAAGAAAAACCCGTTGAAGGAACAATCGTTGCAGCAGGTCCAGGCAAAGTATCTGACACTGGTGAATTAGTAAAGATGAGCATTAAAGTTAATGATAAAGTTCTTTACGGAAAGTACAGTGGTACTGAAGTTACAATTGATGGCGAAGAATATCTCATTATGCGCGAAAGCGATATCTTCGCAATAATCCCCTAACTAATTATTAAATCTGAAAACAAAAAAAGGTAAACAAATATGGCAAAATTAATTGAATATAACACTGACGCAAGAAGCGGCTTAAAAGCTGGTGTTGATAAACTGGCTAATGCCGTTAAGGTAACACTGGGTCCTAAAGGACGAAATGTTATTCTTGAGAAAAAATTTGGTGCACCTACCGTAACTAAGGATGGTGTAACCGTAGCAAAAGAAATTGAACTTGAAGATAACGTTGAGAATATGGGTGCACAAATGGTTCGTGAAGTTGCATCCAAAACAAGTGATGTTGCAGGTGATGGAACAACAACAGCAACAGTTCTTGCACAGGCAATATATCGCGAAGGTTTAAAAAATGTTACAGCAGGTGCTAATCCAATGGATTTGAAAAGAGGAATTGATATAGCTGTTACTAAAGTTGTTGATTACTTAAAATCTATCAGTCGGGATGTTGAGGGAAGAAATGAAATAGCACAGGTTGGATCTATTTCTGCAAATAACGATAAATCTATTGGTGAACTGATTGCTGACGCGATGGAAAAAGTTGGTAAAGATGGAGTTATCACTGTTGAAGAAGCAAAAGGTACAGATACTTCACTGGAAGTAGTTGAAGGTATGCAGTTTGATCGTGGTTATCTTTCACCTTACTTTGTTACTGATGCTGAATCAATGGAAGCAGTGCTTGAAGATCCAATGATTCTTATTCACGATAAGAAAATTTCAGCAATGAAAGATCTTCTGCCAATACTTGAAAAAGTTGCACAGCAAGGTAAATCTATGCTAATCATTGCCGAAGATTTAGAAGGTGAAGCACTCGCTACACTGGTAGTGAACAAGATTCGCGGTACATTAAAAATTGCTGCTGTAAAAGCTCCCGGATTTGGTGACAGAAGAAAAGCAATGCTTGAAGATATTGCAACACTTACAAGCGGAACCGTAATTTCTGAAGAGAGAGGATTCAAGCTGGAGAATGCAACAGTATCTTATTTAGGAACTGCTAAAAAAGTTGTAATCGATAAAGATAACACTACAATAGTTGAAGGTGCAGGAAAGACTGAAGATATCAAGAAGAGAATAAATGAGATAAAAGCACAGATTGATAAAACAACTTCTGACTACGATAAAGAAAAACTTCAGGAAAGATTAGCAAAACTTTCCGGTGGTGTTGCGGTTCTCAAAATCGGTGCATCTACTGAAATAGAAATGAAAGAAAAGAAAGCACGTGTTGAAGATGCACTTACATGCTACCCGAGCAGCTGTTGAAGAAGGTATTGTTGCAGGTGGCGGTGTTGCTTTAGTCAGAGCTATTAATGTTCTGGAAAAAGTAGAAGGCGAAAACCTTGATCAGACAACAGGTGTTAAGCTTGTTCAGAAGGCACTTGAAGAGCCATTGAAGCAGATTGTAAACAATGCAGGTCTTGAAGGATCAGTTGTATTACAAAAGGTCAAAGAAGGAAAAGATGATTTTGGATTTAATGCACAGACTGAGAAATATGAAAACCTTATCAAGGCCGGTGTTATTGATCCTACCAAAGTTACCAGAACAGCGTTGGAAAATGCTGCTTCTGTAGCTTCATTACTTGTAACAACCGAAGCTGTTGTTTATGAAAAGAAAGAGAAAGAGCCTGCAATGCCTCCAATGCCAGGTGGCGGTATGGGCGATATGGGCGGAATGTATTAATAGCACTTCCAATCCTATTAAAAGAAGGCGGGCAAGTTCCCGCCTTCTTCATTTTAAATCCAATTACTTTGGTCTGAGTTTTGTTGAAAGTACCTGCTATAGTTGATTTTATAGTACTTTATTCAATAAATACCGGATAAAACTAGACCTTAATGCTCAAATTAACCAACCTGACAAAGAAATTCGGCAATTTTACCGCTGTAAATAATATCAACCTTGAAATAAATGCAGGTGATTTTTTCGGCTTTCTTGGTCAAAATGGAGCCGGAAAAACGACCACTATTAAAATGATTACTGGATTGTATGCTCCAACAAATGGGACAGTCCAAATTGGTGGTTTTGATATTCAAAAAAATCATATCAAAGCAAAACAACTTATTGGCTACATTCCTGATCAGCCGTTCCTGTATGAAAAATTATCCGGCAGGGAATTTTTATACTTTTGCGGCGGGCTTTATAAAATTGAAAAACACAATTTGACAAACATAATTGAAGATATAATTGATCAATTAAAAATCGGGCAATGGGTCGATAAACGAACAGAAGAATATTCCCAGGGAATGAAACAAAGAATCGCGATTGCTTCAGCGCTCCTTCATAATCCAAAACTGCTTGTGGTTGATGAACCAATGGTTGGACTTGATCCGCAGAGTGCCCTGGTTGTTAAAAATGTTTTAAGCAAAAAAGCTTCAGAAGGTGTTGCCATATTTATGTCAACTCACAGCTTAAATGTTGCTGAAGAAGTTTGTACAAGAATCGGAATTATTAATGACGGTCAAATGATATTTGAAGATGAGAAAGAGGTAGTAGAACAGATCAAAGGCACTGATCACCATAATCTTGAATCATTATTCCTGCATTTAACAAAGTAAATGAGTCTTTTACTTCACATATTAAAATTCAAGGTTCTTACTTTTATTAAGGTTCAGGGTCAACTTAATCTGAAGTCCATTCTGAAAAATTTAAGTGCCTCGGTTGTTTACATCCTGTTTGCCGTTGGTATTTATTTTTTTACACAGAATATCATCACGTATCTTATGCAGGAAGTGAAAATAGGGATGTTCCTTCTGCACAGATTCATTTTTGTTGTACTGTTCATATTTTTTATGACTGTAAATATCGGGAACATTGTTGTTTCATATTCAACACTTTTTAAAACGCGGGAAGTTGGTTTCTTTCTGACACAACCTGTTTCATTTGCAAAAATCTTTCTTATAAAATTTTTTGATAATTTTTTTTATAGTTCTTCAACCCTTTTATTAATAGTTACTGCTGCATTAGCTGGTTACACCACATATTTCGGATTACCCTTGTACTTTATACCGTTCGCAGTTTTGCTAATAATACTTCCATTTATGTTCATTGCAGGAACCCTTGGTGCAATTACCCTTCTTGTAATTATGAGATTTGCTTCAACATTTGGGATTAAAAAAGTTCTAGCCACGATAGCCTCAGTTTATGCAACCGCAACAATATTATTTTACATATTCAGCAGCCCGGTTGAACTTGTTACAAAAGTATTCACATACTTTCCGAACATAAATAATTATTTCGGTTTTCTTGAAAGCCCTGTAATTAAACTACTGCCGAACCACTGGGTCGCTGATGCATTGTACTGGATATCAGCTGGAAAATTCATCGCTGCTGGCTGGTATGTTTACCTATTGATTCTAACATCAATATTATTCTTCATGTTTTCACTTTTCCTGGCAAAGAAATGGTTCTACAAAACATGGCTAATGTTCTTAAATCTTTCGAATGAGGTATCAACCAAGAAAAAAAATAACCGCAAAATGATTTTTGCCTTTGGAAATAATTCATCTCTCAAACCAGGTCGAGAAGCATTGCTAAAGCGTGAGCTTCTTTTGTTCATAAGAGAACCAAGCCAATGGGCTCACTTCCTGATAATGTTTTTTCTTATCACTGTTTTCATTTTATCAATTTCAAACATCGATGTTATGATTTTTAATGCTTATGATATTTATCTCAAAACACTTATCTACCTTATTATATATCTATTTAATGTTTTTTTGATTGCATCGATGTCTTTAAGATTTATTTTTCCTCTGGTAAGTCTTGAAGGAGAAACTATTTGGAAAATCAGGAGTGCCCCGCTGAATTATAAAAAGTTAATGCTTACAAGGTTGTTTATTTACTTCGCAGTAATTTTTGTGATTGGACAACTGCTTAATTTTGTCTCTAACTACCAATTCTCTATTACGCTTACTGCCATCTCACAGTTGAACACCGCATTTGTAACAATTACATTAGTATCACTGAACTTTGCAATGGGATCAGTGTTTGCGAATTACAAGGAAAGGAATCCAATAAGAGTTGCTTCCTCACAAGGGGCATCACTTACTTTTTTATTCACGATTGTTTATCTGGTATTTCTGATTATTTTATTGTTTGCCCCAATTAGCAATTACTTTTATGCAATAGATAAAAGAAGCTTTGCTTCAGTCTCTCAACTGATTTATACAACAGTCATCCTTGGAACAATGGCATTTATTCTCTCATATCTTAGTATTTCGAAAGGTGTAAAAAATTTTAATAAAGACATTTGATGATTTTAGGGTGAGGGCTTTTTAATCATCATCCCAAATGCCACTTATTCTCAACCAGCGATTTTATAATTTCCTTTCCCCTATGACCAAAAATCGGATGATTCTCCCGCGAAAGTTTATCAGCCATCTTCAAAGCAATATCTGCCGTAGGAATATTCTTCTCTTTGGATTCTAGAAGTACGCGTTTCGCTACATTAAAGATCGAGTGTTCCCACTCCCTGCTGAAATGGTTTTCAATCATCGGATCATTATTAATATGACCGTATTGTTCATTTGCGCAGGTAACAATTCCCATTCTGTTGGTTAAAAAATCAGGGACGTATACTATCCCTAAATCGTGAATAGCATTTCCATCTCTTTTCATATCTTCAAGCTGATTGTTAGCTGCACCACATACTATTTTCGCTTTGAGCATCGGAATTGTTTTCTGATTTAGAATTGCACCAGTAGCGTTTGGTGAGAAGATATCGCACTCCTCACTAAAGATGGAAAGATCTTCTTTTTCAACTAATCTGCAATCGAGATTTTTTCCAGAAAATTTTTTCTTCGCTGAATTTATGTGGTCAGGATTTATGTCAGTGCCGATAACCTTTTTCACATTTCTATCAAACAGAAATTGAATTAATGGTTCACCAACGTGTCCCAAACCTTGAACCGCTACCATTTTACCTTCGAGGTCACCTTTACTTAAAAATTCAAGTGCGGCTTCCATTCCTGAAATTATTCCTTTTGCTGTTGGTGCAGAAGGATTTCCGCTTCCACCGAATTCTTGAGGTATGCAAGTAGTAAATCTTGTACCTGAAAAAACATTCGCCATATCTTCCACACTTGTTCCAACATCCTCTGCAGTAACATAACAGCCATTCAAAGTTGACATAAATAACCCATATTCATGGTATATTTTTTTTCTAATCTCAGGATTCATTTTGTCAAATTCTGGATTGTGTGCAATAACACCTTTACCGCCTCCCCACCAAAGACCTGCGAGAGCGTTCTTAAATGTCATTCCGGCACCCAGTCTCAAACCATCCCTAAAATAATCTTCAATTGTATCATAACTCCAGTATCTAACACCCCCAGCAGCCTGTCCCCTGTTAGTCCGGTGAATGAAAGCTCCGAGCAACATATCATATTCATCAGAGATTTTACAGAACCATCCTTCGTGTTCGATGAAATCTCTTTTATCATTGATAAAAAAATTTGCAATGGGTTGTAATTGAGGATGAGAGGCTTTTAATTTTTTCTTTTCGAAATCATACACGATGAAAAATTTTTTAATATTCTCTTTCCTTAGAAAGTTGATAAAATCGGCTGGTGTTGATAAAAGCAGATTTGATTTTTCAATCATGATTCCCCCACCGTAAATTTTTAATAAAAAGTTTTAGATAATATCTATTTTTTCTGTAGGGACAGATAATTTATCAATAATAATACTCTCACTGATTATTACCGCACTTAACTTATTTCCAGAACAGGCGGCAGTATCAATGTAAACTGTATCGCTTGAATCATCGTAAGAGATTTCCTGAAATCTTGTATGGCCAACAACCTGCAGTTTGTTCAGCTTTAAAAGTTCATCTCTTGTCCATAAAATTCCGTGATCACTATTCAAATCTTTCTCAATAAGGTTCAAAAGCTTTTTCTTATCTGCGAGAGGATGTTTTCCGAGCTTTCTTGAATAATGCTTTGATATTCCTGCGTGACAGATAAAACAATCTGCTAAATCCAGAATCAATGGGGCTTTAATAATGAAGTTAAGATGCTTATTCATTTCAGAGAAGCGATTGCTATAGGAATCAAGAGTGGTTTCTGAACCATTAAATACCCAGGATCTACCTAACATGCTGGAAGGGTGTTTGATAAAATAATAGAACATATAATCGTGGTTACCGGCTGTGAATGTTATCTTATTTTTCCTTACAAACTCAACGACCTCATAACTGAATTTTCCTCTATCTACAAGATCACCTACAGCACATACCGGAATATCAGGATACTTCTTTAAAATAAGTGCATAGAGTTTTTTAAGAGTGTTAAAACAACCGTGAATATCCCCGATTACTGCTACCATAGTTAGATGTGCCTTGTTTCCTTTGCGTATTTTGTTAATTCATCGCGGAACTTTGGATGGGCTATTCGGATGAGATCCCTTGCTCTTTCTTTTAAAGTCTTTCCAAATAGATGTGCGACGCCGTACTCAGTTACCACATAATGAACATCACCGCGGGATGTTACCACTCCGGCTCCAGGATTCAACAGAGGGACAATCCGGGAAACTGCACCATCTTTAGTGATTGAAGGAAGTGCGATAATAGGTTTTCCACCTTCAGAGTGAGCAGCTCCTCTGATAAAATCTACTTGTCCACCAATGCCGCTGAAAATTTTTGTTCCGATTGAATCAGCACAAACTTGCCCGGTAATGTCAATTTGGATTGCAGAATTTATGGCGACCATTTTCTTGTTCTGGGCAATTATAAAAGGATCGTTTACATATTCCTGGGGATGAAATTCGATAACCGGATTGTTATCAATAAATTTAAATACTTTCTTTGTACCCAACACAAACCCAACAATAATTTTTCCGGGATGAATTGTTTTTTCCTCGCCATTAATTATACCTTCTTCAACAAGGCTAACAATTCCATCGGAAAACATTTCAGTATGTATACCAAGATTTTTTCTATCCCGTAAATATTTCATCACAGAATCGGGAATAGCTCCAATTCCCATTTGCAGCGTTGATCCGTCTTCGATTAATTCAGCTGTGTTTTTACCAATAGTATCATAAATCTGCAGCATTTCCTGGCTGGCATTAGGATCGACCTGGGGCAATTCTTTAATGGATTCAGTGTGTTCAACGATATGATGAATTTTATTGATATGAATGAAGCTATCGCCAAGGCTTCGCGGCATTTCACTATTTATTTGGGCAATTACTATTTTAGCTTTTTCTGCCGCAGTTTTAATAGTGCCAACATCAACCCCATAGCTGCAAAAACCATGTTCATCCGGTGGCGATACATTAAGTAAAGCTATATCAACTGGTATAATATTTCTTTTGAAAAGCAGCGGTACCTCAGAAAGGAAAATCGGGATGAATTCGGCACGTCCCTCATGCACAGCTTTACGAGTATTAGCACCTGTAAAAAATGCTTTATGCTTGAAGTGTTTCTCCATCCCCGGATTGATATAGGGAAGCTCACCAACAATCAGAATATGGTAGATCGTAACATTCTCCAGTTCATCTTTTCTTCCTACCATTGCTCGCACCAGTTCAAGAGGTACAGCACATCCAGGCTGAATAACAATGTTATCACCCGACTTGATTTTTTTTACGGCTTCATCCGCACTAGTTAATTTGCTACTATAAATATTATAAAGATTAGCCGGTAAATTCTTTTTTCTTATTTCTTCCACAGTGATCATAAAATTTTATTTTTCTTTTCCCGATAAATTAACTACCATCGATATGTTCTGTTTTATTAATTAATTGAAAATACGTGGAGTTTTTTATAGTTTACTTCAAAAGATTCTGCAATTGATTGATTAGTGCAGCTCCCGTTATAAGTGCAAACTCCTTTTGCTAATCCTTCGTCTCCCATCAAAGCATGAGTTAAGCCGTTATCTGCAATGTCGTGAATATAATCGAGTACCGCGTTATTTAAACCATAACTAGCTGTGCGAGCAACAAGGGCAGGCATATTTGGTACACAATAATGAATTACATTATGCAAAGTATAAACAGGATCTGATATTGTAGTAACTCTGCTTGTTTCAACACATCCACCCTGATCAATTGATACATCAACTATTACTGCACCTTTCTTCATTTCTTTGACCATCTGCTCGGTAACAAGATGGGGAGCTTTTTCTCCTTTAATTAAAACAGCACCAATTAGGACATCTGCAAATTTCACACCACGGGAAATTGTATAAGGATTTGCCATTACAGTAGTAACACCTCTATGAAATTCGGTTTCTATTTGTCTTAACCGTGATAAATCTTTATCAATTACAATTACCTGTGCACCCCGTCCTAACGCTGCTTTGGCAGCAGTAATTCCTACGACTCCCGCTCCTAAAATTACAACCGCCGCAGGAGCAACACCAGTAATACCACCAATTAAGATTCCCCGCCCATTCTTTGTAAAACTTTCAAGGTATCGTTCAGCAACCTGAATCGACAGCGGGCCAGCTATTTCACTCATTGAATGAAGAATGGGTAGCCGCGATTCATGCTCAATAAGTTCAAAACCGATAGCAGTAATTTTTTTACTGAGTAGTTTTTCGAGAACATTTTTTTTGCCCATAGTAAGAAGCAGAAAGGAAAAAAGTATTTGATTATCAACCAGCAGATCTGCTTCCTCTTCAGTTAAAGGAGATACTTTAATTATCATTTCAGAACGGCCAAAAACTTCTTCTCCGTTATAAACAATTGTGGCTCCGACTTCACGATATTCCTGGTCTGTAAAGTGGCACGCATCGCCTGCACCGCTTTGAATATAGACCGTATGACCTGATCTTATTAGTGAGTCAACTCCGGCTGGGGCAAGGGATATTCGCTTTTCTTCCCAGCGAGTTTCGGTTGGTATTCCTATTCTCATAATTCTAACTTTTTATTTTCAAAACTACCTATTAGCAAAAATAGATGCAACCAGATTCGGTTTTCAAGACTAAAAAACAGGTGTCATTGCTGGTTTTCCATTAAGAACATTAATAACATTTCTCACTGCAAGTTCAGCCATTCCATTCCTTGCTTCTTTTGTGGCACTACCTAAATGAGGAAGAACTAATACATTTTCGAACTTGAGTAATTCTGGATTTATACTTGGTTCATTTTCAAAAACATCAAGCCCAACAGCCATTAGTATGTTCTTTTTCAACAACCGGATGAGCGCTTTCTCATCTATAATCTCTCCGCGTGCAGTATTTATTAATATCGAATCTTTCTTCATTTGATTTAATTTTTCCTTACTTAAGTAATGATATGTTCGATCGTTCAATGGCAAATGAATTGATATTACGTCCGAATTTTTCAGCAAATACTTTAAAGAAACTTTTTTAGCACCAATTTTCTTTTCCAGTTTTGGATTTCTTTTATTATCAACATAAATGATATTTGTTCCAAATGATTTAGCCCGCGCAGCTACTGCACTACCGATCCTTCCTGCGCCAAGTATTCCAAATATTTTATCCTTCAATTCCATTCCCAGAAGCAGTTTTGGTTTCCAACCATTAAATTTTCCTTCCCTCAATAATTTTTCACCCTCACTCATTCTTCTTGCACAAGCAAGCACTAAAGCCATTGTAAGGTCAGCAGTTGATTCAGTTAAAACATCAGGAGTATTTGTTACTATAATTTTCCTTTTCTTCGCATAAGCTACATCAATGTTATTATAACCAACAGCATAATTAGCAATGATCTTGCAGTGCGGCATCAGATCAATTACTTCCTTATCAATTTTTTCAGTAAGAAGTGAAATTATTGCATTGCAGTTTTTAATCTTTTGAAGTAGATGCTGCCGCGGGATAGGCTGATCTTTCTTGTAGTACTCGAAAGGAATTTTGTTTTCCTTTAACAACTTAAAAGCTATCTCGGGAAGCTCCCTTGTAATAAAAACTTTCATACATTAAAATGAAAAGAATCTTTAACTGAATAATAACTTTACAATAAATAATGCACCAAGTATTCCAGCAACATCTGCTATCAAACCAACGGGAAGTGCATGTCTCGTGCTTTTAATATTAACTGCACCAAAATAAAGAGCCAAAACGTAGAATGTGGTTTCTGTGCTTCCATAAAATGTTGAGACAAGAATACCAATGAATGAATCAGGACCATAAACAGCAAGATTTTCTGACATAATACCAAGCGACCCGCTTCCAGAGAGAGGGCGCATCAATGCCATT
Organism: uncultured Ignavibacteriaceae bacterium; assembly: GCA_963699475.1. Taxonomy (GTDB): domain Bacteria; phylum Bacteroidota; class Ignavibacteria; order Ignavibacteriales; family Ignavibacteriaceae; genus IGN2. Next base: position 1,040,990 of record CAVOUA010000004.1, on the reverse strand, counting down.
GGTAAAGCTTCCGCAGGCATTCCAATTAAACCTGTTACTGGCTGGAGAATAAAAATGAGCCAATCCATACCACCACCTGCCCTGAATATTCCAATAGCAATCAACATAGCAACAAGATACGGGATTATTTTTACAGCAATATTAAATCCATCTTTCGCACCTTCGACAAAAGATTCATAAACTTTGACTTTTTTTATTGCACCATATCCAATAAAAATTATTATCAACAGTGGTATTGCCAGCTTCGACAAAATTTCAATAACATTTTTAAATCCCTCAGCAGAAACAAATGAAAGTAACCCACCTACTTTCGCCGCCAGGCCAGTTAAAAAAAATAACGCTACCGCAAGTATTATTATTAATGCCAGTCCAAAAAATTTTAAATTCTTCTTGAACCATTCTGAAAAGCTCCAGGATTCCAAATAAAACTTCTCAATGATTTTTGCTGCAGAAACTCCGGCAACAGTTGCACAGAGTGCACCGAAAATTGTTGTGCCAATAATTATAGCAGGATTCGAACTGCCGGAGGCAGCTCTCACTGCAATTGCAGTCGCAGGAATGAGCGTAAGTCCTGCGGTATTAATTGCAAGGAAGGTAACCATTGCGTTTGAAGCTGTTCCTTTATTCGGATTAATTTTTTCCATCTCTTCCATTGCTTTTAACCCAAATGGTGTAGCAGCATTTCCCAACCCGAGCATATTTGCCGAGATATTCATTATCATAGAACTCATTGCCGGATGATCTGAAGGAATTTCCGGGAATAATCTTTTAGTGAATGGTTTAAGAGATCTAGCAATTATTTTTATCAACCCTGCTTCTTCTGCAACTTTCATTACACCAAGCCACAGTGCCATAATACCAATTAAACCAAGAGCAATTGTCACAGCAGTTCCTGCATATTCAAGGACAGCATTTGTTACATTATTCATTTTAATGAAAGATACTGTCTCAAATACTATTTCTGCTCTGGTGGAATTTTCAAGTAACTGCTCTTTAAGTTTAATATTTCCAGTCAGATCATTCTTTTCACCTGTAGCAGCAGCCATCTCCGTCCACAATTTGGGAGTACGTTCATCAGTAATAATTGAAATAAAACCTGATTCTGATTCCTTATTAAAATTGACAACGGCATCAAAAAATAAATCAGAACTGATTGTATCGCCATAAGACTTTGTTGTACGTACGTGCATTAACCTGAATCTTTGCCTGTTGATTTCCTTCTTTGAACTGGTTAGCATTTTCGTGAAAGATAATGACAGTTTCGAATGGAACGTTGTTGCAGTATTTGTTGGTACTACTATTAACAATATCCGTAGTTAGTGCAGCGCCGACGCCAAGCAATATTAGAGCTACCCAGATATAATTCAGCACGAAATTTTACCGAATGATTTTTTGGTAATAATTACACAGGTATGAGTGTTCTTCAAAAGCATTTCATTAGTAGCCTATTTCATCAAAAGCCAGAAGCTCTTCCGAATCTACAATTAGAAGCTTCCCCTTCGTTTTAGTTTCTTTTTCAGAGAGCATCAATTTCCCTGAATATTTCTCAATAAAACTTTGAGCAATATCCTTTATGGTTTTTTGCTCTTCAGCTTCACGGATAACACCTGTCACAACAATAGAGAAAAGTCTGAATAAAGGATTCTTTTTTTCGATTAGCTCACTCGTGACATTTTTATCCTTTAAGATTGTGAATTTCGCCATAGCATCGAACTTTATATTACGAAGAAGCTCCTCATTATCCAGATAAAAGAAAATATTCTTATTCTGATAAACAAAATTTGTTGCAAACTGTGCAAAAGTATCTTTCCGCAATGATACTGACACCACTCCACCTTGTGCAGAACTGAGTTCTTTTTCTACGAGCGAGAGATCCCTAATTACTATTGTTTTTTTATTCATTTTTATAAACCTGTTTAGAGCTTAAACTATGTGCATTAGTTTCTGATTTGGTATTTATGCATTGTGAGTTTTCATCTGCGAAAATACAATCTTTACAGGAATTTAAATTTACAGAATAGTTATTATTTCTTATTGAGTTGATCATTAAATTAATTTTTGATTTTATACTCTTATCTGATGTTTCATCATACCTAAAACTAAAAGGATTTTCAGGAAATTTTGTAAAGATGATTCTGCCCTCAATTTCATGCTTTTTATTGAAAAGCCGGGAAATAATATAAGCATAAAATTTCAGCTGCGGCAAATATTTTTCTGAAATTGCGCTAAATTCATTTTTAGTAATGTTATCTGTTTTATAATCAACAATTATTAACTTTTTGTCTGTAACTATAAGTTTATCAAGTATTCCAAAAAGATAATAATCACCTTCCTTTAAATAAGCTTCGAACTCATTGTGATAATTTGGAAACGAGTTAATTAACTTAAACTCATCTGAATCAAGGAACAGAGATAAATCAATTATAATTTCTTTTGATAATAAAGCGGGAACTTCTTCACTAATATTATTTTTTAAATATGCCTCAACGAAAGTTGAAATATTTTCTTCGCTGATATTTTTCCTTAGAGCATAATGAATTAATTGCCCCTTAAATTTTGAAAACTCAACCGTTCTGGACTGATCATCAAACAGATAAGAGTTCAATTCGTTCCTGCTGTAATCCTCTTGAATACTTGACTTGGAAACGTTTTGAAACCTGAAAGACTGTTGGATCAAATCTCCAAGTTTGTAGTTGTATAAAAGATTGTATTTAAGCGGACAGCTCGAAAACGTTGAAAATCTTGTTGCTGAAATAACCTCTCCCCTTGAGTGATCGCTAACTTCGGATAAAATCATTTTCTTATAACTCATATTCAATTCTTCAGCTTCAATTAATTTTTCTGAGGATTCGATGTTTCGAACTATCGGTATATTTAATTTTATTGGTTTTGTGAGATTTTCGAAGATATCTTTCCCTTTCTGCAGGTAAGTAAGTCCTCCATCGAGAGTAATTTGGTGGTTGTTTAATTCTTGTTTCAATCCCTCACTTATCAATGCACTAAAAGAATTTTTCTTGGCTGATTTACCTTCATCGGTTTGTGAAATAAAAAGAAAATCCTTGGCTCGGGTCAAACCAACGTAGAGCAATCTTTTTAATTCAGCGGTTTCTTTTTTCGATTCGATAAGATTATAAAGCCCGACGACCGGTGCCGACTGATAACTCCCAAAGTAATTTTCATTTTCCGGAACTTTTGTTAGCAAACCAAAATTTTTATCAACGGTGAATGATCTGGCTCTAACTTTATTGATCTGAGTAGTATCATTACATTTGTATAAAATAACTGCCGGATATTCCAGCCCCTTAGCCTGATGAATAGTAAGAATATTCACACCAATTCTTCCGGGTTCAATGCGTCCCTGGGCTTCGTCATCAGTGCCGGAAATTGATTCACCCAGAAAGGTCACATAATCGTAAAGAGTATTAAATTCATCATTAACAAAGTCGTTAGTTATAGAAATCAACTTATTCAGGTTTGAGATTTCCTGTGAGCCATTAATTCTAGATGAGATTGTCGAAATGAAATCTGTCTCTTTCAAGATCTTTCTTAGCAGAAATGAAATGCTAATTCTATTTGAAAGCTTTTTATTCTCGTTCAATATCTCAAATATATTTTCCCAGATTTTCTTTTTAGATGCTGATGCTGATTTTATTTTTTCCCAAAAGGATTCGCCTTCAAATAAAGATAGTTCAAATATTTTTACATCAGAAACAAAAAAGAACGGCGAGCGAAGTATTCCGATCAGAGCAGCATCATCCTTATCATTCAAAAGAAATGCAAAATAGTTATAAATGTCATTTATGCTTTGCTGCTGAAAGAAGCCTGTTCCACCAACCAAATTGAAAGGGATTTGATATTTTATGAAAGCATTCTGCAGTTCAGCAAATGATGCCCGTTTTCGAACCAGGACTGCTATTTCATTCCAATTTTTCAATCGTTCTCTTTGTTCCTGCTTCAAACTGATAATTCTTTTGGCAACTAGCTCAGCTTCATTGTCATCTTCACCTTCAGCAATCAGAAATTCTACTTGTCCTGGGAAATCGATCTGAACGGGCACAAACCAGGTCAGATGCAGGGACTTCATTAAAAAATAAACGAGGTTCTTTGAACAGATTATTAAACAATGAATTAACCAAGAAGCAAATTGCTGGAGCCATTCGAAAGCTATCAGGAAGTGTTAGCAATGAATCATTACCGTATAATTGCTGAATATCCGTTTTTGTTCTGGAAAAAACCTGAAGCTCAGCATCACGGAAACGGTAGATGCTCTGCTTCTCATCTCCTACAATAAAAAGATTACCTCTTTTTAAATCGTCAACAAGTGGAAGAAAAATTTCATACTGAATTTCATTAGTATCCTGGTATTCATCAACTAAAAGAAATTTATACTTACCAGAAAGTGATTTTCTAACAGATTCATTATCCAGCAATGTTTTTGCTTTAAGCAGGATATCTTCAAAATCCAGAACCCCGTTTTCTGACTTTTTATTTTCATATGCGGAAAGAACATTTTGGAAAACATGAACCAAAGCCAGGTTATATTTTGTCAGCTCCTTTTCTATAGCTTCGTGATTTTCAATCAGTTCAATTTCATCGAGATCACTAAAAAAATGCTCAACAATATCCAATGAACTTTGGATTTTATCTCTCTGCGGAGAAACGAGATAGGATTTTTTACGTACGCTACCATTAGTTGTTAAAATTTTATCCCTAAGTTCTTTTAACATCATTAAAGTATTTACTATATCAGCAGAGGTTTGTAATGCCTCCAGAAAAATTTTAGTGGTTATTGCCAGCTCATTTTTAGAATTGTTTTCGAGCACTTTATTGTTAATAACTTTAAGTTGAGAAAGAACCTCAGGCAGTTCTTTTTCAAAAACTGCTTTAACATTCGATTTAAATAATTCAAACTGCAGTTTAATAATTTTGTCTTCACTCAAAGAATAATATTTTCCAATCAGATGGAGGACATTTTTTCTCTTTCGGATGATCTCTTGCAGCTCACGAACCAAATTTATCTTCGAACCTAAAAGCCTTATTAGGAGTTTTACGTCAGATTGTTGATTGATATCTCTTAACATTTCTCTCAGTACAGATTCAATTGACAAATCAATAAGTTCACTTGCTTTATTTTCATTTATAGGAATGAAGTTCGCGTCAATTGATGCTTCAACAGGAAATTCTTTCAGCAAATCAATGCAGAATGAATGAATGGTTGAGATTTTTGCAGAAACAAGCTGCTTCCTGATTCTTTCTATGCGATGTCTTAATTCAGCATCAGTTGCCGTAAATAATAACTTATTAAGCTCTTCTGAAATTCGCTTGTAAAGTTCTCCCGCAGCTTTTTCAGTGAAGGTTATTGCTGCAACCTGATTTAGCGGCGTTGAAGTGTTAATTATAATTTCGAGAAATCGCTGTGCCAGGACGAAAGTCTTTCCCGAACCAGCATTAGCAGTCAAAGAAATTGATCTATCAACATTAAGAGCTTTGCTCTGATGAGGAGTCAGAAGGCTCATATCAGGCTTTTTGTATAGTGCTTTTTAAAGGTATTTTTATTTTGAAAACTGTTCCCGCAGAAGTTGAAGAAATCAGTTTTATTTCACCATTTGTATTCTCAAGAAATCTTTTTATCAGTTTCAGTCCAAGGCCAAGTCCCTTTTCCTTTGTGGTAAAGTTGGCTTCAAATATTTTATTCAGGTTCTCAGAAGAAATTCCGTTCCCGTTATCAGATATTTCAATTATCGAAAAATCAAAATCCATAGATAAGTTAATGCTTATAATACTTGCTTTTGCCTGAATGGAATTCCTGATAAGGTTTATAAACATGCGCCGCATTTGAGAATTATCAGATTCAACTAAAACTTTTTCAGAAGTTGTAACAAATTTTATATCTGCTTCCTCATCTCCAAAAAGATTAATAGTGTCTTTTATCACCGGTATGAGATCAAATGCTTCAAGCTTAAGACTGGGCATCTTTGCAAATGATGAAAATTCAGATGCAATCAAGCTGAGACTTTCAATCTGATTTAGTATCGCCTGTGAAAGCTTTTTTAAAATTTCATCAAATTCGGTTTTTTTATCATTATAAGCTGCGACGAGCTGCTGCACAGAAAGTTTCATCGGAGTTAGAGGATTTTTTATCTCGTGAGCGACCTGTTTTGCCATTTCCTTCCAGGCACTTTCTCTCTCCAGTTCAGCAATATCATTCTGATTTCTCTGAAGTTCGCTGGTCATTGAATTGAAACCATCAAATAATTCTTTTAATTCACCTTTCTCCTTGTTCTTAATTTGTATGCTGAGGTCTCCCTGGGCAACAGCATTTGTTGCTCTTGTAAGCTGCCTTATCGGTGAAGAAATCTGGTTTGCAAAAAGTGTACTTAGGAGCGTTATTATGATTACCGCAAAAGAATAAACTCCAAATAAAAAAACATCTGCATCAACCGGTGAATAAAAAAGTTCGATTTTGTTGAAGGCATCGTTTACACCAAGAATATAAGCTTTGTCATTAAAATCAATTTTACGATAGTAGGCATCGAAGACATAATTATCAATTGACTCCTTGGTTAATGATTCACGATAACTTAGATAATTTAAATTGTAGTGGACTTCAGATTTGAGTTTATCGGGGATTAGACAATTATCAAAATATTCTTTTCTTGAACTATAAATTCTTTCTGAGTTTTCAAAAATTGTGAAAGCTATCTTGAGTTCTTTACCGGCATTCTCAAAAGCTGTTAAAATATTTCTTTCAGAATGTTTCTGCTTCTGTGCTCTTATATGATTCTCTAAATATTCCGACCTTTTGCTAAGCTCATTGAAAATTGCCGAGGTGGTCCTTTCTCTAACAACTTCTCTGTTGTAAATCGCAAGTGCAATAATCGGAATGATTGATACCAACAAAAATGCACCAAGTAGTTTTGTTCTGAAAGAATATTTGAATTTAAAAAATCTTAATAGGATCAAAATAATTGAAAGGATGAGGATAAAGATTGAATGAACAATAAAAATTTTAAAGAAGTTAAAAAGACTCCACGTAACTTCTTTATCTTTAATCGCAACTACAGTTATTTTAACTAAACCATTCCAATAAGATCTTAGAATGTAGGTTATATAATTTTCACCATAAAATGAAAGATTCGCCCATCCATCACCATCAGGTGACAATTCAACATCAAATATCTGTTCCCGCTGCTCTTTGGAAGGAAACATATTTCCACTCACGTGAAGTAGTTTACCATCAATAAATTCAAATATTCTTACCAGATTTAAATCTATGACTGAACCCAATGCCGCTTTATTTGATTCAAGAAAATCGGGGAATTCAGCCGCTCCAAGGTTTTCAACATTAAACTTTGCCGCAACCGCAATATATCCCGCAATGATATTATTTTTCTCAACAGGCACAACACCGGCAAAACTAACACCAACATTTGATGGGGATTCAATCTCTCTTATAGAAATACCTTTCTCATCTTTTTTCTGCAGGAGTTTTTCATAATCAACTTCATCATCAAAACCGACTTTAAATTTCCCGAGCAAATTAAAATTCCGGTCATATATTACAAGTTCTGAGCTTAAAGATTCTCTTTGAAGTGAGCTTTTACTCCAGGCAATAAAAGCTTCTGAATTATAATTCGCATTTAATTTATTCAGTGAGGCAGTGAGCCTATCATTATCTATAGAATTTCTTAGGGTTTCATCAACAAGATAAGAAAGAAGCTCCCTGTTTGCCCTGTTAACTTCTGAAGCAATTACCTTTAATGACCTTTTTTCCAGTTCAAGATTAAAATAGTTAAGCATTGATATCGCAATTACAGATGCGATAAGAGCGGAGTAAATGATCGTGACTGAAATGTGTTTATCACGAAAAATAAGATTTGCAATAACAAGAAAAATCAGTGAGAAAAAGGCAAAACACATAAAAGGAGTTATAAGAGGCTCAGGTTGTCTTAGAAAAAATATAAAACAGGATATCTGAATTAGGATAAAGAAAATTATGAAATGTAATATTGGTTGATCGTCCTTTAGAAGCTTTATATATTTTCCAATAAGCAGTATAAAAGCAAGAATTACAAAGATTGATGCCAGACCTAATAAAAGAATATTTAAATTCATTAGCAGTGCTGGCAGGCTGGGGATTATGTCGGGTTCTTTGAAATAACGAATCGTTGAATCGAAAATGACACTTTTTATTGAGGCTGCTAATCCACGTATGGTGTAAAAAGTAATAATCGCAAGCAGAGGAGAAATGATAAACTTTACCAGTGTAAACCGATTGGATTTATTTTCTCGAAAATATTCGAATATATAGATGAAGAATATTAGCCCAATAATCAGCAAGAAAACATTTGTAACAAAAAACTCAATCGGAGTTTTAACTATTCCCCATGCTAATGTTGATGAGAAAAATGACGGATCTATTAATGGACCATCAAGAAATCTTGCCGGAAAGCCTGATGCGTACAGAACAAATCGAATAATAGTACAATACGCTATTAACGCAATAAGTCTCAAAGATTTCAACTTTATTGAGCGGAAATCCGATTTCATCCCGAGAGTTAAAAAAATTAGCCCGATTGCTAATAAAAAAATCTGTATCCGGGTCGCCGTTTCTTGAATCTCTGTTCCTTCAAAATTTAGTGACGGTTTGAAAAAGCTGGCCAGCCCTATTTTACTTTCGGCTGAATTAAATAAGATAACCGAATGAACTCTTCCGTCTTTTGAGGGTTGAGCATAGGGATCATAAAAAACATTAAATACAGTATTAAACCTGTTAGATAGTTCCTCAGTAAAACTTATTTGCTTGTAATATTTATTTTGAAGTGAGTAATTTTTCTCAAACGGTTTGCTCAGGAGGATATAGAATCTGTCGCTATGAAGAATCACAGTATCGATTATTGTCAAATAAGTAATCAGTGGAGAGTTAAAGAAGTGAACTTCATTTATTGGGTATACAAAAGGAAATATTTCTTCCTGGTTAATAGCTATTATATTATTCCATGCGATTATTTTTCCGTTAGGGGCAACAATTTCAATTGAATAATCTTTGTAGCTTTCACTGTTTACCAGAGATATTAAATTTCCATACTCATAATCTTTTATTATCAGAGCCTGATGAAGCTCATTTTTAATCTGTTCTTTTAATAAAATAAGATTTGATTCTTTTTCAGCCAGTAGATTTTCTATGCCGTTGTCAATGGCCAGAATTTTATCAGATAACTCCGTTTCCCAATTAGCTTTTTTGTTTTCAACTAAAACGGGGGTAATGAGACCTGCGGTAACAATCAAAGCAAAAATAAAAAAGACGATAGCAAAATATTTTCTATCGCCTTTAAAGTATGATAATATTTTTTTATTCATTAGTTAATGGAAATTTGCGTAATATACCATTTGTTGCCGGATTTGCTGAGCGTTATATACAAGTGGGCTATCTGTCGTCTACCTTTCTTTTCATAATAATAATTGCCTTTACCATAAGATACTGAGCCTTCAGTTTTAGTTTCCTCCATTTTGAAGGAGACAATTTTAAATGAATTAAAAAAATCTTCTATTATATAATAAGCCTGGTTGGAAGAGTAATAGCCATTTACGCCATTTACCAAACTTATATACGGTTGAGAAGAGAAATGCTGAGAGAATTTTTTGACATCGTTACTAATAATACCTGATTCAATATCATTAAAAATGATATTTTGAATTTTAATTTTACTCCCGTTGTCAAGGTTTTGCTGAAGATTATTATGCTGTGCGAATAGACAGCTTTGGCCGGAAACAAAAAAAATAATTACTATGCACAAAAATAAAGTCTTCATTTATCCCTAATTTAATTAAATCCTGATCATTAATCTATAAAAATAGATGGGGCAAGCGCCCCATCAATTTATCTGTTCCATTGCTTTTCAAGTGGTTCTCTGCTACTGTTTACAGATGGCTTTAATTGTGTTTCACCTTCAACCAATTGGTAAGCCCAGTCAAATACCATCCTATCGTTAGTAATATTCGAAATTCGAATCTTTGCATAATGATTATCCCATGTCCAGATTACGTATGTGTGTCCTACCTTTGCAATTGCATCCTTTGTCGAGGACCAACCAGATGTTGGTGCAAAAGGTATATCATAAATATCATTTGTCGGTCCCATATCCTGAATATCAGTATCATCCCATACATCTAGGTAAAAGGTTCCTTGATAATTTTCAAAGAAGAAGTCCACATCAATACTATCATAAGCAACAACTGAATATAGAGCGAATGAGTAACCTGAATTGTTTGCGAATTTTCTGAAGTCAAAAATTGCCTGATTATATCCTTCAGGTCTTGCTGTAGCATAAATTACATCCTTACTTAAATCACTCTCATTGCCATTGTAATCATAGGCGGTTACGGCATAATAATATTTATTTCCATTAACAGCTTCTTCATCGATGAAGTAATTATATGGCGACGAGCCGATATTTTCATATGTGCCATTATAGGAATAGCTGAAGTAGATATTATAACCAGCCAGATCAGGGTCCCTATTGTCGAACCACGTCAGATCTATTCTATTATCTCCAACATATACTTTGATTCCAGTTGGTGCTACCGGAGGAACGTTGTCAACAACGTATTCGGGTTCATTAACATCACAACCGGTTAGATATATTAAGAGTATTAACGCTGCAAAAAGTTTTATTATGTTTTTCATTTGATCACCTCTTTTGTTTTCCAAATAAGGAAACCCAAATGAGGTGCCAGTAAATATCTTATGAAATACTTACAAAATGAATGAAAATTAAACTTTTTCCGTATATAATAATAGACAGGTCTTTAGCTAAAATTAAGCACCAGACAGGTCAATCCATTGGTCATCAAAAAACATTTTCTTTTTGTTGATAACTGCAATTGCTTTTCCGGTAAGAAGTCTTTTATCGAATGGTGAGTTTTTAGATTTACTTTTGAATTTAGAGATATCAACAGTCCAAACAAGATTTGGATCAATGATTGTGAAGTTGGCTAATTCCCCATCTCTAAATTTAGGAATAGGCAGATTAAGTATTTTACGTGGATTAATAGATAACTTTTTAATGAGTTCTTCGATACTAAGTTTGTTCTTTTTTAATAATTCAGAAAATGATAAACCAACAGTTGTTTCGAATCCAACAATTCCATTTGGTGCAAATTGAAATTCAGATTCTTTTTCTTCTAAAGAGTGTGGTGCATGATCTGAAGCAATGCAATCAATTGTCCCATCTTTCAATCCTTTGATGATTGCGTCAATATCTTCCTGTGTTCTTAAAGGAGGATTCATTTTGACGTTGGTATCATAATTTTTCAATGAATCATCTGTTAATGTGAAATGATGAGGTGTAACTTCTGCAGTAACTTTTATTCCCCTTTTTTTAGCCTCTCTTACCAGATTAACAGAATTTTTTGTGCTAATATGTGCGATGTGAATTCTTGCTCTGGTATAATCAGCCATCAAAATATCTCTGCTTACGATTATATCTTCAGCAACAGAAGGTAAGCCTGGGAGTCCAAGCAGAGTTGAATTGACTCCTTCATTCATTGCACCATCTGCGAGTGATTCATCCTCACAATGTTCAATTATGGGCGCGTTATACATATTAGCATACTCAAATGCTCTTCTTAATACTGAAGAAGTTCTAATTGCAGTACCATCATCAGAAAATGCAACTGCACCAGCTTCAACCAATTCTGCCATTGGAGAAATGATTTCGCCTTTCCTACCCACACTCGCTGCTGCTACAGGATGAACATCAACTAAATGATTTGAAGCTTGTTCTTTTATAAACTTTACAACTTCAGCAGTATCAATTGCAGGCTCTGTATTGGGCATACAAGCAACTCCAGTAAAACCTCCGGCAGCAGCACCGTTACAACCAGTTATTACTGTTTCTTCATCTTCCCTTCCGGGCTCACGCAGATGAACATGCATATCATATAACCCTGGCACCAATATCTTACCAGAAAAATCAAATTCTTTTGCACCTTCAGTTTCATTCTTATTTAACTCACCCATTTTAGAAATAATACCATCGCTAAGAAGTACCGATATTCCTTTAAGGTTCAGGTTTTCTTCCGGGTGAATTATATCAACATTTTTTAAAATAACTTTCATAGTTAATCTTTTAGTTTAGAGTTCCAAGTAAATATAAGACTGCCATCCTTATTGCAACACCGTTTGTTACCTGGTAAAGAATAATCTGGTTTGAACCATCAGCAACTTCAGAGGATAATTCAACACCTCTGTTTATAGGTCCGGGGTGAAGTATCAAAATATCTTTACCATTTTTATTCAAACGTTCCTGTGTAATACCAAAATATTTTGCGTATTCTCTTATTGAAGGAAAATATTCTCTGGCCTTTCTTTCAAGTTGAATTCTTAAAACATTCAGCACATCGTTCTCCTGAATCGCCTCATCTATGCTGTAAATAACTTCCACTCCTAATTCCTTAATATCTCTTGGAATCATAGTAGATGGACCGCAAACTGAAACTTTGGCACCCATAGTTTTCAGACCAAAAATATTTGAAAGGGCGACACGGCTGTGAGCAATATCTCCAACAATGCAAACTTTCAACCCATCAAGATGCCCAATCTTTTGACGAATTGAATACATATCGAGCAAGGCCTGCGTCGGATGTTCGTGGGTTCCATCACCGGCGTTTATAATGTTTGCGTTACAGAGCTTTGTTAAATACAATGGTGTTCCCGCTGCAGCATGTCTAACGATCACCATATCAATTTTCATTGCTTCAATATTTTTTATAGTATCCTTAAAAGATTCTCCCTTGCTTACACTACTGCCTGATAGAGAAAAGTTAATTGCATCCGCAGATAATCTTTTTTCTGCGAGTTCAAATGAGATTCGAGTTCTGGTCGAGCTTTCATAAAAAAGATTAACAATGGTTTTTCCCTGCAGTGTCGGTACTTTTTTAATTGGTCTTTCCAAAATTTCTCTAAAAGTATGTGCGGTGTCTAATATGGTTTGAATATCTTCTCTAGGAACTCCCTGCAATCCGAGTAGATGTCTGCTTGATAATGCCACCCTCAGCCCTCCTTCTCATCTACTTCGACAAGATAAATTGCATCTTCCTCATCAACCTCAGTCATTCTGACTTTAATTTCTTCATTTAAGGATGTTGGAATATTCTTCCCCACATAATCGGCACGGATTGGAAGTTCGCGATGACCTCTATCCACCAAGATGCAAAGCTGGATCGAATCGGGTCGTCCTAAATCCATAATTGCGTTCATTGCAGATCGGACCGTTCTGCCTGTGTAAAGCACATCATCAACAAGAATAATATGCTTTTCATTTATATCAAATGTGATATCTGATACTGATACTTCAGGCTGCTTTATTCTCATTCGGAAATCATCTCTATAAAGAGTAACGTCAAGAACACCAAGCGGTAAATCAGCACCATCAATACTTTTAAGTTTATTTTGAATTCTTCTGGCAAGAAATTCACCACGAGTACGCATACCCATCAGAACAAGGTCCCTGGAGCCTTTATTTTTCTCAAGAATTTCGTGAGCTATTCGGGTAAGAATTCTATCAAGACCATCACTATCGACTACTTTTGTCTTAATCTTCATACAAAAAAACCTCCCGGGTTATTTTTCCTGGAGGTATAGTAATTTTTCAGTTTCATTTCCTTCTCCATCTCTCAGGACAGAATTAAAGGTTAATAGATAAATTTGTTTCGTTCTAAATTACAAAAAAAACTATGTAGAAAAAAAATCAAAATTTTGAATCTCAAAAATATTAAAAAAGAAAAGGGATCATATTCCAGATCCCTTCTCCAAAATGTGGATATTTAATTACCCAAATTATTTAAGATGGAATTCTACTCTTCTGTTGTAGAATCTGCTCTCTGGATCAGATTCTTTGAACAGCAACGTACTCTTACCTTTACCTGAAGTTGTTAGTCTACCGGCATCGACACCTTTAGCTACAAGATATTTCTTAACAGCATTAGCTCTCTTCATTGAAAGTTCTTCGTTATACTTATCAGAACCAATTTGGTCGGTATGACCCTGTACCTCAACACTAACATCCGGATGAGATAATAAGATTGATGCTGCGTTATCAAGAATTGGATAAGATTCAGATCTTAAAGTTGCTTTGTTAAAGTCGAAGTTTACGCCAACGAGAACCCATTTATCTTCCATTTTAGCGGGACCCATACATTTCTTAACCATTTCACAGATTCTGTCATAATCGACTTCTGTAGGCATAGTCTGATATCTTCTAACAATATCTTCAACCCTGTTATAATCAACTTCGCCTATACCAGTGTAAAGCTGACAATACTTGGAAGGTGCGCCCTTACTGAAGTAATAGAGTAAACCGAGTTCTGCATGTACCCAACTATCATTAGAATTTCCACCAAAGAAGCTGCCACCAAAGAAACCAGCTTGACTTCCATCTCTGGTATCTCTACCATCTATTTTGCTGTTACCCATGGTATGATATGTACCTTCACCACGTAATCTCCAATCTTCACCTATATTTATTTCTATACCAGCACCAAGATTAAATTGTGCAGCGGTGTTGGATTCCTCATCAAGTTCACTCACAATAAATCCACCTTGACCGTCAGCCCATATTGCATTACTTGGTTTATTATAATTTACTCCTATACCGGTTACCAAGTACAACGACCACGGTTCGCAGGGATTGAAGTAATAAATAAGATCAAGATCTCCAGTAATCATATCGTTTGTTACATATTCACCGTTGTTCGCTACATAATTCTCAAAATATTGAGCAGCAACATGGTTATATGCAGCTTTTATTCTCGAGGCAACATGCTCTGACCAGTTTCTTTGAATAAGGAGATGGCCTCCGTAAAATTCACTTGTATTTAATGCTGCTCCATTTATTCCCACATACATTGGATATGTGAAACCAAATCCGAAGCCCCATGCATCAGTGGCAACAGATCTGTCCTGTGCAAATGAATTACTCATTAGGAGCAAAACTGCAAAAACTGAAAGAAATTTGAATAAGTTTTTCATAAAGTTACCCTCATATAGTTGTGATAGATATGTTTATTATATTCATCTTATAATTAACTGCAAGTTAATAAATGCATTTATATTTATAACGACTACTAAAATATTATAATAATTAAATAAAAACAATAATTTAAGTGTATATCTCCACAATTCGCATAAATTGAAATTTATAAAAACTCTTCCAAGACTTTAGCCCTGATTTAGTGAATTTAACCGAATTATTGTATTTTTTCTGAAGTAACTTTTTCTATAGTGTAAAATAGTTATACGGGGTGTAGCGCAGCCCGGTTAGCGCGCTTCGTTCGGGACGAAGAGGTCGGGGGTTCGAATCCCCCCACCCCGACAAACTTGCTTCAGATAAATTCTATTTTAGAATCCTACTCCTACTCCAACACTAATAAATGGATCACCTGATTTGTAAGGTGAATTTTCATCATTAATCACATCAAACAATACTTCGGCAAATGCCCAAACGTTTGGACCAATGTTTTGGCTGAAACCACCTCCTAGAAGTAAGTACGGAACCCAAAAACGCTCCGTGTTGTAATTGTTCTGAGCGGTATTAAATGAAGTAATATTCTCATAGCTCCAGTAAGCAAATTCTGCATGAGCATAGAGCTGAGGAATAATGCGATAACGGGTAAAAACGCTGGCGCCATAATTACTTGTTTTAAGTGCTGGAAATGGATCATATCTGTTATCACTTATGTAAGCGTATCCAATCTTTGCCCCAAGTGATAATTGTGGTGTAACCTTGTAACCAACAAGAGGATAGACTCCCAGATAAAAGTAATCACCCCAAAAACTGAAACCAATATTTCCACCATAATACCACTTACTAGGACCAGCTGGAGTATTTTGAGGAACTTCAGTTTTCATTTCTTCTTCAGCCTTAACTGAATCTGTTGCCTGAGCTATTGAAAATGAAGAAAAAGTAAAAAATATAACAAGTAAAATGTGTTTCATTTGAACCTCCAAAAAAAATCAAAATGGTAAATTAAATTTTGAACATCTATTTTAATATACGAGCATTTTTACAAAAGTAATAATGATTTATTTATTGAAGTTAAAGTCAATGAAAAAAGTCTTATCGGTTCTGTGAAAGTTATAATTGATAAAATTTCATCAGATTTGATAAATTATTTATCATAAAATATTGATTGACAATTTGGGAGTCGGTGAAGTCAGGTTATTTATTAAATAACATATACTTATTTTTATAATAAGTTCAGAAAATTTAGTTAATCATAAAAGAATAGAGTATTGAAGAAGATAATTTTCATATTCTGTTTATGCTTACTTTCTATTGCAGTAACAGTAAATGCTCAAATCGATCCTGATTTTACAAATACTTCTTTAGTTGATTCGACTACCCAAATTGAAGATAACATTTCTGATATTACACCTCTTACTACTTCTTTTAATTTTCTCTATGGTTTTGCTGTACCTCACGCCCAAGAAGTTGTAAATATTCGCGGAACAAATCCAAAAGGATATGAATTGAATTTAGACTGGCTTCTTTATACCAATGAAGTGTGGGATGATTGCCATTGTTATCCTCGTCTAGGTTTTCATTTAGCTTTTTATGATTTTGATCTGAATGACATTTTCGGTTACGGCTACGAAGGAGGTATAAACTTTACATATTTTTTTGGACTTATTTCGAAATTTAATTTTCTTGTGAAAGGAAAAGCAGGGCTATCATATTTAACTAAACCTTACGATAAGGAAACTCATCCCGAGAATATGTCCTATTCAACTCATTTAAATTATTTACTTTCTGCCGGAGTTGGATTTCGTTTTGAGTTCAATGATTATATTGAATCACAATTCCTTGTTAGTATGAACCATAACTCTAATGCTGCTATTACGGAACCGAACGGTGGAATAAATTATCCATCTCTAAGTCTATCATTGGGTTATACTTTTGAACCGATTGATATTAAACCAAGAGCACATCCGGATCCTTATCTGACTGCAGAGAAAAAAACAAGATGGGACATTGGCTTATTTTGGGGAATTTCTGCCATGCCCTTTCCCGATGAATCTCAAGTACCAATGTTTGGGCTTAATGTAGTAAGAAGTTGGCAGGTAATGAGATTCGGAGCTGTAACTGCTGGTGCCGAAATGGAAATGAATGGAAGGGCAAGACTTAGAGTTGACAGAGGAACAATTGAAGATCAAAGTCCCTGGCGAGGTTCAATACAGGGAGGGTGGGAATTTTTAATGGGAAAAACAATTTTTAGTATTCAGCTTGGTTTATATGTTTATCGTCCGTATAAAGAAAAAGATGATTTCTATCAAAGATTTGGGTTGGTATATAAAATATTAAATAATTTGTACACTGGAATAAATTTCAAATCTTACCGTCATTGGGCAGATCATTTGGACTTAAGACTTATATATAGTTTTTAATTTTCAAACACTTAATTTTGTCCTAAGAATTAATATTAATTACTATTTAATAACATAAAATCTGGAATAATTTATGGCATTACATCTGAAAAATAAAAGTTTTTTAAAGTTACTTGACTTTTCACCCAAAGAAATCCACTACTTGCTGAATCTCTCTAAAAAATTAAAAGATGATAAAAAGAAAGGTAAGGAAAAGAAAAAATTAAAAGGAAAAAACATTGCGCTCATCTTTGAAAAAACTTCGACCCGAACACGATGTGCATTTGAAGTTGCTGCTTTTGATCAGGGAGCAAACGTTACTTATCTAGGACCTACAGGTTCACAAATTGGACATAAAGAATCAATGAAAGATACCGCAAGAGTTCTTGGACGAATGTATCGATGGAATTGAATATAGGGGATTCGGACAAAAAATAGTTGAAGAACTTGCTGAGTTTGCGGGCGTCCCTGTATGGAACGGTTTAACTGATGAATTCCATCCCACACAAGTACTTGCTGATCTATTAACGATGGAAGAGCATTCAAAGAAAAAGTTAAATAAAATTTCTTTCTGTTACTTAGGTGATGCAAGAAATAATATGGGAAATTCACTGATGGTTGGTGGAGCTAAAATGGGAATGAACGTTCGGCTTTGTGCACCAAAAGTAAACTGGCCAGAAGAAGAGCTTGTTAAAAAATGTAAATCAATTGCAAATGAAACAGGTGCAAAAATTGCTCTCACTGACAAAGTTGAAGAAGGTGTTAAAGGAGTTGATTTTCTTTACACTGATGTCTGGCTTTCATTAGGCGAGCCCGCAGAAAAGTGGGAAGAAAGAATAAAGCTAATGAAACCTTATCAAGTAAATATGAACATAATTAAGCTAACCGGTAATCAAAAAGTAAAATTTCTACATTGTTTACCAGCATTTCATAATCGTGAGACAAAAGTTGGTGAGGAAATATTTAAGAAATACGGATTGGATGGAATGGAAGTTACTGAAGATGTTTTTGAATCGAAGCACTCGATTGTGTTTGATCAGGCTGAGAACCGGTTGCACACGATTAAAGCAGTAATGGTTGCAACACTTGGGAAATAAAATTCAAACTAATCTTGTAGCTGGATTTTCATTTTCTAAAATCTCTATTAAAAAATCCAGTATTTTCTTTAACTCATTTTATTTCGGATGCTGAACTGAACCACTGTAAAAAACATCACAGTCATTGCCCAATATATCATCAACTAAATTTGTGATGGGGGAAAGGATTGTACCGACAACTTTCAATTTTCCCATGGTCGGCGAATTCAAATTCCCATATATATCTTGGCTGAATACACTGCAACCATATTTATTAAGAAGAGCAATTGTTAAATTCAGACTATCCTGCGAAAAATTAATTAAACCTTTTGCAGCTATTCTGTTCTTGTGTGTGGCAAAAGCTGCATCCTGAATAGATAACACACCATTAGCGATTTTCCAATTGGAAACCATATTGGTTATTTGTGAGGATTCACCCGAATTTGTAATTAAAATACTTGCGTAATCAGAACCTTTGGTAACTGCAATACCGACAGGTCCGGCAAGTAAAACCGCTCCGAGATCAACTAAATTAAAACTTTGACTTCGTTTGAATTTTTCTATTAAATTATCTGCATCCATCCCATAGAAGATGAGATCTTTCCCGCTAAGGTTAATACTACCTTTCATATTTTTTACAACATTATCCCAATCAAATCCTTTTGAATTAACATCCATCGATAAACTTAGAGGACCTGTTACCATAGTATCGAGCAAAAATGTTTCTAACATTTCCTCAGCATAAAATTTATTAACAGTATAATTAATATGATATGATGGGTCGTTAGAAAATGGAGATAATACTACATAAGCTTTCCCTTTAGCATTTTCACCAAAAAATCTTACTCGATTTGAACTTAATTTATAAGTTCCATTATTAACTTTAAAATCTATTGCAATATTGTCGAGATTTAATTCACTTGAATGAAGTTCAGTGGCTTTTAATTTTCCTGCGGTGCTTAGTGTAGCAAAAGGGTTTGAATCTACAGCGTCATTGAAATAGACATCACTTAGCGATAAGCTAAGAGATTTGGTGGTAATAGTGTCTCCGGAAAATTGATATAGTAAATTCGCATCCTTTAGATTAACGAATTTTAATATTGTTGAATCTATTGGAAATTGAAGCTCAGCAAAGAATGATCCGGATAATTTACCTTTCATTGATTCAGGGACAGTATCCTTTGGGCTGTAAAATAATTTTGATAAATAAATGTTATCGAAACTTGTTTTTGCTTTGATATAGAAAGGTTGAAACTTTGAGGTGTTATACTCAGCTGTAAGATTAAAATCGCCGTCAAGAAAAGCTGTTTTGAAATTATCGCACTTAAGATTAAAACCTAAAATACTTTCACTCACCTTAAAGCTGCCTGAATTAATTTTTAAAGGAGGAAGGAAGTTTTCTGCAGTTGCGAATAATTTTCTAATATCAAAATCTATCTGCGGGAAAGATTTAAATTTTGTTGCTTTTGATGTTGTTGTTTTTGCGGTTACATCTATATCAACATCAAGAATTCTATAATTAAAGTCTCGTTTTAATTGAAGGATCAAAAGCAAGAAAATTGGGTAAATCAAAGACAGATGATTTAATTTTTAAGTTTGCGGTAATATCCTTTTCAATATTAAAGAACAGATATTGGAGATTGTTTATTTCACCGTTAATAAGAAAATCAGTGTCATCCGAAATTAAACTTAAATTTTCAAAATAATAGTCATCATTTTTCCTGGAAATGGTTCCATTTAATCTATCAAATCTTAATTGTCCCTGGAATGACAAACCCAAAATCCTTAAAAAATATATTTGCATTATTTATTTCACTGGAAAATTTTTTTTCTTTTAATAGATACTTCCCTTTAAATCTGTCATTTATCTCAATCTTTCCCTCGAGATTATTCATAAAATTTATTTTAAAAACTTTATCTAGACCGGTTACATCGGCTTTCAGAAAAAGTTGCGTATCAAACTCAGGTGCTGAAAAATTATTTACCGATCCTGATAGCTTTAATTCACCATTAGGAAAATCTGCATATAAAGTGTCGATTTTTAATCTTGCTTTTGAAAAGTCATCTTTCTTACCTGAGTTAAAATGCCCTTTAAGATTTAAATTCTTAATTTTCCTCTGTGTAACAGGATTTATCAGTTCTAGATCTTTAAAGCCGAATGAAATTTCAGTTTGGGGAAATTCTACCAAAGTTTTTCCTTTAACAGAACCTTGAAGGAAAAAATCACCAGCTTTAAGGTTCTTTAATTCATTATCTCTTAGTATAAGAGAGAGCAAACTAAAGTCATTATCTGAAACTGAAACTGCTAGATCAACATAGCCTTCATTTTTTGAGTCGAAGGTTCCATTAACTTTAAATTGTGCAGCTCCCACTGAAAGACTTCCCTTTTCCAGTTTCACGAATATAGAATCGGTAATAACTTCAATATTGGATTCAAAATTCAATTGTTCATCAGCCAATAATATATTGTCCCCGATTAATAGTGAATCTAATCTGGTATTAAAGTTTAGTGAAGAAACTATTTTATTATTTATATAAGTAAAACCTGATTGGAGTTCATTTATCTTCAGTTGTAATTTGTTTTTTGTGAGATAGTTATTAATAATTAACTTAACATCAATTATTTCAAGATTGTCAATCTGAAGACTTAAATCTGATTTTGGTTCAGAGATTTCTTTTGTTTTTTTATAAGATGAATCTGTTCTAACTGATAATTCATCAGTAATTTTTTCTTTGTTTTTAATTTTGTTAATGGCCCTGGCAAGATTTGTGATGCTGTCTGGGTAAGCAATAACATTTACTATCCCATCTTCGATTGTAATATCAGAAACATTTATCCTTGACGAGAATAAGTCAATTATATTTACTGAAATGTATGCTTCACCTATGTCAAAAACAGGAGGTTTGTTTAAGTTTAGAACTGAATCTTTACTTTCCTGTAAAGACAAATCGTAAAATTTCAAAGCCGCATTTGGAAAGTGTTTGAATGGTGTGAAAGATATATCAGAAAATGAAACTTTCCCGTTGATTTTTTGATTCACTGTTAAAAGAAATGTTTTGCTAATATCATCCTTGTAAACAAGAAACAAGATAAATAAGACTGAGAAAAATAAAATTAACAGGGCCGCTAAGGAGAAGAACGAAATCAGCAGAATTTTAAAAAGTGATTTTTGTTTTTTTGTTTTAGAAGTATCCAATTTTGTTGCTTTAATTTGCTACAAGGTATAGTTAGTTATTATTCTGCGTTGAAATATACTAACTATCAAAATGCCTGATTAATGTCAAAATAAATTCCATTGGTACCTTTACCAAAACCCACGTCCATTCTAATTTCTACTTTCTCCAGCTCATCAATCCTAAACCGGATTCCAAAACCATAAGTGGGTTTAACTTTTGAAATTTCTAACTGTTCTATTGACGATGCTACATCACCAATGCCGGCAAACAATATTAATCCAAATCTCCAGACAAGTTGCGGCATTCGATACTCACTTTGGATTGTATAATAAACTCTATCTCTGTATCGGCCAGTAATATATCCACGCATCAACCTGCTCCCCCCAAGCAATCCTAAATCATAAAATGGTGGTGTGTCAGTTTCTCTTAGCATATATGCCTGTAATGCCAGAACATGATCAAGAGTTAAGTTAAAATATTGGCGGAGATCAATAACATTTTTGGTGTAATTAAAATCGCTCCCCCAAAAGTCTGTAAAGTGCGTAGCATAAATTTCATAGAATCCCCCACCGGACGGGAAGAAATTATTATCCCTGGTATCCCAGCTGACAGCCAGACCTAAACCAGAGGTTAAACCACCTTCATTTCCAACTAGAGCACTATCATCTAAGTAAGGATTATCCAGCTCGTCAGTTACTGACATATTCCGGAACTCATAGTTAATGCCAATATTTAATCTTTCATCAAAAAGTTTAGGCTGCAGCTTTACCTGGATCTGAAAATTATCCTGAAGGTATTTGTCGTTTTCAATCTCCTCTGTTGTATTTCCGATTCCATAATACCTATCAAATATCGAAGCATAATTTATTTTGGACCAGATTCTCAAATTATCACTGAATAAAAATATCTCAGGAATTATAGTGAGATCGTATTGGCCATTTATGGAATAATAAAAAGATGGGGTTATGCTTGAAGATTTGGCTTTCTGACTTGTTCCAAGTTTAAAGTATACAATTCCACCTCCGCCAAAAGCTAAACTTGATTCAGGTGAATAGAATACATATGGATAAGCAAACCAATCAACTCCGCCAACACCAACTGTATCAGTAATTTCAGTAACTGATGAATCAGGATTTTCTGTTTGAGAAAATATTAAAAATTGAATAGATATTATCAGAAATAATATTATTAAAAGTCTTCGCATAAAAATCTTAATGAGTAGTAAAAATTGTATTATTAAAATACGCAAAACAAAAGAAAGTACTATTTCGTACATTTATTTTAGCAACTAAATAATAATTGCCCCAAGTTTCGTTTGTTTATTTATTTTCCATAAATTCCATTCCAGAATCATTACTATTACTACCATTCTTTAAGAAAATTTATAATTACTAAAAGACTAAGTATGAAACACCTTTTTATAAGTACAACCATTATACTGCTATTTCTAATTGGCTGCGGGGATGACGCAAACAGCAAATGGGAACACCTGAAATTCTTGTTTACAAGACAAAAGCTGAACGTGTTCCTAGTCTACCAGGAATTTGTTGGTGAAGTTTACGGGAAAAAGGATATTAGCATTCGAGCAAGAGTAGCAGGATATTTAGAACAGATTTACTTTAACGAAGGAACCCAGGTTGAAAAAGGTAAACTTCTTTATAGGATTGAAAGCCAATTATATGAACAGGACGTAGCTGCAAAACTTAGTGGACTTGCAGAAGCTAAAACCATCCTTGCAAATGCAGAAAATGAGTTGAACCGTTATAAACCATTGGCTGAAGTTAATGCAGTAAGTCAAAGTGATCTTGATGCTGCGCAAACTACTTACGAAGCTGCAGTTGCCGGAGTTGATGCTGCCGAAGCAAACCTTAAAGCATCACAAATAAATCTCGGTTACACAAAAATCTATTCTCCACTTACAGGTATTATTGGAAAGACCAGAGCCAAAGTTGGTGATTTTGTTGGTCAGAGTCCGAATCCGGTAATTTTAAATGTTGTATCTGAATTAGATGAAATTTTAGTTGAATTCTTTTTAACCGAAACAGATTATTTACGATTTGCCCGAAAGTATATTAAGGAGACTGAAGGAAAAGGAGATAAAATAAAAATTAAAACGGAGGGTCCACCTTTACAATTAATTTTATCTGATGGCTCTGTTCATAAAGAAGGAGGTCGACTTAACTTTATTGACAGAGGTGTTGATCCAACTACAGGCGCAGTTTTAGTTCAGGCATCGTTTCCCAATCCTTCAAGACTTATCAGACCCGGACAATATGCTAAAGTTCGCGCTCAGACTGATTTTATTGAAAATGGAATTCTTATTCCTCAAAGATGTGTAATGGAAATACAAGGAAAATATTCTGTGTACTTTGTAAATAATGATAATCAGGTTGAAACCAGACAAATTGATGTGGGTGCACGCGTATCAGATTTCTGGCTGGTAAATAAAGGTCTTGCTCCTGATGAAATGGTAGTGATGGATGCATTGCAAAAAGTTAAACCGGGAATGGAAGTTCGCCCAAAAGTTACAGCATTTGATAGTACATCAACCTCACAAAATTAAAACCTATGGCTGAAAACAAAGGAAATTTTTTCGTACACCGGCCTATCGTTGCAATTGTAATAGCTATAGTAATTGTTATTGTTGGTGTAGTCTCATTGCTCGGACTTGCCACCGAACAATATCCGAATTTAACTCCCCCAATTGTTGAAGTAAGAGCAAATTACACCGGTGCAAACGCAATTAATGTTGAGCAATCCGTAGCAACGCCATTGGAACAGGAGATCAATGGTGTAGATAATATGATTTATATGAAATCTACCAATGCCAATGATGGAACCATGGTAATACAGGTTTCATTTGATGTTGGAACTGATCCAGACATGAATACAGGTACTAACCCAAAACCGAGTTTCTGCAGCTTCCGCAAAACTTCCTTCTGATGTAACAAAGTTCGGTGTCACTACTAAAAAATCATTGCCCAATATTATGTTGGCTATTGCATTAACATCCGATGGAAGATACGATCAGGACTTTTTAGGTAACTATGCTTTAATCAATATTAAAGATCAACTAGCAAGGATAAAAGGAATCGGAAGAGTTGATGTTATGGGTGCTGCCGATTATTCAATGAGAATCTGGGTAAAACCTGACAGGTTAGCCAGCATTGGAATTACAGTTCCTGAAATCCTTAAAGCAATTAATGAGCAAAATGTTATTGTCCCAGGTGGAAAGTTTGGCGCTGAACCAGCACCTCCGGGAACAGAGTTTACGTATACAGTAATTTTACCGGAGCGATTTAACTCGCCCGAAGCATTTGAAGAAATTATTATCAGAACAAACTCTGATGGTTCACAGGTAAAAATTGGTGATGTTGCATCAGTCAACCTCGGAGTGGAAACATATAACATGATTCCACGAATGAACGGTCGAACCTGTGCTATTATTGCACTTTACCAGGCTCCAGGTTCTAATGCTGTTGAGCTGGCTAAGAATATAATTGATGAAATGGATAAGTTGGCGAAAGATTTTCCTGAAAGCGTAAAATATGAGGTTGGGCTTGATTCAACTTTACCAATAACAGCAGGTATTAAAGATATCGTTATTACATTAATCATTGCACTGATTTTAGTCATACTGGTTGTTTTTGTGTTTATCCAGGATTGGCGTGCTACACTTATCCCTACACTTGCAATTCCTGTCTCTCTTATTGGAGCATTCATATTTTTCCCGATACTAGGATTTACAATAAATGTCTTATCACTCCTTGGACTCGTCCTTGCAATAGGAATTGTTGTTGATGATGCTATAGTAGTTGTTGAAGCAGTTCAGGTAAATATTGCAAAAGGTATGAATGCTAAAGAAGCAACCTTAGATGCAATGGCAAAAGTAACAGCACCGGTCATCGCAACTACTCTTGTATTAATTGCTGTATTCATACCTGTAGCTGGAATGGCTGGAATTACCGGAATTTTATATCAGCAGTTCGCAATCACAATTGTAGTCTCTGTAATTGTCTCTTCAATTAATGCTCTTACACTCAGTCCGGCACTTTGTTCACTCTTGTTAAAAGAACCAAAACCTTATGGTGGTCCATTGGGATGGTTCTTCAAAAAATTTAACGGAGGTCTTGATAAAAGTACTGATGCATACATGAGTTTTACGAATGTAGTCTCTCGTAAAATAAAACGAGGCATAGTATTCATAGTTATAATGACAATCGCGGCAGTTTTTTTTGGAAAGCTTGTCCCCGGTGGTTTTATTCCTGAAGAAGATATGGGCTACTTTTATGTTAACATTCAATTACCAAATGCAGCTTCACTTCAAAGAACAAGTATAATCTCAGAGCAAATTGAAAAAATTCTTCTTGAGTATCCTGAAGTTGAGTATGTATTAAATGCAACTGGCTTTAGCATGCTCACCGGATCAAATATTCCTAACAACGGATTTATGTTTGTCACTCTTAAAGAATGGTCGGAAAGAGATTATACCGCTAAAGAAATGATTGACAAAATAAATTATCGTCTTTCCAGAGAAATAAAAGGTGCTCAGGTATTTGCTTTTGGTCCACCCGCTATTCCCGGTTTGGGAAGCGGCTCTGGTTTTAGCATTATGTTGCAGGATCGTGCAGGTAATTCACCCGAATATCTTGCCAAAAACATCATGAAATTTTTAAAGGCTGCAAACGACCGACCGGAGATTGGCATTGCATTCACAACCTTCCAGGCAACCGTGCCTCAAAGGTTTATGTACATCGATAAGGAAAAAGCACTCAAGCTAGGAGTTCCTCTTAATGATGTTTATACTACTATCGGTGCATTTATGGGTGGTGCGTATGTGAATGACTTTACAAGATTTGGTCGTCTCTATAAAACATATATCCAGGCAGAACCCCAGTACAGGGTAGATGAAAGCGAGATAAATAATTTTTTTGTTAGAAATAATAACGGAGAGATGGTGCCTCTTGCAACATTTTCTACCGTGACTCCAATTTCTGGTCCTGACTATACGAACAGATTCAATTTATATAGATCAGTGGAAGTTACTGGAGGACCTGCACCAGGATACACTTCTGCTGATGCGATGGCTGCTCTTGAAGAAGTTGCATCCCAAGTATTGCCGCAGGATATGAGTTATAGCTGGAACGCAATGTCTTACCAGGAAAAAAAGGCTTCCGGATCACTTGGTGTTATACTGACTTTTTCCCTAATCTTTGTGTTTCTTATTCTTGCTGCTCAATATGAGAGCTGGTCACTTCCATTTGCAATTTTATTGGGAACACCTTTTGCAATTTTCGGAGCTCTCTTTGCACTTTGGGCAGGCAGGTTACTTACCCCAACATTTGAAAATAATATTTTTGCACAGGTTTCATTTGTTATGCTTATCGGTATGGCAGCGAAAAATGCGATCCTGATTGTTGAATTTGCAAACGAAGAATTTAAAGAAGGAAAAAGTCTTTTTGATGCAGCAGTTAACAGCAGCAAAATCAAGATTCAGACCCATATTGATGACAGCATTTTCATTTATTCTTGGAGTATTTCCTTTAGTGGTTGCTTCAGGCACAGGTTCTGAAGCACGACAGGTAATGGGAGTTGCACTCTTAGGTGGAATAACAATTGCAACACTCCTCGGGGTATTCTTCTATCCAATGCTATTTATTTTTGTTGGTAAGATTGCCAAATACGAACAAAAGCGTGAGCTTATTACTTCAACTCAACCTGAGAAATCAGATGAATAGAAGTATTAAACAAATTCTCAGTTGCTGCACTTTTCCTTTTAGGAGTTTTTCTTTATTCCTGTGCTGTCGGTCCTGATTTTCAAAAACCTGAAACTCAGATATCGGCTATATTTTACTAATTCTGATTCTTCAGCTGTTGATACACTAGTTAATCTTAAAGTGGTGGGAAATTTTTAATGATCCAACGCTCGATACCCTCGTCATAACTGCTCTTCAGCAAAATAAAAATGTAAACATAGCAATTTCAAGAATCGAAGAAGCACGTGCAAACCTTGGTTTTACTGAGGCTGATATATTTCCAAGAGTTGATTTACAAGGAAGTGCAACACGTGGTACTTACGTTGGCGGAGGTTTAAAACTCGATTCTGAATCGAATGGATTTTTCATTGCACCGGTAGTTAACTGGGAAATAGATTTCTGGGGAAAATTCAGAAGAGCAAATGAATCTGCACAGGCACAATATCTCGCGTCAGAGTTTTCATTGAGGACAATTCAAATTAGTCTGATAACAGAAGTTGTTAGTACGTATTTCATATTGCTTGATTATAAAGAAAGACTAAAAATTTCTGAAGAAACTCTTAAATCAAGAATGGAAAGTTTAAGAATCATTCAGGAAAGATTTGATAAAGGAATTGTACCTGAAATAGATCTTAACCAGGCTCAGATTCAAAAAGAAATTGCGGCTTCAACTGTTCCCATTTACAAGCGACTGTCTGCTCAGACCGAACATTCTTTAAGCATATTACTTGGTCAAATGCCCAACCGGGTAAAAACTGGTATCACTCTGGATAAGAGATCAGAACCACCAGATATTCCGGTCGGAATGCCATCCCAATTGCTTGCAAGAAGACCAGATGTTGCTGAAGCGCTATACCTTTTGCAATCACAAAACGCTCAGATAGGAGTAGCGGTAGCTCAAAGGTTTCCTGCAATTAGCTTGACCGGCTTATTGGGTTTTGCCAGTGGTGATCTTTCTACATTAACTTCTGGTGATCCTGCCTGGTCAATAAGCGGAAGTTTACTCGGTCCAATATTTAATTTTGGAAAAAATACCAGTCGTGTGGAAGTTCAGGAAGCCAGAACTCAACAGGTGCTTTATGAGTATGAAAACACAGTACTCAAATGCTTTCCGCGAAGTAGAAGATGCACTAATTGAAGTACAAACTCTTAAAGAACAGATTGAAGCTAAAAAAAGACAATATCTCGCTGCAAAAAATGCTGAAAAACTTTCACGGTTGAGATATGATGGTGGTGTTACAAGTTATCTTGAAGTCCTTGAATCAGAAAGAACATTATTTACTGCTGAACTTGAACTTTCTGAAATAAAACAATTGTCATTAAATTCTTACATAAAATTGTATAAGGCACTTGGCGGCGGCTGGATTTCAAAAGAAGAATATGTCGATACAAAGAACGAAGAAATGCAATCAAAGTAGTTGATCAGTAACTAAACTCACCAAAGGATAATTATAGCTTCGTATGATCCACTTTTCTGAGTTCCCTTCTTAAAGAGATGATTTTGCTTCGGCAAGTTCTTTTAATTTTTCCTCACCTACTTCCGGATACTTTAAGTCCAGTGAAGCAAGACTATCAATTACTGCAGCAGCAACAACCAACCTTGTGAACCATTTATTATCAGCAGGAACAACGTACCAGGGAGAATCTTTTGTTGCTGTATTACGAATCATATCTTCGTAGGCTCTCATATAATCATCCCAGTAACCACGCTCTTTTGCATCAGCGGAAGAAAACTTCCAGTTCTTATCAGGGTTATCAATTCGTTCAAGAAATCTTTTTTTCTGTTCTTCTTTGGAAATATGAAGGAAGAACTTCCTGACAATGACTCCATTTCGTGTTAAATATTTTTCAAAGTTTCGGATATCCTGAAAACGTTCATCCCAGATATGTTTGGTTACCAGTTTTTCCGGTAATTTTTGTTTATTGAGAATTTCTTTATGAACTCTTACTATAAGAGTCTCTTCATAATAGCTTCGATTAAAAATTCCAATACGTCCACGCTCAGGCAATCGTTTCATACATCTCCACATAAAATCGTGATCGAGGTCTTCACTGGTTGGCGCTTTGAACGAGAATACCTGGCAACCCTGAGGATTTATTCCGGACATAACGTGCTTTATTGCACCATCTTTTCCGGCTGCATCCATTGCCTGAAAAATTAACAGAACTGACCAGCGATCCTGGGCATAGAGCTTATCCTGTAATTCAGCAAGTAACTCAATTCCGTTTTTCAATGCTTCCTGTGCTTTCGGTTTATCTTCAGACTTCAAGCCAAGAGTATCTTGCGGATCGATGTGTTTTAGTTTGAATTTTTTACCATCAGTAATACGAAAAGGTTTTGCGAATTTTTTTGCTCTTTTGATAAATTCTTTTTTCTTCATTGAAGAACTCTGTTAAGTTTTTAAATGCGATTAGTTAGAAAATGAATGAAACTGCTACTGCAATATTACTTCATTATATTTTTATCCGCTGGGATTTAGCGAAAAAAATTAAATTAACGTGGCTATCTAAATTCTATTTACTGAGTCGTTCTTTACAATTTCGAAAAAGAACTACAATAACTGCATTACACCAAAGAATAAAAGCAATAGGAAATAAATCAACTAAAAATAATACCGTATTTTAAATGCAGTTAGTAAAGTTTTAATTTTTTGATCACTCTTTTTATAATTCAGATTCTGGTAAGTATTTTCAATCCCGATATCAAAATCCTTGTGTCCTGTATATCCAATTCTGAATCCTAAAGCAACTACATTATCAACTTCTTCACCGTTTTCTGAAAATTTATTATAACGAGCACTCACCAGAATGCCTATTGGAAAATGAATATATTTAACATTTAAGAAATCTATTGAAGCAGCAACTGCAAGTCTGTAGTTTCCTCTTTCTTTATTTTCAAAAGACTTTGACACCCCAAATCCTGCTACTCCTAGTACCCCAAACCAATCAGCAGGAGCATAAGCATAATTCACGTTGATAAATGTTTTGGGCAAAGTTTGTTTCTCAAGTAGGGAATTTTTTGCGGAATCGATAGCACCCCCATTCTCATAAACCTGTTTAACAAAGTCATAAATCGAGTAAACAGCTACCTCACTTGAGCTATAATCAATACTTCCTGAAAGAAACATTTTATCGTTCTGCCAGATCCTGATCTTACCGCCGAGAGTAAAAGTGGTTTGGTAAGAAATCCCGGAAGTGAGAATTGTGTAAGCATTGCTGCCAAGTCTTCCTGATCCACTATAACCAATATTAAATGCAAGCCAATCATTTACAGCTAACTGAAATTCAAGTTCTCCGGATAGGTAGGATATATTTCCCGAGAGTGTATCAAAGACTTCGCCCTGAAGATTTTTAACATAAGTTTTCAAATCTAATGCAGTACCGGAACCCGCATTTAGTTTTACAAAAGTGTTAATGAACGGATCCTTAACAATATCAGATGGAATGAAACGAAAATGATTTAAAATCGGTAACATTTTATGTGTCTTGCAGAATTGAAGAATCCTGAACTTCCTGAGCTTTCAAGCTAAGATTTATTGATATGAAAATCATTATCAATAGCACTGAACCTGTAAAATGCGTTGTAGAATTCTTTTTCATAGCATTCCTTTCATTTTTGAAAGTAATTAGTTCATATAATTAATAACGTTTCTGATTTTAGCTAATAACAACATTGTCTTTGTCCCTCATATCCAAAGTAATATTTATTTTGATATAACTTTATAAAAGCTGCGTTACACCGAAGAATAAATTAAAGTTATTGTATATGGCTCTGCTTGAACCCCGTGTGCCGAACAAGACTATATCATCTGGCTGAACCTGTCCGGTTGGAAAATTAAATATCTGCGGGAAGTCAGATCTTTCGCCATGACTATATTCAAATCCAACTCCAATAAGAGTATTATTTATTTCTACTGAAGTCCCGACCGTGAAATGATAAATATTTAAGTCTGTAAAACCAAGAAACAATCCATTAATGTCTTCAAAATTCGCGTTGCTGAAATCAGTTCTAAAAGCGGCATACCCGGTGAATTTGTCATTTAATTTTTGTTCAACAGCTAAGCCTGCATTAAAGACATTTTTCATTGAATCATAAACTCTTAACCGTTCTGCACTATCTATTGAATTGATGGTATTATTTAAAATAAAATCACCGCTTTCCGGCTGCAAAACGACATAAGTAGACAATGGAGCAAACCATTCCGCAGCAAGGTGAACCAGCGTTTCATCTGAAATTTTATATTCAATACCTGCTGCAATAGAGAATGGTGATTTATAATTCACTGGTAAACCTTCCTGCCTGTCTGATGCAAGAATATCAATTGGGGATCCGGCGGTATCAACAAAAACGTTATTGGAAGTCAGATTTACATAGTCAGTTCCGCCACTAGCTTTTTTTAAGGCAAAACTTGGAGTTGTAATTGTTGCACCTAATTTCAGATCATCCCATTCAGCCGATATTCCAAATTTCCCGGAAAACCTTACGGCCCAATAGTCGATGTCAATGTAAACATCTGAGGTTGCAGAGCGTTGATTTGTTGTATCAAAAGCTGTGTACGATTCATACCTTATTTTAGTTTGATCGCGGTAAGCACCTAATAAAGTAAACCCGATTCCAACATTGTCGGATATCTTTTTGGAATAGCCAAATCCTACAGTTACTTCGGAAAGTAATACATCAATTTTCCCCTGGTTAATCAGATATTCATCCCCTTCAAATCCATTTTCTAATCCGGGTTGTGATGGAGGTCTGGTAGGGATTACATCTGCATAACCCTCATATCTTTCAGATACTCTTACGTATGAATAACCGTTCGCATAAATCATATAACTAAACCGGTTAAGTGAGTCACCCAAAAACGGCAGAGGACCTGCTAAGGATGCAGGGTATAAAGAAACTCTCGTATATCTTGAATCAATTCCTGGTCCCCCACCATCAACAAACTGGAAATCTTTAATCCCATACATATTAAAATTAACGCTCATACTTTTTTTACTTAAAAAACTTAATGAACCCGGGTTATAATAAGTAGCACTGTAATCATTTACTCCAGCTACAACTATTCCACCAAGCAATGCTGCTCTACTGCCCACTGCCTGATCCCAAAACTGCCTGTCCTGCGCATTAAGTGAAATCACAAAAAATATAAAAAAGCTAAAAATTATTCTCGATTTCATAACAGACTCCTCAACAGATAATAAAAATGCCGATTGAAGCATAGCAAACAATCGGCATATTATGAAATTATAATTATTATTTACCGTCTGGTTTTTTTGCAAGCGGCAAATTAGCTGCAATGCTCAAATCCAAAATTAATTGAATCTGATTTTCAAGCTGCATATACTTAGCTGCTACGGTCGGAGTTAAAGCTTTAGCAAACTTTTCATAATATTTTTTATTGAGATCCAATCTGTCGTTAAGATAGCTGAATGAATTTTTAATCAGCTCATCAGCTTTTTTATCACTAAGACTATCATAGTTTGCTGCAAAATCTTTAATGTTTGAAATACGCTTATCAGATAATTTTGATAGTTCATGTTCAAATTCATTATAGATTGGCCAGAATGCCTGTGATTCCTTTTCTGTAAATCCCATTGTCTCGGTTATGATAGCTTTCTTATCAGTTTTAATTTCTGATTTTAGAACTTCTATGTAACTATCAGCATCCTGTGCTAATACGCTCGTGATCGAAAATAAAAATGCGAATAAAAATAATTTTTTCACGATTTATACCTTTTGTAATGTTATAAATGATTAATTAAATAATGATTATGGTTCCCAGACAAAACCGGCATTAACTTGCCAATAGGAATGATTTATGGTTGTCCCAAAAACATCCTCACCCGTCAATGCGTAGTTATATTTTCCATTGAGAATAATACCAAAATCTCTTTCAACCGGTATTACTACACCTGCTTCAGGAGCGATACCCCATTCCCAGGAATCATCTTCCCAGGCATATACACCGATTTCAAATCGTTGATTCATTACATATCCTCCGGCATTTAATCCAACGTATGGTCTTATTGATTTTCTTTCACCAAAATAGTAATGAATGTTTGCCATAATGGGGAATGCATTAAGCGTACGATCAGATGTTCCGGTTACAGCGCCATTCTCGGTTTGTGTAGTTCTGGTCGATCGTTCATATAAAACGTTCCAGCCAAAGAATAATCCAACGCTGTATTTACGATCAATCAAATATCGATAATCCAGTCCAATACCTCGCCAGCTAATCTCTTCAATTAAATTTTTTGTATCGCCTGTTGGAATTGAAACTGAGTAGGTAAAAGCGCCATACCACTGCTCTTTTTGTGAGTAGCCTGTTCCAAACATTAGAAAAACCAGGGCAAATACTGTAAACATCTGCCAGAATTTTAATTTTATTATTTTCATTTTTTTAGCCTTTAATTAAATTTTAAAATGTTTATTTATAGAGGTATGGTGATTGAGTAAATGCCTGATCAATCCCATCATTTACACGACTAAGGATACCAGAATTGGTGTCTTCAAGGATTCCGTTCAGAGCAGCTACCCATAATGCATTTTTGGATTCAGTTGGTTCAATCATTACTATTAATAAGGTTCCAATATCGTAAGTATAATAAACCGGGTAACACCAGCCATAATATGGATAGTAAAAGCTATACCACGAAGAATAGCAACCACCCGAAACCCAGGTCGACTTGTTGGCAAATGCAACTACTAAAACATCCGGACGATTACTCGAATCTGGGGTTGCAATCAAGTCATAACCAGCAGACTCTAGTTTGTCTTTTATTTTATTCAGTATCTGCTGATCATTTACACCCGGGTCGTTAATGGGATCTCCATTTTCATCGAGGCGTATTATTTCATCAGGTATTGAGAAAGTCAGCTTTGTAGAGAAGTTAGCATCTTTATCATAGTAAGTTGCTATTATATCTGTGTCAGCCGCTGTTATTGCATCCCCTGGATAACAAGAATAAAGAACAACTGCCATACCTAAAATCAATAGGATTAAGCTCAGCTTTGTTCTGAGAGACATTTTTTGAGAGATTCTTTTCATAGTTTTATCCTTTATATTTTATTAGTTGAATAAGTGTCTTTAATAATTTTTTTTAATACCTAGCCATAAATTTAAGCTTTTTTACTTCACTTTTATGGTCATTAATCAAGGTTTTTTACAGAGCATAAGTTAAAACAGAAATTATCTTAATATTTATATTTGAGTGATTCAATTCTCCTTTACTGTATCTTCTTCCGGAAGAGATATATCCTCAAGTAAAGCCTGGTAGACTTTATATGCAAGAGCAAGAACAACAGCACCGACAAATAATCCGATAATACCGGCGAGCATCATCCCTCCAATAGCACCGAGTAGAATTACGAGGGTAGGAACATCCACGCCTCTTCCCAGGAAAATTGGCTTTAAAAACGCATCAGACATACTAATGACTAAACTGAGCACAAGGAAAATTATTGCAGATGTAGTATCCAGAATACTAAAGCTGTAAGCGGCAACCGGAAGTAATATTATTAATGGTGGCAGCTGAATTATTGCAAGGAACAGTACAATCAATGCCCATAGACCAGCCAAAGGTATATTGAATATTAGCATTACAATTCCGGAAACTACTGATTGTATAATTGCAACACCCAATACGCCCTGAACAACACTTCTTATTGTAGCACCAGCCAGTTCTGTAAATCCCTCTCCCTTTTTACCGATTAAGATTTTGAATGCTTTTCGGGCAGCTATTTCTGCAGAGTCTGCTTTTACCAGTAATGCACCGGCAATTATAATAGATATAAGTGAGAGCAGAACTGTTGAACCCAATCCAAGAATACCAGATAAAATGTTTGAAGCGAATTCTTTTATTTGAGGTTCGAATGCTTTTACGGCAGCTTCAATATTTACAGAAGCAAGCTTCCAGGCATCGTAAACCGGTTTACCTATTAGGGGCCATTCGGCGATATTTTCTGAAGGTGGTGGAACATTAAATGTACCCTCTTCTAATTCTACAGCAATATTTTTTATACCACCTATTGTAGATTCCATTAAAAAGTATGTCGGAACAATTAATATTGCTAACGCAAATAAAGTAATTATAGTGGAAGCAAGTTTCTTCCGGTTACCAAGTAAAGCAGCAAACTTTTTAAATAATGGATAGATTCCAACTGCAATTATGATACCCCACATAACTACAAATATGAAAGGTTTAAGTATCAAGTATGAAAGAACGATTAGTAACCCGACAAAACCAATTCTTAGAGCAGCAGCAATAGCTTTCGTGTAGTAGGCTTCATCTTTAAATTGTTGATCTATTGTTGCCATAAAATTTTCCTCCAAATAAATTGTTTTTTAACATTGCTTATAATCCGGTATTTAGATGCTTTATTTTTTTTATTACTCTAATCAAACCATCCCAGTTTTTTAAAGTAATTGTACAAAGCCACACCTATAAGGACCATAGATCCAAGTGCGAGTGGATAACCAAACGTTAGATGAAGTTCCGGCATAATGTCGAAATTCATTCCCCAGATACCAGCCAGAAGTGTAATTGGCATGAAGATCATAGACAGAATGGTTAACCTGCCAAGCCGCCGGTTTGTAATCTCCTGAGTATTCATATCCATTAGGGAGCGCATTAAGTCAAGCCGACCCTGCAGCCAATTTAGTGAACTATTTGTTGACTGCAGATTAACTAATGCGCAGTTTAAATAATCCAATGCGTTCTTGAAAATTAATGATATCCTATCCGTTTTAATGATCGACTCAATAATAGGTAATTGACCACTAACAACTGATTCGAGGATCAGAAGTTCAGATTGTAAATCAGATATATCCTTCATTTTAATCAGATGGGCTCCCTGATTCATTCGTTTCTCAAGAGTCAAAATCTTTTTTCTTAATTCAGCGGTACTTTGCAAAGAGTCTAGTGATAAAGCAATCATTATAGCGGAAACAAGACCGGCAATAGAGTTGTCTGGAAGCCAGGTAGCTGACTCCTTCAAGGAAGAGAGACGCTGAAGCCGGACATCGCCTTTATCGCGTAAAATTAGAAGAAGGTTTTTGCGCATAAGAAGAGCCACATATTCTAACTCAGCAAAATTCTCGATAATTTTATGAACGGGGATTACCATGAATGTGAGATCTTTCACCGGGTAGAAACCGGGACGATCACGGGCTTCGAGACAAAGACGTCTTGCCAGATCCTTTATTTCGATTGTATCCAACTCCTTTTCGAGCTCACTTGTTTCAAAGTCCTGTAAATCGATCCATATATTCGCATCTGACGTTTGAAGCTCTTTAACTGCACTTTCATAATCCATGGGTTGGAGTTGCAGCTCTTCACTGATTTTAAAACAGTTTTTAATCATTAATCTTTTCCTTGAAAATTAAATATTATAGATTCTTAAATATAACGAGCTAGGAATTAATTTAGGTTTCCTCTTATCAGCAAAATAAATTCCTATTAGAATGTATAATATTTTTCTTTAACTATAAATATCTGCACACTTTAGAACTGATCGAAATAAAATCAATTAGACTTAGCAGAATCTAATTTTTTACAAGTGTGTCTTTACAGTTTAAATATATAGGCCAACCTCGCTCCAAAATAACTGAGCTGATTGATGTACATAAATCCCGCAGAAATATCGACGGCACCTTTTCCGCTCGTTTTAATTTCATAACCAAAATTGATGTTGCCTAAAAACTCAGTCGAGGAAGCTGAAATTTCACTTCCCAAAATTGTTTTTTTAGCAGTTACAAAATTAGCACCTAGTAGAGTTGCAATATACCAATCCATTTTAGGAGTTAAATAAAATTTTGCTCCAGCAACTAAAGGTACCATTGTCCAACTTGATCCTTCAGCTTCACCTCCAAAATAGGTGTATCCACTATAGATAACTCCCGAGATTCCTCTGCTCAATGGATGTTCATAGGTTACTGAACCACCA
Organism: uncultured Ignavibacteriaceae bacterium; assembly: GCA_963699475.1. Taxonomy (GTDB): domain Bacteria; phylum Bacteroidota; class Ignavibacteria; order Ignavibacteriales; family Ignavibacteriaceae; genus IGN2. The sequence goes on along the minus strand of CAVOUA010000004.1, from coordinate 1,003,610 downwards.
AATCCGATATTTGCAACTTCAGCCCAATTGCCAACGGGAAAATAAACATTACCACCAATACTGATTCCCTGCTTTTGTGCGAACAGAGAACTTGATAAAATTATTATTGCGATAAAAAGAATATAGAACTTTTTCATTATATGAGTCCTTTGATTTATTTGTAATTTTGAATTATAACTATCGTTGAGTTATGTTCTTATTTTTAGATCTAGATCCCTATACCTTTCAGCAAATTAAAAACGATCCAATTATTAAACTCGGATTATTTAAAATATCTGTTTTTTAATTCTTAGGTACAGTTCTTAACCAGGTATTATATTGTTTTTGCTCTTCCATTCTGCAAGACCAGATTAATTCGTCTTTATGAACAGTAATATCCGGACAACCATCGCACATATTTTGTTCACCTTTTTCTGTAAAGTCAACAGGCTGAATAAACATTATAGTTTGTAAATGAGTTTTCTTGAAAAGATTAAGTGGATTTTTCAGAAAATTAAATAATGCTTTTTTCAGGCGCTTATCAAATGGCCAAAGAAATAATAGTGTTGATCTTCCCTTCTTAGTTAAAGCAGGTGATGCATATGATAAGTACTGTTCCTTTAAAGAAATGATGAACTGTCATCATAAGTTCCAAAAATTTAGGACCAAGATATCCGTATATTTTATCCTTTGTGCCAACTCTCTCAGTTAATAACCATTTGAATGAATCTGGCTTTAACAGTACCGTTTAAATATGCTGCAGGAGTAAATTCCGGAAATCGTCTCTCTAACTTTTGCTAGCACATCCGTTGATAATATTTCTACATCTCTCTTCTTATCCGAATGGTACATTATTTTATCCCATTCCACTTTAGTTCCTCCGGCATACCAATCAAATGGCATATTGGGAATTACGTGTCTGAAACAATATGAAATACCATCGTGTGAACAATATCAATATGTTTATGTGCCCAGTTAATCATCTCAGGTACATATTGCAGAGTATCTTCATAAACGGTTGAATTGAATGAGCAGGATATTCCACCTACTTCTGCGAGCATCTGAGCATATTTAAGTCTGAGATCAAGAAGTTCAATTTCATTTTTACCTTTCCATTCATTCCCCCGCCCCTGCTTGCTATCAACGTGAAAAGTAAAACCATATACACCGGCCTTCTTTAAATCTTTAAGCAGTTCCATTGTAAGAGCTTTACCGTTTGTATTAATTATCGGCTTTAATCCTCTCTTTTTTATGTCTGCAACTATCTCGAGTATATCCGGATATAGAAGCGGATCGCCGCCAGCAATTGATATACAATCTGTGTTTCTTAATTTTTGAAAAACATCCAGATGATGTTTCACTTCGCCAACTGATAAATGCGAATCTTTTAGGTTTTCTCTATAGCAGCCATCGCAAGCTAAATTGCACATTGCTGTTGGTTCTAACCACGATATTGCATTGTCCGGTAGTGTCCAGGGTAATCTGTATAAGTCCCGGTGATTTAATTGGCCGTTGTTCATTTTTCGTACTATCCCTTAATTGTTGACTAATATAATTTAGTTTTTATCGATTAAGATGTTGTCACATCTATATCAAAATAATTTATTTTTTTACAATGTTTGTTAAAAATCAGCTGCGATTGATAGCATAAAAAAAACATCATCAGTAAATACATTGTAAAAATATCCTGTGAATTGTAAGTTTTTATATGAAGCACCAAGTATCAACCCTCGATCGATTTCTATATCTGTTTTATATAATTTTGTTCGCTGACCGCTTATACCTAACCACATCCAATCCAAAGGTGAATACGTCAGATCGGTCCAGCTATAAAAAAAATTATTTTCACCTGATTCTAAATCAAATAAATATTCTGACTCGCTATAAAGTTCAAAACCAATAAAATTAAATGTCAATTCCAACCCCGGAGCGATTCCGTTCGTTCGACCGACAGCACCGCCAAACATAGGTGTGATGAAATATTCAAAATCTTCCCTACCAAAAAAATTATAACCAACCCATCCTGAAAAAGTATTTAAATCTTCATAATTGTATCTCGCCTCAAGATGTAGATTACTTTTATCTGCGGTAATTATTGGAAGCAAAATAAATGGATCAGTAAAATAAAGATCAGTTTCAACTTCGAAGCTCCATTCAGAATATGATGATGTATCCTGAGCCTGAGCGAGTGTAAACATAGACCAGGGTTGGTTTAACATCAAAATCGAAAAAAAGAATGTCTTTTTCATCCGCCTAATGCCATGGTCAAACCAACTAAAACAATTCCGAGAATCATTAAAAGTGTTCCTGACCGGACGGGCATGAAAACCAGAATATTTTCCAACTTTATAACCACCGACAAAAAGAGCAAATAATGCAATTCCGTTTGAGGCTCGAAGTGCTAATGCAGCATCTGTAAAAAAAATAAATGGCAGAGCAACCGGAAACGTACACGTGAAGACTAAAATAAAAATTAATATCGCCGCTCTGAATTCATTAGCAGTTAATAACTTCATTTTAGGTAAATCATCAAGCTTAACAATTCTGTCTTTAAGTTGATCAATCTCTTCTGGTTTCAAGATGGATGAAATTATTGGCGGCAATTCATCCTGCAACAGATTCCTTGCAACCACTTTATCCTGAATTGATTTTAATTTTTTTAAAACTGAAAAGTTGTGTCCTCTCGCAAGTAACTCGCCCATTAAATAAAAAATTGCATCAATAATTCCCCAGGCAAGATTACACCCTAAGGCTGCCCATAAGAGTACGCTAATTTCTGACCGTCCATCAGATGCAACGCTTATAGAACCGGTAAAAGTAAGCACCATAATTAATCCAAACAGAACTTCTGAAATCCTGTCGATTGGATCTAATACAGAACTGTATTTTTCCTTTAGTCTTTGCAAAAAATACATGGATTCTTTAAAATTAAAATGTGAACGTGACACCAAATTTTAGATTGTCAAACAAAATTGGCGGAGCACTGGGAAACGGCCAATTCATTTTATCTTTTCGCAATTCATATAAACCATAACCTAAAGCACTTTTTAGGACGAAAAATGCAATTGGTCCAGCTGAAGGGGATGATTTAAAGATCTCATTAATAAAAATATCCAGAATGTTATTAGCTGCAGCTTCAATAATTTCACTTCCAACCCACTTCATAAACAAGTGTCTTTCAAAAACAATAGATCTTTCATAACCAGCTTCTAAAGTAATTAGACCTGTTGCCTTTACTCTAACGCCTGCTTCACTACCAGAACCAAAACGAATTGACTCATCATAAAGAGCTTTTACTCTTTCGTCATTTGGACTTAATGATTTATCAGAAAAGTTCATATTAGTCCAGGTAAGTGATGATGCGTAATATGGAGTAACAGATGCTTCTTCTCCTATCTTATAGCCATATCCACTAGAAGTAGCAATTCCATACTGCCAATTATTTGTCTCAATGTCAGATGCATTACCTGAACCACCTGCAAGATCAGTTGAATTATGATTTACAATTAAGTAATTAAAAGTGCTTTTCTCAATATAGTCTGCATATTTATTTCTTTTATATACGTAACCAAGCTTTAAACCAATTTGGTTGTTATCCGCGAATGCAGCTTCAACATCAGTACGGGAAATATTGGATAAACCATAGTTAATTGAAACTGCCGGTTTCTTATTTTCCCAGGCTTTCATTTCTTCATCAAAATCCATATACCAGTTGTCATCATTTGAATTCGTTTGAGAAAATAGAGATGGAATGTATAATACTAATATTAATAATATTAATATTGTATTTTTCACTTATTGCTCCTTTAAATTATTTTAACAATTATTGCAACTCCACATCTACAGCCAAAGCTTTTGTATACGCAACGTGGATAACATCATCAACTTTTAGTTTATCAAAATACTTAACCGACTCATCTACATAAGTTGTAAATAAATTACCCGATGGTCCCTTTAATGTTATAAAACGATTCTCTTTATCAATGCTTACTACAATTGCAGATATATCGGCTACTTCAACTGCAGCACCGGCTGGTGTTTCACCTTCTTCGGCTCGAACAATCATTGATTCGGTTTGCTCATCAGGTTGTTCTCCCGGAGCTCCCAAGTAAAGTGCTACTGATTCGTAGTAAGTAATGTTTACTAAATCACCTATTTTAAGCTGATCGAAATTTTTAGCATCCTCGCTAACTTCTATTTCAGCAATATTACCGTTCGGTCCTATTAACCATAATGTCCGATTTATCTTTTCAATACCATATACTTCAGCTTGAATGGTAACTGCATCACTTAATTCAACACCCTGTGCTAATAATGACATATTGAATATCAGTAATAAGAATATTGCCATTATTAAAAATTTTATTGATTTCATTTTAGTATCTCCTATGAATTTTGATTAATTAATTATTTTGTTGATCCTATGAGACCCGTTTTATTATTAGCTAATTGCATTTTTAAGCTTCTTCACTTGAAAAGAAATAACAATCAGCACAATACCGCCAAAGATTGAAAAAGCAGCTATGATATAGACAAATACCATTGCAGAAAAGAGCGGATTCATTAATAGTAACAGACCAAATATTAAACTCAATGCCCCACCAAGTATCATCATCCATTCACCTGATGTTTTGCGTAGACGGAATCCAGTTACTATAGATGAAATCCCGGAAATAACTATCATTATTCCTACGAGAGAAATTATAAATGAAGCAGTAAAGAGAGCTGTTAAAACAGGTTGTGATAAAACCGCAAGACCAGCAAGAATACTTATTATCCCTACAAATATTCCCCAGCCCCAATTACTATGTTCATTCCTTCCAATTATAGATGCCATCAAAGTAATAATGCCATCTACAACCCAATAGATGCCCAGAAAAATTATAACCACTGAAAGCATTGCTGCTGTGTTTGTGAAAAGTAATATACCTAACAGAACTGCTGCAATACCACGTAAAAGTACAAGCCACCAGATAGTTGAAACCATTTGACCTACTAAAGTGTTCTCACTTGTTGTCATTTTATGTACTCCTTTTATTTATGTTAAAGTTAGTTGAATATATAGTTTCATTTTTAACTTTATACGTAGTTCTAAGATCAATGAACTTTTAATTATTTAATTAGTATTTGTCTCAGAATCTTTTCCGGTTAATTCGAAACCCGATCTTATCAATGAATCAATTTCTTCTACCGATAATAATTGGATTCAGAACCTTATTTTAAATTTTCCTTTTCCCATGCTCTAACTTTAGCGCGGGCTTCATCAAATATTCTTTCATAATTTCCTTTACTTACTTTATATGTTACTTCTGACCCAACTGCTTTCCACAGCCTGTCATAAAGTTGGTAAACTTTAAGCTGTTTTTCCTGCTTGTCCGGAGCTACGTTATCAGTACCAAATAAAAATCTATCAGGATACTTGCTGATTATTCTTGCAGTTGTTTCAAGAGATTTATCATTATAGTCGAGCCATTTAGCAGTTTCATCCCAGGACAAATCAAAGTAAAGATTATTGTATGCCGGATCTGCAAGCATTTCTTCGAAAAGCTGTCCCATATTTTCAATTGGTTTGATAATCCTTCCTAAACCCAGATGCGCCCAGATGATAATAGTGTTCGGATGTCTTTTTATAAGGTCCTGAAAGCCAGTTACATAATTTGGTTTGCCCGGTTTCGGAAAAGGATTGTCGATATCGTTATGTATTAAAACAGGTAACCCGACCTCTGCAGCAAATTCAAAAATTCTATCAAGTGCAGGATCTGTTAGACTTGCTACATCACCGGAAATTTTGGCTGAAACAAATTCCTTATGAATACTGAATTCACCAATACCTGTAAACACTCCGGGAAAAGTTGTTAACACTCTTTTAATATGATCAGCTGCGTACATATCGGTAACATTAAAACCGATTATCATTGGATCAAGTCGTTCCTGTTTTTCTTTCGGAAGGGATTTGTACTGCATCGCAATATATGCATCGCAGAATGAGTAATAGTACAATGGTGCATCTGTATCGAGATAGTAAGTAGGGGCGTTATCTCCGGTTACGCGGTAAGACCACTGCTGCTGAACCGGGAGACCAAAAACGGTTGAACGTCCAACCTTATCTCCCATAATCGAGTCCACATAAAATTCCATCCCAATGCCTTCCTGAATATAGTTAGTGAGATGAAAGTGAGAATCGTGGAATAAATACTTATCATTGGATTGAGCTTTGGTCAGTACCAATAAGCCCAACGATAAAAAGAGAAAAAGTGATAAGTAAGTTGATCTAAAAAAGTTTATCATATATTTATTTTCCATTTGAATATCCTGTTCTTATTTTTTAATAAGGTGTTTTATCAAATTAGAATATCAATTCCAGTAGATAAAGACATTCCGTTGAGCCCCGCTAAATAAAAACCAAATGATGATGATGCCGCAGATTTATTAACAAAGATAACATTAAGGTTTAAGCGCATGCTGCGCGTTCCTGCAGGGTAATAACTCATTCCACCAACTACTTCAGAGGGTTTCATTTTAAACTGATCAAAAATCTGCGTGGTAGAAGCATAAACCTGAAGGGCTTTAGGAATTGCTTCATAAGAAACAGAAGCGTAAAAACCATGGTCATAAATTGAACTTGGTATTGAATTCAACTCCGGTAAAGGACCAAATGCATCAAATTTGGAAAGATTTCTGAAATAATATTCAACCTGTAAATGCAATCCGTTATATTTTACTCCGGCATCTACGGATAAAAGATCAAAGTTTACTTTTCTTACAGTCACACCATCGGCAAGAGCACCGGTTTCAAAAAATAAACTTCCATCTGAAAGTTTTATCTGAGTTTCATTTGGTGCAGAAACATTATCAGGAGTCTGTCTATCCTCACGCATGTGGGTATACGATGCACCAAACTTGGTTGCAACTTCCTGGTGCAATTCAAAATCGCCATATCCGCCTCGAGGACCGAATTCACCAGTTGTAGGCATCCACCAGATGCTTGCGCTCGTTGAGAGATCTTTTGTTAGTTGGCTTACTGTAGTGCCAAGTATGCTAAGGTTATTACCAACTGTAAAATTATAGTAAAATTTTGGCAGTACTTCTCCTGTTACAAAAGCTCCCATAGTAAATCCAGGTCTGAAAAATTCTTCAGCTAAAACACGATCACTCGATAGGAAAAATGGCCAGGCTCCCTGCATTGAACGGCTGCCAAGATTGGGTACAATACCTATTGCAACATTAATTTCTTTCTGGAAAGAGTACCGCATGTATCCAAATAACAACGTCTGATTCGTAGATGCAAGCGCCCAGACCGTAAGGCAATAATTAAATTTAGGAGTTAGGAAAAAACCTGAAAACCATAGCATACTTCGATGCCACGTTATATCCTGTCTTGGATCAACCGTTCTTTCACGACCAAGGTGGTCAAGAAATTTTGGATCATCATCTACCTGGTTAACATATCTTGCTAATCCATACCCGCTGATGTTCAGACTCCCTAAGCGTGTTTTTACAATTGTGAATCCTTTTCCTGGAGTAAATTCTCCTGCTGTTGTATTCTTAAGCACATCATCAGTAGCAGTAACTGTATCTACTTTCGCTTCCAGATCCTGTGCTGAACTTTTACCGGAAAATAAAATAATGAAGCTTAAAGAGAAAAATAAAAGTGTAAGTAATTCCAATTTCAGTAGTACTAACTTGTCCATAGAACATAATTCCTTTCTTAATTTTTAATTGAATGAGGCTCTCTCAAAAAAACTTACTTTGTCTATCTGCTCAGTATTGCGTAGTCGTTAGGAGAGAGACTAAAGACTATCACATTTACTACTAATTATTCACACACTCTAATGGCAGAAAAAGCTACTCTTTTTAATAAAAAATTCAAGACAGCCTAAATATTTATTTAATTAGTTAAAATTGAATGAGGCTACCTAAAAATACTTTTTATGCAAACTGAGCACCGCTTTAAGCGGAGGGAGGCTTACTCAATGTCACATAAACGAACAATTTTAGAACAGCCCCATTAAAACTAAATTTTAAAATTACAGCTACTGCTTTCGGTTGAATCAAATAAGGATCGACCCCAAGCTGTTGCAATAACATACTTGATAGCCAACTGACCCTTTACACTATTTCCTGCTTTATCCAAGTGGTGGTGAAACAACTGCAATACCAAATTTCCCGGGCACAACTGCGATAAGACATCCGCCAACACCACTCTTTGCAGGAACACCTGCATTGTATAACCAGATACCTGAATCGTCATATAGTCCTGCAGTTGACATAACGGGAAGAGTGTACATAACAGTTTCCGGTGACACTACTTTCTTTTTTGTTACAGGATTTACTCCGCCATTTGCCAATGTTGCTGCCATAGTTGCCGCCATCTTTTGCACTAACATTTATTGCACATTGTTTTGTATAAATGTCTGTTGCCTGAACAGGATCGAAATACATTCTGCCGTAAGCAAAAAGTAAATGAGCAATTGCCTGGTTACGCAAATTATCACCAGCTTCGCTGATGTAAACAGGTACATTAAGAGTCTAACTTGCGTCCTGCAAAGTCACTATGAACCTGTTTAATGCTTTTCCCATTTAGCTGCAGAATCCGTGCCTGCTATCATACTTGTTGCAGCAATTGCTCCCGGATTAACGAGAGGATTGATTTCTTTACCTCTCATTCTTTCTATAGCAGTAATGGAATTAAATACTTCTCCTGTTGCATCCACACCAATTTTATCCTGAATTGCCTGATGACCCTGCTCGTCAATTACTTTAGCCATTGTAAATACTTTTGAAACACTCTGGATGGAAACCATTGATTGAATATCACCGGCAGTGTAAACCTGGCCATCTGTTGTCACCAAAGCAATTCCGAATATATTCGGATCAACTGTAGCAAGTTCTTTGATGTAATCAGCATTTGCACCTTCTTTTACATCTTTGAATTTGGTGTATGCATCGTTAAGGACTTTTTCTACGTTTGCTTTTGAAAGGTCCTGTGAAAAAACAAATACCGAACTTGATAATATTAATGCAACAAGCATTACTGCAATCATTCTTGTATTAACAAATAACTTTTCCATTTTTTAGACTCCTATTAATTATGAATTAAAAAAATTAGAATAACATTTTATGCGAAAAATTATACTTGAAAGAGAACTGAACTTTGATAATATCAGCAGTCTTCAGATAGTCATCAGGATACATATCATCATCTTGAAGATTATTAAAATTATCTCGGTTGCCCCATTGTACTTCAGCTCCCATCATTACATTTGGTACAGGATAGTAGAGTAAATTTACAAGAGCATATTGTCCCATTTTAAATGCATCAAAGCTTTGACCGTTGGCGTTATCAATATTCAGCATAGAGTACCCAATTGCTGTTGAGAATTTCTCATTCCAGTTATGATCAAGAAAAGCAACAGCTGAAAACATTGGTAAAGCAATACCTTCTGCCGGAGTTGCAGTATTTGTAGAATCTATTTTAATACCTATATCTACCGGTGCATCGTTCATATAGTTCTGAATACCATTTCCATAAACTAAAGCAAGTCTTACAACATCGTTTTTTGAAAGTTTTAAATTTGAAGTAAGATTTAATCCCCAGCCAACAGCATCACCACTTAAATCATATGTACCTACTTGCTGATCGACCCATTTTATATAACGAACTATACCAGCTAATTCAACATAACCCCAGTCGTGAGCAGAACGGTATTCAGCTGAAAGATCTGGAACAGGAAATCGTGAATTGATTCCCTGAAGTTCAATGTGACCGCTGTAATTACCCTGATCGGCGCTGGCTCCCGGTCTTTCTAATGCAAATGTTAAGCGTGTATCGCCTTTAATAGGCATGTAACGAAATTGAACGTTGCGGAAAAATACCATACCGTTGGGTCCCCAATACTCAAGTGAATTCGGGAATACATCTATATCCATAAACGGTGACCAATACTGACCAACACCAAATTTATCAAGCTCTCCATAAGCATGACGCAGGCGGATTGTTGTCTGACCAGCATCACTACCTGTTCCGAACAACTCCCATTCAAACTGTGTAAATAGTTCACCGAGTCCAGTTTGTGTACCACTTTGTACTCCGAAACGAGTCTGGCGAACACCAAAGTATGCATTACCGTCAGTGCCATACTCATTTTTCATTGTAGGAAGTTTTGTTGGTCTTACAACATCGAACCAGTCAGGTTGGATTTGGTTAGCATTATAACCTATATCGGTCATAACGTGGCCGTAAAGCTTGAACCAGTTTTTGTCGCCATCCTGGGCTAATACTAAAATTCCCAGGAATAAAACAAAGATTGCTGTGAATAGAACTTTCATACATTACTCCTTTTATTTAAGATGATAGATTAATTTTAATTGATTTAGAATGAATACAGTATTAAATTTTTTTATCGCTAACTAACCAGCGAATTACCAATTTTAATTTCCACATCATCACACAAACTCATCACAGAACCTTTGAGGATGCCGAACTCATTTCGCAAATGATAATTTTGCAATTGATCCTTGCTCTCAAATCCTATGTTTATCTGAACATTGTTTTTTGTGTCGATGTTGATCTCAAGATTTTCACAGAATTTATTCAGTATTGGTTTTAACGATTCTGTCGTTTGAAAAAATTCAGCTTTTTTCTTACTGCTTATTTTGGCATTTATGATTACTGATTCCATATTATAAAATTTGCTTTTGTAGTGATTACAGTATTTTCCAATTGTTTAAGCATAATGCTAGAGCCAATTTTTCAGCCGAAATTTTAAAGTTGAAATCCTGCTTAATTTGCGGGTTTTTGGAATGATAATGCGAATAAAATTCGCTAAATATAGCGAGAGTCGCCAAATACGGAGAGTAAGTCTGTGGATTACTTACGTTTGATTCCGAGTTTTTTTAATCTATTACGCAGAGTTTGAGGATTGATTTTTAGAATTTCTGCAGCACCACCGGGCCCATTTATTTTCCACCCGGTTTGTTCAAGAGTTTTGATGATATGTGATTTTTCGTTCTCCTCTAATGTCGCCTGTGCTTGTCCGTTGTTTTGTGATTTAGGAAGAGAGTCTAAATTCAGAATATTATTATGTGAAGTTATTATTGCTCTTTCGATTATGTTTTCCAGTTCTCTAACATTACCCGGCCACGAATACTCCGTTAATCGCTTTAGTGCTGCTTTAGGGATTGTCTTAATTTTTTTATTTAGTTTTTCAGAATAAAATTTTACATAATGTTCTACCAGCGGAATTATATCAGCTTTTCTTTCTCTTAGCGGAATAATAGTGATTGGAAAAACATTTAACCTGTAATATAGATCATTGCGGAAATTTCCCTTTCTGATTTCATCCTCTATCACTTTATTAGTTGCGGCAATTACTCTTACATCTGTTCTTATTGTTTTGGAACTGCCGAGTCTTTCAAATTCACCGTGTTGTAAAATATGTAGAAGCTTTGGCTGGAGGTTCATCGGCAATTCACCAATCTCATCCAGAAAGATCGTTCCACCGTCTGCCAGTTCAAATCTTCCTATACGTTTTTCTACTGCACCGGTAAATGCTCCTTTTTCGTGTCCGAACAATTCACTTTCAATCAGGTTTTCAGGTATTGACGCACAATTAACTTTTATGAATTGCTTTTCTTTACGTTCACTTTCTTTATGTATCGCTTTTGCAATTAATTCTTTACCTGTACCGGTTTCTCCCTGGATCAGAACCGAGGCACCAGTCGGACCAACCTGGTTTACCTTATAAAGTAAATATTTTATATGCTCGCTGGCACCGATAATATTATGTTGATCACCACTAAACTTTAGCTGATTCTTTAAATAAATATTTTCAGCTTTAAGCTGGTCTTTAAGTCTCTCGATCTCCTGGATATGCTTGTGGAGTAAATTCTCGCTTCGCTTGCGCTGAATGGCATTGGCAAATACCTGCGCCATTATTTGAAGCTGCATAACGATCTTATCCGTCCAGTTACGTTCCTCACGAGTCACGTTAATTGCCAGGACGCCAAACGGTAGTCCTCCCCCGATCGAAAGCGGCAGTGAAAGATGCGACTTAACACCAAAAAGTTCACAGTTCTTCCTGTCTGTGGTGGCTTCTAAAGGTAAATCTGCTAGAGATGACAGTACCATCTTCTTACCCGCACGAATCTGGCTCCAGATCCAAGGATAATGAGTGACAGCGTCGAAAAACTCCGGGTTAGGTAGATTAGGCTGTGGCGGATAGATATGGGTCATTATCACCTTTTCCTGATTATCCGTCACCTGCTGCCAGACAGCACATATGTCAATATCAAGGTATTCGCAGATCTGGCGCTGAGCGTTTCCGATTTCGCTGTCGATCCGATCGGTAGGCATGTTGATAAAAGCCGTGGATATGCTGGCTATAGTCATTTCGAATTGCAACTGTGTTTCCAGGCCAGCTGCTCTGCCTTTCTCTTCTGTCATATCACTATGAATTCCATCGCTTGGGTTTTGATTATTAACTTTAAGCTTGTTAAGAATAACATATTAAAATATTATATGATACAATTTTATGCAAATTATAGGCATTGCCAAAGTCACAAAGATGCAGAATATTATAGTTAACTGAATTCAACAATAACAGTTAAAGTGCCAATCAGTTATTCAAACATTGTTTTCTGGATTCCGAGTTTTATAATTCTGGATCGAAGTGTTTGAGGATTGATTTTTAGAATTTCTGCAGCACCACCGGGCCCGTTTATTTTCCACCCGGTTTGTTTAAGAATTTTGATGATATGTAATTTTTCGTTTTCCTCTAATGTCAACTGTGCTTGTATGTTGTTTTCTGATTTAGGAAGAGATTCTATATTCAGAATATTATTACGTGAAGTTATTATTGCTCTTTCAATTATGTTTTCCAGTTCACGAACATTACCCGGCCAGGAATACTCCATTAATCTCTTTATTGCTGCGTGAGGAATTGCATTGATTTTTTTATTAAGTTTTTTAGAATAAAATTTTACATAATGTTCTACAAGTGGAACGATATCATTTTTTCTTTCCCTTAGCGGAATAACAGTAATTGGAAAAACATTCAATCTGTAATAAAGATCATTACGGAAATTTCCCTTTTTGATTTCATCCTCTATCACTTTATTCGTTGCAGCAATTACTCTTACATCTGTTCTTATTGTTTTGGAACTGCCGAGTCTTTCAAATTCACCGTGTTGTAAAACATGCAGAAGTTTAGGCTGGAGGTTCATCGGCAATTCACCAATCTCATCCAGAAAGATTGTTCCACCGTCTGCGAGCTCAAATCTTCCTATACGTTTTTCTACTGCACCGGTAAATGCTCCTTTTTCGTGTCCGAATAATTCACTTTCAATCAGGTTTTCAGGTATTGATGCACAATTAACCTTAATGAATTGCTTGTCTTTAAGTTCACTTTCTTTATGTATCGCTTTTGCAATTAATTCTTTACCCGTACCTGTTTCACCCTGGATCAGAACTGAGGCATCGGTTGGTCCAACCTGCTTTGCTTTATAAAGAACATATTTGACAAACTCACTGGTACCAACAATACTGTGTTGATCTCCACTGAGTTCCAGTTGATCTTTTAAATAAATGTTCTCGGCCTTTAATTGCTCATTTAATCTGAATATTTCACTTAACTGATCTTCAATTTTTTCACGTGCTGAGTATAATTCGCTAATCTCTACAGAAAGCCCAATTAAATATTCTTCATCATTAATTTTGACTACCATTCCTTTTGTTAGAGAGGGAATTTCTTTACCTGACTTTGATTGAATTCTGTGTTCTACTTCTGCAAATCCTTTTACAAAAGCATTTCTAAATTCTGCTCTGGTTTTTTCTTTGTCACGCTCAACAGAAAAATGACCAGCGTATGCGTTTTCAAGCTCCTCCCTGGAATATCCAAGAATTTCTTCAGCTTTTTTATTCCAGGCAACCATTTGTCCATCCTTTGCAAAGAAAAAGACCATCCCTGGCATGCTGTCCATAATGACTTCGTTCAGATTTAATTTGGATAATTTGGATTTAATTATCATAACCAGATTATATTTCTTTCAATTTAAGAAAACTCTTAGAAAAAAAAATAATTTTGAATTAAAATATATTGTTATCGATTGATACTTAAAAAGTCTTTTGAGATTTTATTAAAAGAGCTGTAGTTATTTAATATACCTCTGTCCATAAAGTTCATTCACGACATTTTTACTAACAGCTTTGACTACATCACCTGTATTCTTCGGTTCGTAAGATTGCGACTTTGCACTCCAGATTAATTTTGCATCTTTTGCTTCATAAAGATTTGTTCTCATATGGACTATTTTTTCTTCAGCTAAAAACTCCGAGTTAAAATAATATGATGCGGTTGAAGCGTAAAACCCGTAGAAACCAACGTATACATGAGATGAGCTGGCACCACCATAAAGTGTTTTATCACTGCTCTCGCCTCCTTCAATAGCAACAAGCACTGCATCCACGTTTTTATCCCTAAAGTATTTTTCAAATGTTTCTTTATTTAGCTGTTCACCTTTCGGAAGATCCTGATAAGCCATCAGCACTTCAACATTATGATTAGTCAATTGAGATCGAAATTCATTTTCATATACTTTACGTTTCCACTCATCTTTTGCCAGACCAAGAACTAATATTTTTTTAAACTCTTTTCCATTAAATGTTTCATCGACATATACATCAGTCATTTTAGTTGAAGAACTGCAGGAAAAAAGTGCGATTAGAATCATCGAACCAAAAATTATTTTTAGCAGATTTTGCATCATAAAATTCAACCTTTCTTTATTGTGCCGGAAATTTTGAAAAAAATTTTAATCCAACTATACCTATTACGATCAGCATTATAAAAAATATTCGTATAAATTCTTTTGATTCACCAAAAAGAGTTATGCCCAGGATTGCCGTACCAACAGCTCCGATACCCGTCCAGATTGCATAGGCAGTTCCAATTGGAATTGTTTTTATTGCAGATGAAAGAAAATAAAAACTCAATATCATCCCAATAATTGTAATAACACTCGGCCAAAGTTTGGTAAAACCATCAGTATATTTTAAGCCCACTGCCCAGCCAATTTCAAAAAGACCGGCAATGAAAAGATATATCCAGGACATACTACCTCAATAAAATTTTATTGGCAGTTAATATAATAATATTGTTCTTCAACCTGCATAAGCTACTTTTCTCAGATGTCAAGGACGATGAGTTTGTCTGAATAGTAGTCAATTGTCATGCTGAACTAGTTTCAGCATCTTTCTTCCCATCATAACGGAGGGCTGAGGTTCCCAATCAAGTCCGGAATCACAGTTCTCAAACAGACACACGACCGTGACTGCCAAGTGAAACTTTCAGTCTGAGTAGTTCGACATGCTCACTATAAACTCTGTCGAAGGCTGATACATCTGACATGTCACACTTCGACATGCTCAGTGTGACACAAATTTAATTCAACCTGCATAAGCTACTTTTAGTTTTTTGTGGTCGAGGGCTTTGGCAAGTGCAAAATCTTCTTCGGTTATCTTCTCTTCATCACCATAGTAATTGTGCTCAACACTATCCTTCATCAGGCTTGATTGAAGAGCGGTTGAAGAAAGAACTTGCAGATCATCAACAACAAGATTTGTGTGATCGTTTATATCAACACGCCCTGTAACCAGATAGGGTCCCATTGACAAAGTAAGTTCTGCAACACGGTAATAAACTTTGGGAAAGATGACCGCTTCAAAAGTTCCGGTGAGGTCTTCAAGCGAAAGGAATTTCATTATCTCACCGCTTTTTGTTTTAATTCTTTTTGATGTCATATACCAGCCGATCATTTTCATTCTTCGTCCTTTATTTCTCTGCATATCTTTTGCAGGAATAATTCCTTTTTGCTCAATCCATTCTTTAAAGAAGTGAAGCGGATGACGTGTAACCATATAGCCAAAAGCTTCGTATTCCTCTTTGCAGATTCCTGCAAGAGTGTAGTTCAAATCGGTTTTAACTTCTTCCTCGAGAGCAAAAGTTTCACTCAGGAAAAGATCGTTGTAACTTTCTTCAATTATTTTTCTGCGATGGATATAAATATCGAGCAAGCGTAGCAATGTCGGACGTGTTTGTTTGAAACACCCCATTGCACCGCACTTTATAAGCAAAGCAGTTTCTTCGTAAGCAAGTTTTGTACGAACCAGAAAATCTGCCAGGGAAACATATTTGCCGTTGAGTTTTCTTTCTTCAACAATTTTTTCAATCGCATTGTAAGAAAGATTTTTGACTGCCTTCAAACCGACACGAATACTTCTTCCTTTTCCGACATATTCTTTTTCGCTTTCATTTATTGAAGGAAGTTCAATCTTCAAACCTAAACGTTTTGATTCTTCAATGTAAACTGCAGCAGAATAAAACCCGCCACCGTTGTTCAGCACGCTTGCCATAAACTCAGCCGGGTAGTGAGCTTTAAGAAACGCAACCTGGTAAGAAAGCAATGCAAACGATGCGCTGTGTGCTTTGCAGAAAGAGTAACCTGCAAACGATTCAATCTGTCGCCAGAGCTCTTTGCTCTGGTAATCGGTTAACCCTTTTTCTTTACACGACACAAAAAATTTATCAACTATCCTCTGCATTGCATGGTGCGAACGCATCTTTCCGCTCATCGCTCTGCGCAGAAGATCGGCATCTTCAAGACTTAATCCTGCAATATGATGAGCAACTTTAATTACATCTTCCTGGTAGATCATCACTCCGTAAGTTTCGCCAAGATAAATTTCCATTTCGGGCACAAGATATTTTCTTCGTGAAGGATCTTTGTGCCGTGCGATGAACTCCTGCATCATTCCGCTCTCGGCAACACCGGGACGAATTACAGAACTTGCAGCAGTAAGCATTTCAAAAGTTTCAACATCAAGCCTGCGAAGAAGCGAGCGCATTCCCGGCGACTCAATATAAAAGCAGCCTATAGTTTTTCCTGAACGTATTAATTCTTTTGTTGCGGGATCGTTAAAAAGCATTTCAAAATCGAAGATATCGAAATCAATATTGCCGGTATGTTTGGGAATTGGCGGATAGAGCGTATGTATCTTTGCCTGTCCACGCCATTCCGGTGGAATTTGATAACTTAGTAAATCTTCTGTTTTTGAGCTATTTTCAAACATAATATAGTGAACATTTGCACACTATAATATAATCTTTTAAAATTTAAATGCAAGAGGGATTTTGATTGCGTAAATACAAGTGATCATTACCGAGAAAAATATGAAGTATGATCACTATTGATTCATCAAATTTTTATTTTGAAACAACAATAAAAGATAAATGATACGATTATAAGAAAAAATCAATTGAATTAGATATGGTCTGAGAGTTGAGTCAATAAATTCGCACAACTTCTTTTGAGAATAGAATTGTGATCATACAACGACGACTGGCTGTCTGGCAAATTTTCCGGACAGCCATTTTTTTTGAGGAAGTTTTAATAGAGCAGGCTTAATAATTTTTATTCTACTTTTTTAAAAAAATTTACTATTGTTATTGCGTTTAGGTTTTAAATTATTTTAGTTTAGGGAGGAGTTAACAAATTCTAAGGTAAAATTATGCAAACAGATGATGTTCTAAATTGGGTTTGCCAATACTGCGGCGAGGAAAACCAGGTCTGGGTTGATCTAACGGTCAGAGAAGACCAGGACTTTATTGAGGATTGTGAAGTATGCTGCAGACCAAACAGGATACTGATAAAACACGACAAGGAAGATGAAGAATATATTTTCGTCGAGTCACGAATGTCGGATGAGTAATTCTTCAATCCCTGACTCAAGTATTTAATTCGAAGAAATTAATACATAAACAGAATTCAATTTGTGCAATTCCAAAAACTCAATTCTCTCCAACACTGAATTCCTTCTCTACCTGATATTCAATTTATCTTCATCAGACTCTTCGAACTAAAACGAAAATAAGAACCATATTTAATCCAACCGAAAAAATCAACAGGATTACTAATAGTATCATATAATCCTCCACAGTTGATAATTATAAATATTTAATTAGCTACTCTCCTCTCAGCAAATATAAAATTTTTAAATAATTATTAATCCATAATCATTCTTAAGAAAGATGAACTTTCATCGTCATCGTCATTTGATTTTTTATTTGGCTCATTTTGTTCCATCTTTTCTTTAGCCCAGCTGTAACGTGATGCATTCTCGGTAAAGGAATTTTCTGGCTCTTCATCCTCCGGTTCTTCAATTTGTGATGAAGGACTTTTTACCCGAAGGATTGTAGGTACGTCCAGATCTTCTTTATCAACATTAGAAGTGTCCAGGAAATTAAATCCACCTCTGAAGCTGAGTTGTTCGCCTGTTTTTTTACTCTGAGATTTAAAGTTACTTTGTGCAAAAGATTTTCTAGCGCTATCGAATCCGGTTGCAATCACAGTGTAAGAAACATAATCGTTCATATCTTCTTTTCTAACACAGCCGAAGATCACATTTGCTTCTTCACCGGCTGCTTCAAAGATAACGTTATTGCCTTCATTTATTTCCTGAAGCGTAAGATTACTTGAACCGGAAATGTTAAGAAGCACACTTTTTGCCCCTCGGATGTTTACACCTTCGAGAAGAGGACTTGAGATTGCTTTCTGTGCTGCTTCGATAGCACGGTTTTCACCACTAGCAATTCCACAACCCATTAAGGCTTCTCCGCTTTGATTCATCACCGCACGTACGTCTGCAAAGTCAACGTTAATTAATCCTTCAATTGTGATGATATCTGCAATGCCTCTGGTTGCTTCATAAAGAACTTCGTTTGGTTTATCAAATGCAGCAAAAGCATTAATGTTACCATCGAGAATGTTAAGTATTCTTTCATTAGGAATAATAATCAAGCTGTCGACGTGCTTTCGTAAATCCTGAATACCCTGTTCAGCATTTATCATTCGAAGCTTACCTTCCCATTTGAAAGGTTTCGTAACAATACCAACCACAAGCGCACCGATACTTTGGGCAACTGAAGCAATTATGGGTGCACCGCCGGTTCCGGTACCTCCACCCATTCCAGCAGTAATGAAAACCATATCACTGCCGGCAAGAACTTCGGCAATTTTTTCTCGATCTTCTTCAACCGCTTTTCTGCCGATGTTGGGATCGGCACCCGCACCCAAGTCCTCGGGTAATATTTGTTCCAACTTGAATTTTATGATGAGCTTTGCTGCTTTCCAACACCTGCGCATCGGTATTAACGGCAACGTACTCAACACCCTGTAAACCTCTGGCGATCATACTACCCAGAGCATTGCAGCCTCCGCCGCCGACTCCAATTACTTTGAGAACAGCAGACATTGGTTTTTCTCTATCGAGAGTGGCGAACTTTATCATGGACCCTCCTGTATTAGATTTATTATAATTCATCAAAAAATTCCTGTACCCTTTTTACTAATAGTTTTATTGTATTCTTTGCTTCTTTTTTCTTTTTTATTAATTGATAGTCACTCGATTTGCCTCCAGGTATGCCTCTAATCAATCCTGCAACAGTAGCAAACTCAGGACTTTCAATTTCGTTTGATAATCCTTCACCCAGTTCCTGTGGAACGCCGATACGAGCAGGCAGACCGAAAACTTCTTCGGCGAGTTCGGGACATCCGCGAAGCAGAGATCCTCCGCCGGTGAGAACAATCCCTGCTTTTACTTTATTCTTATAGCCTGCGCTTCTTAGTTCATTATCAATCAATGTAAACAATTCTCTCATTCGAAGGCTGATTATTTGTGTGAGAAGACTAATAGGAATTTTTGTATTTCCTCTGGCCCCAACTCCTTTAATGAGAATATCTTCATCTTTTATTATTGCAGTTTCAATAGCGTACCCATATTCCTTTTTCAATTTTTCTGCTTCTTCCGTAACTACACCAAGTGATTCCCTGATATCGTTTGTAACCTGGTTGCCTGCTATTCCTATTACTTTGGTATGCTTGATTGATTTTTTATGATAGATTGCTATATCTGTTGTACCCCCACCAATATCCAGAAGTACTACTCCAAGATCTTTTTCACTATCTTCAAGAACTGATGTGCTTGAAGCAATTGGTTGAAGAATGTAGTCTTTCACTTTGAGACCTGCACGTTCAACTGATTTTTTAATATTCTGTATTGCTGGAATGGAAGCAAGTACCACATGATTGCTGGCTTCTAATCTTGAACCCGACATTCCTATAGGGTTCTCAATTCCCGGCTGATGATCAACTGAAAATTCTTCCGGAATGATATGAAGGATTTGCCTGTCCGAAGGAATTCTGATTGTGCGTACATCAGCTTCCAATCTTTCGAGGTCTTTCTTCGTTATTTCTTTTTCATCACTGCTAATCGTTACATAATTTCTATGCCTGATACTTGTTATATGTTCGCCGGCGACACCAACATTCACAGAATTAATTGTCAGGCCTGCGCGGTTGGTTGCAATAGACATAGCTTCCTTTATAGCTTCAGCTGTTTTCCCGATATTGGCTACCAATCCTTTGTGCAATCCTTCAGAAGGTGCTATACCAAAACCAAGAACATTGAAGAACTGTTTCCCTTCCTCTCTTTCTGCAATGACTGCACAGACCTTGGTAGTGCCTAAGTCAATTCCAGCTATTATTTCTTTTTTCATCTAGTTGCCAACTGTGTTTTTCTTTTACCGATAAATACTTTGTTTTTATAGCGAAGATCTAAATACTCTGTATTTTCATATAAATTTTTATCGTTCACTGATTGCTGCCAGAGATTTTTAAGGATAAGTGCTTTTCTCATTTCATCACTCTTACCGAACAGAACTGGAAATTTTAATCCGGTAAATGTTAGAATTACATCTCCACCTTTTCTTAAATTAATCTCGGCAAGGTTTTTTCTTACATTTGTATCACTTATAGTAATAGCATCAATTATCCTGAAAGCAAATTCAATATCTTTTTCATCGTAAGATGATTTACCGTTCAAGCTAAGGTTTGAGATCACAGGTAAATCCTTGATAACATAGGGGGGGAAAAGCGGAAGCGTTTCTATATCACTGGTTAAAAGTTTTAATTCACTTTTTTGAAGCAGGGCAGCTTTTATCTCTTTCTCTTGAACTTCAACCAGGATTTTGTTTACACCATCGAATTCAACTTCCGCTTTTCTCAGGTAGGGATGTTTTTCAAATTTGGTTTTTACTTCTAATAAAGTTAAGTCAGCATATTTTGTTGAGTCACTCAGACCGGCATAGCGCAAATATTCTTTTGCCGGAAGAAGCTGGTTGTCAGCGACTTCTATTTGATTATAAACTTCTTTATGGTTTGCTTTGGATCCGGTAATCATCAAATAGCTGAATCCGGTAATTAATACTAAAAAGAAAACCAGTCCAAAAAATTTGCTCCTTCGTTCGCTCAATGTTTTTCCTCCTTAAGCAGTTCGACAAATTTTTCACCATACTTCCATACATCACCAGCACCCATCGTGACAATAATATCGTCCTTCTTTTTCAATTCCATTAATCTTTTGGGAATATCTTTTTTCTCCTGCACATAATGCACATTCTTGTGTCCATACTTCTTTGTTATATTTGCTATTAGTTCGCCCGTAACACCTTCAATAGGTTTTTCCCTTGCCGGATAGATATCAGTACAAATGAATACATCTGAATTAAGAAATGATCTTCCGAAATCCTGATAAAAATCTTTAGTTCTTGAATAAAGATGAGGTTGAAAAACTACAACAAGTCTTCTATCCCAGGCTGCTCTGATTCCGGCCAGTGTTGCGGAAGTTTCAGTTGGATGATGAGCATAATCATCGAGCACAAGAATATCATTTTTATATTTTGTTTCAAATCTTCTGTAAACACCTGTGAATTTATCCAGCGCTTTTTTTATGGTGTTGAAATCAATTGCTAATTCCATTCCGATTGTAACTGCAACCAAAGAGTTTTTCACATAATGTTCGCCCGGGATGTTGAGTTTTATTCTTCCAAGCTCTTTGCCTTTGTAAATTACTGTATACTGACTGCTGAAACCTTCATACTCGATATCTACAGCTCTAACATCTGCCTGTGCAGTAGTGCCGTAAGTAAATGTTGTTTTGTTTATTTGCGGAATAATATCCTGCAGAGCAGGTTCGTCAAGACAAATCACTACAAAACCATAGAACGGTACTTTATTAGCGAACTCGATAAATGCAGTTTTAATATCGTCAAGATCTTTATACGTATCGAGATGCTCTCTTTCAAGAGTGGTAATAGCAGCAATAGTTGGTGTAAGTTTTAAGAAAGTTCTATCGAATTCATCAGCCTCGACAACTATAAATTCGCCGTTTCCGAGCCGTGCATTTGTTCCGCCAAGCCCGCTCAATTTTCCACCAACAATTATTGTTGGATCAATTCCACCTTCCGTAAGAGTTAATCCTACCATAGAAGTAGTTGTGGTTTTACCGTGAGTTCCGGCAATTCCAATCCCATACTGCATACGCATTGTTTCAGCAAGCATTTCAGCTCGTTTAATAATTGGAATATTTCTATCAGCTGCTGCTCTAACTTCAGGATTATCCGGGATTACTGCTGAAGAATATACAAGCACATCTACATCCTTTACATTTTCATGAGAGTGTCCCTCATAAATTTTTGCACCGAGCTCTGCCAACCTGTTAGTAACTTCTGTAAGGTTTAAGTCTGAACCGGACACTTCAAATCCCTGGTTTATGAGTATCTCTGCAATTCCGCTCATACCTATGCCGCCGATTCCCACGAAATGTATTTTTTTTATGCTCTTAAACACTGCTTTTTTCTATTTTAGATTTTAATTCTTCCATTCGAAGCAACAATTCATCCTGGTTTTCATAATCTGAAAACCTAATTATTATCGGTCTTACTCTGCCGTTAACTTTTATTTTAGCAGTTCTGAAAGCAGGTGAGTTGCTTGTTCTAACCTGCCGGGAAAATTTTATTTTTTTTACCTGCTCAACTTTATATACTTTTGATTTGAAGCGATCTGCAAAAACAATTTCTAAATCTGATATTTCGATGTACATATTTCTTATAAGATTATAAACCAAAGCTGCAACTGATACAATCAAGATTATAGCGAGGAAATACAAAATCGGATCGCGTGTAATTAATGTGAAAGAATCCTCAATAAATTCACCTCTAATAACACCATAAAGAATTAATACGATGAAATAGATAATTATAGATTTATAATAGAATGATAAGTTGTATTTGAATATCCTTCTTTTATTTTCACCGTTATTCATATTACCTCCGCAAGTTTTATTGCGTTCTGAGCGATCACTTTTGCCGCATCCGGTCTTGCCATTCCTAAAGCATTTTTCTTCAAATCAGAAAGCTTAATTTCCGAATTCATTGTTTCTAAAACACTTTTCGTTAAATCTGTTTTCAAATTTTTATCTTCAATCAGGATCGCTGCATTATTATCCGATAAAGATTTTGCGTTGTGGAATTGATGATTCTCAGCAACATTCGGTGATGGGACAAGTATCGCAGGAATGCCAAGATTCAAAAGTTCTGCAATTGTAGTTGCACCAGCTCTTGCCAGAAGTAAGTCACAGGCAGAGTAAGCTGAATTCATGTCTTCAATAAAATCATAAACTTTTACTTTATCGGAATTGATTGACTCAAACTGCTTAAGATAATTTTTCCCAGTTTGCCAGATCACCTGAATATTATTTTCTTCCAATTTTTTTATGTTTTCAGACATAGCATCATTAATTGTTTTTGCTCCAAGACTTCCACCAATTACAAGAAGAGTTTTTTTTTCACCCGATAATCCAAATTTTCTTAGTGCTTCTTTTCTTTCCATCCTGCCGAGATTTTTTCTTACAGGATTTCCTGTAAAATGTCGGATATTCTCTCTTCTCAAATATTTTTTTGATTCCTTGAAACTCAGATGTACTTCATTTGCATATCTTTCCAGCAAACGTGTTGTTACACCCGGATAACTGTTTTGCTCAATGATTATAATTTTAGCACCCATTACAGAGGCTGCCCAGATTGCAGGGCCAGCAACATATCCACCCGAACCAATAGCAACATTTGGTTTGAAGGATATATTTATGACTAACGACTGAATTACAGATACAAACAGTTTTAAAGGGAACAACAAATTTTCAAAATTAAGTTTTCTGGAAAATCCCTTAATCCAGATTGATTTAAACTTAAATCCAAGTTTCGGAACAACTCTTCCTTCAATTCTGTCCTTTGTTCCGATGAATAAAATATCAGCATTTGGTTTCATTTCTCTTATCTGCTCAGCAACTGCAACTGCAGGGAAAAGGTGACCTCCGGTTCCACCACCTGCAAATAAAAATCTGTATTTGCTTTGAACATGACTCATATGTTAATTCCTTTAACAGGATTTTCATCTGGCACATACACAATACCATTCTGTCGCATATGATTTGTAAATGCTATGTTGATTAATATCCCAACGCTAATGCATAGAAATATTAGTGATGTTCCACCATAACTAATAAACGGAAGTGGAAGTCCTGTAGTTGGCAGAACTCCGGTTGTAACAGCAACATTTACAAAAGCATAAAACACAATTGATATTGTTAAGCCGAATGCGAGAAGCTGACCAAATGTGTCCTTTGTATTTTTAGCTACCAATATTCCGGAGACTAAAAGAACAAGATAAGCCAGCAGTACAGCTATTGATCCAATCAATCCAAGCTCTTCGCCTAAAATTGCAAATATGAAATCGCCATAAGCTTCGGGAAGAAAAAGATTACTTTGCATACTGCTGCCGATTCCTACTCCGAATATTCCTCCGCTCCCAAGACTATAGAGTGCTTGCTTAACCTGAAAATTCAAATCTCCACCACTGGTTACAGAATTCACAAAGGTAAAAATTCTTGATCTTGAGTGAGGAAAAATCATGGCTGCAGCACCAATTAGTAACCCACTTAAAAATATCGAAACAAGAATATGTTTTAGCTTTGCACCACCGACATAAATAAGAGTAAGGGAAATAAATATCAGCATTACACCGCTGCTGATGTTTGGCTGCAGCATTATCAAACCGGAGATAACGATTATCCAAATAAAAAAGTAGAGAAATCCATGCCGATAGTTATCTAATATATTAGCTTTGGCTTCCAGGAGAACAGCAAGGTGAATAATCAGAACAAGCTTAGCAATATCTGCAGGTTGGATTGAAAAAAATCCAATATTCAACCACCTTCCTGCGCCTTTAATATCATGTGCAAAGAAGAGAGTAACAACCAATAATATTGCTGCTATTATAATAGCAGGCTTACTTATTCGTCTGTAGTACTCATATGGAATGAATGCAAAAAGTATAATCGCACCAATTCCCAAAAACACTTTAAATAGATGAGAGTTAAACAGATAAAACACACTATCGAACTTAAATACGCTATAAGTACTACTTGCGCTCATCACAATAGTTAAACCAAGCAGCATAAGTGCAAACGCATCAAAGAAAATTGTTAAACCTAATTTTTTCATTTTAGTTTTGTTACTGCCTCTTTAAATATTTTACCGCGATGCTCATAATTATTAAACATATCAAAGCTGGCACATGCAGGTGAAAGCAGCACTACATCACCTTTTTTTGCTTCCATGCTTGAGTTTTTAACTGCATCCTCAAGCGATTTTTCTATTTCAACTTTAACATTGTTGTGAAAGAAGTTAAAAACCTTTTCTGCTGATGAACCAATAGCATAAATCTTTTTTACTTTGTTAATGACAAGATCTTTTATTTGATCATAATCATTTCCTTTATCCTGTCCTCCAAGTATCAATAGGATTGGTTCATCAAAACTTTTCAACGCATACCACACCGAATCAACATTAGTGGCTTTAGAATCATTTATATACTTTACTCCATTTATTTCTCTAACAAGTTCAAGGCGATGTTCAACACTTTCAAAAGTTTTTAATCCTTTAATAATTCCAGCATTATCAAGGTTGAAAACCTTTGCTGCACAGATAACGGACATCGCATTCGCGAGATTATGCTCACCCCTAATGCTAATGTCATTTCGCGAGCAGCGAAACTTTTCTTTTCCATTTATACTTAAAGACCACTTCACCATCAGCATAGAAGCATCCATCATTTTGCTCTTCCTCAAGTGAGAAATAAACTGATTTACTTTTATGTTCTGATAAATATTTTATCACAGTCTTGCTGTCCTTGTTCAGGATTAAAAAATCTTTGTTATCCTGATTCTCATAAATTTTTTGTTTCGATTCGGCATATTTATCAAGACTATTCTCATACCTGTTCAAATGATCAGGAGTAATATTTAGAATTAACGCTGCAGCTGGTTTAAATTTTTCTATCAGGTCCAGCTGAAAGCTTGAAACTTCAAGAGAAACAAATTCACCTTCTTTCACATCCAGCACCACTTCACTGAAAGCGAGACCTATGTTTCCTGCTACATGAGTTTTATAGCCACACGAATTAAAAACATGTCCGCACAAACTAGTTGTAGTTGTTTTACCATTGGTACCGGTAATTGCGATGATCTTTCCATTACAATAGTGATAAGCAAATTCGATTTCACTTACCAGCTTAATATTTTTTGAACGGGCATTTTTCAATACAAGAGAATCGTTGGGGACACCCGGACTGACAATCATAAGCGATGACTCATATACTCTGTCCGAGTGTCCCCCGAACTCAAAATTTATATTTTCCATTTCAAGTTGATTCACTGCGTCGTATATTTTTTCCTTCGGGCTAAAGTCACTCACAAATGGAATTCCTCCAAGTCTCTTCACAAGTTTTGCTGCACCGACTCCGCTTCTTGCAGCGCCGATTACAGATATTTTTTTTCCTTTTACTTCTATCATCTTATCTTGAATGAAACAAGTGTAACTATAGCCAGGATAATTGCAATAATGTAAAAGCGTACAACGATTTTTGGTTCAGCCCAACCCACAATTTCAAAATGATGATGGATTGGTGCCATCTTAAAAACTCTTTTACCCTGTCCGAATTTCTTCTTTGTGTATTTGAAATAAATTTTTTGGATAATCACTGAAAGAGTTTCCATGAAAAAAACTCCACCAAGAATCGGGATGAACAATTCTTTTTTTATAAGTACTGCAAGTATTCCAAATGCTCCACCAAGTGCAAGTGAACCTGTATCACCCATAAAAACCTGAGCAGGGTATGCGTTGTACCACAGAAATCCAAGAGATGCACCAACAAGTGCTGCCACAAATACAGTCAACTCACCTGAACCGGGCAGATAAATTATATTCAGGTAATCAGCAAAGATTACATTCCCACTTACATAGCTCAGCAAAGCGAGTGCGATCATTACAATTGCTATAATACCAATTGCTAGTCCATCCAGACCATCCGTCAAATTCACTGCATTTGATGTTGCGGTTATTATAAATATCACCACCGGTATATAAAAAACCGAAAGATCGAGGTTAACATTTTTAAGAAAGGGAACAGTTGTTAATGAGTTGAAATTTGAAAACTCAGGTGAGAAATAAATAACTGCACCAACAACCAATCCGATTATAAACTGACCGAGAAGCTTGTACCTGCCAATCAAACCTTTAGGTAATTTCTTAACAACTTTGAGGTAGTCATCAAAAAATCCAACCAGACTTAGCCAAACAGTACCACCAAGAATCAAAATAATATAGATGCTGGTTAAATCACCCCAGAGCAAAACAGGAGCGACTGCGGAAAGAATTATGATCAATCCTCCCATTGTTGGAGTTCCGGCTTTTGACCAATGTGTCTGCGGTGCATCTTCTTTTTTTGCTTCGCCTATTTGATATTTCTTTAATCCACGAATTATTTTCGGTCCCAGGTAAAAAGCCATAAACAATCCGGTAATAGCCGCTAATGCCGATCTGAAAGTTAAGAACCGGAAAATGTCGAATCCGGGTGGTGAATAAATTTTATTTATGTATTCTAATAAATAGTAAAGCATCAGCCTATAGATTTATTTTTTATTTCTGCGACAAACTCCTCCATCTTCATTCCTCTTGAACCTTTTACAAGGATCACGGAATCATCAAAACTCATATTATCTATTTGATTCTTCAAAGTACTTCGTTTGGCGAAATGTTTTGCACTTAAATTCTTCTGATTCAATTTTTGATGAAGGTATTTCATTTTCGAACCGATTGTATAAACTTCATTTATACCTGCTTTGAAAATCACTTTTATTAATCCCTGATGAAGTTTTATACTGTTTTCACCGAGTTCAAGCATGTCACCAAGTAAAAGGATTTTCTTTTTAAATGTTTTAATTCTACCAACTAATTCAATAGCAGCTTTTGTTGAATCAGGATTTGCATTATAAGAATCATCAATCAAAATAAAATTGTTATATCGGTTAACGTTAAGTCTGCCTGCCGAAGTTTTTAATCTTCTCACTGCATTTTGAAATTCATTAAAGTTCAATCCTAATTCTAATGCAACAGCACACGAAGCAAGAAAATTTCTTGCGCTTTGTTCACCATAAAATGGAAGAGTTAGTTCATAATTTTTCTTTTTATATGTAATACGAATAACTGGCTGACCATCTTCATTGTAAAATTTAATGTTACCCTGAACATCAACTCTTTCTGAGAAACCGTAACTAATCTGTTTTCCTCTTCCAGAATGTTTCTTCTTAATTATCGGATCATCATAATTGAGAAAAACCTTTCCGCCATTGCTGATTGTCTCTTCAAAAAGAAATGATTTTTCTTTCCAAACACCATTTCTAGTTTTCAAATTTTCAAGATGAGAATCACCGACATTCGTAATCAAACTATAATCTGGAGAAAGGATTTTAGCCGTATAAGGAATCTCACCAAAGTGATTTGTACCAAGTTCTGCAACTAAGACTTGATGAGTATTGTTTGTATTTAATATCGTTAACGGCACGCCAATATGGTTATTGTTGTTCGCTTCTGTTTTATTTACTTTATATTTTTCAGACAGCAATTCTGCAAGCATATCTTTTACTGTAGTTTTACCTGAGCTTCCTGTGATTCCAATAATTTTCCCATTTAATTTCTTCCTCCAAATCTTAGCTATTTCACCCAGTGCCATCTTTGTATCTTTTACAGTTATTATCGGAACTTTTATTTCGTTATAGTGATTTAATCTTCGCTTATTGATTACTACCGCTGACGCACCATTCTTAACTGCATCTTTAACAAAATTATGTCCATCGAATCGTTCTCCTTTTATGGCTATGAATAATGTGTTTCTTCTAATTTTTCTAGAATCAATTGATACATAGTTTATAATTTTTAATTTATCAGGTTCATAGATTGTCGCACCGGGAACGTTAAATAAATCTTCAATATTCAGATGAACCTTTTTCAAATTCCAAGAACTTTTTTTGCCACTTCCCTATCAGAGAAATGGTGCCTTACACCATCAATCTCCTGATAATCCTCATGACCTTTTCCAGCAATTAGAATAACAGAATATTTACTGCTCTTTTTAATTGCTTCCTCAATTGCTTTCTCCCTATCTTCAATCACCTGGTAATTTTCAGTAGTAATACCAGATTTAATTTCTTCAATTATTGTTGAAGGATTTTCATTCCTTGGATTGTCAGACGTTACAATCACACTATCACTCAGTTCAGTTGCAATCTTACCCATCAAAGGACGTTTAAGTTTGTCTCTGTTTCCTCCGCATCCAAATACTGTATAAACAGGATTTTTCTTTTGTGTAATGTTCCTGATTACCATCAAAGTTTTTTCTAAACTATCCGGAGTATGAGAATAATCGACAACAACTTTTCTTGTTCCGTTCGATAAAATTTCAAACCTTCCGGGTACCTGTGGAGTGGTTAAAATCCCTTCGGCTATTACTTCATCTTTTAAACCTGATAATTTGGCTGTCGCAAAAGCACCCACAGCATTAAATGCATTAAAATCTCCAACTAAAGAAGTCTTTAGCTGATAATCATTGTTTTCATAATTTATCTTGAAAGAAGTGCCGGAGAGATCACAATTTATTTCAGAAATTCTGAATTGCGAATCGCTCTTCGTTCCAAAAGAATATTTCAATGAAGGACAATCTTTAATTATATCAACACTGTGAAGATCATCGGAGTTGTAAATTGCTGATGATGAAACCGGTAAAGTGTTGAACAATATTTTTTTTGCAGAAAGATAACTTTCAAAATC
The DNA here is from genome assembly GCA_963699475.1 of uncultured Ignavibacteriaceae bacterium. Classification (GTDB taxonomy): domain Bacteria; phylum Bacteroidota; class Ignavibacteria; order Ignavibacteriales; family Ignavibacteriaceae; genus IGN2. The sequence continues at coordinate 973,515 of CAVOUA010000004.1, read as the reverse complement.
ACGATGAAAATCAAGATGCTCGGCTGTTATATTCGTAAACACTCCAAAAGAAAAATGCAGGCCGTGAACTCTCTTTAATGCAAGTGAATGAGATGACACTTCCATAACTGCAAATTCGCATCCGGCAATTTGCATTTGATTTAACATTTTATTCAGGTCATTCGATTCAGGGGTTGTAAGCTTTGAATCAATTTTTTCACTGCCGATATAATTTGAGATTGTTCCTATTAGACCAACTTTATAACCCGATGTCTCGTATATATTTTTCAAAAAGTAGGATGTGGTTGTCTTTCCATTAGTACCAGTAATACCAATAAGTCTAAGTCTTTTTGAAGGCTCATCAAAAAAAGCGTTTGAAAGTTCAGCCAAAGCCTGGCGGCTATCATTTACAATAATCTTAACAGCATTAAAATGGTTAACAAAAGAATCAGGGATTGCCTCACTATTTTCTACCACAATTGCAGCTGCTTTTTTGTTCAATGCGTCTTCAATAAAGCGATGACCATCAGTATTAAATCCTTTTATTGCAACAAATATGGAACCTTCAACAACTTTACGCGAGTCATATTCAACACCAGATACTTCACGTGCAGGTGGATTACCGGCAACTTGTACTGCATTAATTTTATTTAATAGTTCACTGAGAAGCATTAGTAAATCCTCGTTCCTGTTGTACCGATTTGCGAACAAGTTAGTATACATGTCTTTCTTTTATTTATTTCCTGCCCCGATGGAATACTTTGCTCGACAACAACTCCTGAACCTGAAATAGTCCACTTAATTCCCAGACTATTCAAAATCAGTAAAGCTTCTTTAATAGTTTTACCTCTAAGATCTGGCATCACATTCATCTTATTATCAGCAACAAAAATGTTCTGGCTTTCCTCCTTACCATTATCCTGCTGCAGTTCATAGTTCATATATTGATTTTCAGTTTGATGGTCAACTATAGCAGCAATTTTTATATCATTGGCTGGTTTCGAATGATCATATTTTCCTTTTTCGAGATTATAAATTCTTGATAGGATATTCCTAAATACAGGTGCTGAAACCAGACCACCGTAGTAATGTCCTTTCGGTTTATTAATAAGCACATAACAAACTAGAGATGGGTAATCAGCCGGACAAAACCCAATAAAAGAGGAGTAGTACTGACTGCTTGAGTATTTTCCATTTACGATAATCTTTGAAGTGCCAGTTTTCCCTCCAATTGAAATTGAGTCAATTTTTGCTTGCTTACCGGTTCCTTTTTCAACAGCACCTAATAAAAGGCTGCGCATTCTTTTAGAAGTCTTTTCGGATATGACTCTTCTTACCACAACAGGCGAATATTCTTTAATTGTATTTCCATTTTTATCAACCTGCCTTTTAACTATTTGTGGTTGATAAAGAATCCCACCATTAACAATAGCACAAAAAGCATTTGCAAGCTGAAGTGGAGTAACAGAAATATTATATCCGAACGACATGTAAGTCCTAGTCAACTTTGACCACTTATCAAGATCCACTAACTTGCCGGTAACTTCCCCGGGTAAAGAGATTGATGTAAAGGTTCCAAATCCAAAGCTTCTTATATACTGATAATATTGTTCATCGTTCATCCGCTGAATTAGTTTTGCAATACCAATATTACTAGACTCTTCAATAATTTCTCTGACGGTCAGCGATTCAAATTTATGTGTATCCCTGATATAATTATTTCTGAATTTATATACCCCGTTTTCAACATTAATTCTTTCAGCTTCGTTACAGGCATTTTCTTCAAGAAGCGCTGCGAGTGTAATTGCCTTGAATGTGGATCCAGGTTCGTAGGAGTCTGTTATTGCACGATTCTTTCGATCAAAGTCACCGAACTTCCAGAAATTATTCGGATCGTAATCATTGATATTCGCCATCGCAAGAATTTCACCCGAGTTAGGATTCATAACTATGCAGGTAGCAGATTCACCTTCAGTCAACTTTAAACTTTGCTTCAGTTCCTCTTCAACAATTGCCTGATATCTTTTATCGATTGTTAGATAAAGATCATCACCAGGTATGGAGGGCCTGGTTTGTTTTTCTGAGATTGACATGATATCGCCCATAGCATTTCTCTCAACCATCCGAAAACCATCTTTACCGCTTAACACATCATCAAAGCTTTTTGAAATACCATTGACACCTTTATAGTCATTATCAACATATCCAAGAATATGGGAGGCAAGGGAGCCGTATTGAAATACACTCACTGGTTCTTCTATATAAAAGCAAGCAGGATTTTTATAATCGAATAGCTCCAACGATTTTTCAAAAGATACTTTTTTCTCGAGGCAAATAGTCTTCCCCTTAGCTTTAAGGAGATTTAAATAATAACGATTGCTTTTTCCTATTACTTTAGAAAAGATTTTTGCCAATTTATCTTTTTCAGATGCAGGCAGCATACGCAGATCAACAAAAAAAGAATAATCGTTCCTATTATAGACCAGGAGTACATCATTACGGTCATAAATAAAGCCTCTGTCTGCCTTAACGGTTTGTGTATTCGTTTGCTGTCTTTTTGCAAAATAACTGAGTTCATCGCTTCTGATTACCTGGAGATTAACCAGCCTAAACACAAGTGCACCAAAAATTAGCACAACAATAATCAGTATAAGAAGCACTCGTGAATTATTCATTAATGTTCCATACGCTTTCGGATAGTTTTGCAATATCTTCAGTAGCTAATGTTATTTTCTTTATTGGATCGGAACTAGCATCCACCAAACCGAGCTCGTAAATAGCATATTTTTTTATTGCATCTTCGGCAGTAAGCATCTGGTAATTTGCCTTCAGTCCAACAGATTGAATCTTTTCAGTTTTCATTTGATTTTCTAATTGAGCCAGTTCCCTCTGCAGCTCTTCATACTTTAATCTTAAACTCTGCCCAAAAAGAATTATGATGGTTATCAAAACCAGTAGTGAGGCAATTATAATTATCAAAGGTTTAGAACTTTTTTTCATATCTTTTCTGCAACTCTCAATTTTGCACTGCGTGCTCTTTTATTGTTTATTATTTCTAAATCCGATGGACGTACCGGTTTCTTTGAGATAATATTTAGCCGCTTAACTTTTCCACATGTACAAATCGGTGAATCAGGAGGACATACACAACTCAGACTTTCATACTTAAAAAAATCCTTCACTATTCTGTCTTCTAAAGAATGGTAGCTGATGATCACCAATCTGCATCCCTTTTTTAATACAGGCACAGAATTTTCAAGAAAAACCTTTAATGCACCGAGCTCATCATTCACATAAATCCTCAAAGCCTGAAATACCCGTGACAATGTCTTAGTAAAATATTTTGGATTAGTAACTGATGAAATTATTTTTTTTAACTCATCAGTGGTTCCGATATTCTTTGCTTTTCTGGCTTCGGAAATTTGCCGCGCGATCTTTCTGGAATTCTTCTCTTCCCCATATTCAAATAATACATTTGCAATCTTCTCTTCGGATTCATAATTAATAAAATCCGCAGCGGTTTTTCGCAAGTTTTTATCTAATCGGAGGTCCAGCATTGAATTAATGCTGTATGAAAAACCTGCTGCGGCGTTATCCAGTTGAAACGAAGAAACTCCCAGGTCCGCCAAAATTCCATCAAAGAACTCCAACGATTCAATCTTAGCAATTACATCAATCAGCGAAAAATTAAAATTGTAAAGTTTGATTCTATCTTCACCTTTAAACTTCTCTTTACAAAAATTGAAAGCGTTCAGATCAACATCAGTAGAAACAACACTACCATCTAGACTCAACCTTTTAACTATCTCTTCAGTGTGTCCACCAAATCCTAAAGTCCCCTCGAAATAAACACCATTTTTTTTTGTAACTAAATAATCAACACTCTCTCCAAGCAAAACAGGTATATGAGCCTGTGTCATCAATCAGTCATAACTTTTGCAGCAATCTCTTCATAAGAGAGCGGAGATTGCTTGAGGTACTCTTCATAAATTTTGGGATTCCATACCTCTACTTTTCTAAGGGCACCAATTATCAGAACTTCCTTTTCAATTTTGGAGTAGTCAATAAGCATTTGTGGAATAAGTATTCTTGACTGTGAATCCATTACGTCTTCCTGTGCATATTGAACGAACATTCTGATAAATCTGAGATCGTCAGGTTGGAATTGATTTAACTTCAAAAGTTTTTCTTCTATTTTTTGCCACTCATCAAGGGGGTACAAATCAATACAACTCGATAAACCTTTAGTCATCACAATTGTATCGTTTGCATCTGGCGAAATGTGCTTTCGGATTTTTGCCGGAATGCTAATTCTGCTTTTAGAATCTATTGAGTATGTAAACTGACCTTTAAACAATTATTTTCCATCATTTGGGATTTTTCACCACTTTTCCCCACCGCACCCCGAAAATAATGGAAAATTTTACATAAAGTCAAGAAGTATTTTAAAAATATTCCACTTTTATTGAATTTAACTTCCCGACTATCTACCCAGGAAAGTATCAGTTTTTATAAGAACGAATGGTTATTTGTATGCCTGAGCCAACTGCCGGAATCGAACCGGCGACCTGCTCATTACGAATGAGCTGCTAAATCAACCAGCGTAAGAGCTTACGATAAATTGATTACCAAATTGCACACTAAAAATGAATCAAAGAGCTGGTTTAGTAAAAATTATTATTAAAATATAATAATAATATAATTAATTACTAGAATTTACTTCTAACAAAAATTCTTAAACGAATTAATAAACTTATCCTGCGATACAACAAGTCTACCAATCTGCAACAACAGAGATCTACACACATCTCCAACCAGAAAATCTTAGGAATGCTATTGATTTGTTGTAGCGGAAAGTAAAGTTCTCACTTCTGACTAAATTTCTGAATGAATTTATATTGAATGCGTATTTATTTTCTTATGGCATATTAAAAACCCACCAACTTTCATTGATTGGCTAATGGGATTATCCTTGCCTTGGCCTACAATTTATAATACAAGACTTATCCCGAAATTAAAACCCGAATACCTTAAAGGTTCTTCAGTTGTAAATGGCCAATTCATATTATTTTTTCTTAGTGCGTAATAGGCATAGAGAAAACCGGATTTGGCAAGGAAATTTATTATTGGTCCGGCCACTGGATAATCATCGACAAACTTTCCTAATGCATAGTCAAGAATACCATAACCCGCCTGTGCAAGCACAAAACTTCCGGTCCATTTTAGAAACTAAATAACCGGGATAAATGACAGCTGTTTCATAATTCGCATTTAGTTGCACCGAGGAAAGTATATCGAATTTTAAACCGTATAAGGCACGGTCTCCAAATTTTAGTTCATTCGTATAACTATTTAATATCAATTGATCGTTTTCAGGTCAAGTTGTTTTGAGATGATCCATTTGATATTCCAAAGCCATTGAGTTCAGTAAGAAATAAGATTGGGAAGTATACGGAATTAAGGAAACGTGCGGTCCGTAGTATCCAAGTCCTCCAATTTTTCCTAAACCAAATTTGTAAAAATCAGTATTAACCTGATTAGGTTTGGATTGAGTTAAGGTAGATGAACTACTGGAATAAGCTACAAATAGGTACCACTCATTAACCGATGCATTTGTTTTTGAAAATTTATTGAGTTCACTTCTGCCAATTTTCAATTCCCAGTTACCGGTTGTCGCAAAACTATTTGTGATTTTGCTTTCATTTGGAGTTCCTAATCCATAAGTGAAGCTAAATAAAAAACGGGATTGAAACCAAAAGTCCGCAACGTAATTATTATACATCCTTTTATAAATAGGATTTTTATATCTGGAAGCAACAACCGATTTATCAGGATCTATTAAGTGCCTATCAGCTGCGTATTTCATTTGATGCAACGCATAATTATAATATGGAACGTCGAGTAAAATAAAATCAGGAAGAAATTCGTTCTCAGCTAAAAAATTCAGACGCCAGTCCTTTGAAAATGTCCACATCAAAATTTTATAATTATATTTTTTTGAAAGCTCCATTGCCTTATTAATCATTTCCTGACTAGTTTCGGTCGACTTTAATGCCAATATAATATTAGCTCCAAATGAAATAGTATTGTGCGCGCCTCTTGGTAAACCAACTGCCTCGGGAAAATATTTTTCCAATTCTTCAACTGGTTCAGGTCCAATTGATCCTTCAAGAGCTATATCAGAATAAGGACAGATTTCTCTAAGTTTTTCTGCAGTACTTTCTTCCCTTGTGAGAAATAAAATCTTTTTCTGTTGTTCCTCATTTAATCCTTCAAAATCATATTTTGCTGCCAGGTAAATATTTTCGTCTGTATCGGGTTTTATATCAACAACCATTTTTTGCAGGCGTGGATCATCAATATAACGCGATATTGACATAGCTTCAATGGTTTCATTGGTGCTGCTATATATGCTTCATAAGAAGTCGCTTTACTTTCCGGTATAAATGCGCTTTTTAGGACTAAGGCATTTTCAAATTCCGACAAGTTTTTATCTTTAACGAAGCCGTGCAAAGTTGTGGCTGCACTTAGATCCTCATCGTGACTAATAATAAATCTTTTATCTTTTGTAACCCTGACATCGAATTCAAATCCTTTATAACCGGACATAAGTGCTTCCTCAAAACCTGGATTAGTATTTGCCGGGAAAATTCCATCGTAATTGTTTGGTGGTTGGTAACAAATACCTCTATGTGCCAGTGGCATTGTAATTAAATCATCGTTTCTTATCTGTTTACCAAAGTATCTCATTTCAACTTGTTCAGTTTGATTTTTATTGGTAGTAATTTGTGCAACAAGTTTATCTTGGGTGACGAAAGAAAACTCAATATTTCCTTTTATGTCTTCATCATCAGCCTGAACCCAGTAGTAAACATTTTTATTCTTAACAAGATTTGTTTTTATGTAAAAATCTGGTAGGAATGAACCCTTTATACCGCTGTAATATTTCCCATCTATAAAAAAGTCATCTTTGTATAAATAAACAAGCTCACCAAAAAATTCTGTTCCCATCTCATTAGATGCAACTCCATTAACTACTTTATGAACAGAATAATAACCGGTTGTAATCTCAGGCACATTATCAGTATAGTCAGGAAAGTCCAAAAGTACGTGATGACCGGAACAAGCGGTGAAGAGAAATAGCGTTATCGAATAGAAATATTTAAAGTAAAGTCTCATTGGATTTTTCCATTCGGGTAATTGGTGATTGTGAAATTATAGCAAGTTTCAAAATCTAATTTTTATCAGGATGATGCCTATGTCTTTTTTCAATTTCTTTCCTGGTAAATTCCTGAGCAAGCTTTGTTGCAATTCCTACAAATACACCTATGCCCGATAACGCCATTATTATTGTGAAAATTTTTGAATGGGGAGTAGTTGGTGCAAGATCACCATATCCAATTGTAGCAATTGTCATTATAGAAAAATATATGGAATCAATTACAGCCCATTTTTCAACTAAAGAATAAAATACGGTTCCGGAAAGTATAATCGCAACCAGAATAATTACTAGAGAACGAAACTGTTCATCATCTTTCCAGAGCCGTACATTAACTAAAGATATGCTAAGTATTCTTTTAATTATAAATAATAAACCAAACATCGAATATTAAACCAAAACGTTTTTTAACTTTCGAATCTGAAATGAAAATATGATTAACATTATTCCGCCAACTATGGAAAAGAATCCCAGTATTGAAACAAAAAATGTTGCGGAGAATACAGGATTTGATATTAGTAATAATCCCAATAACCCAGTCAACACACCTCCAAAAATCATTACCCATTTACCGGATGCTTTGTCCAGTTTGAATCCTGTCGCTATAGATGAAATTCCTGATATAAGAATTATAAATCCCATAAAGTACATTAAGAAAGTAGTAGTGAATAATGCACTAGCTATTGGCTGTGAGAACACAGCTAAACCGGCAAGGATACTGAGTATGCCAACAAAAATGCCCCAGCCCCAATGTTTGTTTTCTTTCTTACCCTGTAGTGATGCTATTAGAGTAAATATACCATCTATAAGCCAGTAAGCACCGAGGAACGTCATAATAACTATTAGAGTTGCCCCGGGATTTGTGAATAATAAAATTCCAAGAATTATAGCAGCTATCCCTCTTAAAAGTAACAGCCACCATATTGCTGACGCTGCCTTTCCAATCAAACTTTGTGAATTTGTTTCCATTTTGACCTCCTATTTTTTTTATAATAATTAATTAATCCTGAGCGGTTTTTTTTACTTACGTAACTGCAAAGATACTCAATAATGTAATTCGAGATTGTTAACAACTAATGTGCTATTTACTCCCCCTTCATAACTAATCCCATTTGCACTTGACGCAAAAACAACTGAAATGTGAGTAACTTGATCATCAATTGTCCCGTACAATCCATTTGCAGGTCTCTGATAATCAGGAGTACCGACCGGTAAAGTTCCATAAATGAATTCAACGTCGATTGTCTGAAAATCGCTTAGATCACCTGACCGGTACCAACCTGTAGCAATTCTCTTGACAGCATTAGGATCTTCTCTGTTTTCAAGTAGCACGTAAACATCTGCAGAATCGATCATGTTTTCAATAACTGTTCCAAGCTTATTCTTATAAGGGAAACCAGCCTCATATTTAATATCTACAGAAAATCCATGTGGTTTAGCGCTAAAAGATATTCCAAACTGCGCTGAAGAAGGCGGATCCGGAATATTTAATATAAATTTTCCAGTGAATAATGTTGCAGATCCCATCCGCTGTCCTGTAGCTAAAATTCCTAAGTCCTTTGTTACTAACTGAGCGGCAAAATCTGAGCCCGATATTAAAAGGGGAGTTGTATTGAAATTATCAGGATTTAACACAGTTACACCTGCATTTGCTGTAGCCCATATTGTATTTTCATTAAGGCCCGGTTCTTTATAGTTTTTTCCTGCGGGAGTATACCAGTCATCTAAACTTGAGTTTTCCAATTGAGGTTCAGCACCTTCCTGATTTACAATAATCCTGTAAATTCTCCTATCACCATTCTCTGCGGTAACATAGTATAATTGTGGGTCGGTAAAATTGCGGTAAGCTTCTGCAGATGGTTCAATCGAGGCAAAAGTTGAAATTTTTATTGAGTCAGGTTTAAGCGAAGTTATATCACTACTTTGTGAAACTGTTAAATAAATTAATGAGCTGTCTTGTTTTATGATGCTGTTACCTGTCTGTCCCTCAAGGCTGAAATATAAAATTTTGTTAAGTCCAGACTCACCAAAAAATGTTTCATTAACACATGAAGAAACAAACAGAGATGTCGAGATCAAAAGAGTTATAAGAATATACTTGTTATTGCTTATCATCATAATTCCATTTTTAATAATAATAATAAAATCCAATACCAACCTTCAGGATGTTAATTGTAAAGTCAGCTGAAAATAATGATTCAGAAGCACCCGCTTCCTCATTTATTTTGGAGTCAGTCCATTCTCCTTTAAATCCAGCTATTTCAAGCCCGGCCTCAATGCAGAATCCGGCAGATACACGGGCCATTAGCCCTGGATAGAAAAGAAGTTCGATTGATTTGCTTTCAGTATAGATCCTTGTCAAAATATCATTTGACACTGTCTCAGTTAATGAATTCTCAATAGTTCCGCCTAACTTTATTAAATTAAATACATTAAATCTTTTGTCTTTATCTATTGATAAATAGTTTTTCATAGTACCATAAATTGACCATCCTATCGATTTACTGTGAACATCTTCTAAAACATTAGAAGTGTTTTTCTGAATCCCTTCCCTATTGTTGTAACTAAAATTTATTAATGCACCTAAGGCAAAGTTATCTTTAATAAAATAACCTTGATCAAGATTGATGTTAACATTATCATCCTCCCTATTTTTAATAACATACACAGTCACATCCTTATCTTTGGTGTTTTTAGTTTCAAAATTAAATGATAACCCAGTGTATAGTCCTCCTTTATTCAGCAAGTTCAAATAGTTATCCTGGCTAAATGTTTCACTAGTCATAATCCCTAAGATTAAAAGAACTGCTACAATTTGTATTTTCATATTCTTTCCATAATTGTGAAAGCTATAACAAAAAACTTAATGCAAAATTGAATCCTTCATAGCGCAAAGGGGTTTCTGTTTGAAAAGGCCGGTTCATATTATCTTTGCGCAAAGCATAGTAAGCATATAAATATCCGGTACGAACTAACATATTAACTATTGGACCAAAAACCGGACTATCGTCTACCCATTTTCCCGCAGCCACATTTAGAGCATTATAACCAACCTGAGCAAGCAGAAAACTTCCGACCCACTTTAGAAATAAAGTACGTGGATAAATTACTCCAGTTTCATAATTAAACGAAAGCTGAAGAGTTGATAAAATATCAAATTTAAATACGTATAAAACTCTGTCACCAAATCGGAATGTATCTTTGTACCTGCCTAATACTTCTTCGTCATTTGGTGAGAAGTAAAATCTTTCTTTCAAATCATAATTTGAGAAATGGAGGAGAAAATATAACTACACCAATCTCAAAACCTGCTCCTGGTGTGCCATTAACTGCTGAGCCATAAGTAATTGCGGGAATTACAGTATTATTTGGCTCCCATCGAATACCGATCTTATATTCCGGATCTGAAGAAAGCTCACCTGCCGTTCCATAAATTTCACCAACGATGGCTGATTGTGGAATAATTTTATAAACGGCAAGCCTTGTAGAGTAAGTAAAACCCCAGGCAGTTTTCTTATTGTTTGCATAATCAAAATCAACCATTCCACCGGGCATTATATCCCAGGAAAACATGTTATCAAGAAAAGGAATTGTAACAGCGACAGCAGTCCAAAAATTACTATGTCTGGCTAAAAGTTCAGTCTGGTCATAATAGAACGGTGATACTCCGTACCCTAAAAATACTCCCACGCCTGCAGTTTTTTCTTCGTTTTCATAAGGCATGTATTTAGCATAGACATTGGTTGTGAAATGCTGCGGTATCTGCTGACTTTCATTTGGCCAGTAAAGTGTTGCCTGGGCAAAAAACTCCCAATTCTGAATTAAAGCGAATGAGTTAATAAATGTTGCATTTCGTTCTCCTACAGTCAAAACAAATGTATTGGTTCCATGCGGCATAGTCAGGTAATTATCGGTGTTGAATTGCTGAGCTAGCCCCAAGCCTGTTAATAGAAATAATAAAATTATTGAAACTATATATTTTGATTTCATTATAGATCCTTATTATATCAAAATTGAAATTTAACCATACACTGAACCCTGCTTCGCTCTTCCCAAAGCACCATTTGTTGTCTTCTGGGTACCCCACATATATTCTATACCTGTTGACACTTCACTGCTGAGAGTATAGAAAAGGTTAACATGGCCGATTCCACCCTGTGCCAGTGCATACGCAGCCCTTGATTCCGGTGCCTCCAACCACCCATAAGCATAGCCAAGATTTGAATTAAACTGATCATTCCATCGGTGCATATAACCAAGAACAAATGCAAATGCGGGCATAGTTTCAAGCTTGCCCTGATCGTTTAATACAGCATTTGCTTGACTACCTGCAAAAGCCATAATGTTCTCTCCGGATCCCCTACCGAAAGATATATTCCAGGTAAAGAAATCTTCTTTTCCAATGTATTGTCGTCCACCAAAAACAACAGATGCCTGTAATGCTGTGGCATCAGGTCCGATACCTCCACCATCCCATCGTAATTGAGCAACCTGTCCTCCAAGAAGCGCTAATCCGCTTGACCAGTAATAACCCAATCGTCCCGCCAATACAGGAAACCTTAAACTGGCTTCACCATACAGATCATTGGGGTTTTCAATTCCCATAAAGTCGAGCATTTCTAAACCGACTGCGAATTTCCAATTATCGTTTATACGATGATCATAACGTATTTGAGCAGTACGCCCACCATACAATGCATCACCTGCAGCAAAGTCAATGTAGATTGTAATAGTTTCAAGAAAAGAAACGGTAGTCCAGGTTTGTCCGATAGTAAAATTACCAGCGGTGATATACGCATGACGTAGTCTGAACCAATTACCTGCAGTCCAGAAATCACCTTCTATAAAAACTCTCAAAGGAACAGAAGTTTGAGCCACCCTGCGAACATCAATATTAAATCTTGTTTCCTTAGCAAAAGCATTGAAATATCCGCCATTTCCGTATTCCGGTGTTCCTTCTACTGGTATGGTTGCCAATAAAAATTGAGTCCGATCATCGTTTCCAGTTATATCATAAAGAAAATCAGTTTTTACATAACCACCTATTTTCATTCTAAAAATTGTACCGAACATCGGCCAGGAGCCAACAAACTCAGAAGCAACAAGATCACTTCCGGAAAGTGGTACAATATTTTGATCCCGTAAATCCTGCTTTGGAACTTGCTCAAGTCCCTTAGTTGTGCTGTCTGGGACAAATTTCGGTGAAAGATTTTGTTGAACTGCAACACTGTCCCCCTCAAGTTCTGCTAATCGCAATTCTAACTCATCAAGTTTATTAAGTTTTTGCTTAAGATAATCGATTTCATTTTTTAATGAATCTATTTCCTGAGCGTGGACATTTGTTGCTAATAAGCATGCCACCAAGAAGAAAAAAAAGCGTAATAGTTTATGTTTCATTTGATTTCCTATATTCATTTAATTTTATACTTTCTGGATATTTTAAGTTTTACTATTACGTCATATTTATCTACTATAGATAACTTTTCAAATCAGATTTAAATATTCTACCATGGTAATGGAACAACAGGAGATATTGTAAAACGTATTTGATGTTGTGGACCAAATGCATCTGGTGACGCCACATAATACCAATATTGCATACTAAACTTTATAGGTAATTTACCAAAAAGTGTTACTTTATTTACCCCTATACCAATTGGAAATGTTAATTTATTTCCTTTTGCCGCATTGTGGTTATAGGAAAATGTTGGCGACCCAGCAATCTGCCAGCCATCGTTTAAATTAACCACATAAAAATATTGCCCGGAAGTAATACTTGCAGATTCGTCTCCTGCTGCTGCATCGATGCTATTAACACTCCATGCGTGACTTACCAATAGTCCAACTACACCCCAATTAAAGATTTGTCCAACGGCAATTTCAGGACCTAATAAGGTGTAATTTGATCTTAAGGCATCATTGGTTGCCGTAGGAAAACTACCAAATACACCTATTACTCCAACTGTTTTTGAAGGAAATGTTTTTCCCACCGCTACATCAGCACTAATATTTCCTAGATTGAATCCAATATTTTCAAATCCATTCGCCCCATATGTTGGTTGCGTAAAATAAAGGGGGATATTGGGTCTTACGAAAAGATTCATCGTCTTATTTAATGGTACCGGAAGGACAGGTTGAAAACTCATGGAAAAGCTATTTTGGCTTCCCGCACCTGGCAAATCACCCTGATAATGCATATAATCGAAATTAAAGTTCATGGTACCCAAAACGGTGTTGGGATTAGCTAATTCTGCCGCTATTTCTGATGCATCCTTTTCATATACCTTTTTTAGAACGTCTTGTTGTGCGTTAGCCACAAAAGCAACTAGGCTAAGGCAAAACAAGAATGTTTTTTTTATAAAACTTGTTTTCATTTGTTTTCATTGTTTATTTTTTAGGTTTATTATTTATCCTTCTTACTATTAATTCCCCCAACCTTTAAAAAATAGTGCTATGTTTTGTTTCATCGTTCTTCTCTTTTAAATATTAATAATTGAGTTTATCTAAATTCAGTACCAATCTGTAACAGAATCATGGAATGAAATTGTTTTTCATAACTTTACTATTCTAATTCATTTTTTTCATAGACCCGTTTCCCTTCTTTAATTGTTTCTACCACTTTTATAGTATGAATCTTCATGGGATCAATTTTTAAAGGATTTTGGTCTAAAATCACAAAATCAGCCAATTTACCATCGGTGAGCGTTCCTTTGTGGTCTTCTTCAAAATACTGATAAGCGGCCCAACGAGTTTGTGAAAGCAAAGCTTCATAAGGAGTCGTTCTCTGACCTGGACCGAGTATCAATCCACTTCGGGTTACCCTGTTTGTGGTAGCATCGATTATTCTTAATGAATTGGGTGGTATAACCGGGCAGTCTGAATGACTGGTTAAATTAATTCCCGCATCTATAAGATCTCTAGTGGGTGAGATGTATTCTGCACGTGGCGATCCTAACACAGAGTTTAAATGCCAGTCTCCCCAATAGAAGGTATGTACTGCATACTCAGAAGCGAGCACGTTTAAATCAGCGATTTGTTGGATCTGATCTTTTCTAATCACCTGGCCATGTACTATTACGGAACGATGATCATCGTACCCATGATTTTTTAAGGCCTCCTTGATGCCAAAAAGAAATGCATCTACTGCAGCGTCTCCATTGGTGTGCGCCAATAATTGCCATTGATTTTGAAAAGCCTGATTAATAAATTTTTGCGCATCTTCTTTTGTATATTTAGGGTACCCATGATAATGATGGTCTTGCCCTGAAGGTGGTATTAAATAGGGCTTGGTAAGCCATGCAGTTTTACCCTGTGGTGACCCATCCAATACTAATTTTACCCCGCCTACACGATAATGGTTCAAGTAACTATGATCTTTTGTATAATACTTACTGTTCATGGCCTCTAAGCCCATATCCATAACCGGGTAGTTTACCAAGTCAATATACAGTTCTCCGTTATCTGCCGCTTTTTTCAAAGAATTGTTAAAGCCTGTAACGCCGCCACCTTCCTGTGCAGTAGTGTACCCAAATTGGGCATACATTTTTTGTCCGTTTTCAACAATTTTAGCGTCTATTTCATCATCTATTTTGGGCAACATTTGCAATTGTAAGGGCTGAAATGCGGTTTCTTCAAGGATTCCATTTGGATTGCCATCGGCATCTTTTCTGATGTGACCTCCTACTGGATCTTGACTATCTTTAGTGATTTTAAAAACTTCCAATGCCTTATGGTTCACCGAGCCCAAATGACCTGACTGATGTACAATAATTACAGGAACTTCCGTGCTTACTTTGTCCAGGTCATCTGCTGTAGGATGGTCTTTTTCTGCCAATTGAGAATCGTCATACCCAAAGCCGACCAACCATCCAAATTTGTTTAAGAAGAACTGGCCCTTTTCTGACTCTTTCCAGGTATTCATCTCATCTACTACGCCTTGAATGCTATTACAATTTCCATCTGGCGGAGGCATTAGATTGGCCATCATATTGTAAAAACCTGTTAGATAAAGGTGGCCATGCCCATCAATAAATCCTGGTAATAGGGTCTTGCCTTTCAAATCTATTTTACTGGCATTTGGAAACTGTTTTTCTGCGTCTTCAAGGGTACCTACGAAAGTAATTTTGCCATTTTGCTGAACAACTGCTTCAACATATTGAGCTTCTTCTCCTTCCATTGTAAGAATATCACCACCAAAATAGATGGTTGTTTCAGAAGGATTATTTTCTTTATTCTTCTCAATATTATCTTTACAAGAGGATATCAAAAATATGATTCCTAAAAGTGTTAATAAGATTTTTTTCATTTTAATTTTGTTTAATAATTAAATCGTCACTGGCGCAAAGCACGGTTTATTTTTTGGTTCAGCGGCGGCGCTTCGCGCCGTTCGCTGCAACCAATTGTTAGGCATGACAAAGGTTATTTGTCTTTTGCCGTTAAATAATAAAAATCGTATAGAGTCCGGCTAACTTCCGCAATCGCCCGATCCCTGTCCGACTCGGAGGTCTCGCTGCTGTTCGTGAACACGGCGATGGCAAACCGCCGACCGTCGGGGAGCGTGACATAACCGACGTCGTTGGCAACTCCGCCTACGGTTCCGGTCTTGTGCGCGACAGGCGTTCCCTTCGGCAACAGCCCCTTGAGACGGCCAGCGCCGGTGCGCGTGCGCGACATAACTCCCAGCAGGAACTCGCGGCTTTCCGGGCTCATCGCCGTGCCATTGTCAATGGCAAGCAGGAGTTGTAGGTACGCATTGGGCGTTGTGTGGTCGCGAGGATCCGCCTCGTAGTCCGGGTTGGGATCAACCTGGGCCTGCACCAGTGCCGGGTTGTTGCTGATGGCCTCAACGATAGCTTCTGGGGTGACCGCTGGCAAGCCGTAGAAATCCATGAGAATCTCGCGGACAGACCGATCGACCCTGAAATCGGTGATCCCGAGCCTGCGCAGGTTCTTGGTCACCGCTGCTGGTCCGCCTGCCAGCTCCAAACAGACGTCGGTCGCCGTGTTGTCGCTCTCCGTGATCATCACCTGATCAGGTTCGCCACCGAGAACTGGATCCCGGGGTGAGGGAATGTCTCGGCAATCGCAACTGTACGCCGGTGACATACATGTCATACGGGACGTCGACCAGTTGGTCGAGACTGAGTTCCCCCTTGTCCACGAGATCCATCACTTTCGCGGCGATAGCCACCTTGTAGGTGCTGGCCATGACGAAGGTCTCATCACCATTGATCGCGATGACTTCGTCGCCGCCGATTTCCTGTGCAGCCACACCAATTTGGCCAACCAGCCCCTCCGTAAGTTTTTCAATCTTCTGAGAAACATCTTTAATGTTTTGTTCCTGAGCAAATGCCGGTTGAACTGCAACAAATAACGAGATTATTGCAATAAAAAATAGTGCTATGTTTTGTTTCATCTTTCTTCTCCTTTAAATATTAATAATTGAGTTTATCTAATTTGAGTGCCTGACTATCTTTTTCATCAGGTTTTCCATTATCCTTTTTAAAACTTACAGGGTTCGAATCCTTACGAACCAGTTACCTATTTAAGAGTGTTTTTGTAGATTTTGCCATCCTTCATGATGATAACGAAGTTTTTATGCGGATCGGCAATTAGGTTAATATCCTCCAGGGGATTTCCGTCGACCAAAAGCAGGTCGGCATAAGCGCCTTCTTTAACCACACCGTTCTCGCCGGGATAGGGATCGCGAGGCCCG
Source organism: uncultured Ignavibacteriaceae bacterium (assembly GCA_963699475.1). Classification (GTDB taxonomy): domain Bacteria; phylum Bacteroidota; class Ignavibacteria; order Ignavibacteriales; family Ignavibacteriaceae; genus IGN2. The sequence continues at coordinate 956,602 of CAVOUA010000004.1, read as the reverse complement.
GAACGCTTCATGATCTGATAGTTCTGGCTGGTCGCAATCTTTAGCACTTCCCACGGCTCGAAATAGCGGACGAGCTTCGCCAACTGAGCCCCCTGACGCTCTGCGAGTTCCGGATTACCCTGTGTATCTGTCCCAAACCCGAAGAGCAAGTCATATTTCTTTGCTAACGCGAAGGCATTATCGGTTCCTGATATCAGTTGCTGGTATTTTTTTTCCGCAAATGAACCTGGAGGCATTGGGATGGCATCCTCATCGTCATAGAAGGGCTGCAGGCAAACTGAAGTATTCGTCTCCTGCATAAGTTTTGCTGTTTCCTCGTCAATCAACTGGCCGTGCTCTACATTACGGACACCGCCGCGGATCGCGTTCTGGATCGCCTTCGCGGTATAGGAGTGAACGGTCACATAGGTGCCCCAGTTCTCCGCGACTTCAACCGCTGCAGCGATTTCATCGATGGTGTATTGCGATACGTCGAGTGGATCCGAAGGTGAAGCAACCCCTCCACCGGTCATGAGCTTGATAAAGGCCGCCCCTCGCATCAGGTTCTCGCGCACGCGCTGCATGACTTGCGCCCTGCCGTCTGCAATCGCGACCGAACCCATCCTTTCTTGCGGGGTAAGATCCCGTGAATAGCTTTGAGGGATGTCAATTGTGCTACGGAAATCGGCATGTCCAGACGTTTGGGAGATCATCGAACCCGCAGCGTAGATCCGGGGACCAACATACATACCCTCGTCGATCACCGACTTTAGATCGAAGACATTGCCGCCCATGTCCCTGATGGTGGTGAAGCCCCGCATAAGCGTCTTTTCCGCCCCATCGGCCGCCACAAGGTTCAGCTTGCCCTCACCAAGCGCGAACGCGTTGCCACTAAAATTGGCCGCCATGCTGTGCCAATGACAATCTGTAAGGCCAGGCATTAGCGTACGACCTCCTCCATCAATAATGGTCACATTATCGGTTTGTATGACCATCAAGGGCTCTTTAGAAATTTGCTTGATGAGGTTTCCTTCAACCAGCACATGCATGTCCTTTTGGAGTGTTTCGGTTTTTCCGTCGAAGATATTCACGTTGCTGATGAGCACGAGCGTAGGCGACTGTTGCTGTGCCTGAGCAAATGTCGGTTGAACTGCAACAAATAACGAGATTATTACAATAAAAAATAGTGCTATGTTTTTTTTCATCATTCCTTTCTTTTAAATATTAATAATTGAGTTTATCTAATTATAAACCATAATGATTGTGGTTGTTTCCATTTAGACAAGCGTGTTTCCATGTTTAGCATGTCGTTAATTCTATTTTCTTTAGTCATTTAAATTTTTCTTATTTTATTTTGGATTTTCATCATTTAACAAACTTATTGATCCTCTTTAATCTCTATAGGTTTAATTCCCCGCTGCTTGCAGCGGGGTAGTTCATTAAAAATATTCATGCAATATTTGAATTAATGTATATCTGGCACCTCAGTTGGAGATACATATTTATTAGGTTGTGAACCAGGAACTCCACCACCAAAATCCTGAGGGACAGCATAAAATTCATTTTTCCAACTCTCAATGTCTAGAGGCACAAGTTTACTCTCTGCCACAGGCTCAAAACGGATAGGTTGGCCCGGATTAACATCATCGGGCATGCATTCAGAATCTTTTACAACAATAACTCCATTAACAATAACATAAGGAATCCCTGTCGATGGTGCGGTTCCCTTCGCATAGGTTGCATTGTCTTTTACATTTTCGGCACTAAAGATGGTAATGTCAGCCACCATACCTTCCTGCATACGTCCACGCACCTGCATGGCCTTTAAACCCATTTCACCCAAAGGTTTGGCATAATTGTACGAGGTCATAGAAACCAATTGCATTAAAGGAATATTATTTTCCAAGCCTAAGCGCAATGTTTTAGCAAATGCACCTGAAGAACGAGGATGGGAATTCGGCAGGTCTTCATAAGGTGTATTTCTGGTCAGATCCGTATCAGGAATTAATGGCATACCATCGCTACCAATGGCCACGCCTGGTAATTTTAACCAGTCAACAACGGCTTCCACAGGCATTTTGAAAACTATAACAGCTCTGGTGGGTTCTTTTTTTAACATTTCCTCACGACTTTTCTGTGTATACCATTCTCCTGTAGCTACATCTTGTATCGTTTCTTCGTATTTATAGCCTAAGCTTTTTACCCAAACCTCAGGTTCAAGAAAAACGGCATTTAAAGCGGTTGAACCGGCAGCATAAGGATAAATTTCTCCCCATACATTGTAGCCTTGTTCACGCATTTTAACCAATAATTCGTGCACCAAATTATAGCCTGGGTTGTTAAAATGACAGGCAATGGCAGGCACGTCCAAGGCAGCCGCATTGGCCAACATTTCCTGTATGCCATTTACTTCGCCCACATCGTTGCCGGGGGTGCCTCTAAAGTGCATGCCCAATTGACGGCCATAAAAGCCCGCCAATTTTTGTATTTCATAAACTTCACGTGTTGACACACCCTCTCGCATATAACCAAGCGTAGAGCCAATGCCTATACCTCCCTTACGCAGACCTTCATCTAATTGTGCTAAAATCTCGTTTCCTTGCTCCAGATTTGGTCTTGTTTTCGACCAGCCCTGTTTTACCCGTGATTTTATTGCATCAGGTGTATATAAATATTCAAATTCATTGAAACCATCGAGTACAGCTGCACGTGAAAACTCATGTGAAACGGTTATTCCAAAATTTAACGGGGCCTTACCTTCACGGTTTTTATACCACTGATCTATTGTAGGTCCGTAGGCTCCAAATTCCAAATCCATAATAGTAGTTCGACCATCACGAACCATTAATCGATAAATATAAGGCTCATGACAGTGTTGGTGTCCATCGATAAAGCCCGGTGCTACAACCAGCCCTTTGGCATCAATGGTTTCTTTACCACTAATATCTTTTTCAGTAATGATACTAATAATGCCATCTTTGATACCTACATTTCGAATACCGTCGAAATTGGTTTCGGGGTCCATTACACGACCGTTAAGAATTACAACATCATATGTTGTATCAGGCTCACAGGCCGGAAGAACAAAGAGTATTAACATTACAAAAAGAACAGCTCGAAACTTCATAGTATTTCTCCTTTTAGTGTTTGAAATAATTGTTTAAATAAAAAAAATAATTTTCATTATCATTTTCATTTTTTTAGTTATGTTTTAATAATTTGATTTATTTATTACCTTTTTTATCTAACACTTCTCCGGCTCCAGAATCATCATCTAACTGAATTTCTAAAAGGCTTGGATTTAAACCAATAGTATGCTCATTAAGCCATTTATCTTCTATCAATTGGAGTGAATCTGCCTTTGGATTCTATTGGAAAACGAATTTCTTGTCCAGCTTTTACAGGTAGTACTTCACTGTTTTTTACTACAGTAACTCCATTCACAATAACATAAGGAATACCTGTAGTAGGAATACCATGTTCCCCTACTTTAAAAGTGGAATTATCGGTTATTGTTTTAGGATCAAAAATGGTGATATCAGCAATTTTACCAACTCTGCATTCTACCACGTTGCTTCATAGATTCAAGACCAGTATCTCCTAAATGTTTAGCAGGCCAGTAACTTGCTTGTGCAATAGTAAACATAAGAGGTATGCCTTGTTCACGTCCCATTCTAAAAACAGCACCATGGGAGCCAGAAGTACGAGGATGGCCACGATATTCAGACCAATCCGCATCCCATGGTAGCAATTTAGCGTCAGCACCAACACCAGCCATGGCATCACTTGCTATGGTCATGTGAGGAATAGCCAACCAATTATTCATCCATTCTTTTCTGTAAGGAAATTCAACCACAACAGAGCGACCAGGTTCTTTTTTCATCAGTGCCGCATAGGTTTCGTTGGTAAGGTATTTATCATCTATAGGATCATAAATGGTTTCTTCATATTTGTAACCACGTTTTTCCACCCACTCAGCAGGGCTCAAGAAAGCTGCAGTTATCGTTGTTGATCCAGCAGCATAAGGATAATACTCTGACCACATATTCAAACCTTTTTCTCTTGCCATTTGCAATTTTTCTTCAATTTCCCACCAACCATAATCATTGTTATGTGCTATTAGCAATGGAGCTCCTACTAACATCGCATTTGTAAACACCTCGTCAAAGGCGATTGGAGCTTCCGTAGGTGTTTCTGATAAGAGATGATATCGAGTATGAACAGAAGTCAAACGTCCGTAATTTGCGCCGACTCTTTGCCCTTCAAAAAGTTCATAACTACTGATTCCTATAGCCATATACGCAATTGGTGCAGCAACACCAATAGCTCCTTGTCTTAAATCTTCATCCATTAACTGCATAACTTTATTCATTTCCTCTATTGAGGATTTAGTTTCTGCCCATCCTTGAACTCCATCTTTAAAAGCTTTTGCAGCATAGGGTGGTAAATTCGAAAAGTCGACTGGCACGCTCAATTCAGCATCAGGGTCATGCACAGCCATTCTATTATATAACAAACTAGCAGATGTACCGTAGTTGACTTGCCAACCCGTTTTTGCTTTCTCATCGTACCACGCCTTTACATTGAATGAACCCGCTTCAAGATCCATACCCGTAGTTACACCATCTCTAAGTGCCATTTTGCTTGCGAAGACGTCTGTCGCATGGTAGTGTGTGTCAATAAAACCAGGCGCTACTACATGTCCTGTAGCATCAATGGTTTCTTTACCTTTGATTTGAGATTTGGTTATGATGACTATTTTTCCATCCTTAATTCCCACATTTGCCACATCGTCAAACATGGTTTCTGGATCTATAACCCGACCGTTTAAAATAACCAGATCATAGGCTTCATTTGAGGTTACTTTTTCTTGAGCGAATATCCCAAAACTGAGCAAGCAAAACATCGATACTAAAAATAGGTTTTTAAAATTCATAGTATTTCTCCTTTTAGTGTTTGAAATAATTGTTTAATTAATTAATTGTTTTTATTAGAACTTTCACATTCAACCTTTAATATCGAGTATTTACTCCAATTTTTCTTAGAATTAATTAATAACAAAAGTTTATAGCTAATAGTTCAAAAAATCTTTTGGAATTTCGCCTTCACATTCAACCTTTAATATCGGGAACCTCCAATCATAGAGAGTATTCATTAAACCTGATAAATGTGCCTGGTCCTTAATTTTAATTGTAATTAATGTAATAATGCTTTTGTTAGTTTCCATCACAGTAAATTTCTCAATCCCTTCAAAGTTATCGACAATTGTTTCAGGGAGTTTTCCCTGCACTGAAATAAGATAACTTGCGGGTTCGCTAAACTTGATTGATTTATTTTTTATCATGAAAGTTTAATTAAGCATAACGGATGGTACTTGAGGATGGAATATAATGTGCCGATAAGAGGGAAATCAATATACCTTAGTATAAAAATAAAGTATATCTCAAAAAAATATTACTGTGTCTAAATCTTTCTTTAAGAATTTATAAGCATGATGGGAAAACTATTTGTAAGCTTTGGCGGTTGAATCCTTTCATTAGCTGATAGTTTTTATATTGTTGAAATCAAACCAAGCTCTCTGGCTTTACTTAATGCTAAAACCCGGTTTCCAACGTCAAGTTTCAGGTAAATGTTAGAAAGATATTTTTTAATGGAAATTGTAGAAAGATTTAGTTTATCTGCTATTTCCCTGTTTCGCAATCCTTTGGCAACAAGATATAGTAATTCAATTTCTCTTGCAGAAAGATTTTCTGATAAACCCGTTTTTTTATCGATAATCACTTGGGGACTAATATTTTGCTTTTCTTTTTTAAACTCGCGGAGTATTCTATTCAGATAGATATTATCCGGATTAGTTTTGTAAACAGACATTAATAATTTTTCCATCGGTTTTCCCAGATCAAGGAAGGTTCTGATAAAACCTCCCGGCTCTGCAATAGTAAGTGCCTCCTCTATTAATATATTTGCTTTTTCTTCATTTCCTTTTCTTACGCAGATTAGTGACTGCAATGGTAATGCCTGAATAAGTAAATTTTGGCGGAATGTTGTACGTCCGAATTCAATTAATTTCTCCAGTCGATCTGCTGCTTCATCTGTCCTTATCATATCATCCATACTTAATAACAGTTTTATATATGTTAACTGTGGAATAAAGAAATAGAAAACCGGAGGATATACTTCGAAGTTAATACCTTTGCTAATTTTTAATGCTTTTTCAATATTGTTTTGACGAAGCGCCAGTTCAACTTCACAAGTTTTAACCATCATATAGAAGGGTCCCAATCCATAATCTTTTGCAAACGTATTAAGGTTTAATATAGTCAGTTCAAGTTCCTCGTAGTTGCCTTTTGCCTGTAAAGTAAAAGCCTTGGTATATAAACAATTCAGTATCCAATGAGGACGGCCCGCATATTTGTGTTCTTCAACCTGATCAATATATTTAATTACATTATCCAATTCATTCCATTGATAGTTTGTCTCACTCAAAAAATAATTAGCATACGCAAGAGAAACCCATTGATTATTTTTATTGAAAACAGGCTGAGCCTGGCGTGATAGTTTTACTATCTCCTTGAGGTTACCTTGAAAAGAATAAACCAGCGATAATATCATGATACCACGCATTCTACTGAAAGTATAAGAAGCTGGCAAATCTTTTAAGTAATTGTTAACAGAAGTAATGGCTTCATCGGGGCGGCAAGATGAATTTATCGCAAAAGCACCATAGGACAGTGCTATATCTATGAAATAAAATTGGTTTTTAGAAAGTAGTTTGAAGGCATTTTCGTAGTGATCAATTGTCTCTTGAATATTACCCGAAATGTATGATAAGCAACAGTGAACCGCATGATATTCTGCCAATAATTGTTTTTTTTGTTTGCTGGTGTTGGTACTTTCTTCTAATAGTTTTCTGGCAACAACCAAATCATTTTGCATTGCTATATAGTCTGCCCTGGTATCATGCAGCAAAGTCCGGGTAAATAATAAATGAAGTTCCTTAGTAATAATTTCTTCCGGAATAAGTCTTAGCCATTTCCATAAAAGATTGAATTTATCTTTGCTTAATAATTCGTATTTGTTTTGCTCAAAGATTTTTACAATCAGTTTAATATTATCCGATTTTACAGAATGATAGATAGCCTCTTCAAATAAATTATTCGAATAAAAGTATTCACTTCCATGTTTATGATATTCCTTAATTTCTTCATTAGAATATTGTTTCTTTACTTGATTTATTAAAAAGTCCCGAAATAAATGATGATATCTAAACCATTCTCCATTACTATCTAAAGAAATAATAAACAGAGAAGCATTTTTAAAACGATCAAACAAATTATCAAATACGGAATCATCAGTATTATCATTTATTAAAGAGTGATCCTTCATTACACATTTCATTAATTCTTTATTGAACCGATCAAAAATGGAAGCAATTAATAAAATTTTCCGTACCTCTTTCTCCTGAAGATGCAATACTTCCGCGAGTAAATATTGAGTAAAGAAGTGTTTATCACCTTTTATTTCCTCAACTGCTTTTTTCAGATCTCTTTCATTATTCATTGTCAAAAGAGCTAGCCTTATTCCAACAATCCAGCCTTCGGTTTTTTCTAGCAGATCTTTAACTAAATCTTCACTAAGTTCTAAGCGAGTCAGCTTATTTGCAAGGGTGACAGTTTCTGTTGGAGTAAAACTAAGATCCGACATTCTTATTTCATTTACTTCTCCATTTGCCTTAAGAGTATTTATCTTTAATGGAGGATCTCTACGGGTTATAATTATCAGATGAAATTTTTTGGGACAGTATTTTAATAATACTTCGAGCAGAGTATGAATTTGCTTGTTATTAATTAAATGATAATCATCAAGGACCAGAATCAAATTTTCTCCAATATCATCAAGATCATTAATTAAATAATTTGAAATTGTTTTTTCATTTGGTAATTCAATAGCTTCAAGAATCTTACTAAGTTCCTGTAAAGAATCTGGGAAACTGTTCTTAACACTGAAAACGAGGTGGTTTAAAAAAAGTTCGTAGATCGTTAAGCTCATCATCAAGGGTAACCCAACAATGTTTTGCTTTGGTAAAATCTAACCATTCACTTATGGTTACGCTCTTACCATACCCGGTAGCTGCAACTACAAGAGTTAATGGTTTATCACGATGTTGTTCAAGATTTTCAACAATCTCTTTTCGGAAGACGTAATGAGACTTTACCTCTGGTTTGTAAAGTTTTGTATTTAAGATTTGTAAATGGTTCAATGATAATATTTGATTAGTTATTACATTAAATTTATAAAAATTTTAGATACTTTCTTGATATTTTATCAAAATAATTTGTGGTAAGATGTTGTGACAGAAAACAAAGTTAAAAATGAATTGATAAATGGAGAATTTTTATTTGTGAGAAATAATAGTAGACTTTATAACACCAAAGCCGGCATCTCTGCCGGCTTTTGTTTATTCTTAACCAAAATAGTTCCTTTTATTAAAAATAATATCTCCAATCAAATGCAGTACGCAAGCCAACATACCAGATCGGTTTCAGTTCAGGTGTTTGAAGATATTCCGGAGCAATTATGTATTGACCATGAGGTATATCCACACCAAATGTTAGCTGAAATACAAGGCTCGTACTTTGATCCGTAGAAAATGTACGGAATGGTCTATACTCAACAATTGGAAAATCTAGCTGGGTGGACTTTAAGTTAACCAGCGTTGTTTGATCTTCAACGGGAACTATTATTACATCCTTCCGATTTCCAATACCATATAGAGTTACTCCTATTTCTCTCCCTAAAATAAATTGAAAACGACCGATACCTGTTTCAATACCTGCCTGCCAGGGAATCAATCCACCAAGACCTGAAGTCACAGCCATTTTGGCAAATGCTTCAGGCGAAGCAATTAATAAAACAGGTGCTGTAATCAGTAAATCTAATGGGACTAACCAGAACGGCATCCGGAATCTTATATTAAGTGCATCACGTCCTGGAATTGCAGAAGTAATTTGTCCCCCCTCAAGCAATTTCGGTGCATCACCGTATTTCATAGAGGAGGAGCCATCCTGCCTCCATCCTAGGTCCAAAAAAACTAATCCATCACCACCACCATGCATAACTCCTTCAAGTCCTAATCCTACCCTTACCGATGCATCAATACCTGCAATAGCTCCCGGTGTGGTCTGGTTTGTTCCAAATCCTCCATCAACCGTATTAACTCTTACTGATGACACTGCACCAATAAATAAACCCAATTCTGCTCTGAAGCGAGGGAATTCACCTAAACCTTCCGCAAGCCCGGGTACTGGTGTTGTTACTAAAATATTAGCACAAGGTTTAATAATATTCGGATCAACTTTACGTAAGGGCATATAATTATTCTTGCATACGTTAAAGCTGTCTGGTAAAGCTTCAATTTTTTCGTCACCATAATTGTAATCGAATGTCAATTTTCCCGAAGCTGCATCAAGTAATTCTACTATGCTCAATCGAACCGATTCAGCAGCTATTTCAGCGTCTGCTTCACTCATAAAAGCATCACCGGTTAAAATAATTCTCTTTTCATCCCAGGTAACAACTTCTAATCCTCTTTCATTATAATAATCGTGTGTTCCTTTCCTTTGTGAAGCATTTCCCCAAGTTCCTGCAGTATGTCCTGAAGCAAAAGAATCCTCAAGAAAATGTAATGAAAAAGCCTCATCAGCAAGCGCTGAAAGAATTAATGCAGAACGCTCTTCAGGTGAAAGATTTTCATTTGCATATTTTGATGCTTTAAGCAGTGCACTGATATGGAACCAGGTATATGCACCTAAAGCATTAAGTTCTGCTCCTTCTTTAAGGCAGGATATCAAATATTCACGAACGTCGATATCAGCTCTTGGACGAGCAAGTAAAAAATGCACATTGTTTGATCCGGCTCTGGTAGCATACTCGGGATCTACACGTTGAAGATTAATATCTGAATCTCTTAAAGCATTTATATGTTCATGTATTTCTTTTGCATTGGCAAGGTCTATTTTTAACTTTGCTGTAACGTGTGCCACTTTTAATATCCATTCTGTTTGCAGAACATTATGAAGCATATTTTGAGGTGAGCAGGAATGATCTCCAGAAATTGCAGGCCACGAAGCATAATCAAGCTGTGTAGGATTAACACTCTGCGTAGCATCTATGACTGCTTCCGTAAGCCTCCCCTCGTAACCTACTCTTGCTTCAGCCCAGAGTTTATCTAAAACAGAACGATACTCAGGACTTAGATTTTGTATTGCAATTATAGCAATATCTCTATGCTCTGGATAAATCCAGGCAAATGATAATGTTTGGTTTAACAGGATAATAATTGAAATAAGTAGTAATTTTTTCATAGATATAACTTTTAATTTCTTAAAAAAAGAAATACATATTTTTAATATAATTTAGTTTATAACACAATTCAATAAATACTAGATTTGGGCAACAAAAAAAGGTGAAAGAATGAAAAGATTATTTGAATTTGCAAAAACAACTGCCATCGGTGGACTACTGTTTTTAATTCCATTAATAATTTTAATAATTGTTCTTGGAAAAGCATTTAATCTTATGGGTGCACTTGCTGCACCAATTGCCAAACTCATCCCGCTTACGTCAATCGGTGGGTTTGCGATAGCAGAAATGATATCTGTTGTATTTATAATTTCAATTTGTTTCCTTTTTGGGTTGGCAGCTAAAACAAAAATTGCACACAGTTTCCGCAACGCAGTTGAATCAAAAATCCTTTTGAAAATTCCTATTTATTCATTTATAAAACATATAACTGATAATATTTCAGGAATAAAGAATAAAGAAAACCTTAGATCGGTACTTGTCGAATTTGATGATAACGCACAGATCGGTTTTGAGATTGAACGCACCAATGATGACAGAGCAATTATATATTTACCCGGCACTCCCAATCCCTGGTCCGGAACTGTAGTAATTGTTCAGGCTGAAAGAGTTAAATCTTTAGGCCTTAATTTCAATAAAATAATTAAAACTTTTACTTCTTTCGGATATGGGATCAATAATTTATTAAGTAATAAATAAATTTCTTTATAGATCTATTTTTTTTTCACGAGAAATACACTTTATCTTGAAAATTAATAATTTTATAGTAATGTGATTGAAAACAAAGGTCATAGATGAATTGCTAATTAGAAAATTTTTTACTGTAAAAAACAAAAATGGACTTTATAACACCAAAGCCAGCATCTCTGCCGGTTTATTATAAAGTTATAAGTATTTCAAAAAAAATAATCATTATACACTAATAGTAGAGTTAAAGTCGAACAAAAACCAAAAGATCAATTCTAAAAATGTTCTTTAGGTTAAGGTAGGTGAGCCAACTGCCGGAATCGAACCGGCGACCTGCTCATTACGAATGAGCTGCTCTACCAGCTGAGCTAAGTTGGCAAGAAGCTGATAAAAAAGACTAATGATTAATTAACTAACATAAAATTTTATAATCAATCAAATAAATTAAAATAATCTCTGACTAAAGTGTTATCTCAATTTCTTTTTATGTCGGTTCTTTCTCAGTCTCTTTTTTCTTTTATGAGTTGACATTTTATGGCGTTTACGTTTTTTTCCGCAAGGCATTCGTTTTTCCTTTTTGTTATTTATTTAATGTGAACTTAATAATTCTTGTGCTCGTTTTCCTGCTTCAGAGTTTGGATCTAAATCTGCAGTTTTTCTAAACCATTCTTTAGAAGCTTCAATATTCCTGGCAGTCAGATTTACAATTCCAAGATTTAGATGAGCAATCTGATGCTTCGGTTGATATTTAAGTGCAGTTTCCATTTCAGTAATTGCTGTTGTATTATCACCAAGATTATAATAACAGATTGCCATATCAACACGTGCATCTGCATTCTCAGGATACTTAACCAGATATTTTTTATAGTTTGCTATAGATTTTTCAAGCAGCCCCGAATCCTGAAGCAAATGTGCCAGATGTAAAGTAGATTCCATATCATCCGGATTGGCATTTACTTTACTTTCAAGATCAGAAATTTCATCCAGGTTTGCAAGGCTTACACCTGAGCTAGTTGATTGTTCATTTACCTGTGCAATACTCGTTTCGACTTCTGAATCAAAAACCCCAGAGATCATTAGTGCGAAGATGAATATCAAAACAATTGCTGATGAGATCATTAAAATTTTTTTATTGTCAAGTACCTTTTCTTCATTTACTAATTTTTTGTTTACAGAATTATTTTTTTTATCTGTCTTTTTTTGATCATTTCTTTTATCCCTGTACTTTTCTGTATTAGTCTTTTTACTTTTATTTCCCTTTAAAGGTACACCACAGCTAAAGCAATCAGAATTTTGCACTGGATTTTCTTCGCCGCAATTTTTACACACTATAATTTCTTCAGCATTCACAGTCATTTTATCTGCTAAAATTCTCCCGGAATTAATTTGACTTCCGCAGTTTGGACAAAACTTAAATTCCCCTTCAATCTTAAATCCGCATTCAGCACAATATTTCACTTTTTACTTAACTCCGATTTTTTTCTAACATTCCAGAATTAACAATCTCTTTAAAGTCTTTTGAAAACTTAAAAGTAGGGACAAAATGTTCGGGAACGAAAACTGATTCACCAGTCTTTGGATTCCTTGCCTGACGTGCATTTTTCTTCTTTACTCTATAGCTTCCAAACCCTCTAATCTCTATGCCTTTGCCTTCTTTAAGAGCTTCAATGACAGTTTTCAGAAATCCTTCAACAATAGCTTCGGTTTCCAGCTTGGTTAGCCCGGTCCCGGCTGCAACTTTGTCAACAATGTCAGCCTTCGTCATTCATTTCACCTTTAAGTTATTTGTTAAATGATTATTTTCTTAAAATCAGGGTGCTAAGGTAAGTAAGTTTTGCTGTAAAATCAATAAAAATAGTTAGTTACGGCACTTCTGAGCTTAATATTAACTATTCCACTAGACAAATACTTCTTGAAAATCTATTTTTTAGAATTCATTTTCATGGAATTGCATCAAATCTTGTTAAATGTATAGCTTTTAATTTATTTTCGAATCATAAGTATTAATGAGTAAAATTTTAATTTGAAAGGTCAGAATGAAGAAAGAATATAAAATTGAGGGAATGAGCTGCAACCACTGTGTTATGGCTGTTCAAAAGAACCTTTCAAAAATCAAACTAACTAAATTTGAAGTTACAATTGGATCAGCGAAAGTTGAGTTCGATGATAACGAAATTGTTGAAGAACAAATCATAAAAGCAATTGAAGAAGCCGGTTACCAGGTTGTGAAATAAACGGACTAATTTGAACCAGTGAATCAAAACTCAGACATCAAAATCAATTCAGAGAAGATTAGCGCACCTGTCGCAGGTATGACCTGTGCAAGCTGTGTCGCAAGGGTTGAAAAATCAATTAATAAAATTGAAGGGATAAAAAATGTTTCAGTGAATCTTGCAACTGAAAAAGCAACTTTCGAAATTGACTTTAACTCAGCTTCCCTGCCCCAGGTTGAAAAAGCAATTGAAGATGCCGGCTATAAAATTGACTTTTCATCGTTCAATAAAAAAATAGACGCCACAATTACACAATCTGAAGTAAAGTCAGAATTTGATAAAGAATTAAAAAGAGATTTTTTACTGGCAATTTGTCTAACAGTTCCGATCTTTGTACTCAGCATGGCGATGATGTGGGATAAGTTTCACAATTTTATCCCATTGTCAAATGATATATTCAATAAGATTCTTTTACTATTAACAACTCCTGTGGTATTTATTTCCGGTAAACGTTTTTATAAAATATTCTGGAAAAATATACTGCATCTAACAGTTGATATGAACTCACTCGTAGCAATAGGCACAGGTGCAGCATTTATATACAGTACACTTTTAACACTATTCCCTGAATTATTTTTTGATCAGTCAGTTGTCTCTCATGTTTATTTTGAAACAACTGCTGTGATTATAACATTAATTCTAATGGGTAGATGGCTGGAAAGCAGAGCAAAATCAAAAACAGGATTAGCTATTAAAAAACTTATCGAATTAAAACCACAAACAGTGATCGTTAAAAGAGAGAATCTAGAAAAAGAAATTCCAATAGATGAATTGTCAATTGGTGACATAGCAATAATGAAGCCGGGAGGAAAAATTCCGTCGGATGGAAAAATAATAAGCGGCTACTCGACAGTAGATGAATCAATGATAACAGGAGAATCAATGCCGATTGAAAAGAACATTGGTTCAAAGGTAATAGGTGGGACGATTAATAAAACAGGAAGCTTTGAATTTAAAGTTACTGCTATTGGTAATAATTCTATTCTTGGCCAAATTATAAAAATGGTAGACGAAGCGCAGAGTTCCAAAGCACCCATACAAAAAATGGCAGACAAAATAGCCGCCATCTTTGTTCCTGTAATTATTGTGATAGCAATAATGACTTTTATTGGATGGCTATTCTTAAGCAATGCTGGATTCAGCACTGCATTAATAAATTTTGTTGCGGTATTAATTATAGCCTGCCCTTGTGCACTTGGATTGGCTACACCAACGGCTATAATAGTTGGAACCGGTAGAGGTGCACAAAAAGGTATTTTGATAAAGAATGCCGAAAGTCTTGAACTTGCCCATAAAATAGATACAATTATTTTCGATAAAACAGGAACCATTACAACTGGCAAGCCAAAAGTAAGTTCAATACATACAAATTCTTTTGACGAGAAATCTTTTCTGAAGTTGGCTGGTTCACTAGAACAAAGGTCGGAACACCCGGTTGCGATAGCGATTGTAAGTTATGCAATGAATAACGGAATTACTTTTGAAACAGTTGAAAGATTTGAAAGTCTAACCGGAACAGGTTTAAAAGGGAATGTAAATGGCAATGAAATACTTGCTGGCAATCAGATGCTGATGAATAATAATTCAATCGATCTAAAAGTATTTGAAGAGATTATTAATAAACTTACTGGAACTAGTAAGACACTCGTTTTTGTCGCTATCAATAAACAACCTGTTGGTTTGATTGCTGTCGAAGACGAAATTAAAAATGACTCCAATGAGGCACTTGCAATTCTCAAGTCAATGAATCTAAAAACTGTGTTACTGACTGGTGATAATAAAAGCACGGCAAAATATATTGCTGAAAGTGTTGGCTTTGATGATTATCAGGCAGAAGTTTTACCTGGTGATAAGCTAAGTGTAATATCTGAATACCAGAGTAAAGGAAAAATTGTTGCAATGGTTGGCGATGGAATTAACGATGCTCCGGCATTGGCTCAAAGCAATGTTGGAATTGCCATGGGTACAGGAACAGATGTTGCGATTGAATCGGGAGATATCGTTTTGATGAGAGGTGATTTGAACGGAGTTGTAAACTCAATAAAACTATCCCGGCAAACCTTAAATACAATTAAGCAAAATCTTTTTTGGGCATTCATATATAATATTATTGGAGTTCCTCTGGCAGCTTTTGGATTGCTGAATCCTATGATTGCAGCACTTGCAATGTCGTTCAGTTCAGTTTCGGTTGTAACTAATTCATTAAGACTGAAAACGAAAAAACTTTGAAGTTAAAAATCAGTTGATCCCCTGAAGTTGACACAAATCAAAGTATGTTTTTCCCGGAAGTAATTGAGAAGACGCACCAGTCAATTGAACCATAAATGAATCTCCCGATGCAACATTAAAAGTATCCCGGATGCTATAACTCTTCCAGCTTATATCCTCAACTAAAATGCTTAAGGATTTAATTGCTGATCCATTCCTGATTAAAGATAATATCGCTTTTCCCTCAATCACGCTGTATTTAGACCAAAGCGTTAATTTGTATTCATTATACACAGTTTTTACTGGTACTATGATTTGTGCATATACTTCCGGTGGTTGACTAGTTTCCAGCTCAAGTGAATAACTCCCACCACCTGCAGGAACATCCTTGGATGAATCACCTTGTACAGGAAGAGTCCACCCCTCAGATGAAAATTTTCCATCTTTCTCGAAAGAGGTATTAATCAGAAGATTTTCATCTGTTGGTTCTGTTGTTTCTTCTTCTGTACATCCAAAAATTAGCAATGCAAAAAGCAGATAGGATAATAGTTTAACAAAAAATTTGTATTTCATAAAAATCCATTAATATTCTAAAAAAAGATCAAGAATAAATTATCATCATTGAAGGCAATAATTTATGACATTAGCAGCTCAAGATTTTTACCATTAGTTAAAATTCCACAGAATAAAAAAGGTCGGGACACCCGACCTTAGAGAACAAAAATCAATTCCAGCTGCAATTATAAAAAAAGTGCTTCCTAATTGAACTTATAAACATTTATAAATTATTGGTTCAGCACCACGAGTTAACCAAAAAGTATCGATTTCAGCTTTGGTATCCTTTATTATTAATATCAGCGTCATTTTTTCTCCTTCAATACGTCCCTTATATACAGAAGGATGTTTTTCAAATGTTTCATCAATTCTTATCGGTCCTCCATGCTCAAAGACGTGTACTCCAGTTACTTCGAAATTACCCTCACTATCAGTAAGGATAGGTTCATCGATTGTACCATGTGCACAATCATATTCAAGGTTCGAAGTACTATCTAAAATAGTTAAGCTAATGTGTTCTCCACCCCAAGTGCCTGCTAAATCAATTTGTGAAATGCTGCTGCTACAACCTATACAAAAGTAAAATAATAGCGCTAAATCAACTAAAAGCATTTTTTTCATTACTAATTCCAGCCTGTTACTAACATTAAATAAATCATTTTATAAACTTATTTTTATCTTGAATCAACCTGAACTAATTCTGCCTGGTTGATGTTGAAACAACCTTGCTTCTTTCTATTGCCTGAAGAGCAAAATAGTTTTCCCCAAATTTAACCATATTATCCATTTCAGTATCAAACTGATCAAAATGAGTTTCTTCATCAAGAACCAGATCCTCGAAGATTTTTTTTGAGGCTGAATCAGCATTAGCTGAACATTCATTCGCCCAGATGTTGTACTCCTTTGCACTTTCATCTTCCATATCGGCAGCACATTTTAGCATCGCTTGCGGATCTTTAAGTTTCTTAACCTGTCCAGTTATTTTCATTTCTACATCGCCTTTAAGAAATAAAATTCTTTCAGATAGTGCTTCAACATGACCCATCTCCTGAATAGCTGTTTTTTTAAAGAGGTTTGCTAACAAATCATAGCCCTGATCATCACAATGAAAGTGGAAATACATATACTGGTGAATAGCAAGAAGCTCATCAGCAACCGCTTTATTTAATAGTTCAATACTTTTGTTGAAATTTTTTTTAGCCATAACAAATCTCCATTTCTTTTAAAATTGTTAATTAAAATTTACAAAATATTATTATGGTTTAGGAAGGCGTTCCAGATAAGCAGAATTGCTGAGAATGGCGAAAGTTTTAATATTTCTCAAATCTTCAATTGTACGGCAGTTCATATAACTCATAGAACTGCGTAAACCATCTGAGATAGCATTTACAACATTTGCTACTACACCTTTGTATGCTACCATAGTCTCTTCGCCTTCAATAAATTCATTTTTCATCTTAACTCCAAATGACGCTGAACCACGATACTTTTTCCAAAGTTGATCACTGTAACGAATAACTTCACCGGGGGTTTCGCGTGTTCCGGCGAGTAGCCTTCCAAGCATTACCGCATCGGCACCTAATGCAATTGCTTTTGCAAAATCGCCTGCACCTTTTATGCCTCCATCGGCAATAATAGCAATTTTTAATTTGTTCTCTTCCCTAGCGAAAAATACATCTAGGATTGATGAAACCTGTCCAATCCCAATTCCGGTTTGAATGCTTGTTGAACAAACGCTACCGCTTCCAATACCAACTCTGACTCCATCAGCACCTGCTTCTACAAGTTGTTTAAGTGAAGCTCCATGAGCAATGTTTCCTACAATTACTTTTACTTTTAAATTTTTCTTTAAGAGTTCTGTTTTCTTTAGGACTTCTCTATTGTTTGCATTTGCCGTATCGATGCAAATGATCTTCCTTCCCTCTGAAAGTTTCTTAATTGTATCCAGTGAAGTATTTAATGCAACCGATATAGCATTAATCTTCCGGATGTTACTATTATTGAGTATTTCATTCAAAGAAGAATCAAAACGATTTACAATACCCAGGCAGCCAAGAGAATGAAGTTCTTTAGCCATCTCGATTCCGGTAACTGATTCCATTGGGCTGGAGATAATCGGGACTGCAAGTTTTATCCCTAAGAAGTTTGATGATGTATCAACTTCCTTTCTCGATTTTATCCGGGAAATTTCTGTGGGAATAAGACTTATATCATCATAAGTAAGAGATTGTTGAAATTCATTTAATAAGTGTTTGTCATATATTTTCATAATAAATTTTCCATTTCGTCCAAAACCTGATTCATCCGGTCGCTAACAGCCTTAACGGGTTCAGGCGAATTCATATTGACACCTGCCGCTTTTAAGATATTAATTGGATAGTCAGAACTTCCTGACTTTAAAAAATTAAGATATTTATTTACTGCTGGTTCTCCTTCATTTTTTACTTTTTTTGCTAATACTTCTGAAGCAGCGAATCCAGTTGCATATTGGTAAACATAAAAGTTATAATAGAAATGAGGTATTCTTGCCCAGGTGTATTGCTCTTCTTCCGGGACGAACATATCAGGCCCCCAGTATTTTTGATAAATACTTTTATATAAATCACTAAGAACTTCTGAGGTAAGCGATTCGCCTTTCTCTGTTCTGTCATAAACAATCATTTCGAATTCGGCAAACATTACCTGCCTATAGAAAGTAGCAGTAAGATTATTCAGATATCTCTCAAGCAGAAAAAGTTTTTCCTTCCGGCTTTCAGCAATTTCCAGGAGATGATCAAGCAGTAAAGATTCATTAAATGTAGATGCAACCTCCGCAAGAAAGATGGAATAATTTGCATAAGGATATGGCTGTGATTGCCCTGTATAATATGAATGCATATTATGTCCCATCTCGTGAGTCAGGGTAAATACATCATTGAGAAGATCAGTCCAGTTAAGTAAAACATAAGGATGAACACCAAATGTTGTCCCAGACGAATAAGCACCGCTTTTTTTTGCTTTTGTTTCGAAAACATCTATCCATCTGTTATTGAATGCCTTCTTAAGTGAGGATAAATAATCATCCCCCATTATCTTCAAAGAGTTCAATAAAATCTCAACACCTTCTTCATAGGAATATTTTTTTTCATTGTGAGAATTGAAGACTGTAACATAAACATCATAAGGAAATAGTTTCTCTAAATCCAATAATCTTTTTTTCAAACCTGCCCAGCGGTGCATCGGTTGAAGATTCTGATTTACTGATTCAATAAGATTACTATAAACGGATATTGGAATGTTGTTCCTGTGCAATGCAGATTCAAGAGCAGAGTTAAAATTTCTGGTACGTGCATTAAAGATGTTTGTTTTCAGATTTCCATTGAATAAAACTGTGAAAGTATTTAGATAATTATGATACGATCCAAGATAAGCTTTAAATACTCTTGCCCTGTAATCTCTATCCTTGGAGTACATTGCAGAATAATATCTTCCGTGAGAAAGTTCAATTTGGTCTCCGAATTCATCCTCAATTAGCGGCAGCTTCATATCTGCATTCGTAAATATTGAAAAAGCATTGTAAGGAGTTTGCGTCAGCTCAGCTGCCATTGCAAGAATTTTTTCTTCGGGGTTTGACAAGGTATGCTTTTTTGATCGAAGCAGGTCATTAATACTATGCTTATAAACTTTCAAGGCTTCATTTGAATCAATCAAGTTCTGCAATTTTTCATCGGAAATTTTAAGAAGCTCCGGTCGGATATAAGAACTAGCTGCACCAACATTAGAATAAAGCGATTTAATACGGTCGTCCATGGAATGATATTTCCCCACCCTCATATCACTGTCCTTAGAAAGCATAGCATAAAGATAAAGCTGATCAAGTTTGATATTTATATCTTCATCGAATCTGAAACAGGCAATTAAGTTATCAGCGTTTTCAGCAAGCTTACCTTCAAACTCATTATAGCCGGATACTTTTTCAGAAACTAATTTGAACTCTTTCTCCCACTCATCATCATTCTGGAATATTTGAGTTAAATCCCATTTATACTCTTGATTTATTTCTTCCCTTTCCGGGATAACTTTACTTTCGGCTGCTACCTGGTTTAATTTGATTTCGGACATAACAGGAGAATTTACTTTCGGATTTAAATTAGTTTATTGATTAAAAAGTGCCTGTGAAGTGGCACCAAAAGATAAGGAAATTTACTTTTATTTATTTTGTAAAAATTATATCCCTAAAGGGTTTTTCTGAATTCTACTTTAATTTTACCGCTGAAATTATCCGTGTAAATACTAATAGTTGTGGGGATATATCCATCCAGAAGTTCAGTGTAATAGGAAACTTCCTCTGCTGCAAAGTATCTGAATCTTTCTCTGTTACTTAAATCCTGAACACTGATATTTGCATATCCTGATTCATAGTCAATTAATTGAATATTAAATCTTGTTTTTGATGAACTAAAATAAATCGGGACTGACATATTCATAGTTAAACTTCTTGCGTTTAACAAAAAGGTATAAGAATTACGCTCTCTTAACTGGACAGGTACATTAATGTTTCCTACCAAATTATCAGGTTCGATAATTTCTTCCCTGCAAGAAAAAGAAGTAATTAATATTATAAAGAGAAGAATAAATTTTTTCAATTAAGTATCCCTCGAAAGCAAACACTAGAAATGAAATAACTATAAAAAGATATTAAAAAATTAGAGTCAAAATAGCAAACCCTGATTCAGGGTGTTATTTGGTAATTAACTGATAGACTTCTCGTGATGCTTTATATTTGCCGGAAAATTTCTCTTTATGCTCTTTCTGTAAGCGAGGAGCTTCTTTCTTCAGATATTCATTTTATTGTTCAAAAGAATGAGATTTATATCTGATAACATAGGAAGATTCATCTGCTGTGATTTCTGGCAATAGCTGCTTTTGCATTTCCCACTCCAATAAGTAACCTGTTTTCATTACGTCAATGATGTGTTCTTTTATCATCCACTCTAACCAGAAATTTTCCACATCCTTTTTTATCACAACTGTTACTCTATAAATTATCATCTTAACAAAACACCTTGATTTGTTAAATTATGGATTAGCCCAGGCAGGAAAAGTATCCAATCCAAATATCAGGCTACCTAAAAAATAGACGAGAAGACTTACAATTATTACTCCGGTAATATTAAGAGCGAAGCCGGTTTTTGCCATTTCCAGAATTTTGATTCTTCCGCCTGCGAAAATTATTGTGTTGGGTGGTGTAGCGACAGGTAACATAAAAGCCATTGAAGCAGATAAAGTAACGGTAAACATTAGCAAAAGAGGATTCAATCCGATTGCGATTGAAACTGATGCTACAATGGGAAGTATCATTTGAGTAACTGCAGTATTGGAGGTTAATTCGGTAAGAAAGCTAATTGCTAATGCTGTTATTAAAATTATAAATATTGGGGATATAGTCTGCAGCCCTATAAGCTTCTCACCAATAAAGTTTGAAAGACCGGTTGACGAGAAACCTTTTGCAAGTGCAAAACCTCCACCAAAAAGAAGGATAATTCCCCAAGGGACTTTGTTAAATGCTGTATGATCGAGTAAAGATCTTTTGCCGGATCTGGACGGAATTAAAAAAAGAATAAAAGCCATTGTTACTGCAACTGTACCATCGTTTATAAAATCCGATGTAGGTAAAAGGTTTGACCAACCAGGAATTGTTAAAAACCCAAGTAAAATATCATTCCTGAAAATCCACAGTAAGGCAGTTATTAAAAAGACAATACTTACAGCTTTCTCTTCAAAAGAAAATTTTCCAAGTCGTTTATATTCATCTTCAATAAATAGCTTATCAAGCCTTACATTTTTATCAACTTTGAATAAAACTTTCGTAAGAAATACTGCAGACACAAAAAGCATTAGTAATGAAACCGGTAAAGCTAAAAGCATCCAATTACTAAAAGATATCTCTGGTGCATTGGGAAAAAGAAGACTCAGCATTTTTACCATTACTAAATTTGGTGGCGTGCCAATTAAGGTTGCAACTCCACCTAAGTGTGCAGGAATAAGCGATAGATAATAATAGGGTTATAGAAAAGTTGTGAGCTTTTTCTTGCCCGAATTCAGTTTCAAGCTTTTGAATTACAGCTAAACCGATAGGCAGCAGCATTAGCGCGGTTGCAGTGTTTGAAATCCACATTGAAAGCAAAGCACCTGATGTCATAAACCCAAGTATTATGGATGCAGGGCTACCACCGAATACTGTGATGATCTTCAAAGCAATTCTTTTATGTAACACCCATTCTTCCATGGCAATTGCAATCAGAAATCCACCAAGGAATAAAAAAATGATAGAGTTTATATACGAGGAGGCTATTTCTTCGGTTGATAATATTCCGGTAATAGGAAAAAATATTAAAGGAATTAATGAAGTCGCTGCTAGTGGAATTGCTTCAGTTATCCATAGTATTGACATCAATACAGCAACTGCAGCCATAGTATTTATTTGAGGTTTGGCAGGGTCAAGATCTGCTATCAATATCAGAACAGAAAATGCAAGTGCTCCGAAAATAAATCCGATTTTCTTGTTTATCTGCATAATGTGCTAAATGATTTCACATCAAAATAAATATTTAAACAAACAGAAGGAATTTTTATTCTAAAAAAGTTTTCTGACTTTAACTAGATTCTCGTTGTATTAATTTAAAAATAAGCCTAAGTTTGTCGAAAATTTTTTCAATAATTGCTACTGAGTGAAGACAGGCAAAAATATAACCATTTTATTTAGATTAACTTATTTCGCAATAAGCATAGTGCTAATTTCCCTCCTATTGTGGGGTTCAATAAAATGTTCTGACTCCAGCTCAAAAATTCCGCCAGAACTTGAAGCAGAAATTCAACTAAATAGTTTTGGATTTTACTCTGATTCCTTAGAACATCAAACGTATTCTGTTGCAAGAAACGAGACTCTTTCAGATATACTTTTTAATCTTGGAGTCCCAGCCAATGATATGTTAAATATTGTCAATGAAGCAAAAAAGGTTCTGGATGTAAGGAAAATTGTAGCCGGAAATATTTATCACTCTTATACAGATGTTGATTCGACAAATACTCTTATTTATTTCGTCTATGAGAAGAACCCTAAACGGTTTGTCGTTTTCGATCTTAGAGATTCAATAAATGTTTATGAAAGCGAGAAGGATGTAATTGCAGTTGAGTCGCAAAAATCAGCTGTTATTGACCAATCTCTTTACGTTTCACTTATGGAATCAGATGCATCACCAGAATTGGCCATTAAGCTATCTCAAATATTCGCCTGGCAAATAGATTTCTATCATCTTCAAAAGGGAGACAATTTCAAAGTAATTTACGAAGAACTGTTTGTTGATAATAAACTTTTTGCAATAGGTCAAATTAAAGCTGCTTACTTCAACCACAACGGAAAAGATTTTTACGCAATCCCTTTTATGCAGGATAGTGTATTTCAATATTTCGACGAAAACGGAAACAGCCTTCGAAAAGCATTTCTAAAAGCTCCGCTGGAGTTTGGCAGGATAAGTTCCAGATACAGCAATAGCAGACTTCATCCAGTCCTAAAAGTTCGCAGAGCGCACCATGGTGTGGATTACGCAGCCCCAGTCGGAACCCCAGTTAGAACTACCGGTGATGGAATCGTAGTTAACGCCAGTTACAATGGTGGTTCTGGTAAATTTATAAAAATCAAGCATAACTCTGTTTATACTACAATGTATTTGCATCTTTCGCGCTATGCAAAGGGAATAAAAAAAGGTGCATTAGTCAAGCAGGGACAGATCATTGGCTACGTGGGTAGTACGGGTCTGGCAACTGGTCCTCACCTCGATTACAGATTTTACATCAATGGGAGTCCTGTGGATCCGTTAAAAGTTGAACTTCCACCGTCACATCCGGTTAAAGAAGAGCTCAGAGCAGAATATGAAACGCAAAAAGACAGCGTTATTAATGTGTTGAGCAAAATAAAAATCTTATCCATAGAGAAACCGGTTTAGCCACTTTAGAGTCGTTAATACCTGATTTCTCTGAATATATACGGTATTCAGTAAATATAGGCTTTATATTTTCGGCAAAGAGAGTATATTTCTAACCGTTTAATTTAATATTTCGTTTTGGCATCATAACTATACTTCTTAATAACTAATAAATTTTTATCTAAACTCTCATATGAATGAAAAAATCATAAAGCAAGATTCCGATTCAAAAACAAAAAAGTTTTTGTTCTGGAAGAAAAAAGAAAGAAAGAAACCGGAAACCTTCGTAGAAAAAGTAATAGAGTTTTTCAGACAACTTTTCTGGGCAGCAATTGCTGCATTTTTTATAATCACTTTTATAATTCAAAATACCAGAATCCCAACTGGCTCGATGGAAGACACTATACTTGTTGGTGATTTTGTGCTCGTAAATAAATTCATCTATGGTTCATCATCTCCCAAATATATACCATTTACTGAAATTGAACTTCCCTTCTTTCGTTTACCGGCATTTAAAGAACCTAAAGCTAAAGATATTGTAGTCTTCGAATACCCCGGGGACCGGGATCAGTTATTTGCCACTGAGAGAGGAGTTAATTATGTTAAAAGATGTATTGGCACACCCGGAGACACTATTGAAATAAAAGATAAAGTCGTTTTCGTAAATGGAAAAGAATTCTGGAGACCAACATTTCATTAAATATTACAAAGGTAGATACGGCAGTTTTCTTAGACCTGTCCCAAAAGGAGTGACTGAACCAAGAATATTCCCCAAAGGAATGCCCTGGAACGAAGATAATTACGGTCCGCTGGTAATTCCGAGAAAAGGTTCAACTATTCCTTTAAATAAATATAATGTTGAACAATGGCGGACAATTATAGATCGTGAATATGGCGAAAGAGTTGTTGATCTTAAAAATGGTGCAGTTACAATTAAAGGTATTCCAGTTTCATCTTATACATTTAAAAAAGACTATTACTTTATGATGGGTGATAACAGAGATGATAGTTTAGACAGCAGGTTTTGGGGACTTGTATCAAGAGATATGGTTGTAGGTGAAGCATTTATTATTTTGTTTTCGTGGGATAGAGATATTCCTTTCTCACAATTATTTAAACTACTTGGTTCTATTAGAACTGATAGAATTTTACTATTACTTCACTAAAATAAAAAAGGCTGCATAACGCAGCCTTTCATTTATATATCCAATCGGATTTTCTACAAACCTATTCTGAACCCCGCGTTGAATGATATTGGTAATCCTAAATACACCTCAGCATCATCTGCTTTGTGCATTTTACCCGTTGGATTAGTCTCAGGATCTATATCTCCTGTATAAGCATTATACTGGCTATTATCAGTAGCATCTTCAACGTAAAGTTCATTTAACAGATTGAAGATATGCCCAAATACACTGACATCTAAACCGGCGACTTGTCCGGGAATTCTGTACAAAGCGTGCAAGTCAACAAGACTGTAGGAAGGAATCTTCCAGACCTGAGGAGCAACACCGTTATTATCAATTACTTCCTGTTCATCAGTTCTTGAAAATGGATCAAAGTCAGCATAATAGTTGTCGTAATATCTCCAGACTAACTGAGTCTGAAGTCCGGTTGGGAAGAACAGTGTAAAACTAAGTGCCAATTGTGTTTGAGGTGCGTCACCAACTTTTAAATCCTTGATGTAATAGTTGTATTCTTCAACAGAATTAGGATCAGAAAAGTCCGGTATGTACGATCCGCTAACATCATCTGTATAAGTCCAGAATCCCTGGCTGAATGCTGCGTCAAATCTTAAGTATTGAATCGGTTGATATGCGGCTTCTAATTCTACACCAGCGAAAGTTGAATTAATTCCGTCTAATCTAACTAAACCATCTGTTCCATCGGCATTAAGTACATTCTCACTTTGAGCACGATCAGACCAAAGAGTGTAATATCCATTAAGTTTAATAGTAAGCCGATTTTGCAATAATCTTGAATTAACTCCAAGTTCAAATGATACGAATTTTTCATTCTTAGGATCCTCTACCTTAGTACCATTTACATCGTTAATGACCTGGTCAAAAATCGGAACTTTAGAAACATATCCTGCGTTAGCGAAAATATCCCACTCATCAGTTGCTCTATAACTGGCACCACCCTTAAATTGGTAACCACCAATATTACCGCTTTCCAGAGTTAACTCACCGCCGCCTGATTCAGCCATTTTAAAGTGATCTGTATAATCATAACTAATAACTGAATAGCCTGCAGTGCCGTAAAGTGTGAACTTAGGTTGGGTATATTCTGCCTGCACATAACCGCCAAGCCAGTTAACTTTATTCGTATTATTATAATCAATCCTATCACCTAGACTCTTGTAATAGCCTGTACCACCGTCAAATTCATTTCCAGTAAAGTAATAGTAATCATTTCCAAGCAAATCACGTACTTCCCTAAAATGTTCAATCTCTGCGATTCTCCAATCAACGCCGAACGAAGTGTTTAGATGTTCAGTAGCTTTCCAGAATGCTTTAGCAATTGCACCGTAAGTCCACTGTTTGTTTACACTGTTTCTTAAAATACCGCCGCGATTTGCATCGCCGCTGATATTATTGGAAACAATATATTGTGTCGGACCATTGCCAAAATCAATAGTATCTATGTGAGTTAAATTTCTTGCAATTGTTGCATCCCAGTCAACAACTTGCTGTTGTAAATCTCTATTGTAAACCATACTTCCGAATGTACCACTGCCACCACCTAAACCACCTGAATAGTAAACAGTAGTGTATAAACTCCAATCTTTTGCTAACTGGGAATACCAGTTCAAATTAACGATTGGTTTATGATAATAGTTTACACTTTCATTAAGATATGAAAGATCGTAACGTTGATTAACATCATTATTCCAGTAAGATCTTTGCCACTGATTACCATCGTATGATGAATTTACTCCGGCCCAGTTTGAATTGTATAATAATCCCTGTTCTCTAAATTTTTTATCATTCAATGCAGATTTAGGATAATCCAGCTCTCTCGCAAGCTCGTGGCTGAATGTAGCAACATTTAATCTCCAACGTCTTTGCCCATGCTGCTGAGGTGCACCGGTAGCATAAAATTCTAATCTGTTATTGTTATTAATTTGATATGCTGTACCAAGATAATATGACCAGGCATCTGTCCATGTTTTATCGGCATATCCATCTCCAACCTTTCGCACACCACCAAAGCTTAATGCAAATTTATCATCTATCAAACCAGTATTAGCATACAATGAGTTTTTACTCAAACCAGCAGTTCCAACCTCATTCTGATAAAGTACACCAGCTTTTTGCTGCGTTGGATCTGTTATGATATTTACGGTACCGCCGATAGATGGAGTAGCAAGATTTGTAGCACTTAGGCCTCTCTGAATCTGGATTGAAGAAGTAACATCTCCTAAACCATCCCAGTTAGACCAGTAAACCCAGCCGTTTTCCATATCATTAATTGGTATACCATTGATCATTATAGCAACGTTTCTCTGTGTAAATCCTCGAACATTAACTCTTGCATCTCCGGCACCCCCACCGTTGTTAGTTGCAAAAACAGAAGGAGTGGAATTCCATACAAGTGGCATATCCCTAGAACCAAGGTTGAATTGAATCTGTTTTTTGTCAATATCCGTAAATGCAACCGGTGTTTCCCTTTCTTTTGCTCTGTCAGAGATAACAGTTACATTAAGTGTAAATTGGTACTCTTTAAGATTAAAGTTCATGGTCATATCCCCCTTTACCTCAATATCCTGTTCTACTTTTTCATATCCAATGTAGCTACAGGTTATTGTATAGGAACCCGTCTTGGTTGTTATGGAATAATTTCCATTTGCATCCGAAGCAGCTCCCAAGGATGTTCCTTTTAGAAAGATATTAGCACCGATGAGTGCTTCTCCATTTGTCCCATCAATTACTTTACCCGTTATGTTATAGGTTTGGGCAAAAGTTGCAAATGAAACAAGGAGAACAAATGTGCTGACGAAGGTATAGATTTTACTCATATATCCTCTCCTTTATTAATTTGTGAATGTGATTTATGGTTAGTTAAGAAATGTATTTTTAAACTCAATAGTGCCCTCAACTTATTCTTCCCACCCCGGATGAAAAAGTTTTAATTTACTACACCAAATATTTGGTATATTCAGGTTGAATTCAAGTATTTTGCTAAAAATTAATATTTATTTAATAATTATTTTATTTAGAAGTCTTTTTTATTTGTTTTTTTGCAGAATTTAACAAAAAATTTTTGTTCTTTCAATTTGAACCAAATGGTAATATTTTCTTGTTTAATCTACTAAGATCAATTAAAGAAAATTATGAATCTTTTAAATATCCCGTACGAAAAATATAGACTTCCCAACGAGCTTGAGGTTATACTATTTCAAAATAATTCTCTACCTTCAACGGCAGTAAACATCTGGTACAAAGTCGGCTCAGCAAATGAGGTAAAGGGGAAAACAGGTCTTGCTCATCTCTTTGAACATATGATGTTTCAGGGTTCTAAAAATGTGCCTAAAGAAATGCATTTTAAATACGTCCAGGAAGCTGGCGGAACATTGAATGCATCTACGAGCTTTGATAGAACAAATTACTTTGAAAAGCTACCTTCAAACGATCTGGAACTTGCACTCTGGCTTGAATCTGACAGGATGGGATTTTTTCTTGAAACACTCGACCAGGTTAAACTTGATAATCAAAAAAGTGTTGTACTAAATGAACGCCTGGAACGGTATGACAATCAGCCATATGGTTTAGCCTGGGAAAAAATAATTTCTAACTTATACCCTGAAAATCATCCCTATAGCTGGCCAACCATCGGCTATTATAAAGATATTGAAAGCTATACACTGGATGATGTACGTTCATTTTTTCAGAAGTACTATTCCCCTTCGAATGCGACCGTTGTAATTGCCGGAAATTTTGAACTAGATAAGACAAAGGCACTAGTTGAAAAATATTTTGGTGATATAAAAAATATCGGAATACCTTCTACTCTAAATTTTAAACCCTTTCAACCTTATCAAAATAATTTTCTGTCATTTGAAGATAAAGTAAATCTTGAAAGAATCTATCTTGCCTGGCATTCACAAAACGCATTTCACGCCGATGATGCAGCTCTTGATATTTTGTCTGATTTGTTAACCGGTTCAAAAAATGCACGGCTGACCAGAAGGCTCGTCTTTGAACTCGAAATTGCCCAGGATGTGAATACTATGCAATTTTCAGGAAAATATGGTGGGCATTTTATGATTGTTGCGACGGCAAAACCCGGTAAATCTCTGGATGCAATCAAAAATATAATTTTTGATGAAATTTCAGTTCTTACCAAGGAAAATATTTTGCCACGGGAACTGGAAAGATCTAAAAACGTTATCAAATCAAATTTCATCTACTCATTACAGAATATTGACACTGTTGCAGATATGCTGAATCTTTATAATTTCTATCTTGGAGAACCGAATTCCTTCAACTTTGACCTTAACAGATATAATAATGTTTACGAGGAAGATATAAAGCAAGTTGCAAATAGATATCTTCAAAATAATTATATCGAGCTAAAAATTGTTCCGGAGAAAAGAGATGCAAACTGACCGAAGAATTCGACCGGCAGCTTCCGGAGAAATTAATTTTACTCTTCCACCTGTTCATACCTATGAACTGAACAATGGTTTAAAGGTTTACTTCAGCGAAAAATCTGATCTTCCGTTAATCAGAATAAACTTTTTAGTCAACAGCGGCAGCAGATTTGATCCATAGAACCTCAAGGGAATGAGTAATTTAATGGTAATGTGCATTGATGAAGGCGCCGGTAAATATGATGCACTTCAATTAGCGGATGAGTTTGAAATGCTTGGTGCTCATTTTTCCGTTTCATCGGATCAGGATGTGAGTATACTTTCATTGCAGGTTCTTCGTGAGAATTTTATTTCGGCTTTAAAACTATTTGGATCTGTAATAACGGAACCGCACTTTAATGAAAATGATTTTAATCGTGAGAAAAGAAAGGTGCTTGCAAGACTTGAACAGGTAAAAGCTGAACCTGATTACATCGCTGATATTTCGTTTCAGCATATCCTCTTCGGCAATAAATCTCCTTATGCTTTTCCGGTCTTTGGGATTGAACCAACAGTCCAAGAAATTCAAATTGAATCTGTAAGAGATTTATATCAAAAGAAATTTTCTCCTCTCAACTCATCGGTTGTTATTGTTGGAAATATTGATTGGAAATCGCTTGAAGCAAATCTTAATGATGTGTTCGGTAATTGGAATGGCAAAACAACCATTGAAGAACCATTGCTCAATCAAAAAGTTTCTCCAAGAAAAATTTTCATTATAAATAAAAAGAACGCGGTTCAAACTGAAATCAGAACCGGTCACAAATCAGCAAAAAGAAGTGAAAAAGATTTTTTTCAAAAGCAAATAATGAATCTCGCTCTCGGAGGACAATTCTCAAGCCGACTGAATCTAAATCTAAGAGAAAAAAATGGTTACACTTACGGCGTGCATTCAAGATTCAATTACTTTAAACAATCTGGTTATTTTGCTGTTTCAACTTCCGTAGATGTTGAGAACACAACGAATGCTTTAAGAGAAATTAATTCTGAAATAAATAAAATTAAAAAAGGTATTACTAAAGAAGAGCTTGCATTTGCTAAATCATCATTAACTAAAAGGTTCCCTTCAAATTTTGAAACCTATCCTCAAATTGCCGGTAATATAACCAGCAAAATCATTCATAATCTCCCGGATGATTATTTTGAAACTTACATTAACAAAGTAAATTCAGTAAGCCTTGATGAAGTAAACAAAATCGCTATCGATTCTATTCATCCCGGGGAATTGATAACAGTTCTCGTAGGAGATTCAGAGAAAATTATTGGCCAGATAACTGGTGATGAATTTGGTGAAAAATTGATTATTGATTTTGAAGATATTTTTAAAAAATAATCGGTAGCATTTTTCATTTTCAGAAAACTAAACTGCTGAAAATAATTCTGCAGCCTTTCTGTTCATATTTTTTTATCTCGGGACTTAAACTCACATAAGCATCCTCACTTACTAAAAAGATAATTGATCCACCGCTGGTGAGAGATTCCATTTGCTCATTAAATAGCTCGGGAAGCCTCTCGTCATAATTAAGATTTACAAAGTCAGATGTTCTGAAAAATTTAATTTTTCTTTTTGTGAGCTCTTTGTTTAATATTTTATAATTCGGAGAACTATATAAATCGGAGTTGTCATCAATAATAAAACAAACCGCATTTTGGAAATCAGTGACTAAAGATTTAATAACAGTAACTACCCTTTGTTCCGAATAAGAAGCTCCAAGCTTGTACTTTTGTTCGCTGATATAATCATCAATCAGAACTGAAAACTGCTTTCCGTTATTTTGAATGAATTCCAATTGTTGAAGGTGTTTGGTTTCAGGTCGGATCAATAAATTTATTTTTACCGGAGACTCGATCAGTTCAGTTATTGATGAATTTGCTGGGTCAACATCATTTAAAATAAATGCAATGTATCCTTTATTTCTTGAATAATTTTTTGCATAATCAAGTTCTGCCTGAAGCACCAGCGAATTTTCGTTCTTTAATGTCAGTATTGTCTTCCCGCCTTTTTTCTTTTCATCGGCTAAGATTTTCAAGCTGTCTTTTTTAAAAGACTGAAAAACATCTTTCAATATTTCCGGTATTGCAAGATCCTGGGGGACCTGAACTTTAAAATTGGAAATTTCCTGATCGGAACGCTTATCAACTAACTTATTTTCTTTTATTAGTTTATCCTCAATTCCAAAATCATCCAGAATTATTTTAAACCTCTGACCTATCTCTTCTTTATCAATCCTTTCAAGATCCGAATTTTGATTAATAAAATCACTTTTAAAGAAGATATTAGCTGCGACTAAAACTATTGCTAAAATAAAAAGTGAAAGAAGTAAGTTCTTTTTGAATTTAAGAGAGGACATTCTAATAATTTTTAATTTCTAACTTATAGATGCTTGAACCGGGGTTTTCTCTTTTCGAGGAATGCTGCTGTACCTTCTTTAAAATCTTCAGTTCCACAAACAAGAGCAAACAAGCTTGCTTCATATGCCAGACCTTCAGTCAAAGAAATATTATCAGTAGCTTTAACCGCCTTAAGTGCAAAACGAATTGCCTGCTGTCCTTTCGAGGATATCTTATCAGCTATTTCCATAGCTTTGTCAACCAACTCCGCTTGTGGAAATATTTTATTTATGAGTCCGATTCTGAAAGCTTCATCGGCAGAAACCATGTCACCAGTTAAAATCATTTCCAGCGCTCTGGCAGAATTAATAACTCGTGCAAGTCTTTGTGTTCCACCATAACCAGGGATTATACCAAGATTAACTTCCGGTTGACCAAACTTTGCATTCTCACTAGCTATTCTTATATGACAAGCTAAAGCTAACTCGCAGCCGCCACCGAGTGCAAAACCGTTAACTGCCGCGATAACCGGTTTATCAAGTGTTTCAATTGCTCTGAATACCCTGTTACCTTTTTCAGAAAATTCTTTTGCAGATATTACATCCAGCTTGTTTAGCTCAGCGATATCTGCTCCGGCAACAAACGCTTTTTCCCCGCTACCTGTTATTACAACAACAAAAACTTCTGGATTATTTTTAATTGAACGGAAAATATCTTCAAGCTCATCAATTGTTTGTCCATTTAAAGCATTAAGCTTATCGGGACGGTTTACGGTTACTAAACCAGTATGATTTTTAATTTCAAAAAGTATGTTTTGATAATTCATTTTATTACCTCATAGATTTACGAATAATGGAAGTCTTACATTTAAGTTAAAAGATAAATACTGATTTGATTCATAGTAGGTATAGTTTGCCATTATTTCCAGGATAAACATCGAAAACCCGGCACCAACTGTTCCTCCAAATTTCCACAGGTCCTCCCTGTAGTTACTTCGTCCTGCATCAGCTTTAAATTCATTCAGCACCTGGAAATAAGTGTACGAGACAGAACCTTCGACAACAGGAATTAAAAGAACAACACTTTCAACCAGAGGACCGAAATAATAACGAACGCCGAGTGATGCAGGGATTATTGTTGTTGAATAATTTGAGTAATCTGTCTGCTGATAGAAGTCTTGTGAACCGGGAAATTGTTCGTATCCTAATCGGGCAAAAATAAAAAAAGGGAGATAATCGCTATCAGTATACGAGGCTTCGAGATTTAAACCGTAGCCAAGATCTGTTGAAGTGGAGAATTCACCAACAGGAAGTCTCGCACCAACACCGGCAGCAAGAAAAACTCCGACAGCCCTGCTTGCGGGAGGTTCACCGGCAAACACAACTACCTGAAGAGTAATTAGGAATAAAAGAAAATATTTGCTGAATTCTCTGATCATCATATTACAAACTTAAATAAAATTTCACGCAGATGAATGAACAATAAATTTTATTCTGAAATCTTAGTTTCGTAAACATCTGTACCTATTCCATATTTTTTTACGAGATCACCGCCATGTATACCGGTTTGATAAACAAGAAACATTACCACTAAAGCAAAAAGAATAAAAACATACTTAGTAAATCCAATGAATTTTTTCTTCAAAACAACAAAAATTCTGAGACCGCAAATCAAAACAGAAAACCAGAGTAAGTAAGTTGCATAGTTTTGATGTTCATTCAATAGTTCGCTACTTTCATTTGTCCAGAAATTAAAACTGGAAGAAGCCTGGTTACCTGTTAACACGGCAAAGAAAGCAGTTGTAATACCGAGACATAAAATAAGCAAAGCTGATTTTGAGATAAATTCTTTTTTAAAAACTATTCCCACAATTTCAAGCAATGAATAAGTTGTAAGTAGTGCAATCGGGAAGTGAACAACCTTGGGATGGATGTCAGCCAGAAAACTTGTTTCCACTCAGAATCCCTTCTCAATTTTAGTATCTAACCACATAAAACCGAACCTCCGTTAACATTTAATATTTCACCTGTGATATGCGAAGCCAGATTTGATGCAAGGAATAGAACCGGACCTGCTATCTCTTCGGGTTTGGCAATTTTATTTAATGGAATATCGCTTACCACTTTTTTATAAGTTTCGTTATCTGCTAATGAATCAGTAGTCATATCTGTAAAAACCCAGCCAGGTGCAACGCAGTTAACTGTAATGTTAAACTTTCCTAATTCAGAGGCAAGAGATTTTGTGAGAGAAATCATTCCGCCTTTTGATGCTGCGTAATGAGAATGAAAAGCTTCTCCTCTCTGCCCAGCAGTTGAAGCGATGTTGATTATCCTGCCGAACTTATTTTTTTTCATTTCGGGTACAAGAAATTTTGTAATGAGATAAGTGCTTGTAAGATTTACATTCATCATCTCATTCCACTCCTCAAGTGTCATTTTATCTATCGCTGCTTCCTTCCAGATTCCTGCATTATTAATAAGGATGTCAATATTTCCAAAGTCACTTAAAACAGACCTCATCACTTTATCAATTTCAATTACATTGGAAAGATTAAGTTTATATTTTCTCAGCTTCGATTCTCCGGTACAATCAGCTATCAACTTATCCGCTTCTTTTTCTGCTGATTGAAATGTGAAAGCAACATTAGCGCCAGCTTCAATAAATAATTCCACACAGGCTTTACCGATTCCACGTGATCCACCTGTAACCAATACATTTTTATTTTTAAGAGATATCATTTCAGTATTTCACTTTGTATAAAAATAAACCTTTAGACGGAACGGCATCGGCGGCAGCACTCCGATCTTTTTGAGCTAAAATATTTTTGAGATGATCAAACCCGTCATCCGAAGAATATGCCTTAAGCAATGAACCGACAATCGCTCTGACCATTCCATATAAAAATCTGTTAGCTTCTATGTAAAAAATAAGCAAGTTTTTTTGACTGCGCCACCTTGCTTCGTAAACTTGACAAATTTTGTTTTGAACCTCCGGATTATTTTTACTAAAGGAAGTAAAGTCTTTTACTCCAATTAAAGCTGATGACAACTCATTTAGCTTTTCAGAATTAAGTTCCGAATACAAAGTGTAAGAGTAACGTTCAAAGAATGGTGACTTCTGATTAGAGATTAAATAAATATATGATCTTTTCTTTGCGCTGAATCTGGAATGAAAACCTTCATCAACATTTTCAATGTTAGTTATGGAAATATCTTTTGGCAGAACCGAATTCAGTGAATACTTGAATTTAGAAAAATCCAGATCCCGCTTTACAATAAAATTGGCAACCTGACCCAAAGCGTGGACTCCCGCATCGGTTCTACCAGCCCCGATCAGGCTAACATCCTCTTGTAATATTTGCTTAATTGAATTGCTAATTACTTCCTGAATTGAAAGCGCATTTGCCTGAATTTGCCAACCGGCATAGTCTGTTCCGTCATATTGAATACTTAGTTTGTAGTTAAACATTGGCACAAAATTAGCGATTTTATCTTATTTCTTTCATTAAGGCCTTTTTTAGTCCATAATAAAACTGAAGATCTTAATAGAAAAGTAACTGGAACAATGATGCAAATTAGCCGATCTCAGCTTAAAAAAAATACACAAACAAACCATAGCACTTTGTTTGACGAGTCTCCTGATATCAATATACTTATTGATTCGAAGGACTACAAAATTATTAAGGCTAATAAAGCTGCCCGAAAATTTTTTAAGACACTCCGTACAAAGAAGAAAGAAAAATACCTGCCTGATCTTTTCCCGGCTCAAATATCTGATAGACTGATTAAAGGATTTAAAAAGAACTCTACTAAAAAATCTTTTAAAATGGATTCTGTAAAACTACTTGGCAGCAACAGGAAATCGCTCAAAATGAAAATTGAAGTCGTGAGGACTAAAATAAAAAACCAAAAGTTTCTTGAGGTAAGGCTTATTGAAAATAAAAAAGAAATATCAAACAGTAATATAAATGATGAGTTACGAACGACACGGCAAAAATTGAAATCATTATTCGATAATAACCCACTAATGATTTTTATTGTGAATGAAAAAGGTATTATACATGATGTGAATCGACTCTGGAGCAAGAGAGCTTGGCTACAAGGTGAATGAATTGTTAGGTAAGCAGGTTACTAATGTATTTTTTAAAGAAGACAGAAAAAAAGTCAAAAACCATATCTTGAATGTCTTAAACATCCTGGTAAATTATTTAATTGGGAGATTAGAAAAATTCGTAAGAATGGCAACAGTTATCTGGGTGAAAGAAAATGCCTGCACAATTCAATCCAATGGTAAAATTTCTGAAGTTTTAATATGTATGTGATAACATTACAAAGACCAAAGAAGCAAAAGAGTCGGAATCAGATTCTGCAAAGAGGATTCAGTATGTTTTGGATGCAGCACCTTTCGGAATACATATTTACGAATTAAAAAATAATGGCGACCTTATTTTTTCTGGTTATAATTCTGCCGCAAATAAAATTTTAGGTATAGATCATTCTGGATTAGTTAATAAGAAAATAGAAGTTGCATTTCCTGACCTTGTCGATACAAAGATTCCGGACATTTACAAAAAAATTGCTGCGAATGGTATTCGTCTTGAAAATGAAATTGTTGAATATGCAGATGAACTTCTTAGTGGTGTATTTGATGTTTCCGCTATTCAGATTACACCCGGCAAAATGGCAACTTTTTTTGCAGATATTACTGAACAAAGAAAAACATTCGATAAGCTTGAAAAAAGTGAATTAAAATTTAAGTCCTTATTCGAGCTGGCCAATGACTCAATTTTTTTAATGGATCATGAAATTTTTATTGATTGCAATGAAAAGACATTAGAATTATTTGGTTGCAAGAAAGAAGATATAATCGGTAAACCACCTTATGATTTTTCACCTGAAAAACAGCCCGATGAAAGGAACTCCAAACAAAAAGCGCTCGAAAAAATAAAAGCTGCCTTTAACGGAAGTCCTCAAAGATTTGAATGGAAACACAAAAAACTAAATGGAGAATTGTTTGACGCTGAAGTTAGCCTGAATAGAATTAACCTCGGTAAGGATATTTTAATACAAGCAATCGTACGAGATATAACCGAACGTAAAAGCGCTGAAGAACAAATATTAATGCTTGCACATGCTCTGAAAAGCATTTATGAATCGGTATGCATAACGGATATGATGGACAACATTATTTTCGTTAATAATTCTCTCTGTAATTCTTTTGGTTACAATGATAACGAATTAATTGGTAAGCATATTTCAATCCTTCGGTCGGAAAAAAATCCCGCTAAAATCTTAAATCAGATTCTGCCTGCAACATTGAAAGGCGGATGGAGTGGTGAAATTATAAATAAAAGAAAAGATGGTTCGGAATTTCCTGCTTCAACTTCAACTTCAGTTATCAGGAACGACGACGGAAAACCAACTGCATTAATTACAGTCGCCCTGAATATAACCGATAGAAAACTTGCCGAAAATGAGCTGCGTAATTCTAAACAAATGCTTCAGCTAATACTGAACAATGTTCCTCAAAGAATATTCTGGAAAGATATCAATTCTAAGTACTTAGGCTGTAATAAAAATTTTGCGAAAGATGCTGGATTTTCAAACCCTCTCGAAATTATTGGTTTAACCGATAATGATATGCCATGGAAAAGTGCAGAAGCTGATTATTACAGATCAATAGACAGCGAGGTGATGAAGAACGATAAGCCAACTTATCATTTAATAGAACCCCAGACACATCTTGATGGTGAAATTTCCTGGCTCGAAACAAATAAAATTCCACTGCACGATGAATTGGGTAAAGTTGTTGGTGTACTTGGTACTTATGAGGATATAACTGATCGTAAAAAAGCTGAAGAAGCTTTAAAGGAAAGTGAAGAACGTTTCCGCTCATTAATTGATAATATGATTGAAGCTGCTTTAATCATTGACTGGGATGGAAAAATTATCTTTGCCAACAACAGCGCCGCACGTTTGGTTGGTCTTGAAAATCCAGATGAAGGCATCGGCAAGATAGTTTTTGAATTTTTGCACCCTGATTTCATAAATCGCGTTTTAAATACTCTTGCCAAAGCCAGGCAATCTTCACGGCCCATTATTGATGAGTACCTAATTAAAACAATAGACGGAGAAAACAAATGGGTCGAAAGTCTAGGCACTAAAATTACATTTGCTAATACGTACTCTATATTAGTGACGTTGAGAGATGTTACTGAAAGAAAAACCACAGAGCATCAACTTAAAATTGCGAAAGAGCAGGCCGAAGAGCTGAGCAACATCAAATCAAATTTTCTGGCCAACATGAGTCATGAATTAAGAACACCTCTTGTGGGCATACTTGGATTTGCAGAATTGCTTAAAGAAGAGCTTCAAAATGAAGAATTAAAAGAAATGGCTGACAGGATTCTGACCAGTGGAAGCAGATTGATGACCACATTAAACTCAGTACTTGACTTATCCAGAATCGAGGCAAATAAAGTTGATCTTAGAATTTGGCCTTACAGGATTGCTGAGCTGGTTAAATCACAGGTTCAGTTGTTTGAAGCAGTCGCAGAAAGAAAAAACCTTTATTTAAAAACCATAGTTACAGATGAAAGTGTTTGTTCAGAAGTAGATGAACAAATTTTCAGGCAAATTATTAATAATCTTGTAAACAATGCACTCAAGTACACTATATCAGGAGGTATAATTGTAACGATCGATTCAGTTTATGACGGAACAAATAAATACTCACGGATTACAGTTAAAGATACTGGTATTGGAATCCCTGAAGAAAGTTTGGGAATGATATTTCAGGAATTCAGACAAGTTAGCGAAGGCTTTAGCAGACACTTTGAAGGCACGGGTCTTGGTTTAACAATTACTAAAAAGTTTGTAGAAATTATGAACGGCAGAATAGGAGTTGTAAGTAAAGTGGGAGATGGTTCAACATTTACAATATTGTTTCCTCTGATTGAAGATTACGCAACTTCAAATACAATTACTTACCAGGGCAATGAATCTCTATCTGATATTTCAGAAGATAATGAAATAGAAAGACAGCCAAAAGTACTTGTTGTTGAAAATGATGAGGGCAGTAAAGACATAACCAGGCTGTTCTTAAGAAAATTCTGCCAATCTGGAATTTGCAGAAAGCGGTGAAGAAGCAATTAAAATGGTAGGGCAAACAAACTATGACATTATTCTGATGGATATTAATCTTGGTTCGGGTTTGAATGGTATTGCTGCAACAAAGCAAATAAGAAAAATTAACGGTTATAAAAATATTCCAATTGTTGCTTTAACAGGCTTTGCAATGCGCGGTGACAGAGAAGAATTTATCAAAGCAGGATGCACGCACTATCTTTCAAAACCCTTTTCGAAGAACAGCATTATCAAACTGGTTAAGAACATTATTCACGAGATCCAAGACTAATCATTTGATGTAAACGGTTTTTATATTTACGAATTCCCTTATTCCAAATGATGATAGTTCCCTTCCGTAACCGGATTCTTTAATTCCGCCAAATGGCAATCTTGGATCAGATTTTACGAATGCATTTACAAAGCAGCAGCCCGCTTTTAATTTTTCTTTTGCAATCTTCTCTCCTCGATTAACATCTTGTGTAAAAACTGCAGCACCTAATCCAAAAATTGAATCGTTAGCAATTTCAATTGCCTCTGCCTCATTTTTTACCTTGATTAAAGCTGCAACCGGTCCAAACAATTCTTCATCAAATGCAGGCATTCTTTTCTTGACATTTGAAAGAACAGTAGGTGGATACCAGGCACCTTCTTTATCAGGAATTGTTCCACCAAGTAAAAGTTTGGCACCAAGCTCAATACTTTTTTCTACCTGTTGATGAAGTTCATCTCTAAGAGGAACGCTTGCCTGCGGTCCGATAAAGTTTGATTCATCGAAAGGATCACCCATTTTTTTTGATTTCATCTTTTCAACAAAAAGCTTTTCAAACTCATCATAAACTTTTTCCACAACAATAAATCTTTTTGCAGCAATACAACTTTGTCCACCGTTGATTAATCTTGCCGTAACACAAGTGTCAGAAGCCATTTCCAGATCAGCATCTTCAAGAATAACATACGGATCACTTCCACCCAATTCCATCACAGTTTTTTTCAAAACTGAGCCTGCAGTTTTTGCAACTGCTTTACCAGCAGGAACACTTCCAGTCAGAGTTACAGCTTTTATCTTTTCATTCTTAATTACTTCTTCCATTTCCGAAGAAGGGACTAAAATCGTTCTAAAAAGATTTTCAGGAAATCCTGCTTCCCGAAATACTTCTTCAATTGCAAGTGCGCATCCCGAAACATTTGAAGCATGTTTTAATATTCCGGCATTTCCTGCCATCAAACCAGGAGCTGCGAATCTAAATACCTGCCAGAAAGGAAAATTCCACGGCATAACCGCCAGAACAATACCAAGCGGTTGAAACGAAACAAAACTTTTTGAAGCATCGGTTGTAATTAATTCATGTGTTAAAAAATTTTCAGCATTTTCCGAATAATATTCACAAACCCAGGTACATTTTTCTATCTCAGCTCTTGATTGTGCAATCGGTTTGCCCATTTCGATTGTCATCAAATTGGAATATTTTTCTTTTTTTGCTTTTAAAACATCAGCAGCTTTCATCATTAATTTTGATCTGTGATCAAACGATGTGTCTTTCCAGTCTTCAAAAGCATTATTTGTTAAATCAACGATACTCTTCACTTCGGAGGTAGGCATTGGATTATAAGTTTTTATGATTTGAAGATTAGCTGGATTAATTGATTGCATCATAACCACCCCAAATTATTTAATTCAAAAATTACTTTACTTTTTTGATTACAACCAGAGTCATATCGTCAGAATATTTTCCGTTCTTTGAAAATTTTATAACATCTTCTAAAATTCCAAGGACTATCTCCTTTGAGGTCATCTTCGATAAGGATTTTAGTTTAGATAAAAGTTTCTCATCACCATACGGTTCAAATTCTCCATTTGCACTTTCAGTAATACCATCGGAATATAAAAGAAGTACATCTCCTTTAGCAAAATTAATACTGTCAACATAGTACTTTGCATCCGGTGCTGGACCAAGAACAGGCCCTGTTGGCTGCAGGAATTCTGCTTCGCTTGATTTTGATTTTAATAAGATCGGAGGATTATGTCCGGCATTTGCATAAAGAAATAAACCGGCACGGTGGGTTGACAACTCTCCGTAAAAAAGAGATGCAAATTTATCGTCTTCGAATATTTTGTTTACAAGCTGATTTAATCTTCGCATCAAAGCAACAATCTTAATTTCGAAACCACTCGCCATTCTTAATGCACCGGCTATATACATAGCTTCTGCAGCGGCTCCGACTCCCTTACTAGCAGCATCTCCTATTGTAATGCCAAGTCTATCCTGTTCTTCCCCGTGTTCAAGGTAATCAAAAAAATCCCCGCCGATTATTTCCGCAGGATTTGTTACTCCATATAATTCATAATCATGGAATTTGAATTCATGTTCGGGTAAAATGCTTTTTTGAAGCTGGCGTGCCTTATCAATATCTGCTTTAAGATAACTAACACTTGCTGAAGATCTTCTCTGTTTTATTTGCGACGTTAAAGCGGTTGCAATTATGTTAAGATTTATTCGGAACTCTTCATCGATCTTTTCACTATTCATTGCGAGCAGGTATTCATAGTAAAATTTTTCTTTAATTTTTTTTCTGCCTCCAACGCCTGAAGCTGAGTATTTAAATATCCCCTTTTTGCGCAGAGCGCTGATTGTTTCATTGCCTAATATGGTTCTTTGTTTTGCAACTAGATTAAGAATCTGATACCTGTGAATATCAATCTGAAATTTAGTGTCAATTTTTTCGATTTTTCCTGTTTGATATAGAAGACTGTATGTTTCTTTCTGCTCATTAAGTTTCCAGATTCTGCCACCAGTTATATCAATATTTTCATTACCTACTATTTCATTAACTGTAGTAATTAACATTTCCTCTTCCGTTTTAAATTTTCCGGAAGCGATTGACTCAACGAGCCTGTGTAATTTTTTTTGGTCTATTGCCATAATTTTATTCAGAATAAAAATCTATCATTTGCTGAATTGCCCTTTTACAAACCGGACAAAAATTATCTACTGAAATTGATTTCATTGTGCAATCGTGTGCCGGTCTGTACATTCCTTTTTCCATATAACCTCCACCTTCAAATACACCGACTTTGTTTTTATACTCATCTGTATCAGGTGTTGGGATAGGTGTGTCATCTTCGACAAGATCTTTCCATTTAGAATCGAAATTTACCAGAGTTGTAAGATTTGGATCGGTCGGTTCAACATCGAGTGGATAAAAATCCTGGTATGCTACATCTGATGTATAATATTCATCAGCAAGTGAAGCAAAGCCGTGTCCGAATTCGTGTGTAACAATAAATTCAAAATGTTTACTCTTCGTTACAGACATTGAGTAATGGTTGTAAATTGAACCACCGCCGTATTTATCAGAATTAACCAGAACGTAAATCTGATCGTAAGGTGCATTCGCTGCGATGTTTCTTAATGTCTTATTGTCATAAGTCATCAAATATCTCTCAAGATCGAATGTGTAAAAAGTTGAATTGACCAAAGTCTTTTTCCAAATATTTTCTTTAGGAATATCAGTACCTGATTCGATTGAAGGTGCTTCAACTCCCCAAATATTAAATTTATTTTTATTTTCTTTGAAATGGTGAAGCGTTGAAAAGATAATCTGCAAAATGTTTACAATCTTCTTTAAATGAATCCATTTCTTCTTCAGTGTAGCCTTCAGG
This sequence comes from uncultured Ignavibacteriaceae bacterium, assembly GCA_963699475.1. Classification (GTDB taxonomy): domain Bacteria; phylum Bacteroidota; class Ignavibacteria; order Ignavibacteriales; family Ignavibacteriaceae; genus IGN2. The sequence goes on along the minus strand of CAVOUA010000004.1, from coordinate 913,820 downwards.
AATAATTACAATATCAACTTTCTACTGAAGGATCACCTGAATTTAGCACTTCAAAGTTTTCGTATTCATCTACTCTTTCCGGCTTTATAAAATAATTTTCGGGATTTATTTCGTACTCAAACTTTTTGATCCATTTATTCTTTCTGTTTGATGCGTAAAAAATAACCAGGACAGGTTTTTTCGGAAAGGGAAAGATAACAGTTTCACTAAAAGTTTTTGTGGTATGCTTTGCTTCCTCTACTGTCTGCCATTCATTAAAAATAGTTGAATAACCTCTGGAATAAATCAGTTTATTACTCGCTGTGTCATAAACCTCAAATTTGTATCTGCCATAATTGAATTTGTCAATTAAATTTACTTTGGACCCTCCCCAATATGGTTCTTCAATTAATTCATCAAATGAGTAGTAATCATTTTCTTTATCACCTGAGTGAAAATAATCGAGGCGGAGAGTTTTGTCTTCAAAGTAATCGTTAAAATTAATTTGTGAGTACGATATGGAAATAAATAGAAGAGAAAAGAAAAAATATTTCATTGGCGCTCCTTAAATAGCAGATTAAAATATACATCACAAAGATAGGATTTTTGGATGATAGAGTCACACTTCGACAAGCTCAGTGTGACAATCAAATTTATTTCAATTTCCGTGAACCCGGTTTTACAAGCTCAATATCTTCTCTGCATAGTGGACATTCATCGGGCAAATAAGACACAACCTCCATTTTTAACGTGCTGAATTGCGGATAGCCGAAATTTACTTTGCCATTACTTCTATCTACAATAAAACCAACACCAACAACTTTTGCATTATTACTTTTCACTATTTCAATAACTTCAAACACTGAACCGCCTGTTGTAACAACATCTTCACAGACCAATACTTTTTCATTTTCATCGAGAGAAAATCCTCTTCTGAGAGAAAGTTTTTTATCCTCCCTTTCCGCAAAGATAAATCTTTTGTTTAACTGTCTTGCAACTTCCTGACCTACAACGAGTCCACCAATTGCAGGTGCAATAACAGTGTCTATTTCGATATTTCTGAAATTATCTGCAATCATTTTGCAGAGCACTTCTGTGTATTCTGGATATTGCAAAACTTTTGCACATTGAAAATATCTATCGCTGTGTCTTCCTGAAGTGAGAAGAAAATGTCCAGTGAGAAGTGCACCAGATTTTTTGAAAATGTTGAGAATCTCTGATTCTGTCATAATTATATAAGTCCTTCAATTTTTTCTGCGAGCTGAAAATCTTTTATTGTAATTCCACCTTCACTGTGAGTTGAGATTGTGATTTTAACTTTATTCCACGAGTGAATAAATATATCCGGATGATGATTCATCTTTTCGGCTTCCGCACCGAGTTTATTTACAAAGCGAAAGTGCTTCCGCAAAATCTTTAAATTGGTACTGCTTTGCAATTTCCTTTTCTTCCTGCATCCAACCAGATAAAGAAGAAAGATTTTTCGTTATTTCATTTTGGGTTAATATTGACATAATTTCTCCGCAGTAATTCTTGAAAACAAAAAAGCGTATTCGAAAAATACGCTTTTTAATATTTAACATCTTTAGAATTGAGTTTTAGTTTTCCAATTGCCCCGGAGCTTTTGATTCTTCGCCGGGTTTTTCCACATCCAATGCTTCATCATAAAAAATAAGATCATCAGCACCTTCAACATGCTTGGCAACTATCTTCGTTCCTTCTTTAAATGAACCGCGAAGAATTTCTTCAGCAAGCGGATCTTCAATGTATTTTTGTATTGCTCTTCTCAATGGTCTTGCACCAAATTTTTCATCGAAGCCTTTGATAACCAAAAATTCTTTCGCAGATTGGTCAAGTATCAAGTCCATTTTATTTTCTTCAAGATTCTTGTAAAGATCTTTTATCTCAATGCCGATGATCTGCATAATATCTTCTTTATCAAGATTTCTAAAGACGATTGTATCATCAATTCTGTTCAGGAACTCTGGATTGAATAATTTTCTCATTGCATCTTCAACGGTATCTTTCATTTTATCATAGTGGTCTTTGGGCTTCGCATCGGCAAATCCAAATGAACTGAGTTCTTTTATGTCTCTCGTGCCGACATTGGAAGTCATTATGATAATCGTATTTCTGAAGTCTACTTTTCTTCCAAGACTGTCTGTCAATATTCCATCATCCAGAACTTGAAGTAGAATACTGAAAATATCCGGATGAGCTTTTTCAATTTCATCAAACAAAACAACCGAGTAAGGTTTTCTTCTAACTTTTTCAGTAAGCTGTCCGCCTTCTTCGTAACCTACATATCCGGGAGGTGCTCCTACTAGTCGTGATACAGAAAACTTTTCCATATATTCACTCATATCTATCCTGACGAGTGAATCTTCAGAATCAAAAAGATATCTCGCCAAAGCCTTGCATAACTCGGTCTTTCCAACTCCTGTTGGCCCTAAGAATATGAAACTTCCAATAGGGCGGTTAGGATTTTTTAATCCTGCCCTTGTTCTTCTGATCGCTTTTGTAAGTTTGCTGATCGCTTCATCCTGACCAACAATATATTGCTTAAGTGCTTCATGCATCTTCAGCAGTTTTTCTGATTCAGTCTGAGCAATGCGATTAACAGGAATTCCAGTCATCATAGCAACGACTGTAGCTATATCTTCATCGTTAACATCGTGAACGATATCTTTTGTCTTAGCGTCCCATTCTCTTTTTGTTGATTCAAGATCAGCCTGAAGATTTCTTTCTTTGTCTCTTAATCTTGCAGCTTCTTCATAATCCTGTCTTTTTACAACGGCAGCTTTTTCCCTGCGAACCTGTTCTATCTCTTCTTCTAGGTCGAGAATTTCTTCCGGAACTTCAAAGTTGCCCATATGCACTCTTGAACCTGCTTCATCTAAAACATCAATTGCTTTATCGGGCAGATGACGATCGGTTATGTATCTGTTGCTGAGCTTTACAGCAGAATCAATTGCAGCATCAGAATATTTTACGTGATGATGCTCTTCATATTTGAATTTAATTTTTTCAAGTATTTGTCTTGTTTCGTCATAAGTTGGTGGATCAACCATAACCTTCTGGAATCTTCTATCCAAAGCTCCATCGGTTTCAATATGTTTTCGATATTCATCGAGCGTTGTTGCACCAATACATTGAATATCTCCACGTGAAAGAGCCGGCTTAAACATATTTGATGCATCAAGCGAACCTGAAGCACCTCCTGCACCAACTATTGTATGCAATTCATCTATAAACAGAATAACATCTTTTGCTTTTTCAAGTTCGTTCATCAAAGCTTTCATTCTCTCTTCAAACTGTCCGCGGTATTTTGTACCGGCAACAAGGCCCGCAAGATCAAGAGTAACAACTCTTTTATCCTGAAGGATTCTCGGAACTTTCTTTTGAACAATACGAAGTGCCAAACCTTCTGCAATTGCAGTTTTTCCAACACCGGGCTCACCAATTAATACCGGATTGTTTTTCTTTCTTCTGCTAAGTATTTGAGCAACTCTTTCAATTTCCTTATCTCTGCCGACAACCGGATCAAGCTTGTCATCAATTGCAAGCTTTGTTAAGTCTCTTCCAAAATTATCGAGTACCGGAGTTTTTGTTTTATCTGATTTCCTATCTGGCGGGGCTGTTTTGCTTGAACCAGCATCTCTGCTTCCCTTGCTGCTCAGTAATGAATTCAATTCTGAACGCGCTGAATCATAAGTTACATTAAACTGATGAAGTATCTGTGTTGCGATGTTATCTTCATCTCTTAAAAGTGAAAGAAGCAAATGTTCAGTACCTATCACATCAGCTTTATAAATTTTAGATTCAATTTGAGTTATCTTTAAAACTTTTTCGGCCTGCTTTGTAAGCGGAATATTTCCAATTGTAAGTGTTCCACCTGAAGTTCTAACAGTATCTTCAATTGCCTTCTTTAATTTCAATAAATCACAATCAAGATTACGTAATATTCTAACAGAAACACCCTGCCCTTCTCTTATAATTCCGAGTAAAAGATGCTCAGTTCCGATATAATCGTGCCCGAGCCTGAGAGCTTCCTCACGGCTTAATCTTATAACATCCTGCAATCTATCCGAGAAATTTCCATCCATTTTATAGTTTTCCTTCTTGATTATATATTAAAACCACATTTTCTCGCTAAAAGTTCAACTAATATAAACATAATAATTAAGATTATTTCAGTCTGGTTATTAAGTAACAGGCAATAATATCCCAGAATTCAAATAATCGCAATGCATTATTTCCTCCAAATAAAATAAATAGACAAAATAAGTGCCACTATGAGTTCTGTAAATAATCGAATTAAAGAAGAGTCGAAGGTAAATTTTTTTTCTGATATCTCGAATGAAAGTGATATTCTTGCTGTTATTTAGACATTAAGTCTGAATGTGCATCAGAACAAACAAAAGTGTGACAAGCAGACCGAGATATTGAATTCGATGAGTGGCGAATTTTACTTTTGAAAGGATTATATTAACAAAGCAAAAAGAATAAAAATTTGGAGTTAAAATGGAAGCTGTAACAGGTTTATCGTTAGTAATAATTATTGCAATATTTCTCTTCCTGATCTTAGTTCTGTACTTTGTTCCCATAAGATTGTACATCGCAGCGATATCATCAGGGGTAAAGATCAAAATCTTTCGCGATTTGATTGGAATGAGATTAAGAAGAGTCCCGCCAAGTATAATTGTTGACAGTATGATCAATGCAACAAAAGCTGGATTGACTATGCAGATGGGAATGCTTGAAGCACATTACCTTGCCGGCGGTAATGTTAAAAAAGTTATTGCGGCATTAATTTCGGCAGACAAAGCAAATATACAATTACCATTTGAACGAGCTGCCGCAATTGATCTTGCTGGCAGAGACGTTCTTGAAGCAGTAAAAATGTCTGTCATTCCAAAAGTGATTGAAACACCCCTCGTTGCTGCAGTTGCAAAAGATGGAATTCAATTGAAAGCGATTGCAAGAGTAACCGTAAGAGCAAACATTGACAGGTTAGTTGGTGGTGCTGGTGAAGCAACAGTTCTTGCAAGAGTTGGTGAAGGTATAGTTTCAACTATCGGTTCAAGTAATTCGCATAAAGAGGTGCTTGAAAATCCTGATAAAATTTCTAAGGGTGTTCTGTCCAAAGGATTAGATTCAGGAACTGCTTTTGAAATTCTTTCAATCGATATTGCAGATGTTGATATCGGACAGAACATCGGCGCGATGCTGCAGACTGATCAAGCAGAAGCCGATTTAAAAGTTGCACGAGCAAAAGCTGAAGAAAGAAGAGCAGCTGCAGTTGCGACTGAGCAGGAAAACATTGCTGAAGTTGCAAAACAAAGAGCCCGTGTGGTTGAAGCTGAAGCGGAAGTTCCGAGAGCAATGGCCGAAGCATTCAGATCTGGCAGACTGGGAGTAATGGATTATTACCAGCTTAAAAATATCCAGGCTGATACTGATATGAGAGATTCAATTGCAAAACCAGATGATAAAAAGAAACAGAGCTAATGGATAATGTATTCGAAATACTTATCTATGTGATAATTATTATCAGCTTTCTGAGCAGCATCTTCAAAAAGAAGGAAGCAGCAGCAACAGAAACCACCTATACAACAATCGCAAACAGATGAATATAATCAGGCTGAAGTTGCATCTCCTCAAACACAAAAAAAAGAGGATTATGATATTCTCAGGGAGCTTGAGGATTTCTTTAAGGTAGGTGAAGAACCTACCAGACAACAAATTCCAGTTCCTCTCCCACCAGAACAGCCGAAGATTCCCGATATGGAGGAACACGTTCGCACAGATAGCTGGCATACAAAAACAGAATCAGAACATTATGTAAATGAGTGGGAACGCAAAAAGTCAGAAGTAAAAAAAATAATTTCGAGCGTGGATTCAAGTATAGAAAAAAAGGCTGCCTTATTTGAGGCATCACTGGATAAGAAAGATGCAACTTTCAGCAGCATTGCTTTGGCTGTGAAATCGAAAATGAAAAATCCATCCACACTGAAAGAATATATTATTTTTTCAGAAATTCTAGGGAAGCCAAAAGCACTTCGCAGATGAATCAAAAAAAATATAAACTTACAAGAGTTGGTAAAGCGGGCTTCGAAAAGAAATTAGATGAAGCCCGTTTTGCTATAAATTACCAGCAGGAATTAAATCCATCGCAATACGAAGCCGTATCGGCAGTTAATGGTGCTTACCTGATTATCGCAGGTGCCGGAACCGGTAAAACAAGAACTTTGGTTTACCGGGTTGCAAGATTGATTGAAAGCGGATATGATCCGAATTCTATTCTGCTTCTTACTTTCACACGTAAAGCAGCAAATGAAATGATGAAACGAGCTTCCGTACTGCTTGATGACAGATGTTCAAAAATTCGTGGGGGCACATTTCACTCTTTTGCAAATTTAACTTTAAGAAAATATTCCAAAGCGGCTGGACTCGATTCAAACTTCACAATCCTTGATCAGGGAGACAGCGAAGATATAATTAGTCTAATTCGTTCGCAGGAAGGTTTGATCAGTAAGGAAAGGAGATTTCCCAAAAAAGAAACTCTCAATAAGATTTACAGCTTATCAGCAAACACCGAAAGACCTATTGAGCAAATAATTGAAGAAGAATATCCTCATTTTATACTTGAACTTGATGAGATATTAAAAGTTCAAAGAATTTTCAATGAGTACAAGAGAAGAAACAACCTGCTGGATTATGATGATCTGTTAATTTTCCTCCGAGACTTCCTTCAAAGCGGAAATACTGCTTCAAAAAATCTTCTTTCAAACATAAGCTTTTTAATGGTTGACGAATACCAGGACACAAACAAACTTCAGTCAGATATTGTTAAAGGCTTATCTCAGCATAATGGAAATGTTATGGTTGTTGGAGATGATGCACAATCAATCTATTCATTTCGTGGAGCCAATTTCAAAAACATAATGGAATTCCCGAAACTTTTTCCCAAATGCTGAGATAATAAAGATTGAAGAAAACTACCGAAGTGTTCAAACCATTCTGGATTTTGCAAACCACGTATATGACGGGGCAATTGAGAAATACACAAAAGTCCTTTACACAAGAAGACAAGGTGGAGAACTTCCTTTTATTGTTGCGGCTGCAAATGAAAATATGCAATCCAAATTTATAGTTGAAAAAATTCTTGAACTTATGGAGGAAGGTGTAAATCTTAAAGACATTTCCGTTTTATTTCGTTCTTCATTCTTTTCATTTGATCTTGAAATTGAATTAGCTAAAGCCGGAATTCCATTCCAAAAATTTGGTGGAATAAAATTTATTGAAGCTGCTCACATTAAAGATGTTCTTGGCATTTCTTAAGAATTGCCTCTAATCCAAGAGATATAATCAGTTGGTACAGAGTTTTATTACTGCACGAAGGAGTTGGTCCAAAAACTGCACAGAGAATTCTGGATGAGCTAGCAACTGCAAGATTAACAATTGAGCAACATCCCGGTTCCAAAAAAGAATTTGCATACGAAAAACTTAAAGAACTTTTTGTACTTCTTTACAAACTTCATACAACTCAGGCTCCACCATCAGAGTTGAGTTGGAATGGTCTTCGAATATTATCATCCCATCTTCAAAATAAAGTATGATGATTTTAATAAGACGAAGTAAAGACCTAGAAACTCTTCACAATATTTCTGAGAATTACAGATCTCTCGATTCTTTCCTAGCTGATATGGCAATCGAGCCTATCATAGATAGTGTAACTGACATTGGTGAAACAGATAAGGAAGATGAATTCTTAACTCTCTCCACAATTCATTCTGCAAAAGGATTGGAGTGGCACTCAGTTTTTGTTATTCACGCTGTGGAAGGTTACTTCCCTTCCGTCAGAGCTGCAGAAAGTCTGGAATCTTTAGAGGAAGAAAGAAGATTAATGTATGTTGCTTCAACAAGAGCAAAGCAAAATTTATTTGTTACTTATCCAATGCATATGTATAACCGAATTGATGGAATAACTTTATCAAAACCCTCAAGATTTATTTCTGAAATATCAACCGATAAAGCACAAGGCTGGCTTGTGGAGGATGAGTTTTAAAAAGAAGCCCCGAAAAATTCGAGGCTTTAATAATTTTATTTCGCGATTAAACTATTTTAATAGCAACATTTTCTTTGTTTCAACAAAAGAACCTGCCTTTAGTTGATAGAAATAAATTCCGCTTGGTAATGCAGAATTTACAATGTACAATGTAGAATTAGGACCAGCTTCATAGTATCCATCAACAATAGTTTCAATTTCTCTACCAAGTACATCATAGACTTTTAAAGTTTGCCAACTGCCTACTGGCGACTGCCAAATGATTTTAGTGCTTGGATTAAATGGATTAGGATAGTTTTGTCCCAGTGAAAAACTCATTGATTCAAATTTAATTTCTTCTACGTATGTAACTGTTGATGTTGTAGTTTTAAACAATGAATATCCCCACGGACCGGCATATAAGTAATCCTCTAAATCCACTGCGACTGATCTAACATCCATTGTTGGTAATCCTGAATTTATTTGTTCCCAGGTATCACCGTTGTCTGTTGAACGCCAGACACCGCTACCAAAATTAGTTGTTCCACAGAAAATATGTCCGATAGAGTTTTCAGCAAAGGCAGTATATCCAGAGTTCATACTCAAATTAGTCCACGTAGCTCCATTATCAGTTGAACGACTACCTCCGGCATATATATAATCATTACTAGCTATGAAAAGACTTGCTATCCAGTTGTAACCGTAGTTTGAAGTAAGGTCAACCCAAACTGTATCTCCTGCAGGTAATTTCCAGAACCCTCCACCCCAGCTTGCTGAAAACAAATCACCGGCAGAATTGAATGCAACTTTTCCGCAACCAATATCTTGTCCGTAATTGATATCCTGCCAGGTAATGCCATCATCAGTAGATTTTTGACAAAGATTATGATAACCGGAAGCTGTGGCAATAATTTCACCATTAAGACCAACAGCTAAACCATTGATTGCTATTCCGGTATGGAAAATTATCTACTCTTACCCAGTTCTCACCATTATCAGTGGAGCGAAATATAGTTCCGTTCTGGCTGTCATTTGTTCCGGCAAAAAGAAATCCATTGCTATTTTTCACAATCAAAGCTAGCACATCGTAACTACCCAATCCATTGTTAATTGGTTTCCAGGTAATACCTAAATCTGTTGAGCGGCTAATACCCCATACACTAGTAAAAATATCATCGTTAGAATTTATAGCAATTTTCCTTACTCCTGCAACATATAACCCAACCTGTGCCCAGCTTTCTCCCTCATCTGTAGATCGATAAATTCCACCACCGTCTAATCCTGCATAAACATCGCCGTTATTTGTTATGTGCATCGATTTGATATAGAAGTGTCCAAGCCCAGAATTGTATTGTGTCCAAGTGTCACCGTTATCCGTTGATTTCCATATTCCCCAACCCCAGGTTCCAACAATTATATCACCACTATTATTTACTACTATATTGTGCGAGGCATACACTCTGAATCCTTCTTTAACTGGGGTCCAGCTATCTCCATTATCAGTTGATCTGTAAACACCAGAGTTTGATGAATATTCTCTTGAACATCCGGCAAATAAATATCCATTTGGAGCAACAGCAATTGAATTAATTCCATCAGGGAGTGATAGTGTGGTCCAGTTGGCACCATTATCTTTTGAGCGATATACCGGTGTAATTCCCACCAATAAAAATATGTCCGCTATCGTTTATAGTAACACAATTTATAAAAGGACTTGGGTGAGAGTAGTGAGTCCAGGTATAACCACCATCTTTTGAAACACTATATTGGGCATACCCTGTATCGCCAACATAAATATGTCCGCTGTCATTTACGGCACAAGAGCTACCGCCAAGGTCTGCAATTTGAAGCCAGTTTTCGCCACCATCTTTCGATTTATAAACTCTGCTTCCTATATGACTACCTGTCCCCGCGATGATGTAACTACTATCGTCAATGACCATCCATTTAATAGCTCGATCTGTTAACTCTATGCCACTGCTTTTTTGTAACCAAGTAAGACCATTATCTATGGATTTATAAACACCGTGTTGATTTTGATCAGAACCAGCAAAAATTTTGCCGTCAGCAGTTGAGGCAAAAGATAACGCTGTTCCACCGTGCGGTCCATTAAGCTGGCCCCATTGAATTGTTTGTGAAAAAAAGAAAGGTGAAAAGAAAAGAACTGACAAAAGAACTCGAATGAAGTTTCGCATAACCCCTCCCACAAGGTTAATGAAAAGATAGTTAATTAGGTGTTCTGCTTGCTGAACATACTACAGACGAGTCAGTAATTATGTTAATCCCTCGATCCAAGTTTTTAAATAATAGCCTTAGCAAAAGAAGTGAAATAATTTTTAAAAGTCAATTTATGATTGGTAGTTAGCTATTGTTGCCTCGAGCAATTTGCGAATTTGACTTCTTACAAGCGGTTAATAAAATGTTTTTTAAGAATTATACTATTTCAATAAGATCATCTTTTTTGTATCTGAAAAACCACCAGCATTAAGAGTATAATAATAAATTCCACTTGATAATTTCGTTGCATTAAATTTGATTTCATAAGTGCCTGCTGCTTTCTCTTCGTTGACCAGAGTAGCAACTTGCTTACCTAAAACATCAAAAATCTTTAATGATACAAAACTAGTTTTTGGGATTTGGTACTGAATTGTTGTTGATGGATTAAATGGATTGGGTGAATTTTGATATAAATAAAATCTGTCGGGTGATAATTAGATTTTCGTCTACGGAAGTTGGATTAACATAAGTAACCACTGCATTCCAAAAAATTGAAACTGTATCTGTTCCTGAAATTACAACTGCAGAAATTGTATCTGCTCCAATTGCTATTGGTGCTGTTATTGTTGCTTGATAAGTTCCATCTCCAAGATCAGTTACCGAACTTAGCAAACCAGCACCTGTGTTAGAAAGTACAACTTGCAGACCACTCGCTAAAAGTGTATCAGAATTATTTTTGGGAGAAACTAAAATTATTGCCTGTGATGTTCCATTAGCAGGAAGAGTATCCGGATCGACAGTTATTTCAGAAAGGAAAGGATCAACAACTGCAAACAAAGATTCTTTCCAATTATTAAATATAGTTCTGGAGTAAATCAATCGGATCGTTGCCGGAAGGTGTATCTGGAACAACAATTTGAAGATAAGGTGTATCCGCCATCACCAATTCTTACAACTTTAACAAACCCTGATTGAGATGAAGTTCCTCTTGACTTGCACAACGTGTATCAGCACCAAGTATTTTTGCTGCCTGAAGAGTTGCCATTAGTCTATCAGCCAACGGACCTTCTGTATTTAGAAAAGTTGTTTGCATAGTATCGATGATAATTTGTCCTAATAAAATATTTCCCTGAACTGCATAACCGGGACCTGTTACATGATTTTTATAATTAGTACAATTTACACCGGTATAAGCTGCACTTTCTCCATTGCGAGTGAGATCAACAATTCCATATTGACGAATCGATGGATTATTCTGAGCATCGTTCGCAACAAGCCAATCAATAATTTGCTGCGGAGATAATCCTTCCAGCATTCTATTGTGTGCATTCTGCTGGTTTTGAGAGAGGTAGGATGCCTGTGTATGAATTGCTCCAATACCTTCAATTACATCACTGAGAATAAAGGCACCAACTCCACCTATTGGTCCGACACATGAAGCACCTGCACTTCCGATTTCGCCGGTAACTGTATCGACAGCAACAATTGAAAATGTATCCTGCGAAAATGTTTGATGAATTGATAAAATCATCACAATTAAAAATAGAGCTATGAGATATATTTTATTTACTTTCATATTTGATACTCCTATTTTCTTTTTAATACTACAAGAGTGAAATCATCTCTATATAATTTTGAACCCGAAAAGTTCTTTGTGGATTCTACAACACTTACAATAACTTCATTTGCAGATTTATCCTTTGAATTTAAAAGCACATTTTTAAGTCTTTCAAAACCATACTCCTTAGATTCTCTGCTGAATATTTCCGTAACACCATCAGTGTAAAATATTATCTGATCACCTTGAGATAACATAATTGATGAAGATTTAAACTCTGCATCTTTAAGAAATATTTAAACATGGTCCTCCGGTTTCAAGAAATTCCACTTCCATTTGATCTTATTAATATTGGAGGATTATGCCCACAGTTAGTAAAGGTAAATTTATGCTCAATGAAATTTAAATTTCCATAAAATGCTGTAATAAAGTCGCGCTTTCTGGTTACTTCAGAAATTTGCTCATTAAGTATATTCATCATCTCAGCAGGATTATCATTTAATTTAATTTGATTGCGCAGCATAGCACGAAACGAAGCCATTATCAAGCTGCTGGCACACCATCACCTGATACATCTGCAATAACGATGGCAAGATTGTTTTTGTCAAGGTGAATGTAATCGTAATAATCACCGCCTATTTCATAAGTAGGGATACAAATTCCTGCAATATCATAACCCTCAATCTCAGGGGGAAGTGAGGGCAGAAGGCTCGATTGAACATCCTTTGCTATCTGCATCTGCTCTTCTAATTTTTTCTTTTCAAGAATTTGATGATGGAGAATAGCTTTCTCTAATGATATTGCAGCAGCATCAGCGAAGAACTGAAGTATTTCCAGATGATGATGATCGAAAGCAGAAAGATTGTCACTTTCAACATCCAATGCACCGATAGCCTTATCATTTTTTACTATCGGTACTGCTACTTCAGAAAGTGTTTTGTTTCTTCCTACTATGTACCGATTATCTTTCCTTACGTCATCAATAATTAAACTCTCCTTTGAATTGATAACGTATCCTATAATTCCTTTTCCTTCCCGCAGCATATCGTCAGATTCAACAGGATGCTCTTCATAACCGCGTTTAGCAATGCCTCCTATTTTTTGTCCAGGGAAATGATAATCCGGATGTTCAACTGCTTCACTCAAAACAAAAATTCCTGCAGCATCATAATCGATAACGTTTTTCAGAGAATCAAGTAAAAGATTTAGAATTACATTGAGATCTAAGTATCTTTTATTTTAAAAGAAATATCTCTTAATAGCTGATATTTTTCTTCAGCTGAAAGTTCTGTTCCCTTTTGCATCCACTTGAAGTTTTTATTTGAGTTTCGATTTAAAGTTAGATTGCTAACACAATAATATCCAACTAAAAATCAGAATAAATAAATTTATAAATCATCAATAATACTTAATACTAACCTTAACGTGTCCATCTCTTCCCTTATCATCAAGGCAAGTAATCATTAATTCGTTTTCCTTAGGAACAAAAAATACACGTTCACCCGGTCTACTTTTCTTTAAGAATTTTTCATTCACATACCAGTAGTGAGTTTTAACTCTGCTATCAGATGCAGCTAGCAGCAATATTTCCTGTTTAGAATCTTTCTCAAGAAAATATTCATAATCTTCTGACGGAGACAAAATCTTAGGACCTCCTTCTGCAAATTTTGCAGTGCAATTTGGATTATGAATGGGCGGCTGATGATAATCATATTTATTTTTAGAAAGCCATATAGTTAATTCAGGCTGATAAACTGCATACACAGCTTTTTTATAATTTGATGAAGGTAAACATCCGGTACAATATTGAATAGTTTCATCAACATTAACGTAAACCGGTTTATGAATATTGCAAACTTCGTTGTGTGATTTATCCTTTATTGCAAAATCATAAATTGTGTTTGAACAATACTGTGTTGGGATTAATCCGCTTTCGCTGCATACTTTTCTGGTAATTAATTCTTCGGGAGTTTCAAACCATTTAACATCAGAGTCATAATCTATTGCATTGAAAAGATCAAATAATAATGGAACAGCAACTTCAGCGCCTGAAAGATTTGGTGAACCAACACCGTTGAAGTTTCCCATCCAAACTCCAATCGTGTAGTTCGGATTAAAACCAATTGCCCAGGCATCCCGTTTACCGTACGAAGTTCCTGTCTTCCAGGCAAACTTCGGAAGTTTTGAGTAGTTAGACAGATCAGCTATATCACTGCGATTTATGCCGGAAAGAATCTTTGCAACTAAATATGATGAGGCTTCAGAAAAAATTTGTTTACCATCCTTTTCATTTTCAATCGAAATAAAATTGAGCGGATAAAGTTTGCCTTCTCTGCTAAATGATGTAAATAATCTGGTTAATTCCTGCAGGTTTGTTCCGCAGCCGCCAAGTATCATCGAGAGCCCGAGTTTGTTTTTTTGTTTTTGAATTTGACTGAAACCTGCACCTTCAAGAAAACTGATAAAATTATTCAATCCTGTTTGCTCAAGAAGTTTAACTGCAGGAATGTTCAGCGAGTTGACGAGTGCAAAATCTGTTGATACATTTCCATAAAATTTCAAATCATAATTCTCAGGTTGATAGCCATGAAAGTCAGTTGGAATATCCGCAAATTTCATCTGGGGAGTTAAATTTCCTTCATCGAAAGCATAAGCATAAAGAGCAGCTTTTAAAGTTGAGCCAGGAGAACGGATTGCGGTAATACCATTAACCTGACCGAATGAACCAGCATCATTAAAATCTGCTGAACCGCAATACGCAACTACTGATGAATTTTTGTTATCAATTACCATAACAGCGCCGTTTGTAATTCCTTTATAAAATACTTTTCTTACGTTTCGAAGCAAGATGTTTTCAGTTGTCTGCTGAATAGAAAGATCGAGAGTTGTGTTAATTAAATCGCCTTGAAAATTATTCTTCACGTAATAACTGAAGTGGGGAGCGACCACTGGAATTTCAAACCGGCTTTTCTCGACAGGTTCATCCAGGGCATCTTTGAGATCTGATGATGAAAATATTTTTTCATTCTTGAATCTGTTTATCCAAAAATTTCTTTTGTCGATTATTTTTTCATTCGGTTTGTCCAATCTTAATGAGTTTGGATCATTTGGAATTACTGCCAGCATTATCGATTGTGAAAGACTTAGCTTTCCGGGTGGTCTGTTAAAGTAAATGTATGAAGCTGACTTCACTCCTTCAATATTGCCACCATAAGGTAAAAGACTTAAATATAATTCAAGAATTTCTTCTTTGGAATAATTTATCTCTAACTGCAATGCCCGGAACATCTCAACTATCTTATTTATATAAGTTCGTTTTTTTGGCTTAAGCATTCGAGCGACCTGCATCGTAATGGTTGAAGCACCTAACTGGGTTTCACCGGTAGTTAAGTTTCGATAAAAGGCACGAACAACGGAAACCGGATTTATTCCCAAATGCCAGTAAAACCAGCTGTCTTCTTTTTTGATTATTGCTTTTAACAAGTCCGGTGAGACTTCATCAAGTTCAGTTCTCAGTCTCCACTTATCGTCACTGGTCAAATAAGCCGTGAGCAGAGTTCCATCTTTAGCATGTATTTCTTTTGAGAATTCTTTTTGTTTAGGCAGGGGAAAAAGCAAATCTAATACAACGAAAAGAATCAGGATTGAAAATACAATCTTTACTGTTCTGTAATATTTTTTTATTAATTCAAAGTGCATAACTATCTTTTTCTGTTTGTCATTGCGATCCCGACTTTAGTTGGGAGAAGCAATCCCAAAACCTTATCGATTGCTTCGTCATCCTGTTAGGATTCCTCGCAATGACAGTTATAAATTATTCGCCTAATCTTTGCAATACTTTTACAACTCCGGCACCGTGATATGAATGATACTCCCGGTCGTACATAGCCTCC
The DNA here is from genome assembly GCA_963699475.1 of uncultured Ignavibacteriaceae bacterium. Lineage (GTDB taxonomy): Bacteria > Bacteroidota > Ignavibacteria > Ignavibacteriales > Ignavibacteriaceae > IGN2. Next base: position 898,123 of record CAVOUA010000004.1, on the reverse strand, counting down.
GCACCGATTACAGGTAACTGATACGTTCCCTGGTTTACAACGCGAAGCAAGTAATAAAATCCTTTCGTTTGTTTCCTCGTCAAACCTGTGAAGAGAAGAAGCCTGTCATCTCTAATATCCATATACTGTACAGACAATGGATTCGGATGAATCCATTTCAATTCGGTCGCGGGATTGAGTCTCGGATTTTCTATTTCAAATCCTGCAGGTATTAAATCAGTAATAACAATATTTTCTGCATTTCTTTCATAACCGGATAATTCAATTTTACATACGATTAATTCGCCCTGGTAGAAGCGATAATCAGGAATTAGTCTGCCTGTTTTGTAACTAAAGAAAGATCTTCTAATCTGTAAATAAGAATCTTCTTCTTTGACTTTTTCATTTAGCTTAACACCCTCAGCACTCCAGAAATAATACACCTCCCCATTGCCGCTTGCCTTCAAAGTCAATATTTGCTGCATTCAGTCTTTCATCTGAAACTGTTAAATCTTTTCCGGAGAATTTATTTATTGAGCTACCATTCACTACTATATCGACTGTAACATTAGCATTTGCATTTAAGCTGGCAGCTTTGCCAAGAGCAAGAAAAGCAAATGATCTTTCCTGTGTTGAATACATTCTGTCAGCATTTTGAGAAAGGTATTTGATTATTACCGGTATTTGTTTATTAGCTGGTTCAACTTCCAAAAGAACATTCAGCATAATTGCATTTGCACGAATATCAGAATCAAAACTTCCACCCGTTAATCGATCAGTACGTTCCGGTGTGAATGCATTTGGGACAATTTCATAATAATTATTCCATCTGCCCATTAACGCATAAGAACCAGCCAATAAATAACGCATATCTTCTGAAACCAGGTGAGGACGAGCTTTGTAATAATTCATAGTTGCGATATCTCCCTTGCCGGCAAGCGCAAGAACATAAAGTGAGTAGAGTATTTCTTTACGTGCAATTTTCTTTATAGTTCTACCAGTTGGAAGATATGAAACATAATCATAGGTGCTTTGCTCTTTTGCTTTCTGAGATAAATACCTCGTAAGTTTATTCAGGACATTTTCTGAAACGTCAAAGCCTGCTTTCTTTGCTTCGATTAAAAAGTGAGCCGCATAAACAGATCCCCACCAACTTGTTTCAGTTCCACCCTGCCAGTAAGCAAGTGAACCATCGTACAATTGCATTGATTCAATTTTTCGGATACCTTCTTTAATGTAATAAACAGGATTGTTCGTTCTGTAAAGTTCCGGGGCAACGAGCTTTGCTAAGTCTTCAAAATAAAGCTGCGGAAATAATCTTGATGTGGTTTGTTCGATGCACCCATGAGGATATCCAACGAGATACTTTAATTGTTTTGCAAATTTTACAGCGGGGAATTTGCTGATTGTCAAAGTTGTGCTTTGTGTTCCTTTCATAAAATTCTTCGGGATATCAACTTTAATTTCTTTGCCTGCTTCAATTGTTCCAGAACCTGTTTCCACAATCAGTGGCGAAATCGGTCTGACTGCAATATCAATTTCTTCTTTTATATTCGCCAATCCCGATGTTTCAAAAATCATTTTTCCGGCACCAACCTGTGACTGAGCAAGTATGCTAAAAGTAACACTCTTTGTTGAATTGGGTTCAATCTTAATTGATTTTTTTGTTGATGATGTAATCTTCAGTGGACCTTCAACTTTTAGAGTAACATCCACGTTTGCAGTTTTATCAGTAGTGTTTACAATTGATACTGGTGTAACAAGTGAATCATTTACTGCTAGGAATCTCGGAACCTGTGGTTCAATGATAAGATCATCTGCAACTTTCATTCTTTGTTCTGCAGAACCGAAACGAGAATCGGTGTAAGCAACTGCCATTAAGCGAACTTCCCCGTTGAACTGAGGAATGTTGAGCGAAACATTTACGACACCATCACTATTAGTTTTCTTAATCCCACTCCAATAAGAAAGAAGCTTAAATCTTTTGACAGAAATTGGATTCGTTCTTTTTTGAAGCTGCTTTTCCATCATATCTCCGCCGCCGGTAGATGAGCTAATTTTTACGATCTCAGGTAAAAGCAATTTATAAAGATCATAGCTTTCAACCATCAATGGACGTTTTGCGTACATAAATCCATAAGGATCGGGAGTTGAGAAATTTGTAATTTGAAGTATACCTTCATCAACTGCGGCGAGAGTAACATAAACATTCTTACTTGCTTCAGTCTTGATAGATATTTGCTGTGTTGTATTCGGTTTTATTTTTTGCGGTGCTGAAATGGAAACCGGAAGCATATTTTTACTTTTCACAACTTTCATCGATGCAAAACCATGACCGACGAGAAATGGTGCTGTGTCATCCATGCTATGCTTTTTGAAGAGCGTTGCAGTTACGTAAACGTTTGGCATATAATTATCATTAAGCGTCAACTCAAGCTCGGCAGATTTACTATTGACATCAATATACTCATAGGAATAAACGCTGCCCCGCTCAAGTGTTACAAGTAATTTTCCTGAGAATGGACAGGTGAAAAGAACTTTCGCTTTTTCACCAGGTTCATATTGTTCTTTATCAAAAACAATTTCAACTCTTCCCTCTTTATCAACTTCAAATGAACCCGCAGTAGATGCACCCCATCCATATGCATAAAAAGTATTTTTTTCATAATCATTACTACCTTTTTTGAATATCCGCAATTCATATTTGCCGGATTTTGAAACCATAAAATTGAATTTGGTGGGACCGCTAATTGTAATATCTTTTTCCCATTCGTTCACTTCCTTTTCTTCTGATGCATAATAGTAACGGCTATTATTATCTTTTTTAAGTACGGTTTGCCATTCATACCGGACAAGTTTTGCCTTCGCATAGAAATTATTTATCTGCTTATCATTTTGATCAACTGCGACAAGATTAAAATTGATATTCTCGTTCACACCGTAATAATAGTCGGTTGATTTTATTCCTATGAAATAATCTTTCGGATAAACATCAAAGCTTGCGGAGCGTGTTATAGTTCTGCCTGTAAGATCGAAAATGCTTACATAAGCTGTTCCTGTTACAACGCCTTTGCTTTGCATTTCAGAAGGAATGATGTATTCAATTTTTGTTTTACCTTCACTATCCAATTGACCTTCCAGAAAGGTATGATCAATTGAAGTATTAGTGATCGATGTGTTCGAAAACCTGTAGCCGGGAAAATTTTTACTTGAGAATGATCTGTGATTTAATTGAATATCAGCTTCATACTTCATATCTGCAGCGGGTGCACCAAATAGAAATTCTGCAGCAACATCAATTGTTACTTTATCACCCGGTTTTGTTTTTTCTTTATCCGATTTGACATTTACTCGTATTTTATCCGGCACAAACTCTTCAACTTTGAATTTGTATGAACCAATTAACTGCTTGTCACCGGTATAAACATCTGCTGAGTACCCTCCCGTTTGGGCATATTCAGGAAGAGTAACAGATAATTCAAAAGAACCTTGCTCGTTTAAATCTTTTTTGTATTCTTCAAAAACTTTTCCTGTAGGAGTTACTATTTTAATTATCAGCGGGACATCTTTTACAACTTTAATTTTATCATTCCTCACAATCGCTGAAAGCTGAACTTCTTCGCCCGGACGATAAATATCCCGAGGGGAGTAAAGGAACACATTAAAGTCTGCAGCGTACTGTGTGAGACCGCCAACATCGAAGCGCGAAGTCTCAACATTACTTTCCCTTAAATCGATGTAGTTAAAGTCCTCGCCTTTTTCCACGACTACAAGTCTCGGAGAGAATCCTTCAGTGTTTTTCTTTACATCTTTAAATATTACAACACCGCTGCCATTAGTTTTACCAGTAAGAATTGTTTGATTATTTGTTGAGATAATATTTACTTCGGCTTCTGCAACGGGCTGGGCACCACTGATGGTATTTACAAAAACATAAATTTCATCATCTGCGAATTTTGAAATGATGCCCAGATCGGAAATGGCAACCATCTTCGAAGCGCTTCTCCAGCGTTCTTCGGATGAACGAACTGAAATGGTATAAATTCCTTTAAACTTTTGTCCCAAAGCTTTATTCAGGTTAACTGTAAAACTCTTCAGCCAGTTTTGACCCTGAGGCAATTTTATTTTTTCTTCATACAGAGTTTCTCCAAAATCTCCAACATAGTACTGAGGATTGTAATATTCATACTCATATTCATCATAGTAATAGTAGTATCCATATTGATTAAGAAAATGAAGGATATTGTTTTTGAAGACCTGCGAAACTTCTACTTCAACTTCACCGATATTTACTGCATTTACTTTAAGATTTTCCTCTCCGCCAAGCATTAAATATTTTCCTCTCTTATCAGCAAAGTTTATTGATGGCTGAACATTTACCATTGAAACTTCCTGCTCGTAATCGAATTCAAGTTCACCACCATATAAACCTGGCAATCCTTTCTTTATTTTCAATTCCACAGTTTGAACATTGTCAAGATCAGTTTCAATTCTTAAAATATTTCCGCTTACTGAGAAATTTAGTTTTTTAGAAGGCTCTGTGTTTATAAAGTCTTTTAATCTCTTATCATCCACAGTCTGCGTGGTAGCAACTTCAATCCAGCCGGTACTTCCATCAAATCCTGCTGAAACATTTGTAATAGCCAGTCGTGTAATTGGCGGGAGCTTTACTTCGAATGAGCGGGCTTCTCTCAATCCATCTTTTCCAATAGTTGAAGCAAGATTTTCTTTCACATGGACTGAAAAGAGCTGTTCTTTATCGGTCTGCTGAACCTCTCCAAAATTTATTGCAATTACTTCTGCACTTTGTTCAGAGACAATCTGAAAATCTGTTACTTCAACACCGGCTCTTTTAACTTCCAGAAAATTTCTCAAAGATTTTGGATCAACAGGATAGTTGAAATAAATATTTGCCTGCACGCTGAGCTTATAGTCCTGGTAAGGAATGTTTGTCCAGAAGAAGTCAACTTTAGTTACATCGAAATGCGGAGTGTGGAAAGTATATTCATCAAAATCAGGAGAGAATGTTGTCTTGAACAAAACATTTTTATTGATTGATGCTTCATACGTCTGCATCGGATCGAGCGGTGCATCAGGAGAAAAGATAAGTGTGCTTGGTGATGTCCATTTAAATTTTCCCTGGATTGCCGGAGAGAAAGTAACAAACTCTTCATCGAGCCATTTATCCTGAACATCTGCAGGAGCCAGATCATTAGAAAATTCAATAGTGAAGTTGGTTAAATTCTGAACCTCGCCTGTTGGAGAGAATGACTCGACTTTTACTGTATTGCTCGGTCCACAGCTGATTAAAAAAAATATCGAAAAAATTATTGAAAGTTTGTTAAGTGAACGCATTTTGTCCTCCTGAATAAGCAGATAATTATTTAGCTGAAAATTATTTAATTATTATCAAAGAAGGAATTGAGATAAGAATTATTTAAGTATTAAATAAAAAACCCTGCTCAAAGAGGAGACAGGGTCAAATTAAATATTGTATTTCAAATCTACTCCGTTGAAATTCCTTAATGGTTCTCAAAACTCCCTACACACCATCCAAGCGCCCAGCCTGAGTCAATATCAGTATAATATTCTGTGCACTGATGTGGTTGATCCAAAAGTGTTTCAATATCATCATTACCTAAACATTTATTTATATTATTAACCACTTTGTTTAGAAATTCCCCTGCTACTTTCCAGCCAGTGTTCTTATCCTTGAAATATACCTGGCAAAAATGTTCCTGTTGGTCATGCAGGTAGGGAGTCCAAGTATTTCCACCATCATTTGTTTGCATAACCGAACAGTAAATTTCTGCGGTCCAGAATGGCTGTGTTGGCGCTTCTGATTCATCAACATCAGTATTCAAAGTCCAATTTTTACCGCTGTTAGTCGTTATAAAGGTTTCTCCGGAATTTGACTTAGCAATTCCACTATCCGAATTATCAAATACCAATGAATAAATTTTTGTCCCTTGAGTTGGAGCTTCTCCCCAATAAAACTTTTCCTGAGAGATTATTAGCGATGAAAGTAAATAAATTGTTGTTGTTATTTTTATTATCAAATTCATTTTATCCTCCTGATTAAGAATGCCCTGCCTTTAATAAGAGGACAGGGCTATCAATTTTCGAACATATTTTTACCTTTGGTTTATTTAGAACACGGGATCTCCAATCGGCTGCAGACCATCCGGAATCTTTAATTTCATGGAAGTTAATTTCAGATCTTTTTCAGTTACTTCGAATGACATTACAAGATCCAATGTTGTACGACAGGTATTCTGAACTCTAAAGGTTTTAGTAAGATAATATATATTATTCACCCCATCAGAACCATAAACAAAGTCTTGAGATGTATTTTTTACAATCCAAAATTTACCATCCAGCGAACTGTTGCATTTTAGATCAGCATCAACTTTAAGACTAACCTTAATAGCTGATTGAGTTGCCGGGGGCGGTGAATCAAAATAAACAGTTTCAAGACCGTATCTTACGACACCACTTATATTAACGGAACCTTCAGAAGGTCCGCTCGGATTATCTAACATACCCTCAAGCTTTATCATATTTGGATATGTGAAATTAATTAAATCTTTGTCTGCATAATTTTCTGCATAAGCTTGGCCAGAGTAAATGGTATTTTCATCGACTATTGGGTCGGTGATAGAATTCTGACATCCTGCAAAGAAAGCAAACAAAAGAGCAACGAGAGAGACAACTAGAGTTTTCATGATTTCCTCCATTATTGAATAATGATTAATTATTGGTTTACTGTGGCTGTAACACTTCGATGTAAAAACGCAAGCCACATTGCGCTTAATTCGACTCCGCCTGATGTAACAAGCAACCTTACTTTTAAAGCCATCCCGTCATTTCGACCCTGGATAGTATAAGTTTTTTCAAGCAGTGAAACATAATTTCCACCGATTGGTACTAGTTCCTCTGATACATCAGATATAAATCCCACCAGATCATCTTCAGCAGATGGCGGACAAACTGTGCAGAAATATTTAAAATCAGCATCAGTTGTTAAATTCAATGATGCATGTCGCTGCGAAGTAGGCAGCATCGGATCTACATAAGCAGTTATTTGTTCGTATTCTATCTGACCAATAATCAGATAAAATGAATTCCCAATCAGATGAGGATCATTTAATGCGCCTTCAAGTCGGATTATACCGTGAATGTATGCATTAGGAGTACCAGGTTGAATCTTTTCAGTCGATTCGTTAGCAACAGGATCAGTTATTGAATTCTCCTGGCATCCCAAAACAAACAGCACAGTGACAATAACGAGAGAGACAAATAAGTTTTTCATTTTATACTCCTTATAATTGATATGAATGATTTACTTTTCGATTTGTACCAGAGTAACACTTGATACTCCAACTCCATCAGTAGTAATCATATATTGAACATACAGAACTACATCGTTCCTGTTGGTTATGTTGTAAGTCTTATCAAGAAGTAGAATTCCTTCTTCACTTACAGAAACTAAATCATAACTTCTCCCTTCAATCCTCCATTTGAGATCAGCTATTCCGTCGAGATCATTTAAGCTTGCATTGATGTTGAGATGAAGAGATATTACTTTGGAACTAAGTGGATTCATCCCCCGATTAATAACCTGATGAACATAAGTGACACAACCATTTAAGTTACAAGTACCGGAAAGAGGGTCTTGAACCTGGCAGCATAGCTCTATTGTATTTCTACTAGTATGAGTGGCTGTTTTTTCTAATGAGATTTCAGGTTCAGGTTCGTTAAGTATGCTCTCCTGGCATCCTATTAATAATGCAAGCGAGAAAGCGATGAGGGTTACAAAAAAAGTTTTCATGGTGCACTCCTTAAAATTTGTTGTTAAAAAGTTGTTTAAAGTCGCACCACAAATAAAATAAATGGAGGCAGGGGGTGGTTATTAACTATGTTGCAAAGAGTTGTACTTTTCAGTCAATAGATTGTAACTATGTTGTAAAGTCTTGCACTAATGTTGCGGGCTTTGAATTCGCTTAATATTCAAAGGTTTTAGTTAGATTCTAAACTGCTATTGGGACGGGAATTTTAGAGGTTTATATTAATTAAATATTAGGGCAGGTAAATGAGATGCTAACTGGGAACAAGTAAGCCGTACTATATTTATGATAATCATTTTAACAAATATTACTATAGCCAGTAAGTCACACGCATCGAAAAAAAATTATTTTGAGCGCTCGCTTGGTGGGTAACCAAATTCTTCCTTAAAACACCGGCTGAAGTACGCAGGGCTGGAGAAACCAACTTTATAAGATATTTCTGATATAGAGAATTCTTTACTCTGAATCATATCTTTAGCTTTGTTTAACCTAACTGTTCTTAAAAATAAACTTGGAGATTTACCGGTTAGAGCTTTCAGTTTCCTATAAATTTGCGCCCTGCTCATCCCTACTTCTTCCGATATCTCCTCTATGCTGAATTCCTCCTCTGAAAGATGTGTTTCAATTACACCCATTATTTTATTCATAAATTTTTCATCGAGTGGGCTCAATCCCGGCTTGTCTTTTAATTTCTGAACAATTGTTCCTGAACTGAATTTCTGCTGCAGGAGTATTCTAGTCTCAATCAGGTTTTTTATTCTCGCCAATAGCTCTTTTGTGTCGAATGGTTTCGTCAAATAATCATCGGCTCCTAAACCTAATCCTTCCAGCCTGCTGTCTCTGTCTGATTTTGCAGTTAACAAAATTACTGGTATGTGACTGGTTTTTTCGTCCTGTTTAATTCGTCGCATCATTTCATTGCCGTCCATTTTAGGCATCATAACATCGCTGATAATTAAATCGGGAATAAATTTTTCAGCCTTCCTAAGTCCCTGTTCGCCATTCATTGCTTCAATAACGAAAAATTCCTGACCGATTGATTCCCTTATAAATTCCCTGACATCATAATTATCTTCGACGATTAGTACTATATTCTTGTCAGCTTTTATCAGCTCGTAATCCTGTATTTCGGATGTTTCAGGAATATAATCGCCGACAAATATTTCTTTATCTGTTAAGTCTTCCTCTTCAGATTCTATAACTTGATCTTCCTTTAAGTGCTCTTTTCCCAGAGGCAGCTCAACTTTAACTTCTGTCCATTCTCCTTCTTTACTATCAATTTTAATCATTCCTTTATGAAGCTCAACCAACTCTTTTGTTAAAGCCAGGCCAATACCTGTACCTTCGCTCTCCCTTGTAACCGAACTATCTGATTGATAGAACCTGTCGAAAATTTTTAACAGATCTTTAGCTCTGATTCCAATACCTGTATCTCTAACACTCATTACAGCAGAATTGCGTTCTGTTTCAAATAATTTAATTTCTACCTGCCCACCTTCTTTTGTAAATTTAAAAGCATTTGATAACAAGTTTGTAATGATTTTCTGCATTTTATCCTTGTCGAAATATGCGCCGATATATTGTTTCTCAATATGAATCCTCAGATTAATATCTTTTCTCTCGGCTAAAGATTCGAATGCTTCGGCTATTCCTTTAACAAATGCAGACAAGTTTGAAAGTGAAGCTTCTAATTTCAGTTTGCCAGCTTCAATCTTGGAAAGATCGAGCAGTTGATTAATAAGGTCAAGCAGTCGATTTGCGCTTCTTTTAATTAAACCGGCTTGCTTTCCGATATTAGTATCTATTGACTCAGAAATGATTATCTCAGCTGGTCCAAGTATAAGCGTTAAAGGCGTTCTAAATTCGTGGGATATGTTTGTAAAGAAACGAGATTTCAGTTGATCAAGCTCTTCTAATTTCTCTGCATGCTCGTGTTCTAACTCTAGCTGGTGCTTTAGCCTCTGACGCTTGAGATCATATTGTCTTAAAACCATAATGATCAATGCAATCAGAATCCCGTAGATTGTGTAAGCCCACCAGGTGATCCACCAAGGTGGATTAATTATTATTTTAAGAGATGTACCAGCTTCATTCCTGATACCGTCGTTGTTAGAACCTTTTACTTTTAGAGTATACTCCCCGGGATCTAGATTGGTATAAGTAACAATCCTTCGGCTCGCGTCAGTATGAGTCCAACCAGCATCAAATCCTTCCATATAATAGGCATACTGATTTTTTGTGGGATTCCTGAAATCGAGTGCAGTAAATTCAAACGAAATGATATTATCATCATAATTAAGTTCAATTTGCTCTGTTTCGGAAATTGACTTCTGCAGAATTGTCCGGCCAAAAAGTGAATCATAACCTATAGAGACAGACCTGTGCAGTAGTTGAAAGTCGGTTATTACAATTTGAGGTGGATATGGATTATTTTTTATACTGTCGGGAAAAAAGTAGTTGAAACCATTCGGACCGCCAAAAAACATTTCACCTGTTTTAGATTTACAATAGGAGCCCTGGTTGAATTCATTACCCTGCAGTCCATCACTTTCTTCATAATTTTTAACAGCTCCGGTTACAGGATTGAATTTTGACAAGCCGTAATTAGTGCTCAACCATAAATTTCCAGTGTCATCATCAAGAATTCCATAAACTACATCACTCGGTAATCCATCTTTAATTCCGTATTGTTCAAATTTTTCCTTAGACATGTCAAACTTATTAAGCCCGCCGCCGTAAGTGCCAATCCATAGTACACCGGATCTACTTTGATAAATTGATAAGACGCCATCGTTGCTTAAACTTGCAGGGTCACCCGGTTTGTATTTGTAATGAATGAATTTCCCGGTCTTTTTGTCTAATTTATTCAATCCACCACTATCGGTTCCTATCCATAAATTGTTCTCGTGATCCTCATAAATTGAAAAAATTCTATTGGCACTTATGCTTGATTCATCATTCGGATTATGTAGGTATCTGGTAAATTGTTTTTTTGATTTGTCGAATTTATTTAATCCCCCACCGTCGGTTCCTATCCAAAGATTTCCTAAATCATCTTCGCATATTGAAAATATTTCATTAGCACTCAGACTACTGTTGTCCTTCGGATCATTCTTAAAGTTAATGAACCGATTAGTCCGGCTGTTAAATAAGTTTAATCCTCCTCCATAAGTGCCAATCCATAGTTCTCCAGATTTGTCCTCACATATTGATAAGACTTCTTCATCACTAAGGCTATACGTATTAGAAGGGTTATGATGGTAAGTAATAAATTTTTTTGCCTTTCTATCAAATTTATTTAACCCGCCGCTAGTTCCTATCCAGATTATTCCATGTCGATCTTCACATATTGAAAACACACCGTTATTGCTTAGACTATTCGGATCGTAAGGATCATTTCTAAATAGCCTGAACTGTTCTTTTCTCTGATCAAGCTTATTAACGCCACCACCGTAAGTCCCTATCCAAAGTACACCTGTCTTATCTTCGAAAAGAGAAAAAATTCCATCACTACTTATACTATTTGAATTATCCCGCTTCGATTTATACGAAATGAATTTGTTATGTTCTGCAATATATTTATTAAGCCCACCTTCCATCGTTCCTACCCAAAGATTCCGGGACTGGTCTTCGAGGATTGCAAATACTCGATTGGCACTAATACTATTTTGATTTTCGGGATTATAAATAAAATGAGTAAACGAATCTTTAGAGCGATTAAATTTATTTAATCCACCATTACCGGTACCTACCCAAAGTATATTGAAGCTGTCTTCATAAATTGAGAGAACTCTATCATCGCTTATACTTCCAGAATTTTTTGTATTATGTGTGTAATGAATAAATAGGTCTGTTTCTCTGATAAACTTATTTAGTCCGCCGCTGTTTGTACCAATCCATAATTGACCTAAATGATCTTCATAAATGGATCGAATTTCGTTATCGCTTAAGCTAGCGGGATCCTCAGGATTATTCCTATAACATTCAAACTTCCCTGCTTCACGAATGAATTTGTTTAATCCTCCTCCGTCTGTCCCCACCCAAAGTATATTAAATTTGTCTTCATAAATTGACAGTATCTCGTCATCACTTATACTGGCGGGATCATTTGGATCATTTTTATAATGAATAAAACTTTCTGTTTCCCTGTCATATTTATTCAAACCCCCACCATAAGTCCCAATCCAGAAAGTTTTATTTTTATCTTCGTAAAGTGCAAAAATTCTGTTGGCACTAATACTTGCAGAATCATTCGGATCATTTCTGAATACCCTGAACTTATAGCCATCATAGCGGTTTAATCCATCTGCGGTACCCAGCCAAAGAAATCCCTTAGCATCTTGTAAAACACTATACACAGTATTCTGTGAGAGACCTTCTTTAAGAGAGTAATGTTCAAACTGAATTACCTCTGTTTGAGGTTTTAATTCAGATTGAAAGAAGGCAAGAAAATAGGCTAATATAAGTAATGCGAGAATATTTCTACTTGTCTTTATCAAGATGAGATCATTAAAATTAAATAAACATTAAATAATCATTTGATGTTCGATGCCCTCAATCATTTCTTGAATGTAGTTAAATGTAATCCTGTTAAAACATCAAATAGTTACAATAGTAATACACATCTTAAATTTGCCTTAAAAAGAATACTAACCTAACAGACAAAATAACTTATTAAGGTAGTTCAATTGGTTAATTTTAAAGAATAATGCAAAAACCGAATTTCATTAGCGAAACTCTACGACTATGCCATGCCAGCAAGGCAGCGTAATCATATTATCACCACAGTAGGCGTTTATAGTTTCATTGGTTTCACAGTCTATAAATTGCCATTCTCCAGTATCCCTACACCAGATATGAATTGTATCCTGATCAGTAAAAGTTATACGAATATTATTGTCCAGCGTAGTATCGGATAAAAATAGAACTTCACTTATATCACCTTCTTCTGGAATATTCACTATCTTCCCTGAAGATGTAGAGATTGCAGGTGGGTACTTCGGTTTCGGCTCCTCACCTTTGAGTTTTTCCACTGTTACATTATAAGAATAACCAGGTACAGGAACAATGAATATTGTATCTTCTTGTTGTAACTCTCCGGAGTAAACAACCATATGTTTACAACAAGCATTCAAAATAAAAAGAGTAAGTATTGCCACTAATAACAATAGTAACTTTTTCATATTAAATCCTCCTTAAAAATTTTTTGTAAAAAGAATTGTTTTGCCCCTAAACAAACTTTATTCTGGAAAAAATTATGATAATGTTCTATGCAGATATGAATATCAGGTAAGTGTGTAAACTGAAGCGTTTTAACTGAAACAAATTTTTGTTTCATAGAATTTTCCCTGTTTATTAATCAGGAAAAGAGTGAACTATCTATGTTCATCATTTACTCTGCCCTCTACTTTTAAATTAGATTCACTAATAATTTGCTAAATGAAAAGTTAAGAAGCAAGCAGAATAAGATTAACGGTGCTCACACTTGCTATTTAGCAAATTGCAAAAATGATTTTGACAAGCCTTATTGATAAAGAAAAGTTTTATAATTGAAATAAAAAACCCTGTCCACTTAGTGAACAGGGAAATATTTACCGATGAAATTCTTGAAGTAAACTTTAAAAAATTATTTCAACAAAATCATTTTCTTAGTGTTCACATAATCACCAGCATTTAACTGATAGAAATAAACTCCGCTTGAAAGATTGGAAGCGTTGAAGTTTATTTCGTAATAACCAACATCTTGTTTTTCATTTATTAATATTGCCACTTCACTTCCCAGAATATCATAAACCTTCAACTCAACAAATGACCCTTCACTTATTCCATATTTTATTGTTGTTGCTGGATTGAATGGATTGGGATAGTTTTGCATAAGTACATAATCTGATAGAACTGTCGATTCATCTTCTACCGGCATTGGCCAATCCCAGAAACCCCAAAGAGAAGATGACCCACCAACGTGTCCCATATCATTTCTTAATGCTCCCTGTGCAGGCCACCACGGGTTTCCTGGGTTGTTTGGATCTTCAACATCGTTATAAATTGGATCGGAATGACCAGCGTCAATGCACGGAGATGTTCCAGATAAAGCAAAGTACACATTACTTGCAATAAATTGTGGATCAAGATCAGTATTACCTGTTCCAGTATAGCCACCTTCAACATTAGAATATTGAACATCCAAAGTACCGGAAATTTGTGGATCACTTGGCGCCGTGTTTCCCCAAATAATGAAATTCATTAGGAGAGGTGTTGATGTCCATACTGTAATTCCTCCACCTGAAACTGTAGCAGAATTATTGACAATTGTATTATTTTCAAAAGCTGCTGCAGGTTGAAATTTTGGTAATCTAATTGTTTTCTCATTCAACCTGTTATATCGGTTTGATCGTATATTGACATCACTAAGCTCAGATTTCGATGATGCTGAACGAATTGCATCAAATACTAATCCCCCTCCATCAGAAGCAGAATTTTCAACTATCAAATTATTCTTAACTTTGGGTGTACAATGGTACAAGTCTAATCCCCCACCATAACCACTACACTCATTCCCTTTTATATAATTGCCGACAATAAAGAAATTATTTGAACCACCATTAATTTCAATACCTCCACCCGATGCATCATTGGGATCGGTTACCGTATTGTTAATAATTTTATTATTTGAAACTTTTGCATATCCCATTTGAGTGAAATCATAGATAGCTATACCACCACCAGCAGACCAATTATCTCCGGTTATACTATTATTTCTGATTACATTGTTTTCAACTATTATGCTATCACTATCTACTATTGAAATTCCCCCAGCATTAGCGTAGTCGTTATGAGTGATAGAGTTAAATTCAATTATATTATTACATATTGTTGCCCCAGATAGCTCAACATATACACCGCCACCTGATCTATCATTCCATAATAAAGATACTGTTCCTGTTCCTCCGGTAATGGTAAAACCACAAAGTACAGAAGAAGCATTCTCCCCATTTACAAAAAACACAACAGAACCAGAATCAGGATGAGATGGTTGTGAACCATCAATTACTGTATTTTCAATGTGTGTTGAATCTCCATCAACAAGGAAATAGCTGGCAACAGTGATTGCTTTACCTTTGTAGTTTATATTTTCATAGTAAAGTCCATCTGCAACAAGGACAACATCTCCATTATTTGCTGCATCTATTGCTTCTTGAATTTTTGAATAATCACCCGGAACGTAAAGTGTATCACCAATTGATATAAACTCATCCGCCCCAATATCGGGAGTGCTGGCGTTTCTTAAATCTCCATCGAAATCTGTATCTATTCCTGCAATTGGAGTTGCGCCTGCATCAATATTTGTTGGAATAGTCTCGTCGATATGAAGGTACGGATCAACAAAATTCGGCATCTCAGAAATGCTATTAAGATCTTTCCCTGTTGCCTGCCAATCTGCAAGTGTGTTGTAATTTGTGCTACCAATCCTAACTAAACAGCTATATTGACTTACTTCATAAAATAGATCATTATAATCTGAGTTTAGGTTTACCACCGTGTAATCATAAATTGCAGACGCACAATAGGGTGATTCGTCTCTGGTATTTACAAGAATATTATTTTTTGCATCGACTCCCGTACTTGTCCCACCAATATACAATGCTGCAGACCCCAACATATTTGATCCAGAACCCGATAGGTAAACAGAGTTGTAACAAATCCTGGTATTGTCCTGATACCATACTTCAATTCCCGTTACTCTGCTGTTAGTTTGTGCAGATGTACTTTGAATATCATAAATCATATTGTTATAAAGAAGGTTGTCATTTCCATTGTCTCCAGTTACTGCCTCCCAGGAATATGCCTGAAGAACTATAACCATTATTTGCTCTAAAATTTCCAAGAATATTATTCCTGATGATAGTACCAGAACTCATAGATGAAAGTATTCCAGTTAGTACTTTGATCAGATCCATTTAGAGTGGATTTCAAGTTTTGCACAATGTTATTTTCTATTATTGCATTCTCACATCTTGATACCTCAATACCAAAAGAAATTAAGCTGTCAGTTTCTGAACCAATTTGATTTCCTCTGATGATATTATCTTTTCCCTTTACGGACGAACTGGGAGAAACAATAAAAAATGGGTCTCCAGCCATCTTAACGAAGTTATTTTGTATAAGATTGCTATCTGGTGCAAATGAACCTGTTTGGCTATACCAAAATCCTGAGCCGCTCGCTCTTGAAATATCTTCAATAATAAAAGTAATATTTTGAATTATATTATGGTCTGAATTATTAATAAAATCTAATGCATCATTGAACACATAGCTTAAGTTTTGGAGAGCATGGATTGTTAATGTAGTTGCACCTGTTAACCCAACACCATCAATTGTTACATAACTTGTATTTATTAAAAATAATAAACCTTCGTTATTACCTTGAATTGTAACATTCTTATTTTCAGCAGGTTTGATTGTAACTCTGCTATTTGGTCCTGCACCGGGGATAGGTCCATTCAATACGAAGCCAAATTGTACCGATGGTGCAGTATAAAGATTGTCAGTCAGTTCAAGAGTAACTTCTCCAGCAATGCCATCAATACTTAGTTTATTAAATACAGAATCAATTGTGGGGAAGTATCCACCAGTCCCAACAGAGTAAGTACCAGCAGGGAGTGGATCAAGAACAAGTTTGTGAATTTTTTCAGGAAATGAAAACGCATATCCTTTTTTTATTGAGCCTAGCTCCTGAGCAATTATAGCGTAAGTAAAAAAAACTGATAAAAGAAGAACCAAAAGTAAAAGTGACTTTCTCATAGCGTCCTCCTAGTTATGGATTAGATTAATTATTTTTTAACTCTCTTTCCTTCGAGGTTTATGAATAATATATCGACAGCTAACCCCGAAGGTGAGCTAAATAAAATCTTTATTCATTTTTAAATATTTTTTGAAATATTTGTGCATCGTTTTGTTAAAATAATTTTTGTTATTCAACAACCTGTAATGTAACACGATGATGTCCTTTAGCTCCAATAGCGGTAACGAGTGTCCGTATCGCATTAATATTTTGTCCTTTCTTGCCGATTACTTTTCCGATATCCTCTTTATCAACTTCAACAACAATCTCTATTGTGTTTTCGTTAGGCGAACTCTCCTCAACTCGTACTCTATCAGGTTTGTCCACGATTTGTTTTACAATTAGTTCTACAAAGTCTTTCATTAGCTTACTCAATTCTAGTTGCAGATGGTGTAATTAATAAAATGGGGTGAAATGTGGGCGGACTTAGTATCCGCCCTTGTTGTCCTCCCACCCCGGCTCGCCAGATACAAATCGAGCTGGCTTCCGTGGCGATTAGCCTCCTCACTTTTTCAAATAATTAATTCCAGATAATAATTTCTACCAGGTTGGAAAGATTGCTGCACAAACACTTTTGTTTCTAAATCAATTAGAACGCTGTGTTTTAGACTTGCGTCTGCTACTCCTGATTTTTTGTTGATCCCGTGCTGCAAAAATTCCATACTGCCTTCTTAAATAATTGATCAACTTATCCATTTGGAGTTAATCAACAGTTACAAAATTATTTCGTAACTCTGCTTCCCTTTGAAAATTAAAGAGGGCGAAATTGTGTTATAAGGTGCGTCAAATTTAGATAAACAATTTCCACCCTCTTTATCTGCTGTGCTAGGGGGAAGACCATTAGTTTTAATATTATCTTGTGAAAAATTCCTCCAGTAGTTTTATCTGAACAAAAGAAAGCGATATTTACTTTTTGGTTGGAGTTATCCAAAAAAGCGTGTATACCCTCTTTTTCATTCTTCCCGATACAGGAGGTAGTAATAAAATTCATTTTGTTAATTCCATCTCTCTTGAATCAGAAAATTTATCAGCTACAATGTGGCAGAAGTACGTTCCTCTCGGCAATCCGTCAGCTGAAAACTTGAGTTCATATGTACCGGCTTCCTGAGTGGATGATATTAATTTATCCATAACCTTCCCATAAGAGTTCGTAATTACCACTGTGACTTTAGATTGATAAGGTAAACTGTACTTGATTATAGTAAGTTCTTTAAAAGGATTCGGATTGTTTTGTTCTAGATTGAAATTGAGCGGGATGTATTGTTCTGTAATAGAATGATTCAGCACCATAGTTTTATATCCCTCCTTTTTGCGAATAATTTTTGTTGGTTCAGCGGAATAAATCTCTTTAGTAAGAAACTGGAGATTGTAATTCTTATGTGAGGCTTGATTTTCCAAGACAATAATTTCCTAGCACAGTAATTGATTTTTAAATCAGATTGATTTTGCTTTATGCTTAGCAGGTCCAAATGTATTTATAAAGCTCAGCAACCTTAACAATATTCGGCTCTGGTAAAGTATCTGATAAATTGAAATACAATAAACAAAAAATGGAGCCTGGTGGTTATTAACTATGTTGCAAAAGCTTGCACTTATGTCGCATTCTTTGAAAATGGACTAAAATCGAATATTTCAGAAAATAATTTTGATGGGTTTAATCGTGGGGCTCACTGGGAGGGTAGCCAAATTCTTCCTTAAAACAACGGCTGAAATAAGCCGGGCTTGAGAATCCGACTCTGTAAGAAATCTCAGAAATGGTTGCTTCCTTTCTATGTATCATTTGCTTAGCTCTTGACAATCTTATCGATCTTAAATACAGGCTTGGTGATTTGCCAGTAAGTGCTTTTAATTTTCTATGAATTTGTGATCTGCTCATTCCTGCTTCATGACCAAATTGCTCGATGCTGAATTCTTCCTCTGAAATGTGAGCATTTACAACGTTCATAACCCTGTTTATAAATTCTTCATCCAGTTTACCTAATTTTTTCTCTTCTCTTTTGAGGATAACCTCGCCTTTGTTGAATACCATCTGCAACTTTTGTCTTTGTTCAATCAGGCTTTTTATTCGCACCTGCAGTTCTTTTACATCAAAAGGTTTTGTGAGATATGCTTCGGCACCTAAACCCAATCCTTCTAATTTATCATTTTGCTCTGATTTGGCAGTTAATAAAATTACCGGTATATGACTGGTCTTAGCATCAGTTTTTATTTGTTTGAGCATTTCGATTCCATCCATCTTGGGCATCATAACATCGCTGACAATCAAATCAGGTATTATTCTCACAGCTTTTCTAAAGCCCTGTTCACCATTTACAGCTTCAGCAACTCTGAATTCATTAATAAGTGCCTCTCTGATGTATTCTCTCACATCCTGATTATCTTCGACGACCAGGACTATATTTTTTTCCGTTATTGCATCTTCAAAATCATCATCTATAATCCTATCTGATACAAAATCACTTACAATAATTTCCCTGGCTACTGACTCTTGTTCTTCTCCTTCAATAATCTCATCTTCACTAAAATGTTCTTTACCAAGCGGTAATTCTATTGTAACCTCGGTCCAATCTCCTTCCTGGCTATCAATAGATATTTTACCTTTGTGTAATTCAACTAATTCTTTTGTTAAGGCAAGACCAATCCCGGTTCCTTCGTGTTCTCTTGTATGTGAGGTATCAGCCTGAAAAAATCTGTCAAACATTTTAGGCAAATCTTTTTTTCTAATTCCGATTCCGGTATCGTGGATAATTAATTTTGCTGCATTATTATCTATAAGGTTTAAGCTTAAGGTTATTTCCCCACCTTCGAGCGTAAACTTGAAGGCATTAGACAATAAATTGGTAATTACCTTTTCCAACTTGTCTTTATCGAAAAAAGCTTCAATCTTTTCTCTTTGCGTTTTAACTTTGAACTTAATATCCTTTTTCTCAGCAATTGATTCGAAACTCATGCTTATGCCCTTGATAAATGAGACCAGATTTCCTTTGGAAACACAAAGTTTCATTTTACCTGCTTCTGCCTTTGAAAGATCCAGCAGCTGATTAATTAATTCAAGGAGGCGATTTGCATTTCGCTGAATCAGACCTGCCTGTTTAGTCAGGTTCTCGTCTTTGTATTCAGTTTTTATTTTATACGCAGGACCAAGAATGAGCGTTAAAGGTGTACGAAACTCATGAGATATATTGGCAAAAAAACGTGATTTAATACTATCAATCTCTTCCAGTTTCACAGCGTGTTCGTGCTCAAGTTCAAGCTGGTGCTTTAGTCTCTGTCGCTTCAGATCATAACCACGAACACCGAATACAATTAAAACAATTGCCACTCCGTAGAGCATATATGCCCACCAGGTAGCCCACCAGGGAGGATGGATAATTATTTTAAGAGACACACCTGCTTCATTCCAAATTCCGTCACTGTTCGAACCTATCACCCTGAAAACATATTCTCGGGGATCTAAGTTAGTATAAGTCACGTATCTTTTCGTTGCATCGGTTAGTGTCCATTCTTTATCAAAACCTTTTAAGAAGTATTTATATCGGTTTCTTTTGGGATTTTGAAAGTCAAGGGCTGCAAACTCAAACGAGATAATATTATCACTATGACTTAGCTCAAGAAGTTTTGTTTCGGAGATACTCTGTTCCAAAATTGTGCGACCCCACAAAGAATCGTAACCAATAGCCACGGGTTTATGAAGAAGCTCAAAATCAGTTATTACCACAGGAGGAATTAATAAGTTATCGTTTAAACTATCCGGGTGAAATACATTTAAACCATTGGTTCCGGCAAAGTACATTTTTCCATTCCTGTCTTTACAATAAGCCCAGTAGTTAAACTCAAGTCCTTGCAGCCCATCTTCAACACCAAAATTCCTAAAGTCACCTTTTTTAGGGTCAAATTTTGACAATCCCTTAAGTGTGCTAATCCATAAGTTACCCTTTTCATCCTCAAGTATCCCGCAAATAACATTATTAGGTAGTCCATTCTTTTCCGTAAAACGTTTAAAAGTTCCGTTTGCATTATTGAACTGATTCAGACCACCGCCGTCAGTTCCCACCCAGAAATTTCCTTTTTTGTCAATATGAATGACCGAAACTGCATCGCTGCTTATGCTAGATGGATTTTGTGGATCGTTTCGATAATAAATGAACTTCTCTGTGTCTACATTAAATTTTAGTAATCCGCTGCCATATGTTCCAATCCATAAATTGCCATTGTTATCTTCGTTAAAATCGAAGATCATTTTTGAACCTGTACTCTTAGAATTATTTGGATGCGGTTTATAGTGAATTGCACTCGTAGAACCTTTTGGAAATTTATCAAATCCTCCTGTTTGAACACCGATCCACAAGTTCCCTTTGTTATCCAAAAAAACCTGAGATATCCTATCGCTGCTGATAGTGGATGGATCATCAGGATTGTGGCTGAAGTGTGTAAACCTATTCGTTGTTCTGTCATATCTATTCAATCCCCCGCCATCAGTGCCTATCCAAATATTTCCTTTACTATCTTCACAAATTGAGTTTATAGTATTATGGCTTATGCTATATGGATCATTTGGATTGTTATAATAATGTATGAACTTATCACCGCCTACTTTTCTTCTATTAAGTCCGTATAAATCTGTTCCTAGCCAAAGATCACCAAAACTGTCCACGTAAATAGGATAAATAGTATTAGCACTAAGGCTATACGGATCATCTGAACTATGCGAGTAGGTGATAAACTTTTTTTCAAACTTATTATATTTATTAATCCCTCCGTTCCAGCTGCCAAACCATAAAATTCCTGTTCTGTCTTCACAAATAGAAACAATCGTATTATCATTTATTCCTCTTGGATCGTTAGAGCTGTAAGAATAACATATGAATTCTTCCTTTTGTTTATTAAAAATATTTAAACCTGCATCTTCAGTACCAATCCAGAATATTCCTTCAGTATCTTCAAACATAGACCATATGTAATTTGAACAGGTGGGTAGATCTGAACTTTTTGAATAATGAATAAATTCATTTAGACTTGCATCATACTTATTAAGACCACCTGTATTAGTACCTATCCATAAGATACCTGTCCGGTCTTCGTACAAAGAAACAATCCCGTCACTGCTTATGCTTTTAGGATCATCGGGATTGTGCTTATAGCAAGTAAAATTCTCTTTTATCCTATCAAATCTATTCAACCCGTTATCTCCCGTTCCAATCCATAAAATGCCATTTCGATCTTCATAAACTGAAGAAACTGCATTAGAACTCAAACTTGAAGGATTATCAGGATTATTTAAATAACAAATAAAATTTTTACTTTTTGGATCAAACTTATTCAGTCCCCTGTCTACAGTTCCGATCCAAATATTTCCCTCTTTATCTGTACAAAGGGATATGATATAATTGCTACTAACGCTTGAAGGATTATTTTCATCGTGAAGATAGCGAGTGAATTTTTCATTCTTTGGGTCGAATTTATTTAGACCATTATACCAAGTACCAATCCATAAATTACCTTCTTTGTCTTGAACCATCGCACGGATTTTATCTTCACTTATACTTGTACTGTCTCCCAAAACAGTATTATAAGTTTGAAATTTATAGCCGTCATATCTGCACAAACCATTATAAGTGCCAAACCAGAGGAATCCCCTATCATCCTGCAGAATAGAGAACACGGTATTAGATCCCAAACCATCCTGCGATGTAAGGTGTGTAAATTCAAGGTTTTGCTTTTGTGCAAATGAAATAGCAC
This sequence comes from uncultured Ignavibacteriaceae bacterium, assembly GCA_963699475.1. Lineage (GTDB taxonomy): Bacteria > Bacteroidota > Ignavibacteria > Ignavibacteriales > Ignavibacteriaceae > IGN2. Next base: position 875,716 of record CAVOUA010000004.1, on the reverse strand, counting down.
ATAGGAGTAGGATAAAAGAGAATATCTTTAATATATATCTCAAGTTGAGTCCTTTACTAAGAATTTAATTAACTTACCTAGAATAACTATAAAACTTCCACTTTACTTCATCCCAGATACAACAATAAGATTTTTCTAAATTTAACGGTGAATTATTATTCTTGGTGGTGCATCACTCGGCATAGCACCACCAGTAGAATCAACTTTATAAACATTATAACTTATTGCCTCGTCCAAATTAGGTTTAATTGGCGGTGTTTCCGCTAATCCACGAGGGGGAATAAAAAACAATAAATCTGAACCTTGTGCTATATCTTGAAAATAGTTGCCAGCATTTGAGATATGAACACAATATGAACTGTCAGAACTTGCTCCAAATAGTATGGTGTCTGAGGTTGATCCATATACATCAATATCCTCAGGATTAACATATTTAGGATCTGATATTAGTGCCACTTTTCTAATCATTTTTTCCTCCTAAAAATTTTATTATTAATAATTATTTAGTTCCCCTAAACAAACTTTATTCTGGAAAAAATTATGATAATGTTCTATGCAGATATGAATATCAGGTAAGTGTGTAAACTGAAGCGCTTTAACTGAAACAAATTTTTGTTTCATAGAATTTTCCCTGTTTATTAATCAGGAAAAGAGTGAACTATCTATGTTCATCATTTACTCTGCCCTCTACTTTTAAATTAGATTCATTAATAATTTGCTAAATGAAAAGTTAAGAAGCAAGCAGAATAAGATTAACGGTGCTCACACTTGCTATTTAGCAAATTGCAAAAATGATTTTGACAAGCTTTATTGATAAAGAAAAGTTTTATAATTGAAATAAAAAACCCTGTCCACTTAGTGAACAGGGAAATATTTACCGATGAAATTCTTAAAGTAAACTTTAAAAAATTATTTCAGTAAAATCAGTTTCTTAGATGCAACAAAGTTTGCTGCCTCTATTCTGTAAATGTATACACCACTCGACAGTTGGCTTGCGTTAAAGTTTACTTGATACCTGCCTGCTTTCTGTGTTGTGTTTACTATCTCTGCTACTTCCTCTCCCAGCATATTATATACTGTCAATTTCACAAATGCATCTTCTGGTATCGAATACTTTATTGTCGTATTCGGATTGAATGGATTTGGATAGTTTTGATAGAGCTGGTATGCAGATGGAATTTCATTTACACTATCATCGACCGGCATTAGTTCATCAAATTTATTTGTTAAGACGTATTCTATTAATGACTTCGCCTGATCTTTATTCATATAATAAAGCGGAAAGCTAAGAGTGATGGTTTTGAAATCATTCCCGATGTATTCCACACCAACGGGTTTACCTTTTAAAAAACCTTGCTGAGAAGTTGAGTCAAAGTTTGTTTCATAGCTATAGATGTTTGTTCCTTCATTAGAGGGTTTTACCATCTCTATACTTTTAAGATGGTATTGATCCGAAGACAAAGTTTTTAATGAATCAACAAAAATGTTATTGTAGTCTGCTGCAATACTTTTAGCTTCATTGAACAATGCAAACACTGTTCCTTTGGTCTCTTCTATTTTCAGATAGTCGAAAATAAAATCTCCACTATTAAAAGTTCCGGTAAGACCAACAACATTTTCAAACGCTTTCGATGGTCTGTAACCTGTATAAAGTAAATTTCCGCCAAAGATAAGATATTTTATCAACTCATCTTTATACTCAAAAGGAGCTGTCATATCCGATAGATCATTACCATGCCATATTACAGTAGAGAAGGCGCCAATGTCGGCAAGCCCAATCTGGCTTTCTTCAATCATATCATATTGTACTGCATTAAAATGAGTTAGGAGCTCAGCATAAAAATTATCTACTTCAGCATCAGTAGGATTCATTGGTGAACCATCGCCATCTGCAGTTTCATCAACTATTAAAACTCCCTGGTCGAGTGAAACTACTCGCGACCTTAATATTGAGTTGTTAATACTTTCATTCAATAAACTATCTACTGCTTTAACAGTATAGTAATAATAAATTCCATTAGATGCTGTAGCATCAACAAAAGATGAATCAAGAAGAATATTCTGATTAAGTTTAGTTCCAAGCTGGCCTTCAGTATCTGAGCGGTATAGATTATATCCATAGATATCGAATTCATTATTTCTATCCCAGAAAAGTTCAACCTGATGCCAGAGTGGAACTGCAGTAAAACCTTTTGGCGCGAAAGGAAATTCAAACGGAATTGCTGATCTTTCAACAATCAGACTTTCATATCCATCTAGGTCAACAACTGAAACACCAACATAATAAAGGTTGCCCTCAGTTAAACCACCTACTGTAAAAATTGTATCAGTAGTTGTTAAAACAGTATCGTAAATTCCAGATTGACTGCCGACATGGATTTTATATGAATAAAAGTCAGGGGAAGCGTTCGGACTATACGAAAGTAAGAGAGAATTTCCCGTGCCAGCATCAACAAGCTTATAATTCTGAATCATTGTTGGCATAACTATATTTAACAATAACGTTGCACAGGAAGATTTAATTACTTCCGCACAATATTCCATATTATAATTACCAATAGTATCCGCCGGAGAATGGTAGTAAGGGCTGAAATTTGTTTCTTCAAAATAAACCGAAGGAAAACCACGTTCCCAGAATGAATAACTGTCAGAACCGGCACTATTAAGGCTTCCGTTACTCGGGGCAAGAACAGAATAATTCTCAATACAATAGAAAGCAAGATCACGCAGATAATCAAATCCGCTGTATCGGTTTATATCTACCTGGCTTTGATTAACCGGATTATAAGTATGACTTATCATATCATGATTAATCATAATCTTGATATTCATTCCAGTGTTTAAAGCTTTCTGAGCATAATCTACACTTCCCCACAACCCATATTCTTCAGCAGCGAATGTTACAAACTTAATTGTTGACTCGGGTTGATAATTATTTTCTTTAATTACTCTTGCAATTTCAAGCACTGCAGCAGTACCACTGGCATTGTCATCTGCACCCGGGGCAAAAACCAGAGGATTACCCGATGAATAAGAATCGTGATGACCACCTACAACATTATAAACTTCCGGTTCATAGATACCTGGTAAAGTTGCTACCACATTTTTCTGCCAGGTCCCCTGGTATTGAAAAGAATCAATAACCACATCTGTAAAACCTATTTGTAAAAATCTGTTTTTTATCCAGGCAGCAACTGCATCACGCGTATCAGCAAGCAGGAATCTGGTCTGAAAATTCTGTAGACTCTGGATTAAATATCTAACACTATCAGAGTTTACCGATGTAGTTATTTGAGTTATTAATGAATCGCTAAAATGAGTTTTCGCCAGCTGCCAAACTCGCCTTTCATTTTTGAAAGTTGTGCTGCCTTTTAATTCTACTACTTTCAGTCCGGCGAGTGTCAATTCCGGTAAATTGATTGAAAGGTCTTTAACTATTATAGTATTCTGCTTTTTATAAACTACCTTTTCATTTAACAGCAATGATGTGATATCAGTCTTGGATTTGGAAGTAATCAAAAATATATTTTCTCGTGCAGTAAATTCATCAAGCAAAGAAACGTTTGATCCGATGTTTTTGAGTTCACTAAGTTTTTCCGAATCGATAACAGTTATAAGCTCATCTTCAGAAATGTAATAGCAAGGAATCTTCAGGCTTTCAATCTTATTATTGATGTAATCATCAGCTAATGATATTGACACCAAGTAGGAATTCATATTCTGTGAGAAAAGCTCAACCATGCTAAACAGAACAAGTAAAATTAGGTAACGTGAGAATTTCATTCTAAACCTCGTTGGATTTTTTAATTAATAAAAATAAAGGGATGGTGAATGATCTGGAGTGGATTTGTTAGTTAATTCATTCAGACAACCCAGTATTTATCTGGTAATGTATTTCATTCAAAATATACATTTAAAGTTAGACAATCATTAACAGATATTCCACTCAATTTATTGTCATAGAAAGGCCCCGACTTTGCGGTGCTTTTGTAAAAATTAGATCTTAATTGGTTAGCGATTACTTCATTAACACTTGTCCGCCGAAGCCTTATCGAAGGAGGATAAGTTTTTTGGAGGCTGTAAAGTTGGCTGATGCTATCCTGTACACATATACTCCACTCGACAGTTGGCTTGCGTTAAAGTTTACTTGATACCTGCCTGCTTTCTGTGTTGTGTTTACTATCTCTGCTACTTCCTCTCCCAGCATATTATATACTGTCAATTTCACAAATGCATCTTCTGGTATCGAATACTTTATTGTCGTATTCGGATTGAATGGATTTGGATAGTTTTGAGCAAGATAGAATGATGAAATTTTACCTCGTTCGGGCTGAACATCAGAAGGCTCCTGGTAAACGTATTTAATTATGTTACCATTGTTCCCTACACCATAGCCATGAATAGAATCGGGAAAAGAAATTTTGGTAATGCTTGTTGAATCAGGTGTGTCATAAATATTCCAGTTTACTCCGGAATCGGAAGTGTATAATAATTTTTGTTGAGTAACCAGAGGAGCCCAGCCTTCAGTAGCTGTTCGAAAACCAATGGCCTTAGTGTACCCTAGAATTCCCAGGTTGGTATACTCCCAGGTATCACCTCCATCAGTTGTTACTACCTGACTTGCTCCATATTCAGGATCGCCGCCCATAACAATTACATTAAGAGAATCAAAAATGTGCAAATCATAAAGTGGTTCTGAACTAAGATTATCGACTACTGTAGTCCAGTTTTCGCCGCTATCAGTGGTTCTCCAGACTACTCCGATAATATCATGTAATCCTCCACATGCATATCCATATTTAGAAGAGTAAAATTTAATTGTGTGAGGTGGAAATCCTGAAGCAACTGAACTATCCAGATTTACCGGTCTCCAGTTTAAACCGCCATCAGTTGTTCTATGGAAAACTCTTGGAGAGCCAAGCGCAAAGCCATTTAAAGTATCCAGGAAGTAAAATGAATTTACAAAAACTTCTCCTATGCTAAGATATTTAGAGTTCCAGTTCATCCCACCATCTGATGTTGTTAAAATAAAAGTTCCATATCTATCAAAATAATTGCTCCAGGCTGAACCCCAGCCAATCTGATCATCCAGAAAAAAGAGGTTTATCACATTTAGAGAATCGTTTGTGAATTGTGTTTCCCAATCCTCTCCACCATTTGAAGTATGAATAATTAATCCTGAATCACCCGAAACCCAACCGTTAAGACTGTCTGTAAATACAATTGAGTTTAACAATTTAGAAGTAGGGCTATTGATCTTCTCCCAAAAATTTTGCGGAAATGCTGTAGAATTAAGAATTGTAGCAAAACAAATAATTAAAATTTCTTTATGCATATTAGCTTTTTAGTTTCAATTGAATCAATATTCAAAAATATAATTTTAGTTCAAATAATTCTATTCATCGGTTAGTTATTTATTTAGGGTTTTATAAAACCTATTTTCGGTATATAAGATATTAGATGTAGAGCAAAAAAAGTAAACATACAAAAGGAATTTGTAAAAAAAGGCTGCTTGTATAAGCAGCCTTTATAAATAGAAGTGAGGTCTATATTATTTTAATAACATCAGTTTCTTCGTAGCTGTAAAGTTTGAAGCTTCTATCCTGTATATATATACTCCACTCGACATTTGGCTTGCGTTGAAGCTAACTTCATACCTGCCTGCTTTCTGTGTCGTGTTTACTATCGCTGCTACTTCCTCTCCCAGCATATTGTAGACTGCCAATTTCACAAATCCATCCTCTGGTATCGAGTATTTTATTGTAGTACTCGGATTGAATGGATTAGGATAGTTCTGCTCAAGTGCATACTCAATTGGTATTTCTACTTCAACATTTATTTCATCAGAATATTCATAACTACCGTCAAAGTCAACTTGCTTCAATCTGTAAGTATAAGTTCCAACCTCAAGTTTTGTGTCAATAAATGAATATGTTTTTGGTTCTGTGGTTGTTCCGAATCCTGGAATAAATCCTACTTGAGCCCATTCCTGAACTGGCAAAGTCGATGATAAAGCTCTTTCAACCTGGAATCCCTGGTTATTCGTTTCTGTCGCAGTTGTCCAGTTTAATTCTACATCTGCACCGTTGGATGAAGCCGTAAATGATGTTAACTCAACAGGTACAACCCAGTTCAAACACATATTATCCCAAGCGATCCAATTTATATTGAAAGAGTTTCCATTATATGTTATCTCTAACTGTGTATTATCAGAACCAGATGACGGTGTGGTAAAACTACCTGTTTGCACTAAAGGACCAACACTTGATGTCGGATTAGTTAGAGTATATATCGGTGTAGAGGTAGTACCACCATCATAAGTAACTCCGACTGTAACTACTCCACTTGGATCTGCATACCAATCTAAATAAAAGTCGAAGGAATAGTTAACTAACAAATTGTTAGCTAATGGTACAACAATAGATCTTAACTTTGATTCACCAACAAATGATGGTGTCCAACTCATATATAGTTCAGGAGGAGTTCCACCAGCATAACTTGTACTATTTGCTGACCAGTTTGCCTGACCCAATGGTCCTACTGCAGTCCAGTTGCTCAGATTGGTAAATTCATCGCACCATTCTGATAAGTTAGGATCCGGCATTGTTGTAAATGTCCATAAGGGACCTTGTGCACCGCAGGTATCATTCTTATCTATTACATACCAACCATAAGTTGTGTTGTAGGTAAGAGGCTCTACAGGAGCCAACGAGAATGATGAAATTGGTGAACCATTGTATACCTGAGTTAAACTTCCAACTTCTCCAAACCAAAGTTCAACCTGGGTTGTTCCTGCACCATTAGTCCAACTGGCAGTGTTTCCTGTCAAGGCAACTCCAGTTGTACCATTTGGTGGGTTTGGGTTAGAGGGTGCACTTACTGGACAAGGTGGACCAAGAACAATCTTCTCATAGTAAACATTGGGGTCCTTACGTGGTGCGCCGCCCGTAAGATCGTCCCGGTTATCTGACCATACAACATGAAATGCGTTGGATGTAGCTGATGCATGGTTGTAATCTCCCATATAAACAGAATTAACTACATTATCACGACCGAATTCCGGTAGCGAAGCAACATCACTAATTGCAAAACTGGGAGTAAATGTAACGGAAGAACCGGAAATTGTTCCTGTTCGTCCATAGTATTTAAATAAATTATTATTAGTTATATCCTCCTGACGGCTATAATAAAAAATACCAATACTGCCTCCATCCGGTGTTACAGCAATAGCAGGTTGCCATTGGTCAGTTGTTGTACCGTCATCATTCACTGTTACACGCGTACTCCAGGTGGCTCCACCATCTGTAGACATCGTCATATACACATCAGCTTTATCAGTGCCGGCAGGATTATCATTAAAAGTAACATAAATGTGCCCATTAACCGGGTTAACCGCTGCATGCGGAAATGAATTGCTACGGAAGCCCGAATAAGAGGAAGTTCCCTGTCTGAGACCTGTCAGGCTCAGGTCACCATTGGATCCTCCAGCTAAACCGCTAAATACGGTAATAGCTGAGCCAAAAGTAACTCCATAGTCGGTTGATTTACGGACTAGTATAGATGAGGAACCATTATAATAGAACGCATACACTGAGTGATCCGGGCCTACCGCAACAAAAGCACCCTGACCACCACCAAAAATACTTACACCACCTGAAGGACCGAACGTAGCTCCATTATCGGTTGAACGAAATAGGTAAATTCCTGTGGAACCAGCAAAGCGGCGAGACATCAGATAAACGTTCCCGTTTCCAGTACCTGTAAAATTGTCAACAGCAATCCATTGTTTATCCTCAGTAGTTCCACCTGGTGTACCGTTGACTGGTGCTGACCAAGTAAGACCACCATCATCTGAACGGAATACCTGAATCGTACCTGCGCCGCTAAAACCAAGTGTCGAAAAATAAATTCTACCAGTGGTTTCATTGCGTGCTAAAACCGGATCACCAGCGTCACCGACTGAGCTTGTTGGTAAAGTTCCGCCATCAAAAAAGGTTGTTCCGCCATCTGTTGAATACGAAAAACCAGTAAATTTGTTTGCACCACCTGTGTATGAACCGGAATCATTGAAGCCAATTAATACAGTGCTGCCAAAAGCCAGTATGGATGTTTCACTTTGAGTAAAGTTTCCTGTTCCGGTGCTGCCAGTATTGTTATTCACCAGCGCGTCTGCAGCAGCTTGTTGATCAACAATACCACCCTGGAAAGGAATTTCACCAAGTTTTTCCCTCTGCAAAAAATTTTCATAATCGCTTTGAGAATAATTTTCACGTAATCCTTCTTTTGTAGGAGGAATTTGCTGTACGGTTCCAATCTGTCCGAAAACTAAACTGGATACGAAAAGTACAACAAACAAAGTTAAGAGATTCTTCATTAGTACTCCATTTTTAATGAATGATTGGTTAGTTATTTATTGAGTTAAATATTTTTTCTTTTTCAATTTGGTTTAAACAAATAGTTGTTTATAAAATGAGCTAGCAACAAATTTTTTGATTAAGTGACTAATGGAAACAGTGGGGGAAAATATTTCATTAATAACAATAGTTGATTTTTTATCCTAAATTAAATTGGGACAAAGTTAAGCAATTCTATATTTAAAATGCTAATTCAATTTAATATTTTTTTTAAAAAAAATTAGAAAGACATTTAACAATCTGGAAGTGCTAAATAAAAATAAAGCCCCGACTTGACGGGGCTTACGAATATTTTGACGCATCATAATTCACCTCACATCAAAAGTCTCCTGATACTGGCAATGTACTTATTTCATTAACACAAGCTTCTTAGAAGCGACATAGTTCGGAGATTCAATTTTATAAACGTAAACTCCACTTGACAAACTGCTTGCATTGAAATTAATTTCATATCTGTCAGCTTTTTGAAAAGTATTAACTAAAGTTGCAACTTCTTCACCAAGCAAGTTGTAAACTGCAAGTTTAACAAATCCATCTTCAGGAATTGAGTAACTTATATTAGTACTCGGGTTAAATGGATTTGGATAGTTTTGTTCGAGTGCATATTGAAGTGGAAGATCAACTTCAACATTTACTTCGCTTGAATATTCAAAACTTCCATCAAAGTCAATTTGTTTCAATCTATATGTGTAGTTTCCAGCATCAAGCTTTGAATCAATGAAGGAATATGATTTCGGTTCACTGGTAGTTCCAAAACCTGCAACATAGCCTGCTTGTTCATATTCACCGGTGTTATCCATTCTCTGGATTTCAAATCCCTGGTTGTTAGTCTCTGTTGCAGTTCTCCAACTTAATTCGACTTCATCCTTTATCGAATTAGCTTCGAAGGAAACCAGTTCAACAGGAATCGTATAATCTATATTTGCAATTCTTGTTCGCCAGTTGAAAGAACCGCTCGAAGGTTGGTATTGGTTTACGTACCAGAAGTTGACTCCGTTCGGATCGACATTCATGGATGTATAATCACCCCACCTGCTTAATCCGGTTTGTGATCCTGATCCGGCAAATATTGTCTCCTCGGGTATTGTCATTTGTCCTAAAGGATCGGTTGCATATCTACCTGTATAAGCAATGGCAGGAAACATTGTAGTACTGGATATTGAATAACCAAGTGCTATATGCCCGGCAGCATTAATAGCGATGCTACCCATCCACCTCTCTAAACCATCTGCCGGTGCATAGGTACCTTCTTGAAACAAGGTCCACGAAGCAGCAGGTTTGCGAAATTCATACCACCGCATTCCCGCACGGCTGCTTCCTGCGTCGATTGTATGACAAACCACCATAGATTGATGAGAACCAAAATTTCTATAATCCAAACGATTCATCGCCCTATCGGAAAGATTATCAAGCAACGTACCTGTACCCTGCTGAGGAATGCCATTTACCGTACTATATGGAGATGTGCCTACAAAACTTGGTCCGGTAAAAGATGAGCTCGCAGGTGTTGTCCAGTTAACTGTGAAAGAAAAAATATCAACACCATCGCTTCCGCCATAGAAAGCATTATCATGTAATTGTAAAAAATAATTTGGCGAGTTTGCTGGTGGAGTTGTTGCACCATTCCAATCCGAGGGTAAAAATGACCAGGTTGTCGAGCCGGAACCTGTGAATGTTACACTTTGTGCAGAAGCACCAATTAACATTTGAGATCTTTCGAAAGCTACATTTGCAGTCCCCGAATAATTCAATGAACCGGAACTAAATGCATTCACAGACATATAATAACCATCGGGCCAGACACCGAATTTTGGATAATCTGGTATTCCATAACTATATGTAAAACCATAACGATACCATGAGCCAGTTGGATCTCCTGTCTGAGATACTGCTATAATTATATAAGATGGTCCATTTGGGTAATTGGGAAGTGAGAATTGAGCTATAAACCATCTGTCAGCAGCTTCATCATAAAGCACGATAGGATCGCCATCATTTAAGCTGCTTGACCAGGGGCCCGGAAAACCAGACCAAATTGTTCCAAGATTTAGAGGACCTAATAGAGAAGTTCCGGTCTTATTCCAAATTTGAAAACGGACATTCACAGTCTCAAAATAATGATTAGGTCCAACATCACCGTTATTATCTGGTGGTGCGTATCCTTGTGCCGCAACACCATCCCAAGTTTGAAATACAAAACCATCACTCCTTGCACCCATAGTTTCCTGAAGAACAGGATCGGTTTGGTACTGGTCTTCAAATCTGGGTGGGATTGTAAAAAGTGGAACTAATCCATCTTGCCAATGTGATGGTGTCAAAGGTGCTTCTGGTATTTCTCTGAGTGGTGGTGAAGTATCATGATATATACACTGACTTACTTCGGGACCTGAATTGAATCCGCCCTGAGCAAAAGAATGTACTAGAAATGGTCAGAAGACCAAATAACGCAATTGAAAATACTTTTTTCACTATGCCTCCTAAGTTGGTTAATAAATTATAAAGTTAATTGATTGATTGATTAAATATTTCCTTTTTTAAAATCTTCTTTCAAATATCAATTTATCACTCAATAATAATAATATAAATAATTATCATATTAAGATAAATGCTTACATTTATTAATTCTCATCGAAGCAAAATCATTTTTTTCGAGCTAGTAAAATCAGATGCAGACAAAGTATAGAAGTAAACCCCACCTGAAAGCTTTTCCGCATTAAAATTAATTTCATATCTGCCTGCTGCAAGTTCTTCGTCGATCAGGGTAGAAACTTCACTTCCAAGAATGTCAAAAACTTTTAAGCTTACAAATCTGCGATCCGCAATCCGAAATCCTATCCTGGTTATTGGGTTAAATGGATTCGGATAATTTTGCTGAAGAACAAAACCATCAGGAATTAAATTATCCGGCACAAAAACAGCAGTAGCAGAATCAGGTTTGTATTTTATGATCGCTCCATTCATTCCAACTCCAAAACCATGAAGCGAGTCGGGAAAAATCATTTTAAAAATAATTGCGCTGTCAGGTGTCATTACGGAATTCCAGGTAATACCTGCATCTAAACTGTAAATTAATTTTTGCTGACCTCCTAATGGCGACCAGGCTTCACTTTCTGTTCTAAAATCAATATCCCAGGCAACACCGCTCATTCCTATGTATTCAAATCCCCAGGTCATTCCACCATCTGATGAACGCATCATTCCGACTCCATAACCAAGATCTTCAAAATCACCACCAACACCCAGAATATTTAATGAATCATTAATATGAAGTTGGTAAATTGGTTCTTGGGCAACATACGGCGTATCAATCACATACCAGTAATCGCCTCCATTAGTTGTTTGCCAGATTATTCCACAACAATCAATAGCACCACCTGAGGCAAAACCGAAACTGGAATCGTAAAATTGAATATCATAAACAGGCAGGCCAGAAAAAAACGCAGAATCGATTACCGCTTCTGTCCAGGATACACCACCATCAGTAGTTCTGACGATAGGATAAGGCTTGCCACCCATCCAGCCATTTAATGAATCCAGGAACAATATGCACTGGCTAAAAATACTTTCCTCTGGAAAAGTAGAGCTATACCAGTTAACACCGCCGTCAGTAGTCTTTAAAGTGTATGTACCAAATGGATAATTAAACGCTTCCCAGGAAATAGCCCAACCAAGATTCCGGTCTAAAAAGAAAATATCGAGAATATTATTTTCAGTTTTACTGTTCTGAATTATCCAATCGTTCCCACCATTGGATGTATGAATTATTGTTCCGGAAAAACCAGCAGCCCAACCATACAGACTATCAACAAAGTAAACTGAGCTGAGGTAGTCATCTATCGGACTATTTAATCTTTCCCACGTTCCCTGGGCTAAAGAAATATTTTGGTAAACTACTAACAATAGAATTACTAAAACTATTTTATTTTTTTTAAAGGATAACTTCAAGGGAAAATAAATTTTTACAATTATCTTATGAGAAGAAGAATTTAATTAAGAATCAGGCTATGAACGCAGGACCTTACTTTTAACAAACCTACTTTTCATATTTTTAGCAAACTTAAAACATTAAGTGAACGATTACAAAACAGTCAATTAAAATTTATTTAAAAGATTATTTAAGTATTTTTCACAAAGACTTTTACAAATAAAGTATTTTATTTTTCCTTGATAGCTAAATGATATATCTAATTATATTATCAATTACCATACTATTTCTACTAAATGTTTTTATGATTTATTCCCTGAAAAGAATGAATGGTGATGGTAAAAATGAAAATACTCAAGTAAATATTTCCATAATTGTAGCTCTAAAGAACGAAATGGAAAATATCGATGCATTAGTTGAGTCCTTAAAAAATTTGAGTTATCCGATTGAAATGTTTGAAGTCATATTAGTCGATGATAACTCAACTGATGGAACTTACGAGAGAATCAAATTAAATACGAATACATTAAAAAACTATTTTGTTAAAGAATTAAAGTCATCAGGCAGAAGTGGAAAAAGAGAAGCTTTATCATTTGGGATAGGACGTTCTAAATTCTTAAATATATTAATTACAGATGCTGACTGTCGACCACAGAGCGACTGGTTAAATGCTTGTTCAAAAAAATTTAATTCTGGCTACGAAATGCTTTTCGGGATAGCCCCATTCTATCAGCACAAACATTTAGCAGGCAAAAGTTGCCTGCTTTGAAAATTTAAGGGGTTCATTACTTTCGTTCTCAATGGCTTCGCTTGGTTTACCCTTTACTGCTGCCGCAAGAAATTTTGGGTTCACTAAAAATACTTTTGAATTGCTTGGTGGGTACTCTAAAACACGTGATACTATCAGCGGGGATGATGATCTATTGTTGCGAGAGGCCATTAAGAACAAAAAGAAAATTGGTGTGGTGACTGGACCTGGCTCTTTGGTTTATTCAGAAGCCAAAAAAACTTTCAAGGAATACTTTAAGCAGAAAGCAAGACATACGCAGACTTCCTTTCACTATTTAAAAAAGCATCAATTCAGTTTGGGTTTCTGGCATTTGTTTAATTTATCTTTTTTGCTTTCTCCAATCCTGGTGTTCTTCAATCCTGTTTTTGGACTACTATTTCCGGCAAAGCTTTTCACAGATTTTGTTCTGGTAAAATTATACCAGAAAAAATTTGGCTATGAGTTTTCAATTCCAGAGATTTTTTATTTGCAGATATTTTATGAAATACTTTTGATAGTTCACTTCTTTAATGCTCGATTCTCTGAAATCAAGTGGAAGTAATAAAAGAAATACAGAGAGAATACAATACTGCGCATCCCAACTATGAGCGTTGGCAAAAAGCCAGGGAGCTTTCCGATGAGCGTGCAAAGTTTTTGGAAAGTGTTCTGTCGACTGAATTGCATGCTGAGGGATTAAATATTCTGGATATCGGTGCAGGTGAAGGCAGCACATCCAGGCTTCTTTCAAAAAAAAATATTGTCGTTAGTCTTGAAATGAAATCTGAACGGATAAAGAAAATTTCCAGAACTGATTCACTTCATCCGGTAATAGCAGACAGCTTAAGAATTCCATTTAAACCAGCAAATTTTAATCTAATCATTTTGCAGGATGTAATAGAACATTTAGTTATCAATAAAGAATTTGTAAATGTACTGGTTTCCTTACTAAAGGAGAATGGAGTAATTTACATCAGCACTCCTAACAGGTATTCACTTTTTAATATTATTTCCGATCCTCATTGGGGGATGCCATTACTCTCATTATTCAAACGTGATCAAATTAAGAAATATTTTCTAAAAACTTTCAGAAAGACTGATTACCAAAGAGATGACATTGCCGAGCTTTTATCCTTGAATGAAATTTTTAGCTTGTTCTGTAAAAATTTTTCTATTAAAATTTGCACAAAGTTTTCTGTAGATTATTTATTGAATGGTGGCAAAGGAATGGTATGGAGTAACTTTCATCTCCAAATAGTTAAAACTGTAAACTTACTCGGTCTAAAAAATATCTTAATGCGTATTGCTAATGACAAACCGGGAATGATAAACAGGTTTTTCAATCCAACCTTTTATCTCATTCTTAAAAAAGAAATAAATCTTTTGATATTAGACGACTAAAAAATTATCTTTAGCTAATTAAATTTGATTAAAAATGGATTACAAACACTTAGCCGAACTGGCAATTAAAGCCAAACAGCATGCTTTACCCGTGTATTCTAACTTTTTCGTTGGTGCAGCACTTTTAACACTTGAGAATAAAGTTTACACCGGCTGCAATGTTGAATCGAGCTCATACAGCTTAACAATATGTGCAGAACGGAATGCTATCTTCAAAGCAATTTCCGAAGGTGAAAGAGAATTTAAAGCTATTGCAATTGCCGGTGATACAGAGGATTTTATTTCCCCATGCGGAGCCTGCAGACAGGTAATTAGTGATCTCTGCGGTGATATTGATATTATAATGGTGAATTCAAACGGCGATTACATGGTTAAAAAAACTTCGGAGCTTCTCCCCTTTGCATTCGGTGATAAAGATCTTGAATAATCACATAAAATATTTTTTTATTTCTTATATATAAATTATGATTGATATCCCTCCACACCAACTACCAAAAGACACAGGCTGGATCGAAGTAATAACCGGTTGTATGTTCAGCGGAAAAACTGAAGAGCTAATACGCAGATTGAGAAGAGCTCAGATTGCAAAACAGAAAGTAAAAATATTTAAACCCCGCATAGATGCACGATATTCAAAGGAATCAATAGTATCACACAACGACCAATCTCTTCCGTCCATTTTAATTGACGATATTATAGAGGTACTTGAAAATTCTAATGATGCTCAGGTAATTGGTATTGATGAAGCACAATTTTTTAATGAAAGCATAATTCATATTTGTAATTTGCTTGCATCAAAGGGAAAAAGAGTTATTGTCGCAGGACTGGATCAGGATTACACAGGAAAACCATTTGAACCAATGCCTCAGCTTCTGGCTATTGCTGAATACATCACCAAGCAGCATGCAATTTGTGTTGTATGTGGGAACCCTGCGGATAAAACACAACGAAAAACAACCGAATCGGAAAGAGTGATTGTTGGTGCTGCAAATATTTACGAAGCCCGATGCCGCAAATGCCACTATATTCCGAAAGAAAAGTAAAGAGATAATATGGATTTTACTTCAGTGCTAAGAGGATTATTTGGGATATTTCTTCTTGTGGGAATCTCTTTCATCTTTTCAAATAATAAATCAAAAATTAATTGGCGACTGGTAGGTGGTGGACTTGCACTCCAGCTTGTGTTTGCAGTTCTCATACTTAAAGGCGAAAGTCTTCGAATGTTTTTCTCTCCATTAGGCTGGCCAAAAGATTTTTTTAATTGGATAAGTTATTTCTTTGTGCTCGTGCTGAATTTCACTTCTGCCGGTGCTCAATTTGTCTTTGGAGATCTGGCAAAGCCTCCCGGTTCTGAAGGAAGCCTTGGATCTTTCTTTGCATTCCAGGTTTTGCCAACTATTATTTTCTTTGCCAGTTTAATGTCTCTCCTTTACTATCTCGGTATTATGCAGATGATTGTAAAAGGAATGGCATGGATAATGGCTAAAACTCTTGGAACAAGTGGTGCTGAATCGTTATCCTGTTCGGCTAACATTTTTGTTGGACAGACAGAAGCTCCATTGATGATTAAGCCTTTCTTAAATAAGATGACGAAAAGCGAAATACTAACAGTGATGGTTGGTGGAATGGCAACCATTGCCGGCGGTGTTATGGCTGCTTATATACAAATACTAGGTTCAGCTTATGCAATCAAACACGGTATTCCGCTGGAACAAGCACAACAGCTTTTTGCAACTCATCTGCTCGGCGCCAGTGTTATGGCTGCACCGGCCGGTGTTGTTATTTCCAAAATACTTTTCCCTGAAACAGGTGAACCGGTTACTAAAGGAACTGTAAAAATAGAAGTTGAAAAGAATGCATCGAATGTAATAGAAGCAGCTGCCAACGGTGCTGCTGATGGCTGGAAGCTAGCAATAAACGTTGGTGCAATGTTATTAGCATTCATCGCTTTAATTGCATTAATAAATTATCTATTGAATGGATTTGGTGATTTAATTAATGTAAATGAATTCCTGATGGCTAAATTCGGACAGCCGCTTAGCTTTCAATTGCTGATTGGATTAGTCTTACAATTTGTAGCATTTGGGATTGGTGTTCCCTGGGAAGATTCTTTAAACTTTGGAAGTATGCTGGGAATTAAAGTAGTCCTGAATGAATTTGTAGCTTACACAGAGATGGGAATACTTGTTGAAATGGGGAAAATTCTGAATGAAAAAACTATCCTTATGCTGACATATGCATTATGCGGTTTTGCTAACTTCAGTTCTATCGCAATTCAGATTGGTGGAATAGGACCATTGGCTCCCGACAGAAAATCTGATATTGCAGCGTTAGGTATTAAGGCTGTAATTGGAGGAGTACTGGCAACATTAATGACAGCAACTCTTGCTGGATTATTATTCAGTTAAAATGATAGACTTAAGTTTCAAATATCTGGATTCGATATCCTTTCTGAAAAAAGAATCTCCTTTTATTCCTGATGTAGCAATTGTTCTAGGAAGCGGACTTGGTAACTTCGCCGACTCTACAAATAAAATAAAAACAATTAAGACATCAGAAATTCCAGCATACCCTTCGGCCTCCGTCGAAGGGCACAAAGGAATAATTCACTTTGCAAAAGTTAAAAATAAAAAATTGATGATATTCCAGGGACGTATTCACTTTTATGAAGGATATGGTTTAAGTGATTGTGTCCTCCCTGTTCTTCTTGCAAAAAAAACAGGATGCAGTAAAATAATTTTCACAAATGCTGCCGGTGGAATAAATAAAAATTTTAGTCCCGGTGATCTAATGCTGGCTGAATCATTCAACTCGATCAACTTAAAAAAAGAATTAACTGAGCTTATCGGCATTTCATCAATCGAGTCAAGAAATAATTTTCTTAATTGTCCTTCATCAAGAATGAATGAGACTTTTAAAGAGGCAGCAACCGAAAAAGGAATTCTTTTACATTTCGGAAATTACTGGTTTACAAAAGGACCCAGTTACGAAACTCCGGCTGAGATTGAAATGATTCGGAGATTTGGCGGAGATGCAGCCGGAATGTCAACCGTCCATGAAGCTGTTTTTGCATCTTCTTTGAATATGGAAGTGGTGATTATTTCCTGTATTACAAATATGGCTTCAGGAATCTCCCAACAGAAACTATCACATGCCGAAGTAACCGAAACAGCAAAGAACTCATCCGAAAAATTTGCTTTACTATTAAAAACAGCTATTTCAAGTTTGTAGCACCATCATTATTTACTCCAAATTTAATTGACTTTGTAAGGGCCAAACCCTAATTTTGGCAGTTCATTTTTATAATTTCAAATCACTTTATTAATCAGGTATGAAAGAATTTAGATTTAGACTTATTATCCTCGTAGCTGCATTAGCTTTATCAATCTATCTTTTATATCCTACTTATCTGGATTACCAGAACAGCAGCGATATAAAACAAACTCTCGAGCTAGAATCAGGGCAGCTAAAACAAAATAATCCGGATCTGACGAAATCACAAATTGACAAATTACTCAGAGTAAAAGAGGACAGCATCCTCGCTTCCAATCCGGATATAGTAAAAAACAGAGA
Source organism: uncultured Ignavibacteriaceae bacterium (assembly GCA_963699475.1). Lineage (GTDB taxonomy): Bacteria > Bacteroidota > Ignavibacteria > Ignavibacteriales > Ignavibacteriaceae > IGN2. The sequence goes on along the minus strand of CAVOUA010000004.1, from coordinate 857,637 downwards.
GAAACGTGTTAAGCTGGGATTAGACCTTCAGGGTGGAATGCGTGTTGTTCTTGAAGTAAATACAGGAAAACTTATCGAGAAACTTGCTAAAAATCCTGATGAAGTTTTCAAGAATGTTTTGAATGAGGCACAGAAGGAATCCGAGAGAACTGACGAATCAGTCGTTGATATTGTTGCCAGAAAATTCAGTGAAAAAGGAATAAGACTTAGCAGATATTTTGGTACTATCAGGGATGATGACAGCAAGATTTTGTCCGACTTAAACGATAATGCGGAAGATGCAGTTACCCGTGCAGTTGAAATTATCCGGAACAGAGTTGACCAATATGGTGTAAGCGAACCTTCCATTCAAAGACAAGGAAGCAGGAGAATCATAGTCGAGCTGCCGGGTGTTGCTCGTGAAGAAGAAGCAAAAAAATTGTTACAGGGAACAGCACTTTTAGAATTTAGAATTGTTAGAGAACCAGATTTCACTTTCCCTATTATGCAGAAAATTGATGATGTGCTTGCCGGAAAAGTTCTGGATACAGCAAATGTTGCAGGTGAAGAAAAAACAATTGAATCTGAAACTACACCATCAGATACTTCTGTTGCAGCAACAGATACCACTACTCCCGAAGGAGAGCTCTCGGAGGAAGAATTCAGGAAGCAGCATCCGTTCTTTTCGATAGCACTTTTAGATCCACAGGGTAGAAGTGCTGATGCATATGTTAAAATTGAAGATAAAAATAAACTTGAACTTATATTGAACAGACCAGATGTTCAAAAAGTTATTCCAAATAACGTTGAATTTAAATTTCATGCGAGGACTCAGAAAGATGGTTCCGGTAATGATTATTATGTTATGTATCTTGTAAACAAAGAGCCCGAACTAACAGGCGGGGTTATAACCGATGCAACTGCCAACATTGATCCCAACACTTCCCAACCAATAGTAACTATGACTATGAACTCAGAAGGTGCAACGGAATGGGCAAGAATAACAGGGGCAAATGTAAATAAGCGTATTGCTATTATGCTCGATGGAGGAATTTTCTCGGCTCCTGTTGTAAAAGGTAAAATTCCCGGCGGAAGATCTCAAATTGAGGGTATGGGTGATTTGAATGAAGCTAAACTTCTCGAGATAGTTTTGAAAGCCGGTGCACTCCCCGCTCCGGTTGATATCATTGAAGAAAGGTCTGTCGGTCCATCTCTTGGTGAGGATTCAATTAATAAAGGTCTGCTTTCGGTAATACTTGGTTATGCATTTGTAGGTATTTTTATGATAGTCTATTACCGCAGGGCTGGTACAATTGCAGCAGCAGTACTTACATTTACGATTTTATTTATTCTTGGCGTGCTTGCAGGATTTAATGCTACATTAACGCTGCCAGGCATTGCAGGTATTATATTAACAATTGGTATGGCAGTAGATGCTAACGTACTTATCTTTGAAAGAATAAGAGAAGAAATGGCCACGGGAAAAACAATAAAGGCTTCCATAGATAGTGGATTCGCCCGTGCTTATTCTGCTATAATCGACTCAAACATTACAACATTCTTTACGGGTATAATTCTTTACCAGTTTGGTACCGGTCCTATACAAGGTTTCGCTTTGACACTTATGATAGGTATTGCAGCGAGCTTGTTCAGTGCACTTGTTATCGCAAGATTAATTATGGATATAATGGTTTCTAAAAACATTCAAGTAACAGTAGGTTAACAACAAAGGTTTAAGGAGTTCTCTTTTATTATGAGATTTTTTGAAAATTTAAATTATAACTTCCTCGGAAAAAGAAAAATTGCATACGCTATTTCTGGTGCGTTTTTTCTGATTGGAGTAATTGCAGCAGTAACCCGCGGATTTCAATTTGGCATCGACTTCAAAGGCGGTAGCGAAATAGTGCTTCAATTTGAGAAGCCAATAAATATTACTGTTGTTAGAACAAATGTTGAAAATATTGGACTTGGTAATATGGAGGTGAAAACATTCGGCGGCGAAACTGGTGTTATGATTCGTACAGAGATGCAGGTAATTCCAGTAGAAGTTTACCCGAGAGTAATTGAAGGTATTGAAGCCGAAATTGAAAAGCTCATGCCGGGAGTTCCACGAACCTTAATTGACTCTTCTGCCAGCTCTGTAACTTATGCTTTTGAAAATCCTGATACTGCTAACCAGATTATCGATGCTTTATTTGCTGCAGGATTCCAATCCGGCAGAGTATCAGAGGAACCTGATAACGTTGAAATGCTGGTGAGCGTGGGTATTGCCGATTGGATTAAAGAAAACCTGAGAGAAAAGATTACTGATAATCCCTTCACAGTATTGAAAGAAGATAGGGTAGGTCCAAAAATCGGGGATGAATTAAAACGTGATGCTGTTCTGGCTATATTCTTTGCGCTGATCGCAATACTTATCTACTTAGGGTTCAGATTTAAATTTGTTTTTGCATTCGGTGCAGTTGCTGCTCTCTTCCACGACGTGCTAATTACGCTAGGACTTTTTGCAGCTCTTTATGGATTGATTCCGGGATTAAACCTTGACATTGACTTAACTGTCGTCGCTGCCTTCTTAACACTTATCGGTTACTCGATTAACGACACGGTTATAGTATTTGATAGAGTCAGAGAGAATTTAAAAATCCATAAAACAAGACCTCTGTTCGACATAATAAATACAAGCATCAGCCAAACAATGAGCAGGACAGTTATAACCGGAGGTACAACCCTTTTAACAGTGTTAGTATTGCTAATTTTTGGCGGCGAAGTGCTGCGTGGATTTGCATTTACTCTGTTCTTCGGAATTATTATAGGTACATATTCCTCGATATTTGTTGCAAGCACACTCGTTTACGAATATGCCACAAAGTATAAAAAGAAAGTTGAATTCTAATCTTAAACAGGGCCGGATACTCTTCTCCGGCTCTATTTTTAAAGATCATCTAATTATTATCTAACCTGCATTATATCACAATTCAGCATTTCTAAATCTTACATTTGGTATTAATTCAAATAGTGCTATTTTAAATCAAACATAAATAGCAATATTCAATAACGACAAAAGGAAAATAGTGAGCACTAAATTATATGTGGGAAATCTCCCCTGGACATTTAATAATAACCAACTCTTGGACACCTTTAAACCTCATGGCAGCGTTATCTCTGCCAAAGTTGTGACCGACAAAGAAAGTGGAAAATCCAGAGGATTTGGATTTGTGGAAATGGAAAATGAGAGTGATGCAAACAGCACAATTAAAACATTGAACGGATCTGAACTCAACGGAAGAAAATTAGTAGTTGCTGCCGCTAAATCCAGTTAGTACCTGCCTGATCTAAATAAAAAATTATTTTGTGTACGTCGTTGTAAATTAAAACTTTGAATATATAATTCTTGATTGATTTCCATTAAAGGAATTCCAGTTTCTTTTAATGAATCAGGCTGAATATTCTTTTTTCCCCTGCCAACCAATTATTCCGTGCTGAAGGTTATATACTTTTTCTAATCCTGATTTAAGCATATAATTCCCGGCGTGAAAGCTTCTGTAGCCGCTGCGGCAATAAACATAGTAACTTTTGTTTTTATCCAACTTATCAACTTCCTGAGCAAACATAGGATTATTGATATCGATTAAAATTGAATTCGGGATGCGGGCGGTCTGATGTTCCATCGGAGTGCGAACATCCAATAGTACGGCATCTTCATCTTCCAATAATCTTTCCTCAAACGTTTTAGCGTCAAGATTTTCTAATAGTTTCATTTTTACCTAATAAGTAATTTAATTTTTGCGATTGGAAATCAGATGAACGAAACAGGAAATGGTTTCAGACTGAGGATACAAATAAAAACCCCCACCGGCTCGCTATGGTAGGGGCTTGCTCTGGCATCTACTCCGAGAGAGAGGTATTTACCAGAGATTGAAAATTATTTCAAAAGCAACATCTTCTTCGTTTCAACGAATGAACCTGCCCCTCCGTTTGCGGGGTAAACTTTCAACTGATAGAAATAAACTCCTGAGCTTAATTGTAAATTGTTAATTGTTAATTGTAAATTCTACATTGTAAGTACCTGCTGGTTTTTTTTCGTTGACTAATGTTCCTATTTCATTGCCAAGAACATCAAATACTTTAACTACCACTTGAGTTGATTGAGGAACAGAGTATTTTATTATTGTTGATGGGTTGAATGGATTAGGGTAGTTCTGATCTAATGCAAATACGTCTGGAGCTGATATATCAACTTCCACAACATTTGAGTATTCAAATGTTCCATCAAAGTCAACTTGCTTCAACCTATATCTGTATGAACCATCTTCTACATTTCTATCAGTATGTGAATATGCATGCAATTCGGTTGTGGTTCCATGTCCATCGATGAAAGCGAGAGCTTCAAAATCTCTTCCATTGTCTCTTTGAACCTCGAAGCCCTGATTGTTGGTTTCTGTTGCGGTTAGCCAGTTAAGTATTACTCCAATGCTGTTTGTTGTTGCAGTGAAAGAAACCAGTTCAACCGGAATTGGGTTACCTAGATTTCCGTTTGAATCAACCTGGGAAGCATAAATATCACGGTCACTCAAAACCACCGCCGCGATAATCCATCCATGTAATAATAGCTCCTGAATAACCATCACTAATTAATACTGCACTATGCTGATTATTGGGAGCAGTACTAATGGCAGCACCGCAGGCCGGCCATTTAATTTCACCGTTAAAATTTATTCTTTGTGCATACAGATTACCATCGATGATCGTATGATAATCATCCCAGATTGTTATTATAGCGCCGCCGTTTCCATCCTTGATAATGGCGGGTGGCCCCAAATAACCACCACTCGTGTAAATAGAAACACCGTCCGGGGTGAATTGAACATTTCCATTTGGATCTACACGTTGTACATATATTGCATTATTCCACATACGTCCGTCACTCCAGACAATTATTGCACCACCTGAATCATCACAAATTATAGAGACCCCTGATTGCCATTGCGGGGCACAACAAATTGGAAGTCCATTCTCCTTCCATAGAACCAACCCATTTGAATTTATTCTTTGCGCATATATATCGGATTCAGCTGTCCTGGTATCCGGCCAGGTTATTATAGCTCCTCCAGCTTCATCGAGTATAATATGAGGGTCAGGCTCAATCAGGTCATTAGTACCTTCGCAAATAAGAACACCGCCTGCATTCCACAGAACTATACCTAATGAATCAACTCTTTGTGCATATATATTAAGGCCATAAGCAGCAAGCCAGGTTATAATAGCTCCTTTTAGTCCATCACTGACCAGAGTAGGATGAGTATAGAGGGTTGGAGCTAAACCAATATAAATGCCGTCTGTCATCCATTTTACTAATCCGCTTGAATCTATATGCTGTGCATAAATTCCTGCATTTTGATTTCGATAATCAGCCCAGGTTATTATAGCCCCTCCGCTCCCATCAGTAATAAGTGATGCATTTCTTTGATAACCGGTGGCTTCGCAGATAACTACTCCGTCCGTAGCCCATTGAACTAATCCATTAGAATTTATTCTTTGTGCATATATATCGGAATTATTCCATGCGTTACGATAGTCAAACCAGGTTATGATAGCCCCACCATTCCCGTCACTGATAATCGCAGGACAACCCTGTCCTGACGGAGCAGTACAAATTGCGACACCATTAGGTTGCCATTGAATTTCTCCATTAAAATTTATCCGCTGAGTATAAATGTCTGTCTGACCATTGCGGCCGTCTTCCCATGCTATAATAGCTCCACTGTTCCTATCGTCTGTAATTGCAACATTATACTGGACTCCATCAGCAGTACATATAGGATTGTTAAGTTCAGGATCAGTGGACCATTGCGCAAAACAAATTTGCGTTGCAAGCAAAAGGAAAAACAAGGTTTGTAGAAATGTTTTTCCCGTATTGCGGGATTTCGTTGCCCTCAACATAGTAGGCCTCCTTTAGAAGTTGAAAAATTTATTTTCAAAACTTCTGCTTCGGGAGAGTTGTTTCGGTGTGTCATCTTCCCAAGTAAACAATAAATTAGATGGCGCTAACTTATTGCCCTCTCGGAGTAGAAAATTATTTCTGACTGAAACTTGATTTAATTTTTGATCAAAGTCAAAAACAATCGGTTTGTAATTGGCAAGTAAAAACCCCTGCCAGCCTGTAACAGGGGTTAAAAATAAACGAAATTCTAAGTCTTAGCTATTAATTAATCGAAGAGACCTTCCAGAGCAACATAGTTAGTGTGAACTTCCTCGATTGCTTTTTCAAGCTCAGCATTGTCTGCATTGGAATCCTTTAACGCTTTTAGGTTATTAGTTGAGTCATACAATTTCTGAGACTGTTCCATAAATTCATTCGATTTATCCTTTGCCCATTTTGGCAATACACATTTATTTAATTCCTCGGCTCGTAATTCGAGATCATCTACTGCTTTGCCGAACTCCTCCATATTTTTATTTGGCCAGTAATGATGATATATCATATAAAGCACTTTATGAAATTCATCAACCTCTTTGGTAACAGGTCTGATTATCCGAACAAGCATTTCAAAATCTGAATGAAGCTCTTCCGCTGCACTTAACATCTCTGTTTCATCTGTTCCCTGCATTGCTTTATCGTATCTCTCAACTGAAGACTGAAACTTCACTACACCATTTTCCCATTCCTCCTGTTTATCGCGCAAAATTCCGGGTAATTGTGCAGTGTAAATCTTTTCTGCTCCTGCATTTACATCCGGGACCATTTCTTTTAGCATTTCATAATTTTTTTCAGGGTATGCAGTATGCCAGATAGGATAAATGACATCGTGAAATGCAAAGAGTTCAGGTACTGAACTATCAACTTCCGATGAGTGCTCATGATCCTGGGAAAATATAGGGAATTGAACAATCAAAAATGAAATTGTTAAGAGACTAAATATGTTTTTCATCTTACTCCTGAGAATTATTGAATTTTTATATTCAAATTTAGTGAAATAATTATTTTATCGTATATAATTTTATGTTGATTTTATAGCCATAAAGTCATCAAAAGTTTGGAATAAAAATAAAAACCCCTGCCTTTATAAGACAGGGGTTATAAATAAGAAACTATGCTCAGATTTATTTCAGAAGCATAAGCTTTTTCGTACTAACAAAGCTGCCTGCAGTTATGCGGTAGAAGTAGACACCGCTTGAAAACTGTGAGGCATTCCAGTCTTGCTTATAATAGCCCGGTTCCATTACCTCATCTATGAGTGTTTCAACCTCTGCACCAAGCATATCATAAACTTTAAGAGTAACCTTAACTTCTTTTGGTATTCCGAACTGGATTGTTGTCATCGGGTTGAATGGATTTGGATAGTTCTGAGACAAACTGAACACGGTTGGAATTATAGCATAATCAACTTCTAAAACATCAAAGTATGATTCTGTACCGTCATGATCAATCTGCTTTAACCTGTAATAGTACTTTCCCTTGCCGTTAACATCCGTATCAAGAAATGTATAATCCTGTTTTTCGGTTGTAGTGCCATTACCTTCTATAAATCCAATCCTTTCGAAGGACTTATTATCACTGCTTCTTTCAATTTCAAATCCGGTATTATTAATTTCTGTTGCCGTTTCCCATTTCAGTTGTATTCCGTTTACGTCAACTTCAGCATTGAAGGAAATCAGTTCAACAGGAACAATATTTAAACCAAAGAAATCAATAATTTTTGCCATTAATTCTTTTTTTGTAGATGGTAAAGTTCCATTTGATAAACCTCCGAACTCGAAGGATGTACCAATCGTTTTGTAACCACCAGCATCGTAAGCAACTGCGCAGCCATAATCGGGTGTTTGATTTCTAAATATCACCAGAGCAGGAGGCACGCTTCCTAAGTGATCGATCCAGCTGTTCTCACCAGTGTACGAGAAGGTCATACCTTGAGTAAAAGTTCCTGTCTGTCCGAGAATCGTTCCGAGGTCACCGCTGCCGTCACTGACTCCAGTAATATTAAACATAGGATGCACAGCGGTTGAAGGATCAAAATACCAGGTGTCACCACCTTCCATATAAACCATTCCTCCGTTGTTTAGGTAATCTGCCAGAATTTGTCCTTCGCTTGAAGATAGCACATGATTACTACTATAAATTCCAAGACAAACAAATACTGACGTGTATAAGTTGAGATCCGGAGGGAAAGTTGTTTGATATTCATAACTGATCTGGTTAGAATCAAGTGCCGCCATTATCGCAGGACTTGAATTATGGTTTTCATCCATGCAAATAATGAGCACTGGAATCTGACCAACCACAAGTGAGAATGAGCCGCTTGCTGTTATACCTAGTGAAGCCGTAATATTAAAATCAAAAGCAGCCATGTGGCCGGTAGGGGTGTTAATGTCTGCCGTAACACTATATGATTTAGTTTCGGTACCACCGGGTGCTATGTTACCGTAACTTTGTGAACCGGAATTGATTGTAATGTTTGGATCACTTGATACCAAATCTCCTGAAACAGACATAGCTCCTGAACTTCCGGTGTTCAAAATTTCGATTAGAACATCAACTGTTTCACCGGGATCGAGAATACCATTGTTATTTCCTGTCGGGTCAGAAACACTATACTCACCAAGAGCTAAAACAGGAGCGTGTGCTTTCAGAGCAAAATAACTTAACCAATTATTTACCCCATCTGTTGCGACTACTTCAAATGGAATATTATGTTCATCTGGAACAAGAGGATTCACAGTGACTGAATAGCCGTTGGGCAGCAGGATTTGTCCGCCAGCAGCAATTGTTCCGTAATATTCTGTTGAATCGGTTATTGTAATATGAGCATCACTGCTGCGAAGAATTAACGTAACGTTTTCTGCTTGTGCAACACCAACATTATTGGCTCTGAGAGATAATAAAGGAGATTCGCCATAATCAAGAAGTCCGTTTGCATTGCCTGAAGCATCATTTATGATACAGGAATCCGCAACTACATAAGGACCGGAAGCCGGAACAACCGGAATCTGCGCAGTGTACCTGTAGTAGTTCTGCTTGGTAACAGTTAAAGTGACATTACTACCCGGAAGAACAAAAGGAATATCTATTGATACAGGTGCTCCTGTTCCCTGACCTGTTCCAAGAATTTCACCATTTAGTGAAAGAGCAATTAATGAATAATTATCTGCAGTAACATTGAATTGAGGCTGCCCACTGATTATAACTGGATCGTGAATAACTGTAAGGTTTTGCGGTATTTCTGTGTAAACAGTTGTAAATGCATCTCCAAAAAGATGGAACAAATAGTAAACTGTATGCTTATCGCCTGGATTATACGGCCAGCTCGAAGCTTCCAGATAATATTTACCATACGCGTTGGCAAAGCCGGGAAGTACTCTCTCCGGTCCACTTACACCATAACCCGGATCAAAATTTGGCCACATTGAGTCCCACATTCCCCAAACATAAGCATCATTAACAAACGAATATGAAACCTCGGTAGCTGCAATAACTCCAAGTGCCCTTTTAGGATAGCGATGGAGAGCTTCAGCAAAACACTCGCTGCTATAATTAAATTTGCCTGTAAGGCAATTTATCGAGAAGAAAAATGTAAGGTCATTATTATTGAGACCTGATAGATTACTTATTGTATAAGAAGGTGAACTCCAACCGTTTTCTCCACCGTGATCTCTGTGCAGAATAATTGAAGCACCGCTGTTTATATCATTATTAATTCGTGTAGCGTTACCTCCCCAATCAGTTAAATGAGAAGGTAATTGTGGGATATAACCTAAGCCACTCGGTCCAAAATAATTTACCACCTGCGAAGTATTCGGATTAGTAGACCAATATGCAGGGGGTCCGCTTGAGCCTGCATACTCCCGGGCAGGAAATTTAAGCATTTCATTTTGCCAGAAACCATGACAAATATCAGCACAGAGAATAAACCATCTATCCGACTGCCATCCACCGGCAGCAATAGGATTCGCTGAATAATTCGGATTTGTTGGAGGCTGACGTTCATAATTCATAAATTTATGAACCATTATTTCCAGGTGTGATGGATTCTGTGCAACCAATCTACCTACTACTATATCCGGCAACTGATCTCCATTGACATCTGCATATAAATTATCTGAAATACATGTTGTATATCCGCCTGAATATGTTGGAACTATTATACCGTTACCTGTCGCACCGCCTGTTCCATAATCAGCAAGAAACAGAACTGCTACAGGTGGTATAGTCCAGTTGTTGTATGCATTGTCAATGTAATTTTCAATTAATGTTGCATTGTTGCCACCGATTTGTGTAAGAGTAACTATTCCTGTCCTAATACCTTGTTCAGTCCTCCAGTTCTTTATTGAATCAGCCCAGGGCAAATAGTCAGGATTATCAGGAGTAATAATTATATACTCAAAATCATCAGTGAGTGATTCGGAAGTTGATTTATATTCAACTCTTGGTAAAGAAGCATAATTAAGGAAGATACTCTCTAGCATTGGATCCCACCATCTGCTTCTTAATCTGTCCTCACCAAAGTGTCCATTTCCGCCTGAGAAAGAAACTTTAACTTTAATATCCCTGTAAACAATCAGTTCTTTTGAAACTGGATTGTACTGGAAGGGAGTGATTCCAACTATTCTTGCATCCACACCTCTGACTTTTTGTGGTTCGGATAGAATTACCGGACTCTCAGGATACAATTTATTTGTGGAGTAAATTCTTGGATCCTTGTTATACTTTAAAGGTCCGGTGTCCGTATCGAGAGGAATGTGCGGCGCAGGAGCTAAATCAAAATTCGTAAAATGCTCGGTTCTGTAAGAAATAATCTCAAATGATGCATCAGCACCCTGAGGAAGTGCCACGTATCTGGCTGTACCCGGCAGGTCAGGTTTGCCCTCATCGTTTGGAAGAAATACACCTGGTAAATGAAGCGATTTCATCATTATGCCAGCAATTTCAATATCCTGTATTTCAAATTGATGAATAGAAAAATTTAATTCAACTCCGGATGAATTCTCTGCTTCAATGCTGAAACCTTGTGAACCCCAGTTATCGGAATAATTAATTACCTGTGCCTGCAGATTCAAAGCTGAATATAAAAATGCAGTTATTATAAACAACAGTTTATAAATACTGTTAGCAGAGAAGTTTGGAAAAAAAAATCTCATTATTACCTCCATGATCATTTAACTGTGTTTCGAACAGTAGGTGATAAAATTAAAAATACAGGCCTACGAATTAATGGCGAGCACAGGACTTTGCTGAATTGGAAGAATACCGGTATGTCCCCTGAAATTGTTTTTAGCATCTTAGACTTGCTCTTATTCAAGTAATAAGTAGGCTGTTACTAGTTATTTTTAAAAACTTTAAAATGCCGCTAACAACTATTGCAGCCGTTATGCAAATTTCGGTAATTATTCTTTAAATGTAAACAGGGATTAGAAATAGAATACTTACAATTCGGAAGTTTTTAAGTATATAAATTTAAATTATTTTACCTTTAGCACATTATCGGTGTATTACGACTGCCCAAACTGTTACAAATATTAAATACCACGTTGTTATTATCTTTGCTCTGAATTCAGTTTTTCTCTGATACGTTTTTGATTTTCAGCTTCAAGAATTGATTCGTTCATTCTCTGAACTCTTTCAGGTGGAATTTGTATTTGATTCCTTTCCGATTCCCTGTATGTGTTTTCATTGTATTCAGTCTTGTTAACAATAGGTTCCCTGGAAGGATTTTCAGTATTAATGTTTGGTGTGTTTGTTCGGTTGGAATAAACCGTTAGCTTACCATTTTTACGGATCATTACCATCACATAGCCTTCAGTTTATAATAAAGACTGATGGAAAGAGCGATCAAAATTGCAATGTAGATAATTAACATAACATCCCTCGACTACTGAGTGGTAACCTGTTTTTTTACAACAATAAAGCCACCTCATTTACTTTATATTTTAATTTATACAACGGAAGTTGACATTTATGTTGTATCTAAACGATAAATAGTATCAAAAGTAGCTTGTTATTAACCAACAAAAACTTTGAAAACGACAATTTTTGATGTGAATTACTGCGGTTTTATTATTAATTATATTTTAAGAGAGGCGTTTCAATTTTACAATAGGTTTTTGAAATAGAATTTGAAATAATTGGGAAGTATAGAATTAGAGTTTTTAACTATCTCAAAAAAATGATCTCATTCGCCTATCCGCCTTTGGAGGAAAAAATTGTCATCTATATCAAATTCATTTGATCTTTACCACAACCATTGTCATATCATCATTCACTTCAGCTTCCCCGCGGAAGGATTTGAATTGAAGACCAGATTTCATTCACAATTTCTGCTGAGCGGACATTGGTTTTATTTTTAAGAATTGAGTTTAGATTCTCATCACCAAAAAGTTCGTTCTTTTCATTCATTGCTTCAGTGACTCCATCTGTAAAGAAAGCATATATTTGACCCGGAGAAAGTTTTACTTCTTCTTCGACAAGTGATTTTTCAAAAACAATTCCTCTTTCTAAACCTACGCCCAAACCTTGTGTTCTAAAAGACTGAACCGTCCCATTTGTTGCCTGAAGTACCGGCATATGTCCGGCACGGCAAAAAGTCAAAGTTTTTTTCTCCAGATCGAACAGAGCGAGAGTGATTGTAACAAACCAGCTTTTATCCATCTCTGTATAAATTCTTTTATTGATATCAATCAGAATATCCTTTGGTGATTTGTCATCAGAACAATTTAGTTTTATCATAGTTTGCAGCTTGGTCATATATAGTGAAGCGGAAAGTCCTTTACCGGATACATCACCTACAACTACAAATAATTTTGAATCGGAGATTTGAATAAGGTCGTAATAATCGCCACCAACCTGCATTGCCGGGATCATTTCGCCGCATATATCAAGTCCATGCAGATTGGGAATGCATTGCGGTAATAAGTCCCTGCTGGATTTTTCTTGCAAGGTCAAGGTCTCTTTCTATCTTCTGTTTTTCAACTTCTGATTTATAAAGACGCGCATTCTCAATTGAAATTGCAGCCTGATTCGCTGCAGCCCATAAAAGCTCAAGATCCTTTCCGGCAAAATGGGAGCCTGAATGTTTCAGTCCAAAAAGCAGGAGTCCAACAATTTTTGTTTTAACTAGCATTGGAATAATTGTATAAACACCTTCTGAGATCAATCTTTCAGCTTTTTGATCCGGAAGTACTGTCTTAAAGTCAGCCTGCTCAATTGAGGGATATTTGGTAATAAGATATTTATCTTTTAAGAATTGAACTATTCTTGTTTCTGTTATAACACACTGTTCATTGCTCATTCCAACGCTATCAACGAGCGATAAATTGCCGGTTTTATCTCTCAATAAAATTCCAAAAGTATTAATTTTAAGAGCGTCAACAAAAGTTCTTTTCATCAGCTGAAGAATATTATCCAGCCCTACAACAGTTGAAAGTTCATTACTCAAATCAACCAATACCTTTTGGGAAGCAAATTGTTCTGGGTAAAACCTTTTTGTTAAAAAATCCTGAAACTTGTTTTTTGTTGACTGGAATACAAGTGCAAAAATTATAAAGAATATTCCCGCAATTATTCCCTGGTTTTCAACTCCAAAGAATGAGCTGATGCTTTTACCTGCGACGTATATAACAAAAAAGTAAATAGCTGCAACTGAAACTGTTGCCGTGCCGTAAACTATAGTGTTTCTTACGACAACACTAACATCCATTAGCTGGTATTTGAAAATTGAGTATGCAAATATTAACGGTACAAGAACTATCAATATTATCGGTGTATAATATTCAGGTGAATTAAAAATCGTGTCTGAAATTGCTGGGGCGATTTGCCTAACATAAACGGTAATAATTGTAGCAAAAATGAATGCTATGATAAAAAGCATCAAAGGTTTTTTTTCAGATTTGGTTTTTAGCCGACGATATTGAATTATTAGAAAGACGAAAGCGGTAAGATTACCTGCCATTGAAAGATATCCGATTGTTAAGAAAATCGAGAATAATTTTCGCGCATCAATAAATCCAATGCGAATAGTCAGTATTGCAAGAATTGTCAAAGCAATTGCAAGAACACCTGGTATTACAAAGATTGCATTTGTTAACCACTTCTTTTCAAGAAATTTGAATGGCTTTGGAAAATTCCAGAAGAAATAAATTATAGTAAATGGGGCAAAACAGATTCCAATTATCCAGGCTGTTCCTATTAAACTAGCTAGAAAGGTATTCTCGTTAAAAAAGCCAATAAAATTGTCAGTGAATGGAATTAAAACTGACATTGATGATAACACAATCAAAACCGCAAGAGAGTAAAATATTTTCTGAACTTTACCATCTGGCTTAGCACTGAGAACAATAAATCCAATTAATATCCAGAACAAAGCACTTAAAGAACTAGCAAGCCATTCAAACTGGACAAGCTTCTTAACAAAAACTTTCGTCGTATATACTTTGTCCCCCCTTGAATATTTGTACTCAGCATACTCGCCCTCATCAAATGTGTTTAGAATTGCCTGGGCTTGAAGGTCTAAATGTATTGGAATACCATCAATCTCCAAGAGTTGATCACCATCTCTTATACCGGCATTCCAGGTGACACCATCTACTTTAACAAGATTAAAAAATATGGCAGTGCTGTCTTTGTTTATTTTTTTTGGTTCCCAAAGGCATTCATCATTGCTTGTCACTCTTACTTCAACTGAATAGTATATACTAAGGAGAGCAATACCGATTAGCATAATAGAAAAGGCCGCAATTATATTTGAACGATATCTGAGCAATAATGATTTTAAGCTTCTCATAACTCTACCTTACCTTTAATTACTATCATAGTTATATCGTCAGACTGAAGATTTCCCTGCGTGAATATCTGAACATCTTCTTTAATTCCATTTAAAATTTCATTCGCTGATTTGTTCATCAGACTTTTTGCAACTTTTTCTAATTTTTCTTCCGAGTATTCTTCAAATTCCAGGTTTAAAGCTTCCGAAACTCCGTCTGTATAAAGCAAAATTACATCATCTTTCTTTAACTCTACTTCTTCAAAGATATACGGGACAAAAGTTTTAACAACACCTAAAATTATCCCGCCTTTAGTAAGCCTTAACACATCATCACCTCTTAGCAAGTAAGGTGGATTATGACCGGCATTCACATAGGTGAGTGTATTCTTCTTTCTATCAATATATCCCCAGAAAAAAGTTATAAACCTGCCTTCGGATGAATTAGCAGTCACAAGGTCATTTATCATTGCGGTTGCTTCATCAATTTTCATCCCCTGCCGGCAAATTATTTGCAGGAAAGCCTGAATGTTTGCCATCATCAGTGAAGCAGGGACACCTTTGCCTGATACATCGGCTATTGCAATGTAAAATTTTTCGTCATCAATTGATATAACATCATAATAATCGCCGCCCACCTGTTTGGAAGAAACATTCATCGCAGCAATGTCATACTTTTCATATTCAGGCAGACTCTGCGGGAGAAGGTTTCGCTGAATGTCCCTTGCAATTAAAAGATCTTCCTCCATCTTTTGCTTTTCAAGCGCTTCAAGTAAGAGTCTGTTATTTTCCAAAGATATTATCGCAAGATTTCCGACCGAATAAATGTATTCAATATCGCTTTCTAAAAAATCCCTGTTTACTGCCCTGCTGCCGATCAAAATTATTCCACGTGTTTTGTTTTGAAGCTGCATCGGGACGATCAATTCAACTCCAAGTTCAAACAGCTCAGGATAATCTGTTCTTAAAATTTCTTTCCTTATTGAATCCGGAGTTTTACATAAATCATATTGCTTGATCAACGAAATCAATTTTTCATGATCAAATTTTGAATCAAGGATTTCAGGTTCATCATTATCAAAAAGAATAACTGCATATTTCTGCACGAGGAATTGTCCAAGTATTGAAAACACCAGAAGCTTCACAACTCTGAACGATTCAGCAAAAGATCCAAATTCCTTGCTCAATTCAAAAAGAGAACTTAACCTCTGCACTCGTGAATCAAGCTGCCGGTTAACTTTTCTCAATTCATTTATCACCATCGAATTCTGAACGGCAGTTGCAGAAATATTCAGAATTGTGCCGAGGAATTCAACATCATCCTCAGTGTATTCAGACTTATTTAATTTTTCACCAAGACAAACTAAGCCGATGCAATCGTCAGAAGAGCTGATTTTTTCGACAACTTTCAGATTAGCAATGTGCATAAACGAATTTAACTTTGGGTCATCAATGCAATCTAATGTTGCTTCCAGATCAGGAAATTCGTGAAGTAATTCCGCGGTAATTCCCTTCGAACCTTTTAGAACAATTTTATTTTTTTCTTTTAAAGCGATAAGTCCACGAGTTGCTAAAAATTTTCCGAGGCAGGTTAGTAAAACATTATTCAGGATAAAATCAAGGTCAATACTTGAGTTAATTACCCTGCTGAAGTCTATGAGGGCAGTAAGGTTTCTTTTTACTTTTAAATTTTTGGCCTCCAGCATTTTCTCAGCCGCTCCTTATATTTTTTGATAGAAGCACCTGATTATATTTGCCGGGGATTGAGGTATATGTCACATCATCCATTAAAGATTTCATTAAGTACATTCCAAGTCCACCTACTCTATGCTCACGGTAATATTTCTGAAGATCAGGAAGAGGAACTCTTTCAGGTTCGAATGATTTTCCATAATCTATTATCGTAACTGTAAATTTTTCTTCATCGTAATTTATTTTAATTATTATTTCTCCTTCGGGAGATAACTTGTAAGCGTGCTTAATTATATTTGTACAGGCCTCGTCAACAGCAAGGATAATGTTTTCAACAGTAGCCTCAGGTACGCCAGCATCACGAGCACTACCGCTGACAAAATCCCTGATTTCAGAAAGGTTTTCTGTTTTACTTTTTACTCTTAATTCACCGGTTCTATTTTTATTCCGGATGCTCAATTTCAACTCCCGCTAAACTTCTTAATTGCTTCGTCTTCACTTTTGTATATTTCATAGAGCAGCGGAAATCCAAGCAGATCAAAAATGTTAAACACCTTATCGCTCATATTAGTAAGCTTAATATCACCTTTGTTCTCCCTGATGCTTTCGATATAAGCCATGAACACACCTAAACCTGCACTGCTTATGTAGGCGAGATCCTCAAAGTTTACGACTATCTTATACTTGTTATCATTTATCAGCTGCGTAAAATTATTCTCAAGAGTTGGAGCTGTGTGAGCATCCAGGAAGCCCTTAAGATTAATAATACTAACTTCCCCTCTTTCTTTAATTGACGTACTGAATTCTGCCATCCTTAATCTCCATCAAATTTAAATTATTGTTGCCACTTAAAAATAACTAAAGTTATATCATCATACTGCTCGTGACCGCTTGAAAAGACTGTTATTTCCTGAATTATTTTATTTGAAAGCTCTTCTGCGCTAAGATTTACATTGGACTGAAGCACATGCAGAAAATGCTTATCACCGAAATCATCTAATAGTTCATTCTTTGCTTCAGTAACTCCATCAGTGTAAAGCACGATCGTATCATTTTCCTTTAATTCGATTGAATACTCTTCTAGTGTTTGTTCAAAATAATCTTTAATGCTCAAGCCCAAACCTAAACCTGAAGGTCTGATTTGCTTTGAATCACCATCTCTCAGCAAAAACAAAGGACAGTGTCCTGCACGCGCAAAGATGAGCTTTCTTTCAATCATATCGAAATATCCGTAAGCAGCGCTGACAAAAGTTCTACTATCCAAAGCATCTTTCAGGATATCATTTGCTTTAATGAGAATTTCCTTTGGTCTTTCGATTGTCTTCGAAAGCGATTCAAATATTCCTTTAACTTCGGCCATTATAAAAGCAGCGGAAATTCCTTTGCCGGATACATCGGCAATTACAAAACCAAGTTTGCTATCACTTATCTGGAAGAAATCATAATAGTCACCACCAACCTCAAAAGCCGGAATAAAAACCGATGCAATCTGCAGATTTGGATGTTCAGGAACTTTTGATGGAAGTATTTTTCTTTGAATTTCTCTGGCAACATCAAGTTCCTTTTCAAGTCTTTCCTTTTCAATTGATTCTTCAAGCAGTCTTGAATTTTCTATTGCAACAGATGCATAGTCAGAAAATGTTTCAATAGCATTAAGATCATCCCGTGTGAATATTTGATCTGAACCTTTGGCAGCAACGAGAATTCCCTGTGTTTCCCCACGGGTTTTTATAGGCGAAACAGAAACAACCGAGAATGGATTCTCAGAATCCCCATCAATAATTTTTTCTTTAAGAATGAATGTTTTTGTAGAAGTAAGACTCTCAAAATTTACTCTCTCAAGAATCTGTTTTGTTAATTTATCCGATTCAACAAACCCGATATTCTTTGCAGCCATTGATTTTTTTTTCTGAGCATTCTTCCAAATTATCCAGGTTGCTTTTGAACCACTTAACTTCTGGGCTATATCGGTAACCGTCTCAGCGAGATCATTAAAATCGAGAACTTCTGTAATTAGCTTGCTGAAATACTGAAGTGATGTCACTTCCTGCGCTTTCCTGTCATAAGCTTCTGCAGTCGGAAGGTGAAATAGTGTTGTAAAAAAAAGAATGAAAAAATAAATTGACCCGTAAACCATAATTATCAAATTAAACTGCTTTAACGATGGGGAGAATGCATACAATATCTGGCTGTGAATATTATCTCCAGAACTATTTGAAATATTCACAATAAACAAAGTTGTTATTACGAATGACAGCAGTAACAAATAAACTTTTTCTTTCTTGGATAGAAATGCAATCCAGGAAATCCGGATAGAATTAAAAATCATCAGAAGAACCGATACTATGAAGAAAGTGCTGCTTAGGAACGATACACTTTCATCCGCAAAAAAATTATCTGAAAGGCTTGCTAAAACGAAAAAGATCAGCATAGTATTAAAGTAAACCCTTGTATTCCTACCTTGGTTTAAGAAGAAAAAATGTCTGAGCGTTAATAAAAAGTATGAGACAAGACCAATAAACACAATTATGTAAAATACAGAAACGATATGGTAAACAAGGTCGGGATTTTTCAGCTTGAGGTTGATATTATCAAAAATGCCTGGTATAAGGTAACCGGAAAATGTAATGATGAAGAACATTAAAGCTAATAGAATTCCAACATTCATTATCAATGATAAAGGGGCGGCTGATCGGCTGTTTTCAAATTTTATTAATGCTAAAAGTAGAAAAAATATTGAGGCAGCAATTATCAGGTCAAGAACAAACTTTAAGTAAATGGTATCAGGACTTCCAAAAATTAATTTGTAAACAAACAAAAGGAATGCAGCAAGTATAAAAAGCTGTAGTTGAGTGGTTACAATATTTCGTGAGATCTTAATCATCTTATAATTAACTCAATAAATATATAGTACCGGTTAAATTAATGCTGCTTAAAATTAAGCTAAATCAACTTATAGTTAAAGATTTCAGGTATGAACGGACAATTATTAGGATGGTTGAAAAATTAGTAAGACTAGTTAATAATCACATTAACCAAAAAAAGCTTATTTCTTTGGACTCTTTGTAACCTCTGTATGTACTTTGATTTTATGGTTTTTTAATTCTTCGCTTAGCTGCTGAAGCTCTTTCTGCAATTGTTCCATTTGTTGCTTGAACTCGTCATCGGAATAATATCTATTATAGTAATCGCGGTCATATTGATATTTTATCAGCATGGTATCATCTAAGGGTTTTACCGGCTTGAATTTTTCAAGGCTGTAAAGATCGAGCCCGGTGTTGGCTTCAGCAAGTGAATCCATATTAAGCATATTGTAATCAACTACGTAACTATAAACTGAATCATCATTATAATATTCGATTTTTATTCCACTCTTAGATTTTTCGATCTTGGGTATTTTGTATGCGTAAAAGTGAATATTATTAGTTGCCTGTTCAATTAATGGTTCTATTGACTTAATATCCGGAATTGAGATTGCCGTTATTGGATGCTCTGGTAAATCAACTCTGCAAATGTTTGAATCAACTGCTATTCTGAAAGAACGTGAGGTATAATCTTTAGCAAATTTTTTAAAGCTTGAATCATAATTTACTTTAATTGTAATCTGTTTTAATTGATTCTCATTGATTTTCATCTGCTTTTCAAATTCCCTCATTTCTTTTTCAAAAAGTTCAGGTTCAAATTGATATGAATCAGCAAAGATTGAATCAGGTGTTACGAATATGTACTGATCACCGGAGGTATTTTTTAACTTTGTTACAGTATTTACAACTACATTTTTTTCCGCATCAGTAATGCCTGCTAGGAACTATCCTGTCAAATTTGACTTTGTTTAATTTCTCTGAGGCAACGAGCAGATCAGCAAAAATCGCTTTTCTTAAATTCCACAAGTTTGGATTTATTGCGACAGTATTTTTATCGTTAACAAGCACCTGTCCTTCAAGCGCTTTGCTGTAACTGCCAATTATTGAATCGACTGTTTGTTTCTGTTCAGCATCTAAATCCATTGCAGAAACAAATTCATTATAGCTTTCTCTATTAATTTTTTGACTGCTGTTGCGGATTTCGAAGAACTCTTTTCCTGAATCGTCGTATCCCAGCAGCAGATATTGTTTGCGGGTATTATCAAGTGGCAGTTCATTGTTAAAAGCAAAATTGAAAACATCCTCATTGCTAAGATTTGCAGCTAGTAATACCGGCTGAAGGTTTTCTTTGTAAAAACCAGCAATCGCTACTTTCTGATCTTCCCACATATTATCAATGAATCCAGGATTAAGTTTTAACACAACCATAATAACAATAGTAACAACTACTAACGCAGCGACAGGCACTAATCTTTTGACACCTGAATGTTCGCTTTTTTGTCCTTCAATTGCAGCCATCAAGCGAGTTTCAAAGTAAGGAGATTCCGGAATTCTTTTAACGCTGTTAGCAAGCTGTTTAATTTTCTTCAGGTCTTCGAGATTTTTCTGCATTTCAAGTGAAGACGCAAGAAGCTTTTCAACTCCGGCTTTTTCTGATTGAGTTAATTCATCATCAAGATAAGCTGATAGTAGTTCCTTATTTTGTAAATCTTTTTTCATAGCATCAACTCTTTTTCAAGTGGTTGAAGTATTTCCTTCAATTTTTCTCTTCCTCTGAATATTCTTGACTTCACTGTGCCCATTTCACATTTTAATGTTTCTGAAATTTCCTGATAGCTGAAACCTTCTATGTCCTTAAGAATTAATGGCGTTCTAAGTTTTACAGGCAGCTTTGAGATTGCATCCATAACAATTCTGGAAATATCATTATTCTCCACAGGTGTGGAGTATTCAGATATTTCGGTACCTTCTTCAATTGGAAAAAATATTTTCCTAACATTCATCTTCCTTAAATAATCTTTACATCTGTTAACAGTAACCCTGTAAAGCCAGGTTGTAAATTGGGATTCAAACCTGAAATGCTTAAGATTTCTGTAGACTGTTATGAAAACGTCCTGTGCAATATCATCAACCAGGGCACTGTTGTTCATAGTTATATAAATTATATTCCTTACTTTTTCTTTGTGCCTTTTAACAAGAACCTGAAATGCAGATTTATCGCCGTCAATAAATCGCCTGATTACTGAATAATCATCGTCTATTGATAGTATTTGAGGCTGCTGCAAATCCTTTTCTTTATCGTTTGAATTCATTTTTTTAGACGTAATATTTAGGGTGTTGTTCCAATTTATTAAATATATTTCTATTCAGAAAGCAAAGAAATTTAATTTCTGTCTGTTGTTTGCAAAAGTATGCATATCTGATTAAATTTCGTTGAAAATTTAAAGGAGACATTAATGAAAATCAAAACCACTGAAAAATACGGCGCTGCAATAGTCGAGTTAAAAGGAAATGTGATGGGCGGTGATGATACTAAGGATTTCAATGATTTATTGCACAAATTAATTGATGAAAAAAAGATAAGAGTCATTATCGATCTTAGCAGCGTTAAGTTTATGAACAGCTCCGGGCTTGGAATGTTAATTGGCGGTTTAACCACAATGAAAAAGGCAAACGGTTTTTACAAGCTTGCAAACGTGACTGATAAAATTGAAAGCTTACTTATAATTACTAAACTGATTACGATTTTTGAACATTATGATTCCGTTGATAAAGCAATCGAATCTTTACCAAAATAAATCAAATAAAATTATTTTCTGAACGCAAACTCCGGATTGAAAAATTCGGAGTTTTTGTTTGCTTAAACTAAAATCAATCCTAAAGAAATAATCAATATATGAGTGTTACAGTTCTTGTCGGAAGCCAGTGGGGCGACGAAGGCAAAGGAAAAATTGTTGATATACTTAGCGAAAAGTATAAAATTGTAGCAAGGTATCAGGGTGGTGCTAATGCTGGTCATACAGTAATCATCGGAAATAATAAATATATTCTTCACCTGATTCCTTCAGGAATTTTAAGAGACGATGTTATTTGTGTTATCGGTAACGGAGTTGTTATTGACCCGACTGCTCTTCTTGAAGAAATAGTGCTTCTCGAAAAAAATGGAATTAATGTTGAAGGAAGATTGTATATCAGTCATAATGCTCACCTGATTATGCCTTATCATAAATTGCTCGATTCAATAAGCGAAAGTGGCGTTTCAAAAATCGGTACGACCGGAAGAGGAATTGGTCCTTGCTACATTGATAAATTTGCACGCAAAGGAATACGAATAGTTGATTTACTTGACAGAGTTGAACTTGAAAAGAAGATAAGACTGAACCTTAAAGAAAAGAATGAGCTTTTGAAAAAAGTTTACGAGCACGAAGGACTTGATGTTGATGCAATCGTAAAAGAATACCTTGAGTTCGACCAAACAATTGATAAATATATTAAAGATGTTCCTTCTTTTCTAAATAACGCAATAGCGGATGGCAAATCAGTTTTGTTGGAAGGAGCACAAGGAGCTTTACTTGACGTTGATCATGGGACCTATCCATTTGTTACTTCCAGCAGTCCGACTTCAGGTGGAGCGTGCACAGGAACAGGAATTCCGCCAACAAAGATTGATTCAGTTGTGGGAATAGTAAAAGCATATACGACTCGTGTTGGTAACGGCCCCTTCCCAACTGAACTTTTAGATGAAATTGGTGAAAAACTAAGAAAGGTTGGGGATGAGTTTGGTGCAACTACAGGCAGACCAAGAAGATGCGGCTGGTATGATGCATTCCTTGTTTCTTACTCGCAAATGGTAAATGGAATTACTTCAGTCGCTATTACAAAGCTTGATGTGCTTAGCAGTTTTGAAAAAATAAAAGTCTGCGTCGGTTATGAGTTGAAAGGCAAACGTATAAAATACTTCCCCACTTCTGTTGAGCAGCTATCAGCAGTAAAACCAGTTTATGAAGAACTTGATGGATGGAATCAGGATATAACGAATTGTCATTCTTACGATGAGCTTCCTGCAAAAACGAAAGATTACCTAAATTTCATAGCTAAACACTCAGGGATTAAGATCGAGATTATTTCGGTTGGACCAAAACGGAAGCAAACGTTTTATGTGAAATAATCTCTTAATATAAAAGTATACTTTTGCTCCTGAATCTGTTTTATTAATGTATTTTACTCTCCTTTTCTCTAATTTTAGCCTCAGTTAAAACTTCATTTCTCAAGGTGTTATATGAAAATGTCTGGCGGACCCGCTTCGGTCAATATTAAAATTATTCTTCTGATTATAGCTGTGCTGATTGCAATCGGCACACTATACTATACTCAGACTCTCGTTCAAAAACTTCAGGAAAAAGAAAGACAGATTGTTGAGCTTTATGCTAAGGGCATTGAATATCTGGCAAACACAACTAATCCCGATGTGGACATCACCTTTTTATTTGATAATATTATTAAGCCAATTGACTTCCCCCTGGTTCAATCTGATGCCGAGAATAATGTATTAAGCAAAGCCGATATAAGAAACCTTGAATTAGATTCGAACATGACCAGCCTGGAAATGCAGCGATATATTAAGGAAATGATAAACGAAATGGATGCAACTCATCCCCCTATTGAAGTGAAATATGAAGGAATAATAATCAATAAAATTCATTACGGTGATTCCGAACATATCAGGCAACTGCGCTATTATCCTTACATTCAGCTAATAATAGCTGCCTTGTTTATCATAATAGGTTATATAGGATTCAGCAGCATTAAAAGAAGTGAACAAAGCAATATCTGGGTTGGAATGGCAAAGGAAACTGCTCATCAGTTCGGAACACCTATTTCAAGTCTTATGGGCTGGCTGGAAATGTTAAAAATCAATTTTAAAGATCATGATAAAGTTCTGGATATTACAGAAGAGATCAGCAACGACGTTGAAAAATTGAATAAGATAACTTACAGGTTTTCGAAAATTGGTGCTAAACCTGAATTGACTAAAATGAATGTTATTGAAGAAATGAAACAGGTTACATCTTATTTTGAAAGAAGACTGCCACAAACAGGTAAATCCGTAGAGCTAAAAATTATTGGAGATGAAAAAGTCTGTGCAGAAATAAACTCTGAATTATTTGAATGGGTAATAGAAAACCTGATTAAGAATGCACTCGATGCAATTGAAGGAACAGATGGCAAAATTGAGATATCAGTTAAAGAATTTAAGAAACGCGTTGAGGTAGAAATTGCAGATAGTGGAAAAGGTATTGAAATCAAGAGAAGAAAAGATGTTTTCCGACCAGGTTACAGCACAAAGAAAAGAGGCTGGGGATTAGGGCTTAGTCTTTCTAAAAGAATAATTGAAGGTTATCATGGCGGAAAGATTTTTGTGAAAAGTTCTATCCCTGGTGAAGGGACGACATTTAAAATTTTACTTAAAAGCTGTTAGCTCATCTCAAGCATTCTGTTGATCGGAATTAACGCTCTTTCTGAAATGACCGGATCCAGAATAATCTCAGGAAATTTATTTTCCATACACAAGAATAACTTTTCCATTGTATTAAGTTTCATAAACGGACATTCATTGCAGGAACAGCTTTCCTCTTCAGGAGGAGCTGCAATAAAAATCTTTTCCGGTTCTGCTTTTTTCATCTGGTGAATAATTCCAACTTCTGTTGCCACGATATAAGACTGGGAATCATCCTCTGATATAAACTTCAATAACTTGCTTGTTGAACCTATAAAATCTGCCATGCTCAATAAACTTTCTTCACATTCGGGATGAGCAATTAATTTTGCATCAGGATAACGTATTTTAAGTTCGGTTATCTTTCTCTCACTAAAAGTCTCGTGGACAATACAAGAACCCTCCCACAAAAGCATGTTTCTTCCCGTTTTTTTAATGAGATATTTACCAAGATTTTTATCCGGCGAAAAAAGTATCGGTTTATCTTTTGGGATTTGGTTAATAATTTTCTCAGCACTGCTTGAGGTGCATATAATATCACTCAGAGCTTTTACTTCAGCAGTACAGTTTATATAGGTTATTGCCAGATGATCAGGATGTTGTTTGCGAAATTCTTCAAACTTATCTGCTGGACAACCTTCTGCAAGTGAGCATCCAGCTTCAAGGTCGGGAAGAAGCACTAATTTATTGGGATTTAAAATCTTTGCAGTTTCTGCCATAAAATGAACGCCAGCAAAAACTATAACTCTAGCGTCTGTGTCTTTGGCTTTTCTGGCAAGTTCAAGGCTGTCCCCAACAAAATCAGCAATATCCTGAATTTCTGACTCCTGGTAATAATGAGCCAGAATTACAGCATTTAACTCTTTCTTTTTCTTCAGAATTTTTTCTGACAAGTCTGTCGTTATCTCTATTTCATTCATAATGAATTAAATTATCCCGGGGTTATAGGTAATTGAAAATACCATTTTACAGGTAATAATTACTTTACAATCATTTTCCCCAATAATTACCTCAATATTGCCACTAAATCAATACTAAAACCGGTGGCACCGATGTTGTGAAAATTAAAACGAAATAGTTTAAGCATAGCATCCCTCCAAATATGACACACAAAACTGCCGGGTTTCGCCCTCACAATCCGGCAGTTGCCCTTTTAAACCAAAATTTTCTTCATTTTTCTCAACGCCTTTTTAACTACATTACCAGGCACGCTTACATCAACTAAAATTTCACCAAAGTCTTTTATCAATACAAATTTTATTTTGCCATCCTTGTTTTTCTTATCGTAGTTCATCAGTCTGAATATCTCATTCTCACTAATTTTATTAAGGCGAAAAGATGATTTGAATTTAAGCGGCAGCTCAAGCATATAATTAAGCTGCTTTTCACTTATTAATCTCAATTCAAAAGACAGAAAGAGTGCGCTTACAATTCCAGCTAAAACGGCTTTACCATGGGAGACAATGTAATTTGAATTAATTTCAAATGCGTGTCCGAATGTATGACCAAGGTTTAGCATTTTTCTCAATCCGGATTTTTCATATTCATCCCTAGAGACGACTGCCGATTTAATTTTAACACTCTCATAAATTATCTTACTTAAAAAATCTAAGTCCTTTATTATTAATAAATCATTATCTGAAAGCAGAGTTGAATATAATTTGCCATCAGTCAGGTACGAATATTTAATCACTTCGCCAAAACCAGAGACGAGTTCTTCGGCAGGGAGTGATTTAAGAAAGTTTGTGTCAATTAGCACAACTGAGGGTTGATAAAATGTACCGATCAGATTTTTTGCTTCCTTAAAATTAATCCCGGTCTTTCCACCGATTGAACTATCCACTGCAGAAAGTAAAGTTGTTGGAATATGGATCAGCGGAATTCCCCTCATGTAAGTTGAAGCAACAAAACCTGCAACATCACCAATGGTTCCACCTCCGATAGCAATGAGCAGAGTATCCCTGCTAAATTTTTCTTCGTGTAATTTTCTAAATATATGCTCAACAGTTTTAAAGGACTTTATTCTCTCAGAAGCTGCTAAAGTCAAAAAATGTTTCTTGACTGCAAATGTATTTACCAACTTCCTAATACGTGAACCGTAAATTCGTTCAACATTTTTATCAAGCAGAATAAATGCGCGTTTAGGAAGACTATACTTCCCTATCAATTTGGGTAACGCTTCAAAAATATCATCTCCGATTAAAACCGGATAATTATTCAAGGCAGTATTAACTTTAACTTTCTGCAAATTGTTTGGTTAACCTTTCATCGAATCGCTGGTAATGAATTTTGCTAAAATATCTACTGTTTTTCCTACTTTTTGATTATCAGTATCAATAACAAAATCGGCTTGCTCATAGTATTTTTTTCTTGAATCCAAAAGTTTATTAATCCTTTGAAGGAATTCATCCTTTGAAGGAACTTCTTCACCTTCAAATACAAATGCAGGCCGATCCCTTTTAAATCTTAAACGCTTGTATGCCATTTCAGGTGATGATTTCAGATAAATAATTTTACCGGCTGATTTGATAATCTTGAAGTTTACATCCGAAGCAATCGCACCCCCGCCGAGGGAGATTATTACTTCATCATCCTCAGATAGTTTTTTCAACAAAGCTGTTTCAGTTGTCCTGAAATACTCCTCCCCCTTTTGCTCATACAATTCAACTATCTTCCTTCCTTCCTGTTTTTCAACTTCTTTATCAAGATCGTAAAAACTCCAGCCGAGGGTATTTGCCAAGATAGGACCTATTGTACTTTTTCCAGATGCCATAAATCCTGTAAGATAATAGATATTTTTCTTCATAAGCGTGTATATCAAAAATATGTTTTATTAATTGAATATTAAAGGAAAGAGAAATCAGAATAGTATTATTCAGATGTTTAGAACCAGCCCGAAAACAAACGTTAACCCATCGATATCAACTTTGGTATCAAAAGCATTTTCAAGAAGATCTACTTCGTTTCCCTGATATATCAGCTTGGTTTTTGAATATTCACTGGTTACAGTATACTGAGGATTTCTAAACTTCATTTCAAATCGTGCAGAAAGAAATTCAAAAATTATATAATCCATTGAAGCAGTGACATGTAATCCAAGTGCAAATTTTCTTTGGATTATTTCGAGTTCTACGTCCGCGAACTTTCTTATAAATTCTCCGTTATAATAGCCTAGACCTCCCCCCATCAAAAATTTAAAATCCTCAGTAGAGAATGGAAAGTAATAGTAAGCAGTAAGCTCGATAGGAATTACACTGAACCCATCTTCAACTTCGAAGACATAAAACTGATTACCAATGGGGGCAGTAAGGTGAGGAGCATTAGCAGTCTTTTTAATGTATTCAACATTCAAGCCGAGAATAAATTCATTGGTAAACCTGTATCTTATATCTATTCCCGGGTTCCAAATGTTCTCCAGGGTAAATGATTTATTTCTGACTTCTGAGTTTGAAGAATTAGGGTTTAAAAATATCTCTGCAGAAGTAGTATAGACAGCATTCACCGCTATACCAAATTTTCCCTCACTGAATTGTGCAAAAGCTAATGAGGGTAAAAAAACGAGTATTAATGAAATGAAATTTAAATTGCACATTTTGTCTATACTAAATACTACTGCCCGAACTTGTCTAAATTTCTTTAAAAAAGAAAACCCCCGATTCATACCTTAAGATTATGAATTGGGGGTTGAAAATTAATGATAATTTTAATAGCCGTAGAACTTATACCTATTATCAACAATATTCGCTTGTTCTTTAATCTCACTCAACCATGCATTCAATGAAGCTGTTTTCTTTTCCTGAATTAAATTATTCCTGATTATCCCTTCCTGTGCCTGAAAAGCAGTAGAATCGAATTGTGTCTTTTCAGTAAGTTTAATAACATAGTATCCCCGCACGGCCTTGAATGGTTCAGAAAGTTCGCCTTGTTTCAGTGATAGTGCGTTAAAGTGAAAAGCATTATCTTTCCCAATATTTGGAATGGAAGTGGTCAAATTAAATCTGCCAGTTGTTCCAACCTGTATTCTTGAATCAATCTGGTTGACTTTATTCAAATCGTTGCCAGCTTTTTTCATCACCTCATGTGCAAGTTCAAGGACTTTTTCATATTGCTTTTCGTCAACAAAAAGCTGTCTTATTTTTGGCTGAATATCTTCAAATTTTTCAATTCCATCAGTAATAACCTCAGATATTTTTGCAACAACATAACCGGTAGGTAATTTATGAGCTTCGCTAACTGAATTAAGACCGTTTTCAAAAGCAAAGACAATTAACCTTTTATTGGCTCCAAGTCCAGGTATTGAAACGCTCTTCAAAGTAAAATTTCCACTTTCCTGGATATTATAGCCCATCAGTTCAGCTTCTTTCTCAAATCCGTTTTTTTGCGCAAGATATGCAAAGTCACCTGCAGCTGTGAATTTTGCATCACGCGTAGTAGCTGATTCCTGCACAGAATTATTAATTCTTTCAACAACATACTTACTATTAGATTGATCGGTAACAAGAATAATATGATAACCAAAAGATGTTTTAACCGGTTTTTGAATCTCTCCTACCTTTCCGTTGAAACATGCTTCATCAAATTCCTTAACCATCATACCTCTGCCAAACCACCCGAGGTCTCCTCCATTTTTAGCAGAACCAGGGTCTTTGGAATATTTTTGAGCTGTTTGAGCAAAGTCAGCTCCATCTTTTAACTCCTGATAAATGCGATTAGCCTCTGCAAGGTTTGCAGCATCATCACCCATTTGTGAAACTAAAATATGTGAAGTTCTAACAAATCTTTCAGAGGAAGGAAAAACCTTTAGGAGATGATAGATTTCATAACCGCCCATTTTTGAAGGAACAGGACCTATGATGGATCCTTTCGCAGCATCTTTTAATTCACTGATTGCTTCTTTCGAAAGGTCAGAAACCTTTAACGTATCTACTGAATAAGGTGCTTCAGAATAAATATCTACAAAATACTTAAAGTCTGAAGTATCATTTTCTGCCATCCGCTTAACATTTTCTAAGTTCTTAATTACCATCATAGTATCAGCATTAGATGGTTCATTTCTGAATAGTACAAAGCTGAGTTTTCTCTGTGCATTGATTTTAAACTTATCGGGGTTATCATCGTAAAATTTTCTGAGAGTTACGTCTGTAATATTTAAAGTTGAATCGGGAAATAATGATTTCGCAAAAAGAGCAAACTGAGCATCCATATAAGTATTCTGCTCAATATATTTTCTTTTAATCTCATCCTCACTTACCGTAATGCCGGCTTCTAATAAGCTCTGCAGCTTTTCTCTGTACCTGGTTTGTTTCACTATTTCTTCGGCCTGAAGTAGAATTTGTTCATTCTGAGGATTAAAAATTGCCTCCTCATACATTTCACGATTAAATCTGCCAAGGGAATCGATGAAGTTTTGCTTAAGGAATGCCGGAGGATCGTCTCCGAGTATTATGTCTTTTATTTCCTGATTGCTAACTGTGATACCCAGTCTTTGAAGTTCCTGTTCAATCAGTTTTTCTGTCACAATTGTTTCCCATACCTGATCTCTGAATTGATCAAATTGTTCCTCAGGAATATCGTTGCCTGTTTGCTGCTTTGTAGATTCTCTCTGTCTTTCGATAGCCTGCTGATATTCCTGATACGATATATCGACACCATCCACTGAACCCACATCGTTAGTCCTGCCGCCTAAAGCTTCAAGCACGTTTGAATCCGAAATCACCATAAAAAGTACAAACAAAGCACCCACAGTTATAATGAAGACTGGCGCTAAGTTTCTCATTCTAGCCATCATTCCCATTTCGTAAAAATCTCCGTTTTTTGTTCAAAAATAAGGATACAAACATAGAGACGGACTGGTTAAAAATCAATTAAAAATAATGTAACAATTGAGAAGCCGAATAATCAGTCAATCCGTTCAATTAATCGAAAAAGCATATAATCTAAATAAATATGTTTATTTGATTTTCAGAGCTATGAAACCTATTTTAGCTTGTCATCAATAAAAGATAAATTAGTTAAAAAGATTGGAAAAAGTTGAATTTTTAAAGAGTGTCCCGATTTTTTCGGAGCTAAAAGATGACACTCTTACACAGCTATCTATGTCTGGATCAGTCCAGAATTTTTCAAAAGAATCGATAATCTTATCTGAAAAGGAAGCAGGCTCTGCCTTATTTATAATCATTTCAGGTAAGGTTAAAATTTCCAGAATAAGTTCAGAAGATGATGATAAAGAGGTAATTCTATCAATTCTTAATCCTTCTGATTTCTTTGGTGAAATGTCCCTTCTCGATGGATTAGAAAGATCAGCAACAGCAACCGCAATGGAGGATTCCAGAATTTTAATAATTCAAAGAAATGATTTCCTTAAACTTTTAGAGGACCACCCGGAAGTTTCCATAGCATTGCTGCAAGAACTTACACAAAGATTGAGAGCTGCGGGAATGAAAATAAAAGCTCTTTCACTTAAGGACGCAGAAGGAAAAGTTGCAACTGTTCTTCTTCAATTGGCTGATGACATTGGAATGATTAAACACGGAATCGTTGAAATTGAAAAATTACCTTTTCAGCATGAGCTGGCAAATATGGCAGGAACCTCAAGGGAAACAATTTCGCGAACATTGCATGCTTTTGCAAAAAGAGGTCTGATTGAGCTTGAAGGCTCCCGGTTGAGAATAGTTGAATATGAAAAATTTAAAGAATTATACGGCTCATAAAAACATTTTCTTATGGCTATAGATAAAACCGATTTACATATGCATTCCTGGCACTCGGACGGTTTTCTCTCTCCCGAAAAATTATTAACCAAAGCAAATAGTCAGGGTATAAGAATATTAAGCATTACAGATCACGATAGCACCAATGGTATTAGCGAAGCAATGGAAAGTGCCAGAAAATTTGGAATTGAGATTATTCCGGGAGTTGAAATCAGTACGGATATCAGGGATACAGAGGTTCACATACTTGGATATTTTGTTGATCCTCAAAATCAAGAGCTGGAACATTATCTGAATTTTTTCAGGGAAGAAAGATATAAACGTGCAATAAGGATGGTTAAGAAGCTGAATATTCTTGGTTTAGATATTACATTGGATGATGTTATGGTATTCGCTAAAAATTCAGCAATAGGCAGGCCTCACGTAGCTCAGGCTTTACTTGCAAAAGGACAGGTTAAATCATACTTCGAAGCATTTTACAAGTTTATAGGAAACCACGCACCAGCTTACGAACGCAAAGTTCATTTATCACCCCAAAGTGCATTCAAGATTATTAGTGATGCAGGCGGTTTATCATTTATTGCCCATCCGGGAAACATGCCAGAAATTCTTATCAAAGAGCTTATTGATGCAGGTGTAGATGGCATTGAAGTCATCCACCCTTCCCATTCTCCTGAACAGGTAAGGTTTTACAGAGGTATTGTAAATGAATACTTCCTGCTTGAATCAGGCGGTTCAGATTATCATGGCGGGAAAAGAGAAGATGATGAAAATCTTGGGAAGTATTATACCTCACCAAAGGTAGTTGATACAATGCGGACAAGACTTGTAAGAAATATTGAATGAACACAGAGTTATTTTTTTAGACTTTCAAACCTGATTTTTTTTTATAACTTTTACTAAGAACTTTAGAATTACTTTAAGAGGTACGATCAGCAGATTTCTACACTTAACTCACAATTGGGAAATTGAAAATGAGATTTTTATTTTTTTTGTTAATCGTACCAGCATTACTTTCCACAGCATCTGCACAACAATTCATCAATTGGAAAAATTATACTGCGTTAAAAAATGTTCAGGATGTAACGATTAACTCCGATATAATTTGGAGTGCAGCTACAGGCGGTGCATTTCAATATTCTACTGTAACAAATCAATTTGCTGCACTTCATAAGTCAGAAGGACTACAGGGTAATTCCCTCACATCAGTAATAGTTGATGATTTAGATAGAACCTGGTTCGGAAGTGTTGAGGGAATAATCGACATCTATAACGCAAGCACAAACAGTCTTGATGTTATTCTCGACATATACAACTCAAATCAAATTAACAAAAGAATAAATGATTTTGCCGCAGCAGGTGACACAATAATAGTTTCCACCGACTTTGGTGTTTCTCTGATTAATGCGAACAGTTTCCTCTTCTTTGATACCTTTTTCAAATTTGGTACGTTTCCTTCTAACACCAGAGTCAACAGCACATTAAAGTCTGGCTTATTCTATGTTTGCACTGATCAGGGAATAGCTATCCAAAAATCAGGGGCAACTAATCTCTCCGCTCCAGAATCCTGGAACGTTTATTCCATTGTAGAAGGGCTTCCTTCGAACAAGACTCTGAAAGCAGGAATTTATCAGGGGGAATTAATCGTAAGCACGGACAAAGGTTTTTCCCGTTTTACAAATAATGTTTGGAATAATTTCATTACGGATTTATCAAACCTTAGTATTGATGATTTTCAAATCAGCAGAGACTCCATAATAATTCTCTCACAAAACAATATTTATCTATACTATAACCAGGTTCTAAGTGTATTGTACGATTCAGCAATTCCCATTTCCAGACTTGAATACAAAGAGAATTTCGGAATAGCATGTGCCAGCACTGATGGCGTGCTTTATCTCGACAATCAACTTAACGGTGGGTTCCTGTCTCCAAACGCTCCGCCTGTAAACCAGTTTCCAAGTATGAGCGTTGATTTAAACAGTAGACTTTGGTCTGCAAGTGGTAAAGATGGCAGAGGTGTCGGGTATTATACATATGATGGAAATAATTGGGAAATTTTTAATATTTCAAATACTCCTGCTTTACCATCCAACGACTTTTATCATGCATATACTACAGGAAGCACGGCATATTTAGGAACCTGGGGTTTTGGTTTTGTTGAAGTAAATGGTTCGAATAAAAAACTTTTTAACAAAGATAATACGGGAATGCAGGGAATTCCTTCTAATCCAAACTTTCTAGTAATAACTGGTTTTGGTAAAGACTCGCACGGCAATTTGTGGGTTTTAAATTATTGGGCGGCTGATCGAAAAACCCTTTCTATGAGAACTCCCGATTCTACATGGTATCATTTGCTCATTCCTGCAGCACCTAATATTGCTCTTGAAGGATATTATAACCTGGTGATTGATCCTTATGATACTAAGTGGTTTAGCTGCTCTAATACTTCCAGGTTAGGCTTGTTCTATTTAAATGAAAATAAAACTTATGAAGATCCATCAGATGACAGATCGGATTATTTATCTACCAGTGATGGATTAAACAATAACGATGTTCGGGATGTTGCAGTTGACAGAAGAGGTGATGTTTGGGTTGGCACAAGTCTTGGAGTTAATATTATAACAAATACTAGTGCGATACCAACTTCAGGCAGTTCTGCTCTGGATATCAAAAGCATATTTGTTTTACGCCAGCAGTCGGTTAATGTAATCGCAGTTGATCCTCTAAATCAGAAATGGGTTGGAACTAATGAAGGTCTGCTTTTAGTAAACTCTGACGGTTCAAGGCTGCTTACTACATTCACAGCCGAGAATAGTGCTTTGCTTTCGAATCAAATCAGAAGTATTGCAATTGATGAGAACAAAGGAATTGTTTATGTCGGAACGGATGAAGGATTAACTTCTTTCGAAACTCCTTACATAAAACCTCTGGAAAGTTTTGATGAACTTTTTGTTTATCCAAATCCTTACAAAATAAAAAATGGCAACATTCTATTAACTATTGATGGATTGATTCGGGATACTGATATTAAAATCCTCACAATTGATGGTACGCTGGTTACCGAATTTTCTTCACCAGGCGGAAGAACAGCTTACTGGGACGGGAAGGATGATAACGGCGAATTAGTCAGCACAGGCGTTTATATAATTGTTGCATTTGATACCGAAGGGAACAGCGTTGTTACCGGCAAAGTTGCCGTGCTGCGGGAGTAATCTATTTTCTTTTTATGATTGACCTTTCTAACATTTCACTTCAATTTACCGGGGAAAATCTTTTCCAGAATGTTAATCTGAAAATCAGTTCGGGGGATAAGATTTGTCTCGTCGGTTCGAATGGTACAGGTAAATCATCTTTGTTAAAAATGCTGGTCGGACAAATTGAACCTGAAAGCGGAAAGATCTACAAACAGAAAAATATTACAATTGGTTATCTTCCGCAGGATCATGTAGTTCATAAAGGTAAGACTTTAATAGATGAAGTCTTCACCGCCCTTTCCGATATCAAATCCCTTCAGCAAAAAGAAAAAGAAATTATCGCTCAGCTTGAATCAACATCATTAAGTGATGAAGAAAAAGAAGATCTTGTAAACCAGCTTGGTGAAGTTCATCAGCGTTTGGAAGAGCTTGAATCTTACAGCGCTGAATATAAGATTGAAAAAATTCTTACCGGGACTTGGCTTTGCAGAAAAAGATTTCAGAAGACTTACAGATGAATTTTCCGGCGGATGGCAAATGCGAATTGCAATGGCAAAGCTTCTCATTGCTCAAAATGATCTGCTTTTGTTTGACGAACCAACAAATCATCTCGATCTTGATTCACTGCAATGGCTGATCGGTTATATTCAAAGCTTCAAAGGCTCGATGATAATTGTTTCGCACGATAAGAATTTTGTTAATCTCACTACAAATCGCACTTGGGAAATCTTTCTTCGCAAAATTAATCCATACAACGGCAAGCTGAATGATTATCTGAAATACAAAGAAGAACGAGATCAGACTCTGATCAACCAGAGAGAAAATCAGCAGAAAAAAATTAAGGACACTCAAAAATTTATTGAACGATTCCGTTATAAATCTACAAAAGCACGACAGGTTCAAAGTAGAATAAAACAGCTTGAAAAAATTGAGTTGGTTGAAATACCGGATGATGAAGGAAAAGTAAATATTAGATTTCCTAATCCACCTCCAAGCGGAGTTTTTAATGTTGAGCTGAATGGTATTCATAAATCTTTCGGTGAAATGAAGCTGTTTGAAGGAATTGATTTCAGAGTGAACCGTGGTGATAAGATTGCATTTGTTGGTCCGAATGGTGCTGGCAAAACTACTCTGAGCTAAAATTATCGCAGGCAAAATTGATATTAACAAAGGTGAAAGAATAAACGGACATAACAACATCATTTCCTATTATTCACAGGATGTTGCTGATTCATTAAATCCAGAATTCGATTTAATTGAAACACTCGATTCAGTTGGTACTGAAAAATCAATTGGACAATTGCGAACTCTGCTCGGTGCTTTTCTTTTTACAGGTGATGATGTTTTCAAGAAAGTCGGAGTTCTTTCCGGTGGAGAAAAAAGCCGGCTGGCACTTGCAAAGATTTTACTCTCCCCTTCCAATTTTATAATTCTCGATGAGCCGACAAACCATCTCGATTACTCATCCAAAAAAGTTTTGCAGCAGGCATTGGTTAATTTTTCCGGCTCGCTGATACTTGTTTCTCACGATGTGGAATTTCTCAAACCGATTGCAAACAGAGTAGTTGATATCCGTGCAGGTAAAATAAAAATTTACGAAGGAGATATTGAGTATTATTTTTATAAGCGAAACGCTGAAACTGAACAGGTATCAACAAAGAAAGTTGAACAGCAAACTGAGACCACTTCCCGCAAAGAGCAAAAACGGATTGAAGCAGAGAAACGACAGCAGAGATACAATGCAACAAAAGATTTGAAGGAAAGATCATCAAAGCTTGAAAAGGAAATCCACAAGCTTGAGCAGGAGCTTGAAAAAATAAATGCAACTCTTATTAACCCGGATTCATACAACAATCCAAATCAGATTAAAGAGTTGAATGAGAAACACCAGAAGCTAAAATCATCACTCGATAAAAAAGTAAAAGAATGGGAAGAAGTGAGTTTGAGTTTGGAGGAGATTGAGAGAGGGTTTATATGATTGTTAAAAACAAAAGTGTAACAAAAAGCTTAGGATGGTTTACCAAATACCTTTTACTTTTTTCTGCCTTGATAACTTCACTGTTGTGTTCATTTTGCGATGAAAATCCGGTTAACGGAAACAATACACAACCAGGTAGAAGAGATTATACTTGGACTATTGATAGCATTGATTATGAAGGTTTGCCAACTTTTATAGAACTAAAATCAATTTGGGGCAGTTCTCCGAATGATGTTTGGGGTTCGCATTTTACAGCAGATGTGAGAAATTGTTTATGGCATTATGACGGAACAGCTTGGAAAAGAGCAGTTGAAGGAACACCAATAACAGATCCTAGCGGTGGTTCATCAATTGTTGGAGGGGTTTGGGGAACTGCACAAAATGATGTTTGGGCATTTGGTGGAACAAGATTTAGCAGTCCTGAAAGAGAAGCACCTTTTGTAATGCATTTTAACGGAGCTATCTGGACAGAAGTATTGGGTGATACGTCAAAAATGCCAGATGGTTATTGGGATGTTTTCGGAGTTGGAAAAGATCATTTTTGGATTGCCTCAGCAGAAGATGTTTTCCGATATAAGTACGGTGTATGGGAAAGATTTTTTATTAGAGATACTTCCGTTATTTCATCAATTGCAGTCTATGGAGATGATGTTTATTTGACAGATTATTTAATCGGGGTTGATTCTCTTTTCCTTTATAAGCTATCAGGAAATTCATTTAAGCTTATTGATCAGACGAATTTGTTTAACGGTAAGTTTGGTACACACGGTTTAGTTGTATTAAAGGATAAAGCATTTACATTTAACGAGAATGGAATTTACTCAACCTCTGCTACAAATGGAGCAATTAATATTGGTGGTTGGTCATTAGTTGTGTCAACATCCTCACCAAATGGATTATTTAATTCGTTCGTTACGACAATGAAAAGAGACATTTGGGCTGTAGGTTATAATAATTATCCTTATCATTTTAATGGTACTGATTGGAAAGAAATAGATATTTTTAATGGAAATTCTCCGCCTGGTATTTCAATCATTATTTGGAGTTTGGGGTGATGGTAAATGAAATTTTCATTTGCGATGACTACAATGGAATTATCTATCACGGCAGATGAAAATATTTAAAGGTTGTTCTGCTTTTTTGTTAAATGAAACTCAAACCCTCACACCCAAAAACTCTTCAGCAAGTGCAATACCTGCCGAAAGATAGCTGCATCATCTCCAAGCTTGCTGGCAACGATTTTCAAACCTTTGACAATCATCAACGTTTATTTTCTATATCGTCCCTAACGGGACTTAATTGTTTTCGTTCGTAATATTTTCTATAAATATCTAATCCCTAACGGGATTATTTCACACTTCATTGATAATAGCTTATTTGTTATTGTCCCAGTAGGGACAACAATATTTATAAAAACACCTGAAACCACAAACCAACCAAAGTCCCGTACGGGACGACATATAATTCATTCAACATCTTTCAAAATATATTTCTCATCAAATTGAATGTTGAATTTCTTCAACAACAAAACATATTCTTCTCTGAACGTTTGCTTTTTATGATGCTTCTCCTGGTTATTTATATATCTCACCACCTGATCAATTTGCGAATGTGAATATGAAAATGCACCATAACCTTCCTGCCAACTAAATTTTCCTCTTACAAATTTCTTCTCATTTATCCATTTTGATGATGAACCTTTCACATCCTGCATTAACTCTGGGATTAATTGATGTAGGTTTATATCCTGTAAAAATATGCACGTGGTTCGCCGTTCCATTTATTGCAATTAATTTGTGACCGTTCTTCTGAACAATTCCGGTAATGTATTTGTATAATTCATCTTTCCATTCCGGTTGGATTAACGAGGTTCTGTTCTGAACCGCAAATACAAATTGAATATAGATTTGTGTAAATGTGTTAGCCATATTCTTTCCTATTTCGTCCCTAACGGGACTATTAATTTTTTTAATTTCTCTTCTATAAATATATAATCCCTATCGGGAAATCTATAAAGTCTATTCATTGGAAATACCATTATTTATCATATTTGTGCCCAATCGAGTGATCAAAATATTTATTAGAAAATTAATAACGTATGCCACAGCTAACAATTATTTTCTTTGTCCAGACAACATATTGTCTACCGTTCAAAGGTATCGATATACTATAGTGACGTCTTTTATCATATCCACAAACAATAACTATTCAAACCCTCACACCCAAAAACTCTTCAGCAAGTGCAATACCGCCAAATATAGCTGCATCGTCTCCAAGCTTGAAGCAACAATCTTCAATCCTTTGGCAGAATCATTCATCACGTGTTCAGAAAAAGATTTTTTAATTAAAGGAAGCATATAAAAATCCAGCGCTTCAATCATTCCGCCGCCGAGAACAATCATATCGAGATTAAGAAGATTGGAAATGCTCGCAAGAACTCCGCCGATTACATCACATCCTTCTTTAATTCGTCTTTGGACAACTCTATCTCTCGACTTAACAGCAGAAGCCAGTGACTTGCTTTTTATTCTCTCTCCTGATTTAACCAGCTTGGAAAGCTTGCTTTGCTTACCCGATTTAATATCCTTAATAATTTTATTTACGATAGCAGTTCTGCTTGCAACCGCTTCAAAGCATCCCTTCTTTCCGCAACCGCATTTTGGTCCGTTCTTCTCAACCAGCATATGTCCAATTTCTCCTGCTCCAAAGCTTGAGCCCCGGTAGAGCTTGCTGTCAAATATCAATCCTCCGCCGATACCTGTCCCGACAAACACGGCAAGCATATTGTTTGCTTTCTTACCGACACCAAAATCTTTAATTCCAATTGCGCCGAGGTTTACATCGTTTTCAATTAAAACCGGGAAAGGAATTTCAGCTTCGAGCATTTTTTTGATGTTAAAATTTTTTAATCCGAGATTTGGTGCTATTCCAATAACACCTGTATTTGGATTAACGGTGCCCGGCACACCAAGACAAACAGCTTTTATTTTTTTCTTTTCGATTTGAACCTTTTCAATCAGATCATAAACTACGTCCGCAAGCTGGTAGACATATTTTTTTCTTGGAGCATGTGGGTCAACCGGCTTTTTTACTCGGGCAATTATTCCCTCCTTAGAATTTACTACACAGCCTAAAACTTTCGTCCCGCCCATATCTATACTGATTACTGAATCTTTGTGCATTTGGGAATAATCCTTTTTTGTTTTTGAAAAACTAAAGAGTTTTGGGTTTTTATCAAAGGAATTTTGATATTGTTCCCGGTGTCATTCCGAAACTTGTTATCGGAATCTCAAACATATAATTTCAACAACCTAGAATTTCATATTTTTGACCTAATGAAATTTCAGAACAAACCAAAAAAACGATTCGGGCAGAACTTTCTGCAGGATGAAAACATCCTGAATAAAATTGCTGCGAGAAATAAATCCTCAATCCGATGATATAATAATTGAAATTGGTCCCGGTTATGGTGCATTAACACAAAAATTAATTTCATCAAATAAAAATCTGATTGCAGTAGAGATTGATAATGAACTCGCTAAAGGACTGAAAACAAAATTTCCCCAGCTTCGATTAATTAACGAAGATTTTTTGGATTCGGATTTATCAAAAATAGCTTCAACCGAAAAAAAACTTCGAATCGTTGGGAACATTCCCTACAATATCACTTCTCCAATCCTTTTCAAACTGATAGAAAATGTCGAATTTATTAAAGATGCAGTATTTATGGTTCAACTTGAGGTAGCTAAAAGAATGACTTCAGACAGAGGCACAAAGGATTATGGAATACTTGCTGTTGTTCTCAAGTATTTTTCAGAGACTAACCTCTGTTTCAAAATTTCTCCGAATGTTTTCTACCCGAAGCCGAAAGTGTTCTCGGCTCTGATCCATATTCATTTCAAAGAAAATGCGGAATCAAAAGAAGAGCAGAAATTATTCATCGCAATTGTTAAGGCGGCGTTCGGAAACAGAAGAAAAACCTTAAAAAATTCCTTCAGTAATAGTATATTTCACGAAGTTGATTTTTCAAGTTCGGGTATTGACCTTTCGCTTCGTGCAGAGAATTTAAGTGTTGATGATTTTTTCATGTTAACAAAGCACGTATTAAATATTCAAAGTCAAACCCGATAGTATTCTAGTACAAATTGGTTAATGGATAAGTTCAAACAGCTGGTAAAACATCTCAAAGCATTTGATGTCGTTGTAATTTTATTCTACATCATCCTTTCTGTTTTACATATCATCTACCACGAAAAAATTGAAACCTGGATGATGTGGATAGCAGTAAATCTCTTTATAATTATTATCAGTTTCCTGCTTGCATATCTCGAAACTAAGTACGATAACGAATTCTGGAATGCGGTTCACTATTGGTATATCGTTCCGGTAGTTCTAATTACTTTTAAAGAGCTTTACTTTATGATAAAGCCGATCAGAATTTATGATCACGATGCAATGTTTATTGCAATCGACCATTGGTTGTTCGGTACTAATCCGACACATTTTCTTCAGCAGATTTCTAATCCTGTTTTAACTGAAATTTTGCAAATAGTCTACGGGATGTTTTATCTTCTGCCCATTCTACTGGGTTTATTTCTTCTTAAAAAGAAAAGATACGTTGCAATGGATTATTCAGTATTTATTGTAATCTACGGCTTCTATCTATCTTATTTGGGTTATTTTATCTGGCCTGGAATCGGACCGCGATTTACTCTCCATAATTTTGAAACGATAAACCAGGATTTGCCAGGACTTTTTCTAACTAACTTTCTTCGTGAATTAACCAACTCAGGTGAATCAATTCCTGCCGGTACCTTGAATCCAGCTGAAGTTGTCCAGCGTGATATATTTCCGAGTGGACATACAATGATAACACTAATAGTGATGTATCTTGCCTACCGCCTTAAAAGCAGATCGAGATTTTTCTTTATTCCTGTCGGAACTTTACTGATCTTTTCAACTGTTTATCTTTGGTATCATTATGTAATTGATCTAATTGGTGCATTGTTGTTTATGATTTTTGCTGTTTGGTCCGGTAAATATATTTTTAACTGGTGGCGAAGAAAAATCGGCAAGCCCGAGTTTGAATACGGAAAATATTAGAACGATAATGAAGTTTACCATGCAGCCATTCAAACATGCATTCATGCAAACGGGTTACATTCAACTTCAGAAAGCATGAATGCATGAAAGTGTAAGACAGATGGAGAAGAAACAAACAGTTAAAACTATTTTTGATTCGATTGCCGGAAAGTATGATTTCCTTAATCACCTTTTAAGTTTTGGAGT
Organism: uncultured Ignavibacteriaceae bacterium; assembly: GCA_963699475.1. Taxonomy (GTDB): domain Bacteria; phylum Bacteroidota; class Ignavibacteria; order Ignavibacteriales; family Ignavibacteriaceae; genus IGN2. The sequence goes on along the minus strand of CAVOUA010000004.1, from coordinate 815,681 downwards.
AGATAAATACTGGAGAAGACAAGCACTTAAATTAAGTAAAGTCGGTAGCGACAGTATTTTACTAGATATTGCCTGCGGTACCGGCGATGTTGCAATTGAAGCATATAAACAAGGAGTGAGAAGAATTACCGGTGCTGATTTTTCTTATAATATGCTTGACCTCTTTAAACAAAAGAAGGATTGGATTATTGGAAAAGTTATCCAGACAACTGCTGAGCAAATGCCATTTAATGATAATTCTTTTACAAACATAACAGTTGCTTTTGGAGTCCGTAACTTTTATGACATCAAAGAAGGTTTCAAATCCTTCTATCGTGTTTTGAAAACAAACGGCAAAGCCACCGTAATCGAATTTCAGATGCCGCAAAATAAAATTTTCAAAAGCTTATATAAATTTTATTTCAAAAAAATACTTCCATTCATTGGAGGTATCATCTCTAAAAATAAGACTGCTTACCAATACTTACCAGATTCAGTAGAAGAATTTGATGAGAAAATTTCTTTGGTTGATTTACTCAAAGAGGCTGGATTTAAATCAGTAGCAAAATATAAACTTACTTTTGGGATTGTTCAGGTAGTAATAGCAGAAAAGTAATTATTTGATATTGTATTCCATTAGTTCCTGAGTAAGAATATTCGGTGAAGGTTCGAAAACAACTCCACCGCCACCAAGATCAACGACAAACTGATTCCCTTCAAATTTGATCAAACCAATATTTTCAGCATACCACATATAGGCTGTATACGTTTCAGGCTCAACACCAATTTCAGAATAAAGCTCAACAGTATATTTAACTTTTTGAGCAGCGACATTTATTGTCCCTGAAGTTAAGTTCAAATCAAACTGCTCAGTTGCTTCAAAGCTTGTAATGATTTCCAGAATTTTCACTTCTATTCCAGGTTGAACCTGTGCTGTTATGCGGTAAAGGCTCCACGTACTGCCACTCGTTAAAGGATAAAATAGCAACTGCATTTCATCTCTCAAAGTTACATACTGCGTGAGCGTATCAGGAATCAATAAGGCTATCTGGCTGGTATCAATCGCATAAAAAACCGCCGTCTCAGTTTTTCGAAACAGAAATGTATTCACAGAACTTTGACTGCCGAAGTCCAGTGAATCTTCCTGTGTAATGTAATCTCTTCCTCTAAAATTGTATGTCCCGGAATAAAAAATATTTCTTGATCCGCTCTGAACAAGATTACCAATGGAATCTTTTTCAGTAACTGAATATTTGAAAGTTGAACCAATTCCTCCGGGAAAATAATCTGGATAATTTTGTTCTGGTGGATCAGTTGGAGTATTATCCTCACAGCCGATAAAAATCATCAGCGAGAGGGAAACTACAAAAAATATTTTAAAATAAATTCTCAATTATAACTCTATCAAATGCTTCTTCAATTTATTGAAAGCTCTGAACCTGTGACTGATTTTATTTTTAATTTCCGGCGGAAGTTCCGCTGTTGTTTTATCATAACCATCCGGCAGAAATAAAGGATCATAACCAAATCCGTTAGTGCCGCGAGGTTCTTTAATTATTCTACCTGCAATTTCTCCCATTGCAACAATGAAATCAGTACCAAAATAATAGACCGCTGCGCAAACGAACTTAGCTTTATGCGGTTCAGGATATAATTTTAATTTTTCTAAAAGTTTGCTGTTATTTTGTTCATCAGTAGCATTTACACCGGCATATCGTGCTGAATATACTCCTGGCTCATTTCCAAGTTGAAGTGCTACTATTCCTGAATCATCTGCAATTGTTGGAAGCTTATATTTACTATAAATTGCTTCAGCTTTTATTTTAGCATTACCTTCAAATGTATCAGCGGTTTCAGGAATTTCATCTTTAAATCCAAAATCATTTAACGAAAGAATTTCAGTATTAATTCCATTCAGGATGTGACGGACTTCTTTAACTTTTCCTTCGTTTTTTGATGCAAAAATTATTTTCTTTCCCGCAAAGCGAGATTTCACTTCGCTCAACATTTCACCCTTTTCAATAACATTTGTAATTCTTCTCTGCCCTCAGATAAAAGTTTCTTTTGATCATAAACCAATGACTCTCTATTCTTAACTACCAATTTCCCATTAACCATTACACTTTTAACATTTTCTGCTGTTGATGAAAAAACTAAATCAGAATAGACTGCATCATCATTATCCGAGTAAGAATTGGAATATGAATCAAGATCAATCAAAACCAAGTCTGCTTTCTTTCCAATTTCGATGCTTCCGACTTCATTCTGTAAATGTAGAGCTTTTGCACCTTCAATCGTTGCCATTCTGAAAATTGTTTTAGAATCCATTACCTCGGCGCCATGAATTGGTTTCTGAATCAATGAAGCTAATTTCATTTCATTGAATATGCTGAGATTGTTGTTGCAAGGCGCACCATCAGCACCAAGCGTAACTGAAATTCCCTCTTTCAAATACTGAGGAATGGGTGCAATACCAGATCCAAGCTTAAGGTTCGCAGAAGGACAGTGAGCAATTCTTGTGTTTCTATTTTTTAATGTCTTTCTTTCTTTACCTGAAGTATGAACACAATGCGCAAGCACGGTGTGGTCGTCAAGCACATTGATTGAGTCAAAATATTCAATATTTTCTTTCTGAAATCTTCTTCTGACTTCATTTATTTCATCAGTACTTTCAGATGAATGAGTATGATAAATACTCCCTGGAAAATCTTTCATAATTTCTTTTGTTTCTTTCAGAAGATTTTCAGTACAGGATAGTACAAACCTTGGTGAAAATGTGTACTTGATTCTGCCTTTCTCAGAATTATGAAAGATTCGCGCAAGACTCTGCATATTTTTTAGTTCTTCGTCAGTTGAAGATTTAAAATCAGGATAGAGATCGTTTACATCCATTAAACATTTACCTGAAAATCCACGTATTCCCGAATCGATCATTTCTTTAAAAACAACTTCACCATGCCTCAAAGTTCCCATATCGAGCATAGTAGTCGTTCCACCAAGCAAAAGCTCATTAATGCTGAGCTGAGAAGTAACTTTCAGTGAATTTTTATTGTGTGCATTTTCGAAAGGAAAAATTTTTAGTCGCAGCCAATCAAGTAAGGGTAAGTCTTCCGCCAATCCTCTGAAAAGTGTTTGGCTGAGATGGACGTGTGTCTGAATAAATCCCGGAATGAGTGTAAGATCTTTTGCATCAATGATTTCATCGTATTTATCTTTTTGGATTTCTTTAATCGGAATGAATGAAGAGATTTTGTCCCCGATGATTTCAACGGCTTGATCTTTTACGATTCTATCTTGCGAATCTGCTGTAATAATTTTTTTAGGGATTATAAGAATTTTCCCATGATTGTTACTTTTTTTCATTCACTTACTCTTTCTCTTTGAAAATCTCTTCCATAGCTTCGAATGCATAACGGAGGTGCGGAATAACAATTGAACCGCCAACAATCAAAGCAATATTAAATGCTTCGTGAAGTTCTTCTTTAGTAGCACCTTCAGATATTGAGCGATCAATATGGTAAAATATGCAATCGTTACACCTCAGCACCATTGATCCAACAAGACCCATCAGTTCTTTCATCTTTACTGGCAACGCACCTTCAATGTAAGCTTTGTTGTCCAGTGCAAAAAACTTATTAAAATCTCTGAAGCCTGAGTTAAGAATTTTGTCGTTCATCTCAAGTCTATATTTCCGGGTTTCAGGAATGTTTTTCTTCATTTAAATCCTATAATTATAAATTATTAAATTTATTTTTTTCGGGATCGTACGAAACTTCAAGTTCATTTACATCAAAATCATCCGGTTCATCTTCCCAATCATATTTTTTGGGGGGAGGATCAATATTTCTAAACAAGTATGCTGCTATCAATCCTGTTATTGCACCAAAGAGATGTGATTCCCACGAAATTCCTTTCCAGCCGGGGATCATACCCCAGACTAATCCACCATAAAGAAAGGTAATCACTAATGCAAGTGCAATTGATGTATTATCCCTTCTAAAAATTCCACTAAAAAATAAAAAGCTTACAAATCCATAAACAATTCCACTGGCACCGATATGATAAACTTGTCGCGCAAATATCCAAACCAGTAATCCCGTAAAAAAATATATAGACACAAACAACAGATAAGACAGTTTTGGGTAGAAGTAAAAAATTATCCAGCCAAGAATAATAAGCGGAATTGTATTTGAAATCAGATGAGAAAAATCCGCATGAATTAATGGTGAAGTTAATATGCCGAGAAGTCCGGGTAAATTTCTGGGCAGCAAGCCAAGTTTGCTGAGATCTTCTTTAAACAGTAGCGACATCAGGTGAACAATCCATAAAACCATTGGAAATAAAAGTGGAGTAAGTAATTTCGCAAAGTCCAGTTTAGGTTTATTTGAATTATTTTTAGCCATTAATCATAATCTTTATCATTCAACAGCAAATATAATTATATGCGTAACATATATCTTTAAAATAAAACGGGCGAGTCAACGACTCGCCCCTGCAAACTTTTAATTATTAGCTAAATATTATTCAGCACCCAACTTTGCCAAGGTACCTTTTATCCTTACCTGTTAATTTTCAGGAGCCACACTTAGTGCTTTCTTGTAATTTTCTACTGCCAGTTTTTTTCGCTTTTGTTCATATATCCTTCAGTACAACTCTACTTTTCTATCGGTAGGCAAGTATTGATAAGTGTAAAAAAATTATTTGAAGCTATCCAAAGCTTCTTTTAGTGTATTATAAAAATTTATAATTTTAGGTAAACCGGTAACATTAAAAACCTCTGCGTCTTTCACTTCGGGGTAAACCATCTTCATTTCGCCATCCTTTTCCTGTACTTTCCTGAATATTTTAACAATCATTCCAATAAAGGTTGAATCTACATTGTTACAAAAAGAAAGGTCAATAATTATTTTTTTTTGGTTAAATATTAACTTACTCTCTATCTCCTCCCAAAGTGGTTTCGCATCTCTGTGTGTTGCTGTAAGAATATTAACCTTTATAACAGCAACATCGTTAATAAGGTCAATTTGAAAATCATCCATACTTCTTCTCCACAAAAGTCAATAATTATAATACAATTAAATAAAATTAAGTATTTTAATTCAGGCTATCAAATGTACTCCCCATCGCAGGAATTTAAAATTGACAATCGATTTTGAACAAATTATTTTACTGCTGGAGCGAAGAAGAAAAAAATGAATGCTTTCCGAAAAACAAAAACCCCCACCAATGTTGTTAAGCAGGGGTTTGGGAAATGAAAATAAGATTCTCCTATTTAATAGGGTCTTAACGAGTTCTTTTTCCAGCCCTTATATCTTTACAGGCTCCGCATAATTTTTTATTAGCTTTTCCCTTTACTTTTCTTCCTCTTTTAATAGCCTTACCTGAAGTACATTCTGCATATATATGATATGCTTCTCCTGTTTTAGAATGATAAGGTGAAATTTGTCTTGGCATAATCGCTCCTCCATTATTTGTTATTATTAATTGTGATGCTGTTACTTCAATAGCACCATCTTTTTAGTTTCAACAAAAGAACCTACTTGCAATTTATAGAAATAAATTCCACTTGGCAATTCAACAGCATTAAAATTTACCTCATATATTCCTGCTGGTTTTTCTTCATTGACAAGTGTTGTGATTTCATTTCCTAATACATCAAATACTTTTAGAGTAGCAAATTGAGATTGCTTCGTTCCACTCGCAATGTCAGACGGAATATTAAATTTAATTTTTGTATCTGGATTAAAAGGATTGGGGTAGTTTTGTCCTAAAGTAAAAATATTGGGGATTGATTTTTCATCTGAAACAGAAACAATTTGATCAGTAAGTTTTGTTTGAAGACCCAAAATTGAAAATGGTGGTATTGGAAGTATACTAATATCAACGTACTGACCTGGGATGATATCCTGAACAATCCAGTTGTCGGGAGCTATCCAGATAGTGTCACTCAAAGTAATTAAGTCAAATATATTATAGGCTTTAACATTCCATTTAAGTACAAACTTCTTACAATCTAAGTTTCCGAGAACTGTTTGTATACTCTGATCGTCCAACCGCATTCCAAAGTATCTAAAACGAACTGGAACATTAGCTGGATCGATATAAATTGTTGTATCAATCTGTCTAAGTGTATATTCATTGTTTACTGTTGAAGCAAACTGATAAACCGGGTACCAATCCTGAAGAGAAGTAAAGAAATCCACAAAGTTAAAATTCGGAGCTACTCCGGATGAATCTAACTGAATAAGAAATGGCAGAATATTGTCAGTGCTGAAATACTCATAGCCATTTGTTCCATCCGTATGGTAAAATAAAGAGTCTAAATATGGCTGAAGAAGAATAGTCTGCAGAGGTCCGGATTTTGTCAGGACAATATTAGCTGCTTTGCCATTGTAATTAGCAGTCGATTCAAATTTATCTATTCTGTAATAAGCCAGAGCATTTAGAGGATTACTAACAGAATCTAGAGGAATCGCTTTGAACTTCCATTCAAAACCAGTTTGTGAAGGAAAATAGTCGCTTGCCTGTTGAGCATTCGCTGCTACAGTAAAAAACAGGAAATAAAAAACAGTAATTATTTTTTTCATTTACCCACCTCGATAATTATTAATATGCACATAACATTTAGAATGATTTTAACGTGGGTATAAGTTTCAAATTTAGAATGAAAAATGCAAGTGAATGGACTATGAAAATTGTTAAAGCATTAAATTGACACCGAAAGAATAGTTCCGTATTTGTCTCAGGTTGCCAATGAGTTCAACGTAATTATAGTTGAAAATGTTTTTAATATTCAGATATAGATTTAATGGCATTTCGAATGCAACCAAATTATAACCTAATCTGACATCCGTTGTGTAAACAGGTACCCTCAAATCACCATCAACAACAATTCCAAGATCAACAAGCTCATCATCGATTTCTTCAACCTGGCTGGTGTAGCGGAAGTTTAATCCAAATTCAAAATTCCATTTCCTGAAATCGAGTCCGGAGTAAAACACATGACGCGGTCTGTATCTTAAAGCATTTCCGGTTTCAAGATCTCTTGCCCATAAATATGTATAATTAAGTGACAGCGAAAGTTCATTTGGTAGAAGATAAAAAATTGTACCTGCTTCTAATCCCTGAATCCTGGCTCTCACGACATTACTAAAAAAAACTAAACCATCGGTCGGATCAATTCCTGGCTCAATCATATCGTAGTATTCATTCTGAAAAACAGCTAAATCAAGATTTAGCAAGTTGATTGGCATGTAATTCACTCCAATCTCAAAAGTTAAATTATATTCAGATTTTATATTCGGATTAGGCTTTACAGTAATCCCGCCAGTTGATGTTGACGTGAATGCTTCTGAAAGTGTTGGCGCTCTGAATCCACTTCCTAAAGATGATCTTAAAATCAAATTATTAAAAATTTTATAATTAAAACCCAGCTTTGGAGAAACTGCACCAGAACCATCCAACGAATCAAGCTTGCCGTAATCATATCTTACTCCAACGCTGGCAATGAGTGGAAAGCTAAAATTGATATCCGTGACTGCGTATATACCCATAGAATTCGCATCAGGATTTCCAAATAGACTTGATTTAACTTCTGATAAAGTTCCTTCCACACCTCCTGTCAGGACTAAAAAATCAGTTATATTTGAATTGAGTTGAACTTCGCCTCTATAAAGATTTGAAGTTGATTCGTTCGGAAGTGCTTGATTATCCTTAAAATAATTCCGGTAGTAGCTCGTCTTAATATTTAAGAGAAGCTTATCACTGATAAGACTTTTATAAATCAGCCCAAAGAGATAACGATTAGTTTCAATTCTATCGCCAAGGTTTTGATCTGGAGGAACAAGTGCATTACGAGAATCCTTCCAGTAGAGAAACTGTCCGGCCTGCTTATTAAATGTGTTTGCAATAAAAGTAAGAGAAGAAACGGGAGTGAAGTTGTAAATAGTTTTTAAGTAGCCAATATATTTCTTGAAATCATCATCTTGTTTATAACTTGACTCTTCAAGGCGAGTGAACGAAATATTGAACCCGAACTTTCCGAATTTGTTCGAGTGAGAAAGTGTTACACCGTTGAACGGTCTTAGCTCACCTGACCAATCCCATTCACTGTAATAAGGTCTCTCATAAAAACCATAAAACCCATTAAATATTGTCGTAGGAATATCAGAGATATCCCTGCTTATAGCATTTATCACTCCACCGATAGCAGCTGAGCCATAAAGAGAACTGGCTGCTCCCTTGATTATTTCAATTCTTTGCATTTCTGTAACCGGAAGCATTTCCCAAACAATTTCACCTGTATCGCCTGTATAAAACGGCAAACCATCAATAGCCAGCAGAGCTCGTGAGCCTGTTCCCCGGCTATAACCGCTTGAGCCTCTTATACTAACCTGGTCTTCGGTCATTGTTACGCCCGGTACATACCTAATTGCATCTTCCAGATTGCTGAAGTTTCTCTCAGCGAATTCTTTGCCGGAAATAACCTCAGCACTTATCGGTAAATCCGATTTTTTCTGTTCATATTTTCCAGCGGTGATTAGCACTTCTTCGGATACTATTACTGCCTCTTTTAAGACTATATTAAGAATGATTGATTCTTTCTGAACAATTATATTTTCATTTTTGAGCTTTTCATATCCAATTGCGGAGAATTCAATTGTATAAGTTCCAGGCGGAAGATTCGCTATTTCATAATTACCTTCTCCATCTGAAGCAGCTCCGAAGTTTGTGTTAGCTAGAACTACATTTACTCCCGGAATAGGTTTATCTTTTAAATCAACTACTCTGCCTGTGATACTATATGTTTGTCCGGATAAATAGTTGGGGACGAAAAAGTATATTACACAAAAAAATGATATCCAGTGCCGCATACAAAAAAAAGTATTTTCGTAATACTTTTTCAATTATAACCCGGTGGCTGTGGCGGAGGATTATTGAAATCAACGAAGATATTTATATTTCTTACAAAAGTACTATCGGGAATTACCATCGTACCTGGCTTGCTTGTATCGCCCGGAGTATAATAGACACCGGAAACAAACCAATCCTCTCTTGCAAGAGACAACTCCACTGTGGATTGCTGAACAACTGCTACATAAGCATAATTTCCTGATGGGAATGGTCCAGGCGTCGCAGGAATATACGCTGAATCAAGTGAGCTGAACTGATATATAGGGCTACCAAGGGGAATTTCCCTGCTCAGAAATTTAAGATTTAATATTGTAAAATCCGCGGGAGTGAGAAGTGGATTCTCAAAGACAACAATAAAAGTCCGCTTAATGCTATCCGGCCATTCAGTAAGAAACCTAACTGTTCCGCTGAAGCCTGAAGACTCCGGTGGTCTTGGTTCAATTCCGTGATCATCACAGGCAATAGCAATACAGTATAGCACTAGCTAAGCTGATTAAGACTCTGAAATATTTTATTTTGATTGAAAGCGCATATGAAGCAACTTAAAATTAATCAGTCATCATGTTCTGCGGGAGGAATATTTTCAGCGCCTTGAAGTTTACCGATAAGTTGTTCCGGATGATGTATAAGTAATGGAAGACAATGGGAACAAATGTATGCTGGTTTTGAAGAATACGTCAATGTAACCAAAGGTATTTCTTTTTCAGACCTTTTACAGCTAAGACAGTTTCTTACAGGAGTATCGTGACTCATTGATTTCCTTTAGTTTATTTATGAATTAAAATTTTTACTTATAATGCTTCATTGAAGAAGAAGCATTTTTTTACTCTCACTGAAATTCTCCACCATCAATTTATAAAAGTAAACACCACTTGATAATCCTGCAGCATAAAAATCAACCTCATAACTTCCTGCTGCCTTTTCTTCGTTTACAAGAGTTGCAATCTCAGTTCCTAAAACATCGTACACTTTTAACGTTACATTTGACATTTCCCGTTTCACGTTTGATGGAATTGTATATTTTATTTTTGTTGTCGGGTTAAACGGGTTCGGGTAGTTCTGTTCAAGTTGAAATTCTGATAAAATAGGTTCTGATGATTCAATGTTCGTTGGTACTAAGTTCAAATCAATTTTATACATCGACCTGCCATAAGTTCCCACAACAAGTTCTCGTGTGGTTGGATGAATCTTTATATCACCAATCGGGAGAACTGGTAAACCTTCGCCAAGCACCCACCAGCTTTGTCCAGAGTTAAAGCTAACATACATTCCTACATCATTGCCAAGATATAGCCTTTCTGGCTCAAAAGGATCAACTGCAAATGGCATTAACAGGTGCATCAGGTAAATTACTACTTATATCACTCCAGGTTGTGCCTTTATCTGTACTTCTAAAAACGTGCGACTGTGGATCTTTCCACTTCAATCCGTTGAATGTTGCATAAACTATATTTTCATCAGTTGGGTCAACTGCAACACGGGTTACCCATCTAACTGGTAATCCATCAGAAATTTCATTCCATGTAGAACCGTTATCTGAAGAAACCCAAATATGTGAATCATCCGTTCCAACATAAATCACATTTGAGTTTGATGGTGCGACTGCCATTGTTGTCAAAGTTCCTAGTCTTCCACCGCTATAATCAGTCAATTGTGGACTGATCTTTGTCCAATTATCTGCGCTATTAGTTGTTCTGTATAAATAATTTGTTCCGTAGTAAAGAATATTACTATTATTTGGATCCATAATGACCGGAGTATCTCCAGTTAGTTGGTTCATTACTATTTATACCATTAGTGGCACCATTAAAATTATTACCTCCATTAGTTGATTTACCTAAGGAACCAAATTGTGATTCAGCATAAATGATGTTCGGATTACTATAATCGACAATGACGTAAAATCCATCTCCACCATATATGTGCTGCCAGTTATTCAACCCGCCATCTTGGGTTCTATTTGTTCCATTATCCTGCGTTCCTCCGTAAGCAGCAAGAGAATTACTTGCATCGAGACCAATCTCATAAAATTGTGTTGCAGGAATTTGAGCCGCATCGGACCAACCAACTCCTCCATCAGTAGAAATATTTATCCCACCGTCATTTCCATTAATAATAAAAGAGGGATTTGTTGGATGAAAAGCTAATGTATGGTGATCTACGTGAAGTTGACTGGGACCACCGTAACCGTATATAATTGGCCAGGTATTTCCACCATTTGTTGAGCCCATAAAAGCAACATCCATAACGTAAACAATGTCAGGATTAGTCGGATTGACTCTTACTTGCCCAAAGTACCAACTGAATGTTGATGCGCCATTCTGCAATTCATTATCCGTGTCAACATCCTCCCACGTAATTCCAAAATTTGTAGTTCTAAACAGACTGATTATCTGATAACCATCAGTATAAAGAGCAAAAACGATATCCGGATTACTTTGACTGATTGCTAAACCAATTCGTCCAACATTTTGTGAATTGGAATTTGGTAAACCTGCTGATGATGGTATTAACTGCCAGTTGTTTCCTCCGTCAGTTGTCCAATAAATTCCGCTGGAAGGTCCGTAAAGATGAGAGCTGGTTGGTCTTCTAACTCTTTCCCACATTGAAGCCATCATTCTGTCGGGATTTGTTGGATCCATAATAATATCGATCGCACCTGTCGAATCAGAAATATATAAAGATTGATTCCAAGTTGCACCTGCATCTGTGGATTTATAAATTCCTCTTTCAGGATTTGGAGAAAAGTAAGAACCAACCGCAGCAAGGTAAACTATATTTGAATTCGTGGGATGAACCAGTACTCTTCCGATTGATGTAGTCTGTTCGAGACCCAAAAAATTCCAGGTTTGTCCTGCGTTAGTTGATTTGAAGATACCTCCACCAGGGAAATTATTATGCCCGCCATTAGCTTCACCGGTTCCAACATAAATTACATCAGTGTTTTGAGGATCAATTGCAATATCTCCTACAGTTAGTACTGCCTGATCATCAAAAATAGGAAACCAGCTTACGCCCATGTCAGTTGATTTGAAAATACCGCCTGTCGCAAAACCTGCGTAAATAATATCCGGGTTTGATGGATTAAACTCCAGATCCACAACTCTTCCGCCAACGTTCACTGGCCCAATGAATTCCCACTGAACAGTGTTCTGCCCTTTACTTACCCTATTCTCAGCAGATTCACTCTGAAGTTTATGTGCCTGTTCGATAGCATCAATATAAGCTTTTGGATCAGCATCCAGATAAGGCCAAGTTTTTTTCAGGTATGACCATTCGTATGGATATAATTTTGATTCTTTAAATTGTTTTGATTCAAAAGAATCCGAAGATTCATCTGAGAAAAAATTATAACTAATAAAAACAAGAGATAGGAAAAATGAAAATATAATAACTAATATTTTAGATGACTTCATAACACACCTTGTCAATTTGATTTTTAATAATTTATGATTTTAATTTCAACAAATAGGTTTGATAAAACAACCTACATTATTTGCTCGTTACTTAAATACTCTGTCTTAAAGATTTTCCACTTACCATTTTCTTTTTTCATCCAATGGATACCGGTTGCGCGGGTTGGTGCAAATCCTGTTCCATGGACTGCTCTTGAAGTTTGCATATAGTACACTTTAGCATCTTCACCCGTTATTTCCAGCACTTCAATTTGTTCAAGATCAAATTGCATATCAAAATTTGCGAACACATAATCCATCCCCTGAATTGTTGAGCGAAGCTGAGGACAATCTTTATGAAGAGTTTTCAGCACACGTTCTTTATCTTCTGCCTGCGTTGCTGCGATATTTTCTTTTATTACTGCAATTATCTCTGCTGCAACCTTGGGATCAATATTTTTCTGCTTTTGAATTGGCTGCTGAGGTTCTTCAGTTTTAGGAGGAAGAACTAAAGTTTCTCCTTGTTTTTTAGTTGGCTCAATCTTTTCTTCTTCTGATTTGCAACTAGCTATTATGATTGAAAAGATTAGCAAAAATATAATTAAACTTAATTTCATATTTTACTCACCAAGCGATAATATTTTTTGAAGCTGCTCTTTATTCACGTTAAGCAATCCGATAGGAACTAACCTGGGAGTTAAAATTTTCCAGTTTTCATTTTTCTTGAAAACAGCTTTGAACAGCGGAAGTGAACCTTCTATGTCTCCGTTAGTTGCCAGAGTAACTGCATGCCAGTATTTCATCTCCTCATTCTCCGGGAACATCTTCTCTGCCGCTGAATATTCTTTCATTGCAAGTTCCATATCCCTGTGCTCAACCGCAAGATCTCCTGCGTTCATATGATTATAAGCGCGATGAATCTTTAATAACCTTTCAAGCTTGTCAAGAGGATACGGATCGTCTTCTACTCTTAGATCAATTAATCTGTCTTCCCAGACTTTTCCTGTTGATCGTCCTTTGACCACCAAAATAGCAGCAGATTGTTTACCGCGAATATCTCCGCCGACTTGTTCAGCTGCAAAAAGTGCTGCCATCAATCTTTCAGCGAGCGGTCCTTTTGATCCTTCGAAGGCTTTTGACATTGCAGCCGGTACTTTATCATTAAGCATAAGGTTTGCCTGAACTGAATAATTTTCGCCAACAATATTTCCTGCACCGGGGATACAATTTTTACCAGTATAACTTTTTACATTTCCATTAACATCAATTATTGCGAGCTGACGAACATCTCGTCCTTCATCTTCCGCAATTAGTTTATCAACAACCTGGTCAGCAGACATTCCTGACTTTAACAGTTCCAATCCGTTTGGACCAAACGCAGGATTAACAAAAGACTGAGTTGCCACAACTCCTACTCCAGCTTCTCCCCAGGAAACAATTGAACCAACAGAAAACCAATGCGATTGAACTGCAACACCCATTTCACCAGTGTCAGGATCTCGTGCAACGATTGAGTAAGTTGAGATTAAAGGATTGTCATCGTAAAAAGACTGAGCAGGTAATTCACTGGTTAAACCCATAAAAATTAGGAATAAAATAATTACATTATTTTTATTCATTATCTAAACCTCATAAAATAAAATTTATTAATGAACAAGATAATTCAAGAAGTTATTTTTAACAATTGTTTAATTTTGTTTCTGTTTGAAGTTGAGATAGATTCAACCGTATTTTTAAGATATCATTTACATTTTATAAGCATCCTTAAAATAACTTGTGGAAATTCTAAGTTTTCAATCTGTAATCATCCTTTTTTTTGTAGGAATAATTGCCGGATTTCTAAACGTAACGGCTGGCGGTGGTTCAACATTAACGCTCCCGACTTTAATTTTTCTGGGACTTGAATCTTCTGTTGCAAATGGTACAAACAGAATTGCAATTTTGGTCCAAAATATTTCCGCAGTTTATTCATTTAAAAGAGAAAAATACCAGGATTTAAAAGCTAGTTTAATACTTTCACTATTTACTCTTCCGGGTGCAATCGCCGGCGCATTACTTGCTGTAAAACTTGATGATGAAATTTTCCAGAAAATACTTGGAATAATAATGATAGGAATAATCCTGTCAATGTTCATTCCTCAAAAACAAACCAACTCAACAGGTAAGAGTAAAATATCTTTGTCTACTTCGGTTTCCATGTTTGGAATAGGGTTTTACGGCGGTTTCATTCAGGTAGGAGTTGGATTTATAATTATGGCTGCACTAAAATACCTGATGAAACTAAATCTTGTTTTAGTAAATATGCACAAGGTTTTTGTTGTATTGATCTACACAATTCCGGCATTGATTATCTTTATTGCCACAGATAATGTAAACTGGTTTTTAGGCTTAAGTCTTGCAGCAGGTAACGCATTAGGAGGCTGGTGGGGTGCAAAAATGTCTGTTAAAAAAGGAGAAGGCTTTATAAAGGGGATATTGATTATTGCAATATTGATTATGGCCTTAAAGCTTTTGAGTGTCTTTTAACTAATTTCCAATTTAAGAAATTTACCAGTCGTACTTTTAGTTTTTCTCACTACTTGTTCAGGTGTTCCTTCAGCAACTACTTTTCCACCGAATTCGCCGCCACCAGGACCGAGATCAATTATCCAGTCAGCCATTTTTATTACGTCCATATTGTGCTCAACGACAACAACTGTGTTTCCTTTTTCCACAAGCTTATCCAGAACACCGAGAAGAATTCGAACATCTTCAAAGTGAAGTCCGGTTGTAGGTTCATCCAAAACATAAAAAGTTTTTCCGGTGCTAACCTTGCTCAGCTCAGTTGCTAGTTTTACTCTTTGTGCTTCACCACCGGAAAGAGTTGTTGCCTGCTGACCAAGCGTAATATATCCTAAACCCACATCGTGCAGAGCTTTAATTTTTCTTTTTATCCTGGGAAGGTCTTCAAAAAAATCAAGAGCTTCATCAACGCGCATCTCTAAGACATCAGCAATTGATTTTGTTTTATAGAGAACTTCGAGTGTTTCGCGGTTATATCTTTTTCCTTTGCAGGAATCGCAGTGAACATAAACATCAGGTAGAAAATTCATCTCAATCTTTTTCAATCCATCTCCGCTGCATTCTTCACATCTTCCACCAGCTACATTAAAGCTGAACCTTCCTGTTTTATAACCTCTCATTTTAGCTTCAGGAAGCTGTGCGAATAAGTCACGAATGTGAGTAAATAAACCGGTGTAAGTAGCAGGATTTGAGCGTGGAGTTCTTCCAATTGCTGACTGATCAATCTCAATTATCTTGTCGATATTTTCCAATCCCTCAACTTTACTATACGGAAGCGGAACAGATTTAGAGTGATACAGTTTACTCATCATTATTTTTACCAGCGTTTCATTAAGTACAGATGATTTGCCAGAACCGCTTACACCTGTAATGAGTGTCAAAGTGCCAAGTGGAATTTTAAGATTTATATTCTGTAAATTATTTCCCTTCGCTTCGGTAAGTGTTATAAATTTTCCATTCCCTTTTCTTCTGTTTTCCGGGATTTTTATCTTACCTCTGCTTCTTAAGTATGAAAGTGTGAGTGAATCAAAACCGTTATCTGAATTTAATAATTTTTTTGTTTCACCTTCCATAACAACTTTACCACCATGCTCACCAGCACCTGGACCAAGATCAATAATATAATCTGAGCTCTGAATTGTCTCCCTGTCGTGTTCAACCACAATTATTGTATTACCAAGATCTCGCAGGTTCTTTAATGAATTGATAAGCTTTATATTATCACTTTGATGAAGACCTATTGATGGTTCATCGAGAACATATAGAACACCGGCAAGCTGAGTACCAATTTGTGTAGCCAGTCGTATTCTCTGCGATTCACCACCGGACAAAGTTCTTGCGGAACGTCCGAGCGTCAAATAATCCAATCCGACATTATGAAGAAATTCCAATCTCTCATTGACTTCTTTTAGGATAGGTTTAGCAATTAAGCCTTCATTACCCTTGAGTTTAATACCCCTAAAAAATTCAAGCGCTCTTAAGACAGAAAGAGATGTTATCTCGCTAATATTTTTACTGTTAAACTTCACCGCTAAAGATTCTTTCCTTAATCTTCCACCGTTGCAGGTCGCACAATGCATTGTATTCATGTACGATTCGACCCATTCTCTTATACTATTTGATGAAGTTGATTCATAATAATGTTTTAGATACTTGATAATACCGGAGAATCGGTGCATATACTGAACAGGTTTACCACCCCCGTATGTATAAGTAAAAGATATTCGTTCTCTGCTTCCGTTGATGATTAGCTCTTTTTGCGCTTCAGTTAATTTTTTTAGAGGTGTGTCAAAATCAAAACCATAATTCTTGGCTACGGCTTCAAGCTGGGTGAAAAACCAGATCTTTCTAGGTTTACCAACAGGCGCAAGGCCTTCTCCGTTAATTGATTTATTCCAATCAGGAATGATCAGGTTGATGTCAAGTTCCTTCTTTTCACCAAGTCCTTCACAATCCTTGCAGGAACCATATGGTGAGTTAAATGAAAATGAATTTGGTGCCAGCTCACGATAACTGATCCCGCAATCCAGGCAGGCAAGTTCCCGGCTGTAAACATAATCTTCTTTTCCATCATTAATAATTATACTGCCTTCACCATAATTCAAAGCGACTTCTACAGATTCAGTAGTTCTTGATCTGGCTGATTCATTTACTGTAAATCTATCCACAACAATTTCAATGTTATGGATTTTATAGCGATCTACCTGGAATCCTTTTGTAATTTCAAAAATCTTTCCATCTACTCTAACTCTTAAAAATCCATCGGACAAAATTTCTTCAAATAACTCTCTGTAATGTCCTTTTCTTCCTCTGATTAATGGCGAAAGCACGAATATTTTTTTATTCTTGAATGTTGTAAGAATTGAATCTATGATTTGTGAGGAAGATTGTTTCTTTACAGGTTTGCCGCAGTTATAGCAGTGAGGAATTCCAACTCTTGCAAATAAAAGTCGAAGATAATCGTAAATTTCAGTAACTGTTCCAACTGTTGAGCGAGGATTACCAGTTGTCGATTTTTGCTCAATAGAAATAGCGGGACTTAAACCTTCAATCAGGTCAACATTTGGTTTTTCGAGCATATCCAGAAATTGACGGGCGTAAGCAGAAAGGGATTCGATATAGCGTCGCTGCCCTTCAGCATAAATAGTATCAAAAGCAAGTGAAGATTTTCCGGAACCTGAGAGTCCCGTGATTACAGTAAACGTGTCGCGCGGAATCTCAAGATCAATGTTCTTTAGATTGTGCTCTCTGGCACCTTTAATTATTATAAATTCTTTTTCCAAGTAAAGGCAAGTAAAATTTTAATTAGTTATATTAGCGATTGATGGTCTGATAATCAATTATAAACGCTGTGCACTTTACTACTATTCTGTTATGAAACTAGCCGAAAAAATAAGAACAATAGACGAACCAAAAGAAGTAACTACCACGGTTAATAAGTCAAGCTTTATTGCCCAGGTATATCAGGTAACTTCTGAACACGCAATCAAGGACTTTCTCACAGAAGCTAAAAAGAAATACTACGATGCCTCCCATCATTGTTATGCTTGCAAGTTAGTAAGTGGCAATGTTCGTTATTCGGATGCGGGAGAACCAGGTGGAACTGCAGGTTTACGAATACTGAATGCAATTGAGCATTTTGACCTTGCAAATCAACTTGTAATTGTTTCAAGATTTTTTGGTGGAATTAAGCTTGGAGTAGGACCACTTGGCAAAGCATACTACCAATCAGCATATCAAGTCTTAAATGATTCAAAAATTAGCACAAAACAACTATACCAGAGAGCAACAATTTTATCAGAATTTGACCAGGTTAATTTGATACATAGAATTTTATCAAACCATAAGTCAATAATATTGGAATCTGAATATCCGGGCAAATTGGAAATATCCTGTCTCTTAAAAGCTGCTGAATGTGATGCAATTTCACAAAAGATAGCGGATGCTGGTAAAAATAGAATTATTCTTACAATTCACCCTGAATTTGAATATAGATAAAACATCTCTCTAATTACTAATTATTGCTGAAAAAAAAATGTTGATGTTACTTGATTCAAATATCAATATTACTCATATTTGTTAAGAACAATATTTTGAATTACACAAAACATGGGGGTACCATGGGCACAAACCAAACTGCAGAGCATCTTGCAAACCTAACTTTCAATCTTTTAGCTAATTGTCAGGAAAAGGAAGTACGACTTGCTACAGTTCACAATTTAACCCAGGCAGAATTCAGATGCCTGAGATTATTTGGAACAGATGAAAGTGTGAATAACAAGGCGATTGCAGAACGTATGAATCTCAGCCCGAGCAGATTAACAAGAATTATTGATGGCCTGGTTGAAAAGGAATACATTATAAGAGAGATTGATCCGGACGACAGAAGAAATATGAGAGTTATGCTTTCTAGAAGAGGCAGACATCTCGTCAACCAGCTTAACAAAGCATATGTTCAGATTCACAATGAAATACTGCAGGATATTGAAACTTCGCAACACGAGCCTTTAATTACAGCTATGCAGCATTTACTGGAGGCACTTGAGAATTGGTTAAAGAAACCTTAAATACAAGCTCAGGATTGTCTTTTGATGTGATTAAAATACTTCTTTACTGATTCTAAATCAGAGAATAATTGAGTCAGGTTGCTGAAGGTTTGTGGTGTAAGGGCAAAATATGTTTTATTAAAGTAATCTCGGTCACTTTCACCACCAAAAGCGATTATTTCCTTTAATTGTTCTACTCCTTTTTTCATATTTTCGTTTAGATCTGATTTGACGTGCTCTATACTACTGACTTCAGGTATATTAGAAGCATTCTTAACCACGCGTAGCATTCCACAAATATATTTAGCTGTGAAGGTTAGCTTTTCAAACTCTTCTTCTTTTTTTTCGGCAACCACCACTGTAATTAATTTGTTTACATCATCTTTTTTTGAGAGTAAACTGCCGCTGAAATCTTCAACAGCTTCCAGAAAATTTGTATCATTCAAATTTATTAACATCTTTGGAATCTTGTTAAATTTTTACGCCAACTCCAAGGCCATCACCAACCGGAATAATAGAAGTTTTAAGATTAGGCTGATTCATAAATAACGAATTAAATTCTCGAATATGACGAGTCGACTCTTTGTACTGTGATGGCACCCTGGTTGAAGCCGCATAACCATGCCATAATAAATTATCTACAACCAGAATCCCTCCTTTACGAAGCAGAACAAGAGAATAATCAAAAAGCCTCTTATAATCTTCTTTATCCGCATCAATAAAAATAATATCGTACTTCTTCTTTAACTGAGGCATCACGTTTAGCGCATCACCTTCCAATACTTTAATTTTAGCTGTAAGTCCTGACTTCACAATAAACTCTTTTGCGACCAAAATATTATCGTCACTTTTTTCTATTGAATGGATAACTGATTTACCTTTAAGGTTACGTGCAATCCTGATCGTTGAATATCCAATAGCAGTTCCCAGTTCAAGAACTCTTCTTGGATTTTTTATAAGAATCAATTGCTCTAAAAACTCTGCCGATTGCCAGGAAAGAATCGGCACATTATGCTCTCGTGCATAAGTTTCCATTTCTTCGATTAGTGAGTCAGTTTTTTTTCGGAAAGAAGATATGTACTCTAATTGTGTATTGAGTATTATTTTGTCCATAGTTTTTAAATGAAAAGTGAGTAGGTATTTAGAAAATTAAGAAAAATCTGGTTAAAGTGCGCAGATCAGATTTGTTTGGAGTAAAATTCCACTAAGGTTTGTGAAAAGATGAGTGCTTTTAGAAGCAAAAAACCTTTATTTATCTTAATAAAACCAGATTTCTGCTGAATTTCTTACCATCCAAATCGATCAGAAAATAATAAACACCGCTCGCCAGCCATATTCCATTATCTTGTTTACCAAACCAGTCAAATTTGTTTTCCCCATCAGTTGTTATTGTATTAAAATGCCCAACTTCTTGTCCCAGCGGATCGATAATTCTAATTGTCAAATTTTCGTTGCCGGATGACTTAATGGAAACGGAAGTAAAAGTACTCTGCAAGGGATAAAATGGATTCGGGTAAGGTTCACTAACTATATAATCGGAATAAGTTCTTTTCAGTTCGGTATTAAGACTTATATCAAGTGAACCGTAGTAAAATCTGTAATTGCTGTTAACAGGATCTCTGAATGAAGCACCTGTATTGTCTTCATAAGTGAAATAAAAATCTACCAGTTCATCGTTAAATAAATAAGGAAGTTTAAATGTGTACGTTAAGTTACCATCAAATCCCATCTGCTTTTGAGAATAGTCAGTACCATTCGTTGAATAATTAACTACTACGCTTTGAGGATTGATGTTATCATTAATTAGGAATATTTTATTAAGTAAGAACGTACCTTCAGATGGATCAAGATTTGGAAATTCAATTGCTTTTACCGCTGAAATTAATCCATAACCTCTGTCATTATCAGGAGAGGAATTATTATCTGCTGATTCAAATAAAATAGTTCTTACCTGAGTGTTTTTAAGATGTGGATAAGCTGACAACAATAAAGCAGCAACTCCACTTGCAATAGGGGCAGCTACAGACGTTCCACTTCTTGAAACGTATGCAGAAAAATCTTCAGCATTAGCACCATAAACACCTACACCTTTTGCAACTACATCGGGCTTAATCCTTCCATCATAACTAGGACCGCGACTACTGAAACTTGCGACCTGATTATTATTATCAACGGCTCCAATTGCGAGAGTATTTTTACCATCCGCTGGTGCAAGGATATAATACCATGAAGTTCCGCCCTCATTACCTGCTGATGTAATCGTAACCACTCCCCTTCTGAAAGCCAATTCAGCGGCTCTTGTGACAATCGTTGTCATACCATCCATATCTTCATAGGTATAAGAAAATTCTGGAGCATCAAATGTACTGTAACCAAGAGAACTGCTGGTTATATCAACTCCGTAACTTTCCATCCATTCAAGCGCTGCCGCGTAGTTATCTTCTTCAATATGTTTTTCGCTTCTAATGTCCTCAGTTTTGGCAAGAATGAAATCCGAACCAAAGGCAGAACCAATTAAAGAACCTTCCTTAAATCCTCCGACTATTGAGAAAACCAAAGTCCCGTGATCGTGCTGAGCCGGGATATCTCGCGAATCATTTTCAGTTGATTCATCCTTAAACACAAAATCATATTCTGCAACAACAGTTGCATCCTTCAGAGATTCATGATTTTTCCAGTTAAATCCTGTATCGAGAAGACCAAGCATTACACCTTCTCCGGTAATTCCTTTTGAGTGAACTGCAGGCACATCGGATAGCTGAAGTTGGTCGAATGATGGTCCATAATCAAAATCAGCGAAATTGTCAGGTTGTTTGAATAACTGTGATGCTGTTTCCAATTCAGGAGATTTAAAAACAAATTCTCTTACCCGTTCAATTTTTTCAACAAATGAAAAAGCTGCTACCCTGTCCTTTTCTTCCTCTAACAAATAAGATGTTACTGCATTAAACCATCTCAATTTGTTTTCGATTTTAATGCCATTTTGCTCTAATTGAAAAACATAGTCATTCACTAAAGGCAAATCTTCATAGGTAATGAAGTTGTCTTCACCTAAATTTTTAATTCTTCTTTCAATACTTTTTGGTGAGAGCAGGGATAGTGCTGAATTGTAGACAGGACTACTCTTTTCAAGTTTAACTGTTGGTTCAACACCTTTATCTTTAAAGTAAATGAAATACTTTTCTTGAGCCAAACCTATTGACGTAATAACAATAAATATCCAGAAGATGTAATTCTTCATAACGTCTAAAATTTTTTTCTGAAACTCAATTTAATCCCTTGAAAATCCTGTCTGCTCTTATTGCAGAAAGAAATCCAAGGGGACCGGGCGCGACTTTGCTTGAATCAAAAGACCAGTAAATGAACATTGCTTTTCCAACTATCATTCGATCAGTGATGAAACCAAAATGACGGCTATCCATACTTGCTTTAAAGTTGTCTCCAATAACAAAATAATGGTCCTGTTTAAGCACATATTCCGATATTGCTCTGCCATCCAATGTTACAAGCGTTCCTTCTGAAAGTAATGAACGCTCACCGTGGTCCATAACAATAACAGATTTAAAACGTTCAAAGTTCTCAGGTGCAATTTTTATTGTATCTCCTTTTGCAGGAATAACGATTGGGCCATAACTAACTCTATTCCATTTTGCACCCGGAGGATAAATAGTTTCATCACGTACCCAGCTGTTTTCTTCTTCGTACTTCAGAGTTTTGAATGTTGATGGCATTGTAACAGTTTTTCCATTAACAAAAATGTTACCGTTTGTTATTTTAAGTGTATCGTGCGGACCAGCAATTAATCTTTTAACATATTTTGAACCACCTCTGAGTGAATCATTCTCAAAGCCGCGCGGAAATTCAAATATTACCACATCATTAATTTCAGGTTTACCAACTTCAAAAAATTTGTATTGAGGAATGGGTATATCAGCAATTGGTATCTCACGTGGAGTTGAAATATGATATGCGAACTTGTTTGCTAAAATAAAATCTCCTGGCATCAGTGTATTTTCCATAGATATGCTTGGAATTTGAAAAGCATCAAATGCGAATGCCTTAATTATCAAAGCTATCAAGGCCACCAGGAATAAAATCTTAAAAAATTTATAAAGCTTCTTAAAAAATTTTCTCATAAGATTATTCTTCTATTTGTAACACTGCTAAAAAGGCTTCCTGTGGAATTTCAACATTCCCCACCTGTTTCATTCTTTTTTTACCTTCTTTTTGTTTTTCCAGTAGTTTTCTTTTTCTCGTAATGTCTCCACCATAACATTTTGCAAGCACATTTTTTCTCAGAGCTTTTACTACTGATTTAGAAATTACTTTCGAACCAATCGCAGCCTGGATCGAAACCTCAAACATTTGTCTTGGAATAAGATCTTTTAATTTCGAGCAGACTTTCCTTCCCCAATCATATGCTTTATCCCGATGCACAATCATTGAAAGAGCATCCACCGGCTCACTGTTCAACAATATATCAAGTTTAACAAGATCAGCTTCAAGGTAACCGATATATTCATAATCAAAAGATGCGTAGCCGCGTGTAGTTGATTTCAATTTATCGTAAAAATCGAAAATTATTTCTGAAAGTGGAAATTCAAATTGAAGGTCGGCTCTTGTTGGATCAAGATATGTCGTATTTTTATATGATCCTCTTTTATCCATCGAAAGTTTCATAATATTTCCAACATACTCGCTCGGTGTAACTATTTGAGCTTTAATATATGGCTCCTCTATTCTTTCAATTTCTCCTATTGAAGGCATTTCTGCAGGATTATCTACAACTATTTTTATTCCCTTTTTATTATAAACGTAGTATTCAACGTTTGGAAGAGTTGTAATAATTGTCTGGTCATATTCCCGGTGCAATCTTTCCTGAACAATTTCCATATGAAGAAGTCCCAGAAAACCGCACCTAAAACCAAAACCAAGTGCAGCAGAAGTCTCGGGTTGATAAACGAGTGCTGAATCATTCAACCTGAATTTTTCAAGAGCATCTCTCAATCCTTCATAATCATCTGAATCAGTTGGGTACAATCCACTATAAACCATTGGTTTAACTTCTTTGTACCCTGGTAAGGGCTTTTCAGCACCATTTCTGGAATGAGTTACCGTATCGCCAACTTTGGTATACCTGACGTCTTTAATACCTGAAATTAAATAACCAACATTCCCTGCTGAGAGTTCGTCAACCTTCACTTTTTTAAATCCAAGAATACCAATTTCCTCCGCATCCATAATTTTATCAGTAACAAAGAACTTTATTTTGTCATTTGTGCGAAGTGTCCCACTGAAGACTCTGATGTAAGCAACAGCACCGCGGTATGAATCAAATATCGAATCAAAAATTAAAGCCTGAAGTGGTGCATTTGGATCTCCTTTGGGTGGAGGAACTCTCTTTACAATTTCCTCGAGAAGTATATCAATGCCGATATTTGCTTTTGCACTTACTTTTAGAATATCTTCTTCTTTGCATCCGATTAAATCTATTATCTGGTGAGAAATTCTTTCAACCTCTGCGCTTGGTAAATCTATTTTATTCAGGACGGGTATTATTTCAAGTCCGGCATCGATAGCAAGATACAAATTACTTATTGTCTGAGCTTCAACACCCTGTGCTGCATCTACAACAAGTAAAGCACCTTCGCAGGCAGCAAGTGAGCGTGAGACTTCGTAACTGAAATCAACGTGACCGGGAGTGTCAATGAGATTGAGGATATATTTTTGGTTATCATTTGCCTTATAATGCATCTGGATAGCGTGAGATTTAATCGTAATTCCCCTTTCTCTTTCCAGATCCATATCATCTAGAACCTGAGCTTTTGCTTCTCGTTCTGTGACTGCACCGGTTTTCTCTAAAAGCCTGTCAGCAATTGTGGATTTACCGTGATCTATATGCGCAATTATGCAAAAATTTCTTAGTTGTTCCATTTGAAATGAATATAAATGATGTGCAAATATAAAGAGGGGTTGGCTCTTATTAAAGGTAAATGAAAACCTTAATTAAGTGTTTGCAGACTAAGCTAACAATGATTGAAATTCTTTCATTTTCATAATCGTATCAATTATAATACCTTCCCTTAAAGCATTCTCGGAGACTGTCATTTCTTTCAGTTTGAATTTATTAAAAACTTCAATAAGAATTAGAAGTCCGGCAGGAATTATATCTGCTCTTTTAATTTCCATTCCTTCAATGAAAAGTCTGTCAACTGGTGATTCACATTTAAGCACATCAGAGTTAACGTAAAAATTTCCTCCGCTGTGAAAGTAAAACCATTCATTGTCTTTTTAAACTTACCATTCCTTCTAAAAGAAATAATTGATGCCGCTGCTACAATGGTTCCTGAACTGCCAATTGCCATTTCAAATTGATGATTTGGGTGTAAGTTGTTATTATTGTTCAGTTTGTCTTTAATATACTCTCTACACATTTCTATTCCGGAAACAGTAAGATGAAAATCAGGAAAGAACATTTTGCTGAGCCTTACAGCCCCAATTTTAATACTCTCAGCAAATTCGGAATCTCCATTTTCCCCAAGAAGAAATTCTGTGCTGCCACCGCCGATATCTAAACACAAAATTCTTTTATCTTGAACATCCAGTGCATTCTGAACACCTAGATAAATCAATTCAGCTTCGGTTCTGCCATCAACGGCTTCAACCGTTATCCCGGTTTCTTCATATACGCGGTCAATAAATTCATTTTTGTTTTTTGCTTCTCTTATTGCACTGGTAGCAATCGCTCTTATATCAGCTTTGTAGAACTGAGCAATCTTTCCAAAATCTCTTAACACATCTACAGCTTTTTCTATTTCACCTTCGGATATCCAGGTAAATTCTTTTCCTTTATGAGAACCTAAACGTATCACTTCCCTCTCCCGGTCAATAATTTTAAATGAACCATCACTCTTTACCTGAACAATTATAAGGTGAAAAGAGTTTGTGCCCATATCTACGGCTGCAATGCACTTGTTCATTTTTCAATCTCCTTTTTACGTAAAATCATTTCGCATAGATGATAAACATCCTCTACAGAAACATCATCAATAAGTTCAGATTTACGAATGAAATATTTATTCAATCCAATTGGAGCCCAGTTAAACGGATTCGTCGGTCCAAAAATAGTAATTTGCGGCGTATCTGTAGTGCCTGCGACGTGCATAATCCCCGTATCGTTTGAAATGAAAAGATCAGACATAGAAATTAAAGCTGCAATGTGCGGTATCGGTTTGTTAATAAACTTTCCAAAGTTAATATCAACATTTTTAGTAAGATAATTCAACTCCTCTTTCTCTGCCCATCCACCGGTCAAGTAAAAATTTGCAGGATAGGTGCCCTCTATTTTTTTTACGAGAACCGCATATTTATCTAATGACCAGCAATTATCTAGCTTACCAGCTCCAACGTGCATTCCTATTAATAATTTTTTACCCCTATCAGCAAACTCCTCAACAAATTTTTGAGCAGCCGCAGTATCAGCACCGTTAAAAGTAATTTCTGATCTGTAATTATTTGTATTAATTCCGAAAGGTCGAACAATGTCCAGACTTCTTTCCGATACATTTGAATCGGGATGGTTACGCCAATCAAGGTCAACTCTTCTGTCAAAAAAGAATGAACTATGGTTGGTCGCTCCATTTAATGACTTTGCACCAATACGGATATTCGATTTAGATAATCTCGCTAGCAAATTGCTTGTAAAAGAAATTGAAACAACAACTGGAACAATCGTCAGATCGTACTCTTCCTTGAAAAATTTGATTGTGCGAAACAGATACACAGGATTAAACAATTTCTTTTTATCAAAAATGTAAATTCTATCAAGAAATTTATTCTTAACCATACCGGGATAATTAAGAGGACTTACAACAAGTGAGATATGAGACTCAGGATAAGTTTCTTTTAAAGCTCTGAACAAGGAAACCCCTGCAAGCAGGTCACCAAGCTGGTTATGCTGCCGTACGATAAGAATTTTTTTGGGAGGACTTATTTTCTTTTCCGGATTTTCATCAACAGAAAAAAATAATTTGAATAAAGAGTAAACTATTTTTGATGCAAAATTCTGCTTAGGCATCATCTTTTTCAGTTGGGTCACCTTCTTCATCTGACGATGTGATGTCTCGATAGTCAGCTTCTTCAACATTCTTATACTTGTTTTTCAGGTAAGACGCCTTGTCTTTAATGTCATCCACATTTGGTCTTGATGCCGATTTTAAATTCGACATCAATTTGAAAAACCTGAATACAAAAATTACTAGTATTGCAATTGCTCCATAGAGAATTATTTTTATCAAATTATCCTCCTCGTTTCAGGGTTAAAATATTCTGTAAAACCTCTGTCCTCTCTGAAAATCTGTTTAAATAATTCATCGAAGTCATTATCGCTGTTCACAAAATCAATTTCTGAAGAATTGACAATTAACAAAGGTGTTGAATTATATCTGAAGAAGTAATGATTATATGCTTCACTCAACTCCTCAAGATAGCTCCTTGTAATTGCTCTTTCAATTTTTCTGTTTCTCTTTTTGATGTTATAAATTAATCTGTCAGTGCTAGACTGAAGAAAAATAACCAGATCCGGTTTGCGTAATGCCCGGGCAAGCAGAGGATAAATGCTTTCGTAAAGATTTAGTTCATCTTTACTGAGATTCATATACGCAAATATTCTGTCCTTTTCAAAAATATAATCGCAAACAAGATGCTCTGAGAATAAATCCTCCTGATTTAATTCCTGCTGCTGCTTAAACCTGTTTATCAAAAAAAACATTTGCGTTTGAAATGCAAAGCGTTTCCTGTCAACATAAAATTTCTCCAGGAAAGGATTATTATCAAACTGCTCATAAATAAGTTTTGCATTCAGGCGTTCACCGACCTTCTTTGCAAGGCTTGTTTTACCTGCACCTATTACACCTTCAATTGCAATGTAACGAAGCTCGTTTTTGGAGTCTGCTTTTTGGCTCATTATATAAGAACCCTATGCGGAATTTTCCTGATAATATAAGTTTGCATAGTTAAAATAATAATTTCAGATATTTTTTTGTTAACTGAAGGATGAATTAATTCGGGGGCTATTTCACTCAAAGGCACGAGAACAAAATCCCTGTTAAGTAAATCTTTGTGAGGGATTGTTATTTCTTCATCAGAATAAACTATATCATTGAAGAATAAAAGATCGAGATCAATTTCCCGCGGTCCCCATTTTGTTGTGGACTTTCTTCCAACTTGCTGCTCAACCGACTTTAAAAAAGTAAATAATTCTTTTAACTCAAAGTAGGTATTGATTTTAAATACTGCATTGAAAAATTCTCCCTGTTCAACTTCACCATAGGGAGAGGATTCATAAATTGAAGAAACTGTTTCAACTTCACAGTAAGGGTTTGAATTAATCAGTTCAATCGCAAAATCAATTTTATTGATCTGAACTCCCACATTAGAACCGATACCTATATATGCTATATTTTTAATATAACGCTCCGTTATAAAAATTTAGTCTTCTCTTTCTTTAATAACTTCAGCTTCAACACAATCAACAACTCCACCAAGGGGAGGATTATTTTTTCTTACTCTAACCGCTACTTTAATAATTCTGTCAAACCGATTTAATAGCTCATCAGCAATTTCTACAGCCAGGGCTTCAATCAAATAATATTTTTGTTTGACTGTAAACTGATTAAGGAAAGAATAAACCTGATAATAATCTACCGTTTTCTTCAAATCATCACCTTTTGCTGCTTCAGAAAAATCAGTATAGATATCGATATCTGCTTCAAACTGACCGCCAACGTATTGCTCTTCACTACTTACGCCATGGTAACCGTAAAATGTTGCGTTCTTAATCCTGATTATGTTAGTCATTTTCCAAATAGAATTTTTCTCTTCGTTAAAATTAAATAAATGTTGATAAATATTGACTGGTTTATCTTGATTGCTTGTTTATTCCACTTCTGCTTTAATTATTGAACCTTTTCTTAATTTAAGAAGATTACCCAGATTTGCCCAGAATACTCCCGTAAGCACCAGTGCTGTGCCAATAAAGTGCCTTGTGGAAAGTACTTCGTTATATAAAAAGTACCCGAGAACCAGTGCAACAATAGGAGTAATAAACGCTACCAACGAAAGTATAACCAGATTGACCCGTTTAATTAACCAGTAAAATGAAGTGAAAGTTACTATGCTTCCGAATAAAGCAAGGTAAAGAATAGAAAGGATTGCATTTTCATTAATTTTAATTGAGGTAAGATCCTCTGCAAAGAGAGCAATCAGCAGCATAGATATGCCGGCTATTACCATCGGGATAAAGTTCATCGATAGCGGATGCAAATGATGACCAAATTTCTTGATCGAAACAGCGATCCATGCCTGCATGGTTCCGCTAAGTACGACTGCAAACATTCCAATTAAATAATTTGAAATATCACCAACAAATGAATCAGAAAATATTATGACAATTCCAGCAAAACCCAGCAATGTCCCGAAAATTTTATAGAAACCAATAAACTCACCCGGCAGCCTGATGTATGAAAGGATAACCACCCAGAACGGATAAACAGCAAACAGTACTGCTGCCATCCCGGAAGGTATAAACTGCTGAGCCCAGTAAACCAATCCAAACGGAATTACAAATGAAAAGAAACCCATTAATAAATAAAGACGGACAGAAACTTTATCGGTTTGAAGAGAAATATTTTTTATTTTCATCAAAATAAAAATGACAACAGAAGCAAGTGAAAACCGCAAACCGGCAGAAAACATTGGTGTCAAAGCTTCGAGTCCATATCGTATTGCAATCCAGGTTGACCCCCAGATAAAACAAAGCGCTGCATAAGCAAGAGTAATTTTAATTGCTAATTTGCTCATTCAGTTTCTTTCATTGCGATTACTCCAAGTGCTCTGCCTGAATTTAAACCCTCTCGCCGGTAAGAATGCAAAATGGTTTCATATTCATAACTGCATAATCTGGAAACCTGAATATTTATTTCTTTAACTCCCTCATCAATTAACATTTTGTAATTAGTGCCGATAAGATCAAGATAGAATTTGTTTTCATTTTTAATCACGAATTGTCTATCAAATTTCGCTGCAACTTCTTCGCCAATCTCATAATTTTTTTGAGAGATTGAAGGTCCAACATAACAAACTAAATTTGATGGATTGCAATAAAAATCGCTTTTTAATTTTTGAATAGCTTTCCTAAGAATCTTTTTCTCAGTTCCTCTCCATCCTGAATGAACAGCAGCAATTACTTCTTGTATCGGGTCGTAAACAAAAATTGCGGGACAATCAGCACTGCTGATAGCCAATCCAAGGTTTTTAGTAGTGGTAATCAGAGCATCGCTCTCACCGCAACTCCCGAAAGAATTAACCTTACTGATTTTATCTTCATGAACCTGTTTTTGATAGCTTACCATTTTCTCGTTCAAACCAAGTTCATCAAAAAATAATCTTCTGTTAGATTCTACAATTTCTTTTTCATCGCCAACACTGTAAGAAAGGTTAAAATGATACGGCGGTTTTGCATTTGGACCTACCTTCGTACTGAAACCACAAACTATTTCAGGAAAACGTTTGAAAATAAAAGGTTTGATGACGAGCATAAAATTTATATCAGAAACTAAAGTAAAATTGAGAGTATACCACTTTAATAGTATATTAGTACGGTTATATTTAAAACATCACTTAAGGTAAATATATTGAAAATATTAGTAACTAATGATGACGGAATATACTCGGCAGGCATCGCTGCATTGGCAAATGCATTGAAAGAGATTGCCGAGGTAACCGTTGTCGCACCCAGCGAAGAGCAAAGTGCTGTCGGACACGGTATTACAATGAAATATCCGCTGAGGGTTAACAGATATTATAATAATGGAACTTTTTTTGGTTATGCCGTAGAGGGAACACCTGCTGATTGTGTTAAGATGGGAATAAGAAATATTATGGGTGAATCACCTGACCTGGTTATTTCGGGAATTAATCACGGTTCAAATACTGCAATAAATATAATTTATTCAGGTACCGTATCAGCAGCCAGAGAAGCAGCCATAATGGATGTGCCGGCAATTGCTATTTCAGTAACCAGTCACGAAGCTAAAGATTTCAAATATGCAGGTAAAGTTGCAATAATGATAGCACAAAAAGTTATTGAGCATGGGCTTCCGCGGGGAACACTTGTAAATGTTAATGTACCGAATTTTCCTGAAAATGAAATTGCTGGTATACTTGTTACAGAACAAAGTAAAGCCAAGTGGGATGATATTTATGAAAAGAGAACTGATCCATTTGGCAAAGATTATTACTGGCTTACAGGAAAATTAGTAGAAATTGAAAATGAAAAAGAAAGCGATCAGTTTGCAATAAAAAATAAGTTTGTCTCTGTTACTCCAATCCATTTTGATCTTACCGATTACGACACTTTCGAAAAAATGAAGAACTGGGACATTGAGAAAAAATTCAATGAAAAAACTAAGTAACGTTTGTCAGATAGATGCCTTCACCGATCAGCCATTCAAAGGAAATTTCGCAGGTGTAGTTTATTCAGATGAACTTACAAAAGAAGAAATGCACTTCATCGCAAGAGAGTTTAACGTTTCCGAGACAGCCTTTATTTCCAAATCCGACGAAGCTGATTTTAATTTGCGATGGTTCACTCCATCCGTTGAAGTAAAGTTATGTGGTCACGCTACTATAGCTTCTATTCATTACCTGAGACAATTCGGAATCATCGAAGATAATTCCTATTTAAGTTTCAAAACACTTTCTGGCATATTAAAATGCAGGACGCAAAACGGAATTCACTCCTTGACTCTTCCTGTTCCTGAATTAAAAATATTTGAAGGAAATAAAGAAGAAATTATTATAGCACTCAATGGCGACAAGATTATCAATCCCGAAAAATTCCCTTTTATTCTGGATGATGGTGGTTATCTTTACATTCACGTTTCATCACTGAGTGACTTAATGAAAATCAGACCAAACTTCAGGAAATTGTTAGAAATATCCTCTGCGCGAAAAGGATTCGATGCTTTTACTTTGTTTACAACTCAAACAATAGAAAAAGAAAATCATGCGCATTTACGATTCTTCGCACCCTTTTACGGAATTGACGAAGACCCGGTTACAGGTTCTGCAAACGGACCATTACTGCTCGTGCTTCGGAAGCTGGGATTAGTTGAACAAAATACAGAAGGAAATACCTATACATTTGAACAAGGAGATGTCATCGAAAGGAAAGGAAGAGTTAATGTTTCTTTCTCTCCATCCAACAATGAGTTGACCATTTCCGGAAAAGCAGTAACAGTATTTAAGGGAGAGTTGACATTTTAATGTTTGGATACGAAGATATTCAATTATCACTAGCTTATTCCGCTGCTTACTTAATTATTTCATTTTTTTTGATTGCTCTCTATTCTTTTTATGTCTACCGTTTTACGATCCCTCAAATCCATCCATATAAAAAAGCATTGCTGATAACATTAAGAGTCTTAGCTTTAATTGTTTTATGCCTCATTCTTTTTGAACCTATTTTAAATCTCAGTAAAAAAATTACACTTGAGCCAGGCAACTTAGTATTTATTGATAATTCCAGATCTCTGAACATCGATGATGGAAGCAACCGTATAGAAGCAGTCAAAAAAATATTGAATGATTTTTCATCTAATGCCTCTGAGAGCAATATAACTTTCCTGGAATTCGGAAATTCAGTCAGGAATATTGGCGTTGATAGTCTCGAAAAGATAAATTTTTCGGATGGTACAACAAACCTGCAGGACATATTTAATTACGTTAAAAATTCAGACAAAAACATTGCTTCAATAACTTTAGTAACAGACGGCGTAATAACGTCGGGGAGTAATCCTTATTATGACGCAATCAACCTTGGCATACCTGTTTTTACAATCGGGGTTGGAGATACTACACAGCGAAAAGATGTTGAGTTAAAAAAAATTCTACATAATGATTTTCTTTATGCCGAAACTCCAACAAATATTATTGCAACAATTTCTAACAAGGGATTTGCAGGAGAATCTGTTACAGCAACTTTATTTGAGGATAATAAATTCTTTTCGAAGCAGACGGTTATACTTAGCAATGCCGGGATTCAGAATATTTCTTTTGATTACAAGGCTCAAACCAGCGGTGAAAAAAAATTAAGCATTCAATTATCATCCTTAACAGATGAGTTTACGAGTGCAAATAATAAACAAGTTTTTTATGTTAATATTCTTTCAAATAAAATAAAGGTTTTACTTCTCGCAACCAGCCCGTCTGCGGATCTGACATTCATAAAAAATTCACTTGGAAGAGAAGAAAACGTTGAAGTTAATTCAATTGTGCAAATATCCAGAGACAAATTTTTAGATCAATTAAACTACCAGATACTCGACAGTGCGGATGTTTTGTTTCTGATTGGGTTTCCATCTGATGCTACACCGGAGGAGTTATTGATTCGTGTGATATCAAAAATTAAAGAGCGAAAAACTCCTTATTTGCTTACTTTATCTGCCGGTGTAAGCCTTGCGAGACTTTCAAGAATCGGGAACGATCTTCCTTTTACAATGATGCAGAACTTAACAGGCTTCAGAGAGATACAGCCATACATTCCACCCGAGCAAGTCACCAATCCAATCCTTCAGCAAACTGATAAAAACCTTCTCGATGCCTGGAACAATCTTCCGCCAGTTTTACAACCGAATGCGGTTTTTAGTGCGAGAATTGAAAGCAAAACACTCGTACAGATCAAATTAAATAACAACATTGTCAAGTCTCCTTTGATTCTTTCAAAAAATTTCAGTGGTAAAAGATCAATTGCCGTTTTGGCAAAGGATATCTGGAAATGGAAACTGCAGATAGCTCCAAAAGGATTAGATTTATTCGACAGCTTTATTATTAATTCCTTGCGATGGTTAAGAGCAAGTGAGGAACAAAAGCTGGTAAAAATAAACACATCCAGGAAAAATTTTTCGCAGGGTGAAAGAATAGAGTTCAGCGGTGAAGTTTTTGATGAATCATTAACTCCAATTTCAGATGCAGGAATTAAAATCAATATTTCTTCAGCAAAGAATAAATATGAAACGGATATGCAGAATGTTGGTCCGGGATTGTACGAAGGCTCAATTGTAATAAATGAAACAGGAGACTTCAACTTTTCAGCTGAAGCTGTAACAGATAACAGAGTTTTAGGGAAAGATAATGGAAGCTTTAATATTGGTGAGATAGATATCGAAATGGTTAATCCCGTTATGAATTATCCTTTGCTAAATTTAATGGCTAAGGACTCCGGTGGGGAATTTTATTTTTCAGATGATTATTCCCCCATTCTGAATAAGTTGAGAGAGCTGAGAATAAATTCTTCCAAAGAAAAAATGGTTACTTCAGAAATTACCTTATGGTCTGATACGTGGATGCTTGTAATAGCGATATTATTATTTGCACTTGAATGGTTTATCCGTAAGCGAAGTGGAATGTTGTAATACTACTTAAAGAGCATGCGTTTGTATGATTGCATAGCTGAAAGAATGTATGTTTAAGATATTTCAATACACAGAAACTGATTTGGGATACTAAAAATCACCAGCTAATAAAATGAATTTTACAGCAAGCTACATTTTTGATTTTTTCCTACCGAGATTTTGCCCTGGGTGCAATAAAAAATTATCCGTTGAAGAAAAACCTGTGTGTGCCGAATGTCTAAGCAGCATCTTAATTGCAGATGATCAGCGACTCAAAAACGAATATGCTAGAAATTTCGCTTCTACAAACATCATTAAAGAATTCTATTCAAGATATGTTTTTGAAACGGATAAAACTTTGCAGAAAGTCATTCACGCATTGAAATACCAAAAACAATTTAAGCAAGGTATTTTTTTAGGTGAAATTCTTGCCGAAGGAATAAAAATCGTAACTGGCAAATTGATTTGATCATTCCTGTTCCAATTCATCATCTTAAAAAAGCTGAAAGAGGTTACAACCAATCTGATTATCTCGCGAAAGGATTAAGCAAATCACTCAACATTCCCTATTCCAGTAAAGCAATTAAACGAATCAAATACACTGTATCTCAAACGGGATTAAATATGAACGAGAGGGCTCTGAATGTTTCGAACGCTTTTAAAGTCAGGCACACGAAAAAAGTACTTGGGAAAAATATTCTAATTTTAGATGATGTTTGTACTACAGGTGCTACTTTACTTGAATGTGGGATTGCGTTATATAAAGCTGGAGCTAGTTCAGTTTATGCTTGTTCGGTTGCCATTGCTGAGTAAATAATAACCTTTTCTACCTCACTATGCTATTCTATGATTAGTTTTAATTTTTTTAGTCTCGAATTGATCCCTCCAGGCTGTCTTCCTAAAAGCTCTGATAGTTCTTTAATAGTCTTACCATTATTATATCCACTGATTAATTTTTGTTCTTCCTCTTTTGTCCATTTTTTATAAGCGGTTGGAAATTTTTTCTGTATATCAACAACAGAATAAGATTTATTTTTAATATTATCTGATTCTAGTTTGATATTATTGATCTTATGAAAATCTATTATTTTTTCTAAAAACAGACTGCCATACTTTTTTAACTTTACTTCTCCAACACCGTTTATTTCTCTGAAAGCTTCAAGGCTTTGTGGATGCTTCGTTGACATTTCTTTCAGTGCTACATCCGAGAACACAATATATGGTGGCATTTTTTCTTTGTCTGCAATTTCCTTTCGCAATTTCCTTAATATTTCAAATAAGTTTTTGTCAAATTCAGAATGTTCAAAATCAGAGGATTTTTTGTCTTTAAAAGCTTTAACTTCACTATTGGGTAATGATACAGCTTCTGCTTTTTCCGGAGGCACACATACATCACACATATTACAGTTGTGAACATCATATTTTTCATCGAAATAATTTAATAAATATTTTCTCCGGCATTTTTCGCTTGTGCAAAAACTAAGTATATCCCGCATCTTTTTATAAGCAATCTGCCGATATTGTTCGTTTTCAATCTGTTTAATAAAATATTCGTGTTTGATTTTATCACCATAACTGAAAAATAAAATACAGTCGCTCTTGAGGCCGTCTCTGCCAGCTCTCCCTGTTTCCTGATAATAGCCTTCAATACTTTTAGGCATATCGCAGTGAACTACATAGCGAACATTCAGTTTATCAATCCCCATCCCAAAAGCAATTGTAGCCACAATAATTTCCACATCATCTTTAATAAATTTTCCCTGATTTTCAGTTCGAACTTCAGACGATAAACCGGCATGATAGGGCATTGCACGAATACCTTCCTTTTGAAGTTTAAGGGATAAGGCATCAACAGATTTTCTACTTTGACAATAAATTATTCCAGAATCGCTCGGATGATTTTTTAGATATTGCAATAGATGTTTATAGGTTTCTTTCTTTGGTCTAATTTGATAAAATAAATTTTTTCTATTTAAACTTGCTCTGTAAATTTTTGGACTAACCATATTTAATTGATTAATAATATCATTTTGAACTTGAACGATTGCCGTCGATGTGAGTGCAATTAAAGGAACAGTAGGAAAATGTATTTTTAGCAAGTTTAGTTTGCGGTATTCCGGACGGAAATCATGTCCCCATTCTGAAATGCAATGTGCCTCATCTATTGCTATTAAATTTAAATTTAATTGATGTAAAAAATCAAAGAAATCTGGAATCATAATTCTTTCCGGTGCCACATAAAGAAGTTTAATATCCTTTTTCATTAGTTGCGATTTTATCTCTGCGACTCTATTATAATCCAAAGTACTGTTTATAGAAGCAGCAGGGATGCCTATTGACTGCAAATCATCAACTTGGTCTTTCATAAGCGATATTAAGGGAGAAATGACTACAGTTAAGCCATCATTCACTACGGCGGGTAGTTGATAACACAGCGATTTGCCACCACCAGTTGGCATCAAGACTAATACATCGTGATGGTTGAGAACATCATTAATAATTTCTTCTTGTAGAGGGTGAAAATCAGTATAGCCAAAATATTTCCGTAGTTTATCACGCATAGAGTATTTTATAAACTAAATTTTTTGCTGTTTGGTTATTTTAAATTAATGAGTATCGGAACATTGCTGCTGATATAATTCTTTTACGTTTTGCAGAATAAAAATACTCATTATATCATCTCTAAATAGAGTACAGACATTATATCACTGAACCTATCGAGCTTTTACATCTTCTCTGGTGCAGAAACGCCAAGAATAGTTAGTCCGTTTTTAATTACTGTTTTTGTTGCAACTGCTAAAGCTAATCGTGCTTCTGCTATATTTTTTTCACTTCCTAAAATTCTTCTGAAAGTATAAAACTTGTGAAATGCAGCAGCAAGATCTTCAAGGTAAGCACATATTTTTTGTGGTTCATAATTTTCTGCACTGTATAAAACTTCTTCTTCAAACTTATGAAGTGTTTTAAGCAGTGCCTGTTCTTCTTCTTCAATCAGCAAATTAAGATAATCTGTAACAGGTTTCAAATTTTCTGATTCAACTGCTCGAATAATCGAGCAAATTCTTGCATGAGCATACTGCAGATAAAAAACCGGATTTTCATCACTCTGTTTTTTTGCGAGATCAATATCAAAATTCATATGAGAGGAGATGGTTCTCATATTGAAAAAGTATCTTACAACATCACTACCAACCTCATCAATTAATTCATCCAAAGGTGTAAAATCGTCTTTTCGAGTAGACATCTTTACAACACCGCCATCTTTAAGAAAAGTTACAAACTGGTGAATGAGAACTTTAATCTTAGAATCATCGTAACCTAAAGCTCTAAGACCAGCCAACACATCAGGATAAGTATCGACATGATCTGATCCAAAAAGATCGACAATCAAATCGTAGTCTCTTTCAAATTTTGTTTCGTGATATGCAATATCAGGTAAGCGATATGTTGGCTCTCCTGTGGCTTTTACAATTACCTTATCCTCCCCACTCCCTAGTTCAGAAAGTTTTAGCCAGATAGCCCCATCCTTTTTATATGATAATCCGGCTTTATCAAATTTAATCAGCAGATCAGTAATCTTTCCATCATCATAAAGTGACTTTTCGTTAAAGAAAAATCCATGACTTATACTAAGGCGGGTAAGAGTCTTCTTTATATCATCAAAAATTTCTGCTTCAGCTAGTTCTTTAAACTTTCCCTCTGCAGGTTCATTAATTAATTGATTCCCGAATTCATCTTTAATTTTACCTGCAATATCATTTATATATTCTCCCTGGTAATAATCTTCGGGGAAGTCGATCTTTTTACCCAAAAGATTCAAATATCTGATTTTCACAGAATCACCAAGTACACGCATTTGTCTTCCGGCATTATTGAAGTAGTATTCGCGGTCTACACTATAACCAATCCATTCAAGCATATTTGCAATTGTATCACCAATTACGGCATTTCTTCCATGACCGACTGTGAGTGGTCCTGTTGGATTGGCTGAAACGAATTCAACATTAGCTCTTTTGCCAAAATATTTTTTTGATTTCCCAAATGAATCGCCACCTGTAATAATTTCATTAACAATACCTGCAACAAAAGCAGGCGTAAAATAAAAATTGATAAATCCTGGTCCGGCAATTTCTGTTTTGCTGATGATGCTTTCATCAATATTTAGATTTGAAAGAATCTCGGTGGCGATTTCTCGAGGATTTCTTTTTAATTTTTTCGAAAGAATCATTGCTGCGTTTGAGGAAAGATCACCATGTGTCTCAATTTTCGGAGTATCGAATGTTAACTCAACTTCGCCAAGATAAGCTAATTGCTTTGATCCTTCTTTAAATATTTTTTGTAAATACTTTTTCAAACTGATGGGATAATTTTAATAAAAACCTGATATGCAAACTTATTAAAGAAGAAGACCGGAAAAAACTATTCTTCAGAAAAGGAATTAATCACTTTGGTGTGTCAACTGCCTTCTCTTCTGGGTCTTTCATTTTTTCGGAAGGTGCATCGCCCCAAAGTTTTTCGAGATTATAAAACTCTCTTGAATCTTTCTTAAATATATGGACAACCACATCAACATAATCCAGCAAAACCCAACTTAACGCTTTGAGGCCTTCTTTATGCCAACATTTAATTCCTTCATCGGACAGTACCCTATCAACTTGATCTGCAATTGCCTTAACCTGTGTATCTGAATCCGCTGAACATATCACAAAGTAGTCAGTAAAAGAAACAAGTTTGCGTAAATCTACTGCCAGGACATCGAAACCTTTTTTTGTGAAGATAATATCCGAAATATTGTGAGCTAATTCTGTTGAGTTCAATTTTACCTCTTTTTTAATGGAATTAAATCTCTGTAATCTTTTCCGAGAATGAAAGTAACATCTAGCAAATAGTCATGATTGATTTGCTGAATAATGCTGCTATTATCCAAACCGACAATTGCAGCAACAATTTCAGCGTTATGAATTTTTTCATTTCTGCCGACGATGATGCTGTTTTCAATTTCAAATGAACGATAGTTGCCCAAATTTACTACATCAATATTATTAGTTCTTAAATAGTCAGTTAATTTTTCGGCAATGCCGCTTACTCCACATCCATTGAGTACTTCTACCTGAATTTTTGCTGCTGAACTATCTTCCAGATAATTATCTGCCTTGTCATTTTTTATGAATGGAATTTCTTTAAAGACTGAATAAGCTAAAATAGTATTGATGAAAATCAGGATGAGAATCGACAAATTAAGGACAAGGTTTTTAGAAAGGATTTCTTTCTTTTTGCCGGTTGAAATTTTGTTTTCCCTCACTAATTAAGAATTAAAATATTCTTTACTTGTTTTCAAAAGGTGATTCTGATTGAAAACTATTTATTCCGGAACTGAAGTTAAACGGGTTTCCATACCCATAAAACGGATGATAGTAACCATAGCCGAATGGCATACTTCTGTACTGTAAATGAACCGAGAAATTATCCCAGGGATGATAATTAATTGCTGCGTTGCTTATATAAACCCCGGAAATATCTTTCTGAAATTGTTCACCCAGAGTGCTGTACGGCGAATACATTACACTTACGTCTAGTTGAACATTCAAATTACTCATCAATCTGTAAAACATACTGTTGGTATAGCTGGTTAACGACATGCCCTGACCTGCAAATGATGAATAGTTCAGGCTGAATGAATGCCGCATTATGAAATCATCGGAATTGATAAAACCGAGAAAAGCATTTGAATTTTCAGTTACAATCCCATCCTTCACACTCTTCGGCTCAATACCCGTATCTCTGAACTGGGCAATAGCACCAGTAGTAGTCATCATAAGAAGCAAGAATAAAACATTTTTCACATCATCACCTGAAATTTTAACTCAATTTTATATAAAGAACTCTTAAAAAGCAACTTTAATTAATTCCACAAACTGTTATAGAATTTTTGTGATTTTATTTTTTTTATCCACCAGGACCACCTTTGGCTTAAATTTCCTGGCTTCTTCATCCGAAATATTAACATAACTTACTATAATAATCTCATCTCCTACAGAACCAAACCTAGCTGCGGGACCATTTAAGCATATTGTTCCGCTTCCAACAGGTCCTTCTATTGCATAAGTATCAAGCCTTGTGCCGTTGTTAAAATTCAATACCTGAACCTTCTCATAAGGTAAAATATTTGCCGCATCTAACAAATCCTTATCAACAGTTATACTTCCTTCATAATAAAGTTCAGCCTCAGTAACCGTAACCCGGTGTATTTTAGACTTTAACATCTCTCTTTGCATTTACACTTTTTCCTTTAATTTTGTGCTGTCTAATATACCCATTGCCAAATCTCAGTTTCAAGAGACATTTTGGTCAAAATGATTATTTAAAAAAATTTTGCCAACTAATACAGGGAATTTGCTTGAAAATTTTAATTATTGATAATTTTGACTCATTTACATTCAATTTAGTTCAATTGTTAGGAAAGTCTAAAAATGAACTTTTAATATTAAGAAATGACGAAGATATAACTTCAATTAGAGATTTTCAGCCGGATAAGATTTTAATTTCTCCTGGTCCGGGAAGACCTGAGAATTCAGGATTAACTCTGGAGGCAATTATGGAATTTGGAAATTCGGTACCGATACTAGGTGTTTGTCTCGGTATGCAGGCAATTTGTTATTTATTCGGTGCTGAGATTATTAATGCGGAAAATATCTATCACGGAAAAACTTCTAAAATTATGCACGACAATAAAACTATCTTCCAAAATATTCCGCAAAACTTTGAAGCGATGCGTTATCATTCATTAATTGTAAGGGAAGATACGATTCCCGAAGATATTGAAATTTCAGCTGAGGCATCATCAGGTGAAATTATGGGTGTACGTCACAAAGTTTACTCACTAGAAGGAATACAGTTTCACCCGGAATCAATACTGACTCCTTTTGGTAACCGAATAATAAAAAACTGGTTGAAATTTTAATTTCGACTAGCTGGTTACTTCAACTATCATTTCAATTTCAACAGCAGAATTCAAAGGAAGTTCACTTACTCCAACTGCACTGCGAACATGTTTTCCTGCATCACCAAAAATTTCAACTATAAATTCAGAAGCACCATTAGCAACTTTTGGCTGAGCAGTAAATCCTTCGGCACTGCTAACGAAAACAGTTAGCTTTACTATTCTTTTTATTTTATCGAGACTACCGATTACACTTTTAATTGCGCTAAGACAATTTAAAGCACAGAGTTTTGCTGCTTCTTTTCCTTCTTCTTCCGATAAATCTTTTCCAACTTTTCCCTGATATTTTACTGCACCGGCAGATATTGGAACCTGCCCGGATGTCATTACAAGATTCCCAACCTGCAATGCTGGAATATAAGCCGCAAGTGGTTTAACTGCCTCAGGAATAGTAATTCCCATTTGTTTAAGTTTTTCTTCAAACATGATTTCCTCTTTTTCTACTCAGATAATTTTATTTTGATTAAATTTGAATCCAATTCTGTTAACTAATTTAATATTACTATTTGAACAAGGATTTATCTTATGACTGGTAACAAATTTAATGAATTCGTAGAGATTGTTAAAAGATTGAGGAACGAATGTCCATGGGATCATGAACAAACCAACGATTCAATAAAAGCTGCAACGATTGAGGAAGCTTACGAAGTGGTTGAAGCTATTGAAAAGAAAAATTTAAATGAACTAAAAAACGAGCTGGGTGATTTATTACTTCACGTTGTATTCCATACAATTATAGCTTCAGAGTCAAATGGATTTACTATTGATGATGTAATCGACGGCATTCAAAGTAAATTAATACGAAGACATCCGCATGTTTTCGGTAATGTAAAAGTTTCAGGTTCAACAGAAGTAATAAAGAATTGGGAGGAAATTAAACTTGATGAAGGAAGGAATTCTGTTCTTGAGGGTGTACCGGAAATGCTGCCTGCACTTCAAAGAGCGCACAGACTTCAGGATAAAGCATCAAAAGTAGGATTTGATTGGGAAAAGAAAGAAGATGTCTGGAAAAAAGTAATTGAAGAAATTGAGGAAATGCACGAGATTGAAAAAGTTAAACTTCAGTCTAACGACGCTAAAAGTGATGAAGACCTTTTTAACCAATTAGAAAATGAAATCGGGGATGTGTTTTTTGCATTAGTAAATTATGCAAGATTTTTGGGCATCAATCCTGAAAATGCTCTAAGAAGAACGAATTCAAAATTTATAAGGAGGTTTGGTTACGTTGAAGAAAAAATAAAAGCGATTGGTAAAAAGATATCGGATTCAAATCTTAAAGAGATGGATTATTACTGGGAGGAGAGTAAAAAGTTAGTTTAGGAATTCCCGTTCTTGTTATTGTTGAACTTTTCATAAGCATCTATAATATCTTTTACCAGCTTGTGCCTTACAACATCGCCTTTATCAAAATAAACAAACGCAACACCTTCAACTTTAGATAATATTTCTCTCGCCTGAACCAAACCACTGACCTGTTTAGCAGGAAGATCAATCTGTGTTATATCCCCGGTGATAATTGATTTTGAGTTGCCTCCAAGTCTGGTTAAAAACATTTTCATCTGCATAGTTGTGGAATTCTGGGCTTCATCAAGAATTACATATGCGTTGTTCAGAGTTCTGCCGCGCATATAAGCGAGTGGAACAATTTCAATAACTCTTTTCTCAATGTAGCTTTTTAACTTTTCTGACGGGATCATATCATCTAGTGCATC
This sequence comes from uncultured Ignavibacteriaceae bacterium, assembly GCA_963699475.1. Classification (GTDB taxonomy): domain Bacteria; phylum Bacteroidota; class Ignavibacteria; order Ignavibacteriales; family Ignavibacteriaceae; genus IGN2. The sequence goes on along the minus strand of CAVOUA010000004.1, from coordinate 772,622 downwards.
ATACAAAGGGCGAAGGTATGGATCGATCTTTTCACGAAAATCCCCGGGTAAGAATCCAAGACTTTCGCCAGCTTCCACAGCAGGTCTGGCTAAAATTAATTTTTTCACCAATCCTCTCTTTAGAGCTGAAACAGCAATAGCAACAGCAAGGTAAGTCTTACCTGTTCCGGCAGGTCCGATTGCAAAACAGATATCATTTTTCCGTGCAAGATTTATATAATTAATTTGTCCAGGAGTTCTGGCTTTAATTACATCCTTTTTTGTATAAAGAACAATCGTGTCAAGTTCTTCTTCTTCAACGATTTCCTTTCCTTCAATAGTTAGCTCAAGAATAGTATTTACATCAGTAGTACCTAACCTTCCACTGGTATTTAGAACGTACGCCATTTCTTTAAGAATCTTTTCGATCAATTCAACCTCTTCAGAAACACCCTTAAGAAAAACGTAATCACCTCTTACAGTTATAGAAGTATTAAATCTGTCCTCAAGAATTCTCAGATTTGAATCATTGAATCCAAGAAGATCCTGCATATTCACATTTTCAATTACTATTTTCTTTTCAACAGCGGTCATAAAATCGATTAAATGAAAAAACCCTTATCCCGAAAAAGGACAAGGGTTCTTTCAAAATAAATTAATTTAAACAAGTTAAAATTATTTTACTGCACCGGAGCTGGTTTGTAATTTGATCTTAGCTTCTCATATTTAGCTTTTTCTTCCTGAGTAAGCGGCGGTATAGCGAATTCCTGATTAGGATAGATTAAATCAGGATTCTTAATTTTATCTCTGTTTGCTTGATAAATTACAGGCCAAGCAAAGCCGTTTCCATAGTGCTCTTTCTTTCGAGCAATACCCCATAGATGATCACCCTTAACTACCTTGTAAGATATTACCGGAGGAGCATCAATCCATTCATCAAGAGCTTTTTGCATCTTGTTATGAACTTTATCAAAAAATTCAGGTAATGCACTTATTTTATTCATCTTTAATGCATTAAGATCAGCTTGTCTGTCAGCCTTAGGACTTTCTTTTCTTTTGATTTTACCATCAAGTTCATTGACTGCTTTTCTGAAATTGTCAACGTCACTTCTGGTTGCACCAACGAGTGCATAAAGTTCGTCTATACATTCTTCAGGATCCTGAAGACCATTTCTAACTGTTGTAAGGTTTTCGATGTCCGCAGTTAAGGTTTCAATCTCAGACATCAAAGCTTGTTTATTCCCGGTGAGCCGGGTCATTTCAGCTTCCCATTCTTCAGTTGTCATCTCTTCTTGTTGTGCAAAGGAAGAAAGAGATAACAGGAAAGAAAGGGAAACAAAAGCAACTAAAAATTTTGCAAGTTTCATTTTTTTCTCCATTTTCATTTATTTATAAAATTCCTGTTAATTGTTACTTAGGCAATTTTTCAAGATTTGCCTTAGTTTCTTCCTTTTGCTTGTTGCATTCAGCCAATTTACGATTTATGGTCTGAATCTCAGATTCAAGCTGGGATTTTTGATCTCTCAGGCTGTTAGCTTCTGCTTCGAGTGACTTAACTTCGTCACGCAACGCATTCAGCTCAGCATACTGAGCATCACTTACACCACCGCAACCTGCTAAAAAAGCAATGCTAATAAACATCACAGCAGCAAGCACGGGGGTCCTGAAACTTTTAAGTAGGCTCATATGAAACCTCCGATTAATAATGATTGATAAATTAATTAGGATTAGATTCTAGATAAACTTTCGACTACCAAACAAAATTACAAAGTAGTGTAAAATTTAATACTCTTATATAACTAAAGCCGTTAAAAAATTCAAGGAAATTTGGTCTTTTATTTTAAAAAAGCCTTTTTTCAACAAAACTTGTATATGTTTCCCCTGCAATAATCAAATGGTCAAAGACAGGTATGTCCATTATTTTACCTGTCTCCACAATTTTTTTCGTGATCCTAATATCCTCGTTACTTGGTTCAGGATTACCACTCGGATGATTATGAATTAAAATTATGCTCGCTGATGAGTTATCAATTGCGACCTTATAAACCTCTCTTGGATGAACAACGCTCGAGTTAAGGTTACCCACAGAAATTATTTCATATTTTATTATCTTATTTGCAGAATTTAGACAAACAACAATAAATTTTTCTTTGTTGTCATCTCTTAAAATCGGGATGAAAATTTCTGCTACATCCAGTGGTGAAGTGATTTTTTTGTTCGCAAACCACTTTGGTTGAGACAAAATTCTTCTGCTTAATTCAAATGCGGCAGCAAGAGTTGCGGCTTTATCCTTACCGATTCCACTTATTTTTTGAAGAGAGTCAACAGTTTTAGTAGCAAGCATAGCTAAATTTCCGTCCCTGCTAATGAGTTCTCTGGCAATCTCAATAACTGATTTTCCCTTCTTACCTGTCCTGAGAAGAATTGCAACTAATTCTGCATCTGAAAGACTTTGAGCACCTCTCAATAATAATTTTTCCCGCGGCCGATCATCGAGAGGAAGTTCTTTAACTGTTAACTTTTTTTCTGCTTTCATATTATTATTGGCTGAGTCGAAACTTATCTACTAACTCAAACACACCATCCCTGTAACGAACAATATTCAAGAACTTATTAACTCTTCTTTCATCAAATGAAATACTATTATGTAATCCACTGCTTACCATACCTGATATCATTTTGTCGACTAGATTTTTTCTGCCTGATTCGCTGTTCCTGTATGCTGTCAACACAAACTTCGCCGCGTCATAGCCATAAAGAATATTTCGATTTGCATCTTTTCCGGATATTAAAATAAATTGATCATTAAAATTTTTGTATGCCTCAGTATTGAAATCAACAAAGTAATCAGTTGTAAAAACTAAATTATTGCTTATTTCAGGAGCTGTTTCAAATCCTTTTGCTGTGAACCAATCCTGATTACCAAACAGTGGAATTTTTATAGCATATTGAGTTAGCTCAGATAATATGTATGGTGTAACAGAATTATCGGATAACGGGATATAAATACCCTCGATAACAAGTGAATCACTAAAAATTTTAGAAATTGGTTCGCTGAAGTCAGTATAATTATCCCTGAAAGATTCTTTTCTAAGCACTTTACCACCTAAATTTTCAAATTCGTTTGCGAATGAAGCAGCAAGGATTGGTGAATATCCATCAATAGAATTCATTACTGAAACTGTTCGCTTGTTTTCTACATAGAAAATGTATTGCGCCATTACTTTCCCCCTTGCCGAGAATGATGGATTAGCCTGGAAAAAGTTGTGGTTCAGGCTTGTTAAATCGTCATCTGTTGCAGTAGGAGAAATGATAGGAATGTCAAAGTCATCAAATTCTTCAAGCGCAGCACGCACTTCATTACTGAATATGGGTCCAACTACAGCAACGAGAGAATTAAGTGCAGTAAACTCTTCCTTAATTTTTTTAATCTCATTAACATCTTTCTTTGTATCACGAATGAGCAATCCAATTTTATCACTTCTGAGCTTGTTAAATTCATTCACAGCAAACTTAATTCCTTCAAGAATTTCAGCTGCGGGCTGATTATTGTCGTCCCCAAACGAGTTGGTCTCAAGCGGCAGCATGACACCAATTACAGTTGTTGCAGGCACAGTATTATATGAGTAATCAATTAATTTTTTAGCTTCATCATACTCAGGAGATTCAGGGTAATTATTTATCAATTCTTCAAAAGAACTTTTTGCACCAACAGCATTTCTTTTTCTGACCAGGCATTTCCCTATTTGCAGCAAAACAAATGATTTAACTTTTGAGCTGTTAAACGATGCATTAAGCTTCTCAAGCTGGGTTTCGTTAAGATATTTAGCAGATATACCTTCGCCTATTTTTTTTGCCTTTTGCTCATAAGCAGTTGAATTTGTTCCTTCAATTATGAACAGAGTTTCCCTGAATGCATTGTAGTAGTTAGCAACTTCTAAATTATATTTTGCTAAAAGTAATCTTACTTCTTCCACATAAATGCTGTTAGGATAAATTTCTAAAAACTGATCAGCTGTGAATTTAAACTGACTTAACTGCTTCAGTTCAAAGTAAATTTTTGCTTTGAAGAATTCTGATGCTGTGGTTTTTGGGTTGTACTTAAAATCAATAATAATATTCTTAAAAATGGTGAGAGCTTCTTCATAATTGCCTGAGTCGTAAAGAGCTACTGCAACATCAAATTGTTTATTAATATCATCTGCACGAACTCCCTGAGAATATCCCGAGTTCAAAGCCAAACTTATCAGTGCAAATAAGACAAAAATGAAATTAATATTTTTTTGCAGTCTTTTCATCAATCAATTTTATAATGATCTTTTCATTTAATTAAGTGTAATTAAGTTAGTTAGAAAATCTACTCCCATTCAATTGTTGCCGGTGGTTTTGAACTTATATCGTAAACTACTCTGTTAACACCTTTAACCTTACTAATAATTCTACCCGAAACAGATGAAAGAAAATCGTGTTCAAAAGTGTACCAATCTGCAGTCATTCCATCAACTGAAGTTACGGCTCTTAAAGCGAGTACAAACTCATAGGTTCTGGCATCGCCCATCACACCTACAGAGCTGACGGGAAGGAGAACTGTAAATGCCTGCCAGATGCTATTGTATAAGCCTGCTTCCTTAATTGACGTAATAAATATATCATCAGCCTCACGTAAAATATCAAGCTTTTCTTTTGTTATTTCTCCCAGAATACGAACTCCAAGACCAGGACCGGGAAACGGATGGCGGTTAATAAATTCCGGAGGAATATTTAAGCTCCTTCCAACATTTCTAACTTCATCTTTGAATAATTCCCGAAATGGTTCAACTAATTTGAGATGCATTTTTTCAGGTAGTCCCCCAACGTTATGGTGAGTTTTAATTGTAGCAGAAGCTCCTTTTACCGATACTGATTCAATTACATCAGGATAAAGGGTTCCCTGAACAAGAAATTCGGCATCTTTAATTTTTGCTGCTTCTGCTTCAAACACTTCAATAAAAGTGTTGCCAATAATTTTTCTCTTTTTTTCAGGATCAAAAACACCTTTAAGATTATTAAGGAATTTATCTGAAGCATCTACATGAATATGATTAAGCTTCAGTTTTTCATTAAACAATGTTCCAATTTTTTCACTCTCATTTTTTCGCATCAGTCCATTATCAATATGGATGCAAATTAAACTATCTGCAATAGCTTTTTTAACAAGCACTGCGGCAACTGTTGAATCCACACCGCCGCTAAGAGCACAAATAGCTTTCGAGTTTCCTATTGTCGTTTTAATTTTTTCAAGCTTCTCATCTATGAAATTTTGTGACGTCCAATCTCCTTTGCATTTACATATATCAAACAGGAAGTTCTTAATTATTGTTTCACCCTCTTCAGTATGAGCAACTTCGGGATGAAATTGCAATCCATAAAATCTTGTTGATTGATTCGAAATAGCACAAATAGGAGAATGATCGGACTCACCGACAACCTTGAATCCCTTCGGCAATTCCGTTAAATAGTCACCATGGCTCATCCAAACAATTGAAGCGTCTTCTACCCCACGAAGTATATCTGTATTATCCCTGATTCTTAAAATTGACTTACCATACTCACGATTGGTGGCAGGTTCAACTGTACCGCCAAAATTTTTACAGATTAGCTGAAGACCATAACAGAGACCTAAAAACGGTACTTTAAGATTAAATATTTGTGGATCGAGAGTGGGTGCATAATCGTCATACACACTCATTGGTCCGCCTGACAGAATTATGCCTTTTGGATTTAGCTCTTTAACAACTTCAAAAGAGATTGTATGCGGATGAATTTCGGAATATACTTTTACTTCCCTGACTCGACGAGCAATTAGCTGCGTGTACTGGGAACCAAAGTCAATAATTAGAATTAAGTCTCTCTGTTTCATCAAATTAAAAATAAATATTTCGCTAAAAATAAAAACCCGCTATTCACGGGTTAAAATAGAAATTTATTCTGTTTGAAAGCGATAGCCAAACTATTGACCGATTAGACTTTTATATGCAATTGCATCCAGCAGACCGTTGAGATCAGAAGGATTTGATAACTCAGCTTTAATCATCCAACCTTCGCCATAAGGATCAGAGTTCACCACTTCTGGCGAATCGGTAAGTTTTTTATTTATTTCAATAACTTTTCCGCTGAAAGGTGCAAACAAGTCACTAACTGTTTTTACTGCCTCAATAGTGCCAAATGAATTCCCTATGGAAATTTCTTTTAGATCAGTATCAATATCTACAAAAACAACATCGCCAAGTTCTCCCTGAGCATAGTCTGTAACTCCTATTGTACCAACATTTCCTTCAACACGCACCCATTCGTGGTCATTAGTGTATTTAACATTTTCCGGTATTTTCATTTTTCCCTCTTATGTAAATTTTTTTGAATAAAATGAATTTTAAAATTTGTCCAGAAAGCTAGTATCAAAAATACCACTTCTAAATCTGCTGTCTTCAAGAACTTTCAAGTGGAATGGTATAGTTGTTTTAATACCTTCAATGATGAATTCGCCCAGTGCTCTCTTACCACGCATAATAGCATGATCTCTGTTTTTACCCCAAACGATAAGCTTAGCAATCAGAGAGTCATAATAAGGAGGAATGGAATAAGATTGATAAATATGTGAATCATTCCTCACACCAAACCCACCGGGAAAGTGAAGTGATGTAATTTTTCCAGGCGATGGTCTGAAATTATTTTCAGGATCTTCAGCATTAATTCTGAATTCGATTGCATGTCCGTGGGGCTTTTTTGGCTTGTTTTCAATTTTTTCTCCGGCGGCAACTAATATTTGTTGTCTTACAAGATCAACGTCATAAACCAATTCAGTAACAGGGTGTTCAACCTGTATCCTGGTATTCATTTCCATAAAATAAAAATTCTTATGCTTATCAAGTAGAAATTCAATCGTGCCGGCTCCTTCATAATTAACTGATTGAGCACCTTTAACGGCAGCAGCTCCCATGCGGGCTCTAAGATCCTCATCAACAGCAGGTGATGGAGATTCTTCAATAAGCTTTTGATGTCTTCGCTGGATTGAACAATCTCTTTCCCCATAGTGATAAACAGTTCCGTGCTGGTCGCCCATCACCTGAATTTCGATATGCCGTGGATTTTCAATAAACTTTTCTAAATAAACATCACCATTAGCAAAAGCTGCTTCGGCTTCTGTACGTGCAGTTTGAAACGCTTTTTGGAATTCGCTTTCTTCCCAGACAATTCGCATCCCTTTGCCACCACCTCCGGCTGAGGCTTTTATTATTACGGGATAACCAATTTCTTTAGCAAGCTCTTTTGCCTGATCTAAATTTTCTATAACACCATCACTACCAGGAATAACAGGCACCTCGTTTTTTTTCATTGTGTCCTTGGCAAAAGCTTTGTCGCCCATTGCCCTAATCATCTCTGGGGAAGGACCAATAAATTTTAAGTTCGATTCCTGACAAATCTCAGAAAAGTTTGCATTCTCAGCAAGAAATCCGTAACCGGGATGAATTGCATCAGCACCGGTAACTTGTGCAGCAGAAATTATTGTGGGAATTTTTAGATAGCTGTCTTTTCCAAAGGGAGGACCAATACAAACCGCTTCATCGGCAAAGGTAACGTGCAAAGAATCTTTATCAGCTTCGGAATAAACTGCTACGGTACTTATTCCCAGTTCTTTGCAAGTGCGGATTATTCGCAGGGCTATTTCCCCGCGATTTGCAATTAAAATCTTGTTAAACAAAATCTTTCCAGGTTTTAGAATTGGTTAAGCCAGCTCAATTAAAAAAAGCGGTTGATTATATTCTACAGGTTTACCATCCTCAACTAAAATCTTCACTATTTTTCCGTTAATATCTGATTCAATCTCATTCATTAATTTCATTGCCTCTACAATACATAATACACTACCTGGTGATACAACCGAACCCACCTGAACGTAAGAATCAGCATCAGGTGCAGGCGCCCTGTAAAAAGTACCAACTATAGGTGATCTTATTTCGTGCAGGTTAGCTGCAGTTGATTCAACCTCTGCTTTCTGTTTTGCAGTTTCTTCCACTCCAGCACCAGCTGGCTGAGTTACAGGTTGAGCTGATGCCACTGGAATTTGCGCTTGTGTAATTACTTGTGAGTTTCTGATCTTCTTTGCAATCTTTATCTTCATACCGTTCTCTTCAATCTCGAGATCAGTTACACCACTCGAGTCCACAATTTTTACAAGCTTTTTTATAAGATCAAGATTCATATGTAGCCTCTAATTTAAGATTTAACTCTTTCTGAATATTCCCCTGTTCTGGTATCAACTTTAAGAATATCGCCTTCATTAATGAAAAGGGGAACGCTTACTGAAGCCCCTGTTTCCAGCTTAGCTGGTTTAACTGCACCAGTAGCAGTATCGCCTTTAAAGCCGGGCTCTGTTTCAACAACTTTAAGATTAATGAATATTGGAATCTCAACTGAGATTATATCCGAACCATTGAAAAGGATTTCAACTTCTTCACTCTCTTTAAGAAATTTAACACCCTCGCTGAATAAATCTTTTTGAATGTTAATCTGTTCATAAGTTTCATTATCCATACAAACTAGTGAGTCACCTTCTGAAAAGAGATATTGATATTTTCTTCTCTCAACCCTTACCGTTTCAACTTTTTCGCCCGCTCTGAAAGTGTTTTCCAAAACTCTGCCTGTTTTCAAATTTTTAAGAGTCGAACGTACGAATGCTCCTCCCTTACCGGGTTTTACATGCTGAAATTCTACAATGCTGTATAAGTCATTTTTGAATTTTATTATTAAACCATTTCTGAAATCTGAAGTATCTGCCATAATAAAAATTATTTGATAGTATATTCTGTTGACTTAATTTGCAAATTAATTTTTGTTAGGAAATAGAATTCTGACACTACTAATTTAAATAAAGAAAAAGTATAATTCTGATAAATCAATAAAAAATTGTTAATTTATCAAAGATAGATATCTATCAACTTCCTTGTTCGCTAATGAAGAAGTGTAATCTTCTTTAATCTGATCAAAAAGTATCTTCGCTTCCTCTTTATCACCAACTTTCAAGTAATTTATGCCCGCATTCAACAAGTAATCAGGATTTTGAGAATTTATCTTCGAAATTTTTGATGCCTGGAGAAATAAATTCGCAGCTTTTTCATTATCCCCCTCACTAGCATAATAACCTGCTTGTCCCGCTAGAGCGGCAGCTTTGAAGTAATCTATACTCCCACTATAATCATCATAATATTTAAATGCTTCATCATAATTACCGAGGAAAGAATAACAATTAGCGAGGTAAATTTTCGCAGTCTCACCATTCTCTGTACCGCTAAACTCTTCGACAACCCGTTTGAGACCAATGATGTTAGTGCCCTGTTTTCCTTCAATTGCCTCTAAATATGAGCCCTGATCATAAATGGTCATTATCCGGGAAAGTTCCAATCCAGCCTTTTCATTCGTTTCGGCTTTCTGATTAACATAAAAATATACTGCCGCTGCAACCACAACCAGCACACCGGCATAAGTAAAGATTTTGTTTTTATACTTTTCAAAGAAAACAACGGCTGTTTTATAGAAATTTATAAGTTTATCTTCTTTTATTTCTTTCTTAGAAAGTTTTTTCTTTTTCTGTAGCATTAATTCATCCTTTAGTTAACAACAATTTAATTAAAAACCTTGCAAAAATAATACTTTTATACACAATCTGCCATTTAGATTGTACGCCCAGGAGGACTTGAACCTCCAACCTTTGGAACCGGAATCCAACGTTCTATCCAGTTGAACTATGGGCGCTTTAAATGCCGATTCTGATATGATTTGAATATATCCAGGCTTTATTGAAATAGTAAACCTCTACCCTGTAAACTCCAGCCTTTTTTACTTCCAGCACCGCTTTGTCGGAGTTAAACACGGCGATTTCTTTACCATTACGGATGATTTTTATTTCTGCATTTTGAACCGGTAAAGTTACGTATAAAGTTACCTTTTCAGAAAAATCAACAGTATCTCCCATATAGAATTTCTTTTTACCCGATTTTGCAAAAAACTGAAATCCTTTTGAATTTGCATGATAATCATTTGCCACGAAGGATCTTCCATAAGCAAGCGCTTCATAAATTGCTGTCTTAGACTTTGCCAGTTTCTGCTTACCGCTGCCTTTTACAAGTGTGGAGGGCAGAAATACATGGTTATGAATAGATTTGAATAGTACTTTGTAAGGAAAAATTTCTACTTCAAAAAAACCGAAGAGATTTTGCTTGTGAGCATGTGCGTCAACTCCACCAAATCCAACCACTTTCCTATTCAGGTTTAGGTCATCCCAAAGTTTAAGAGTTTCAGCAGGCGGGGCAACAATTGAACGTAAAGGATGAAGAAACGAAGTGTATTTATTCTGTTCAGTTAAATTCTCCATCCACTCCGACATATGATTCCATATTTCTAAACCATCAAAATCCTCTATACTCCAGTCAACCCAGGGATACGGCGGATGTTCTTTCATATGGTTTCTTTTTTCATGTGGATGAGCTAGAAAACCGATACCACCAGCGTCTTTGACTTTTCGCACATAATCTTTTGCAGCCAAGCGTGTAGAATATGTTTCATTAATTCCAAAAGCCAGATAATGATTTTTGTTTTCTTTATCGTTTATTTCACATCCGATAAGGCATAATGTTTTACCATACCATTTTTCAAATCCTTCCTTTAACCCTCTAAGAGTATTGTGGTCAGTAATCAGAAGAAAATCGAGGTCTGATTCATCAGCATACTTAGCTATTTCAGGTATTTCACCTGTACCGTCTGAAAACAGCGAATGAACATGTGCAACACCTACGTATTCAATCATAAAGATAAAAGATTATTATTGGAAGGAAATTTAACAAGATTATAGTCCTGGTGAAATGAATAAATTAAAGATGGGTAAAAAAAAGGCATTCAAAAGTGAATGCCTTCGCTAATTATTGGCTACGGTAGCGCATAGCTTGCGGTAAGATAAGCAAATGTAGGACCTCCGCCTCCGATTGTGTTGAATCCTTGTCGCAGTACATCTTCATTAACAGTGGCATCAAGTGAAAAATCACCAAATCTAAATCCTATACCAAGCGTTGCTCCTCTTTGCGATTGTGCAAAAAAGGTTGAAACAACTTCGGTTTTTGATGTAGCAGTATTTGGAAATTCATCGCTCGATGAGCCGGTATAGGCAATGTAGCCAAGCCTACCGACAAACCATTCCAGCATACTCCATTCAACACCTATATTCCAAATGGGGAATATGGTTTCACTATAGGTTAATTCAGGAGATACATTATTCAGAGCTTGCGTTGTTAAGCTAGCTGTTGAAAAGGTAGCACCGCCGGCAATTAAGAAATCACCAATCTGGTAATTAAGTCCCAATCCAAAATCAAACCTTGTGAAGGACGGCATATCGACTGATGCTGCTGAAGATCCACCTGAATCTATTGTTCCGCTTTCTGTAACAAAAAGAATAATTGGAACAAGCTTTAGATTTTTATTCAGGTTCCAGAATGCTCTTCCATTAACCATAATTATTGTCTGGCTTGCACTGGTTTCATTTAAAGTATCTGGTTTATAACTTGCACTTGGTAGAACGAATGATGCTGCAATATCAAGCTTTAAAGATCTCGTCAAATCAGAAATTACACCCAGGTTAAAACCAAGCTGACTAGCCGAGCCTTCTGTGGAGCCACCTGTTGGTGGATTAACATCATTACTTGTGTTGGCATAAGCAATCCCTAAACCTATTGTCGTTCGTCCAAAAGAATAAGTTCCAATGGCTTCAACATTATTATCTAAAGGAATTACACTGGTCTCACCTGTAATTTGGTTCACTGTTGAAACAACGCCCGGATATGATACGCTTGATGAGCTATTGGAACCTGGATCTAGCAAGGCAATAGACATACCATTGAAATCAGTTCTCGCGAGTATACCACCGAGTGTCCAATTATCTCCGACTTGAAAACTTCCTGAGATATATTGTCCGTATCCTCCTGCAGAAAAGGGAGCACCTGCGGCAGAGCCGATATCAGCTAAAACAAAATTATTATAGACTGCATTCCAGGCTGGATTTAAAGTATTAAAGTAAGGATCAATTATGTATGGATTTGATCCCATCCCTGTAAGTCTTGCATAACCACCAGTTTTTTTGATTTCCTGTGAAAATGTAACAGAAACTGATAGGATTAAACAAACAGTTACTAGAAATTTAGAGAGTTTCATTTCTCCTCCTTTTGTGAATAAATATTTTGACTCTTACAACCTATGTCTGTGTATTTACAGATATAGGTTGTCCACAAATATTATTCCCTAAAAAAGATTTGAAATTTCACTAGAATAGAGATATTTATAAGAATTTTTGAAGAACTTAAAGAAAGAATTTCTGATTTGCCATTGGAATCATCATACCTTATTTGATTGATTTTATAATAAAGTAATCTAATGTCTAAACTGTAAGTTGAATTTTATTATAACAATTCTATCAGAGTAGTATACTTTGTCGAATGCTCAACAGTCATCCCGCTGATTTTGGTAATGAGAATATTTATCCTCTCATCAGTAGCATCCTCAAAATTTTCAAAAGCTTCGTCCGAAATAAAAATGTATTGTTCCTGAAAACGATCTGATTTCCCTTTTACTTCATAAACTGTATAACTTTCCAGACCCTCTGCTTTGATTAAGCTTTTTAACTCCTTGATAGTTTTTAAGTATTCTTCTTTTTTATCCCCCTGAATTTCATAATTGATTGTGAATAAGACTTTCGACATTTAAGCTCCGAATTTTAAATTTTGATTTCTCCGGCAAATATAACTTTTGCCGGACCTGTAAGTGATAAGTTTCTTACATTTGAATTTTCTACATCAAAATTTACAAATAATTTTTCTTTGGATTTAGGAATAATTTCTACCGGGACAGATATTTTTTTAGTAGTGTATGCTATCAAAGCTGCAGCAACTGAACCAGTACCGCATGCTAAGGTTTCAGCCTCTACTCCTCTTTCGTAAGTTCTTATAAAAACTCGCCCATTTTTAACGTCTATAAAGTTTACATTAGTCCCATCCGGTGAAAATTCACCTGAATATCTTATTTCTCTTCCCAACAGTTCCACAGGTATATCATCAAGCGATTTCAAAAATCCTTCGCTCTCCTGGATATCAATAATCACGTGCGGGGAACCAGTATCGACAAAGTGGGAATTTATAAGTTTCCCACCGGCTTTTATCTTGAAATTATATTTTATTTTTTTCGGAGGATTAAGATAGAATTTAATTTCTGAATCTGAGATAACATCTCCTTTATACACAATATCATTTGAGACAAATTCAGCTTTGTTATCCTTTAATCTTCCAGAATTTGATGCAAATAGAATTGCACATCGGGCACCGTTCGCGCATAAGCTACCTGTCGAACCATCGGCATTATAATAATTCATGATGAAATTATGCGTAACGGAGTCTTCTATTGTGATTAAGCCGTCGGCACCGACTCCATTTCGTCTATCACAAATTCTGCTAATTAAATTATTATCAACAACTAAGTCGATATTATTTTTCTTATCAATGACGATGAAGTCATTTCCGGCACCGCTCATTTTTGTAAAGGTTAAAACTTCCATTTTCGTAAGTAAATTTAAGTGCGATTAGGAAGTGAAGCAAGGTAGCTGATATTAATAAATGGTTTCCACTTTAATGGAGTAAGGAATATGGTTTAAATGTATAAATTAATAATCCAACTCGCTTATTCCTTACCCTTTTATTTTAACACCGACTCAGGAATAGCTTTTTATCATCGCAGCAACTTGCTGTGCCTGTTTTGAATTGTACTCAAATGCCAATTTTTTATGGTTTACCGCATCCACAATAGTTCCTATATAACATAAACCTAAAGTAAGCAAGTATAAAATACCCATTCCAATTTGATTTAATACAAATCTTTGAATACCTGCAAACCCCACAAATCCAATAACCGTAAAGATTAATATATTGGTCGGGTCTTTTCTTCTTGCCATATAAGCTATGGCAAACTGCTGAACCTGGCTGTCGTTCATATCTTTAATCAGTTCCTGAACATAGAGCATTTCATCTCCTTCGAGAGTTGGCATTAACTGTAATACGTTAGGCATATTTCCTCCTGCTATTTTTTATGATTGTAATTATTCTGAATGAAATTATTATCAAAGCAAAAATTCCCAGCGGATGAGAGCGAAATGAAGAGACAAAATCACCCCTGAATAGGTAAGAAATAGAATTCCCTAAACCGCAGCCAGGGCAAAATTCAAAACCAAGATTAGATAATGGACAAATTGTAAAATGTGTTTCTGCTGGAGAATGAATAAAAATCAGATAAAGCAAACCGAGTATCCAAATCAAGGCTTCGGTTCCTACTAATTTCCAGAACTGCTTTATTTTTCTGAAAATTTTGTTATACCAGTACTCATTTTCAGAATTCAATATTGTAAAAGTATTCAATTCAATATTCTAAGATGAATTTATTATTGCTCTAAACTTATAGAATCAGCTTAGTATTAGCAATTGGAGCTTGATGAATGGTATGATTATATCGGTAAGTAAAGATAATGTAATAGTGGAATATCACGCCTTCTTCTAGTTATAAACTTCGCCGCTGCTGGCTTCTTTTTCGCTTCGCTCAAAACGAAGCCTAGTGGAGGTGCGGGGAGTCGAACCCCGGTCCGAAATTAAGATCCAAAGAACATCTACATACATAGTCTGTTTCATTTGGACTTTAAGCTACCAAACAGACAAAGATCACTTAAAGTCTGCCTGCTTTTAAATTCGCATCATCTGCACAGGCGACAGAATCAGCTATTTTACCTAAACGGCGTTCTTCCCAACCCCGGTAAAAGGGAGAAGGGAGAACGAGCTACGTTTATTTACGCAGCTAAGGCGTAGTTATATTCGCCAGTTATATTTTTGTTCCCAATTTTTTAACGTGTCTTCGGGGAACACGGTACGCAGTTCTAAGTCCCTCTAATCCCGTCGAAACCAAAATTTCACCCCCATAGGTGAAATGACAAATCACAAAATCCAAATTTCAATCAGATTTTGGATTCCAAATAGTATCAGGATGGTTTGAGACTTTATTCTCAAAACGTGAAAGAACAAATAGAAGGTCTGATAACCTGTTGAGAAAAATAATAATATTCTCACTTATTGACACTGAATTTTTTAATGCCACAACTTCCCTTTCAGCTCTTCTGCAGATGGTTCTACAAACGTGTAACAAACTTGCACTTTTTGAACCACCGGGAAGTATAAAGTTACGAAGCTCTTCAAGTTGCGCATCGTATTCATCAATCAGATTTTCAATATGTACATAATAAGACGCAGGTGTCCTTTGAATGTTCAATTTTTTAGTTTTTTCATCTTCAGGTGTAGCTAAGTCAGAACCTACCACAAATAGCTGATTTTGAATATTTAGTAAATTCTTTCTAACACTTACATCCTTAATTTCAGTAATTGCCAAACCAATAAATGAATTAAGTTCATCAATTGTTCCGTAAGCAGAAATACGAAGTGAATCTTTGCTGACACGTTCGCCGCCAAATAATCCGGTTTCTCCCTTGTCGCCGGTTTTAGTATAAATTTTCATTTTACAAAAGGAAGGGAATGAACTTCTGCTTTAACTACTTTATTATCAGTAAGTTTTAAAGAGAGCTGAGTCCCCGGAGCTAGATGAGAATCACGAATATAAGCTAAACCAATTGGTGCCTTAAGCTTGTGAGAAATAGCATAAGAAGTAAGTTTGCCAACTTCTTTTCCATTATCTTCAATTACAATTGTTTCATTATTAAAATCTAAAGGATCAATAAATTTTAAACCAACAAGTTTCTTCTGCACTTTATTGTAAGTATGCAGTCTTGCTATCACTTCCTGCCCAATATAACATCCCTTATCAAAGTCTATTAAATCATTTAAACCAGTCTCCAGCGGGTTATATTCATCATTTAATTCATTAAGTGCAATGGGCAACCCCCGCTCAATTCTGTAAATATCAAATGCTTTCTCACCAACCATATTAAAATTAAACACACCTTTATTTGTTTCCATAAAAGTGATTAGCCGTTTGGAATTTTCAAAATCAGCAAGAAACCAGAATTTGTTTTTACCACGATCATCAAGAAGTTTTATAAGGAAGAAAAGAATATTTTCGGTATGCATTATTTTAAAAGTATTTGGTTCCATATCATTGGTAACATTACCACAAATCAGCGTAACAAACGACTCAGCTTGCGGACCGCTTAATTCCAAAAGATTATATTTAGAATTTGCATCGTTAACTTCAACATCATCACTTATAACATACTTTTTTATCCAGCTCATCACTTTTAATTTGCTCATCCTATCACAGACTAGAATCTGGTAATTTTCAAAATTCATCAAGGTAGATATGCCAATAATTCTACCTTTTTCGGAAGTAAATATTGTGTTCTTTATTCCTTCCTTTGGCAGATCCTTAACGTTGTTAGTTCCAATTCTGTGAATAAGATCCAGTACATCTTTACCTTTAAGTTCAATAATTCCAAAGTGTGAAATATTTCTTAAAGCCACGCCATTATAAAGGGAATCAAGTTCATTTTCCAGTATAGTATAACCGTTTATGACCCTATATCCATCCACAGGAAAGGATGAAAATCCTATTGTTTCAAGATACTCTATAAGCTGTAAATTTTTCTCGTCAGTAACAACCATTCGATAATTTATTGTGATTTTTTAAATAAAATAATTATAACATCAAATATTAGGCTACAAATATACGATTCTAAAAATGAATAAAAAGTGGAAATCGAACAACGCTATTTTTTTGGAAAGAATTAAAGAGGCTGAGATCAGTATAGCCGGGTTTGTTTGTTATTACGAGTATTGACGTAAACATTTTTTACAGAATCCCATATAAACCCAATAGAATCCTTAGGAAAAATACGGTCTCCCAAATTGTAAAATAGATACTCATAATAGTCAGGATACTTATCACCATTCAAATTAGCAATCGAACGTCTGAAATTTATTCCCTCATAAGTCATTAAAAGATGAGGTAGTTTAGTTGATCCATTAACAAAAAAATAATTATAATCTATGTGGCCTATTCCCTGTGCATAATGAAAATTTACTTTTACATAATGAGAATTATTAAATCTCCACTTATGCATACTAATATTATTAAATCCGCCATGAGATGGAATTGGTGATTCCCAGACTATATTAAATGACCCATTTCTACATTCGAACAAAGTTAAGAAAAAGAAGGCCGTTCCAAGGTCCGTACTGTCCAGGTCAATAAAACTCTGATCATATCCGATTATATTTTTTACCTCAATTAGCCTCTCCCCTTCCCTGGATTTTGCTATTACACCGAGAACATATTTATTATCAAAATATATAACTGCAGAACGTGGAATACTGTAAGTTAAAGACTTATCGCAATCCACAAGGTAAGTTCCTTCAGGATAATTTTTCAAAACAAAATCAATTAAAGAGAGAGTGTCGCAGGGAAATCGTTTGCCGGCTAATTTTTTTCTATGTTCAAGATTAGCGCGTTGTATTTCTGCATCCTTTCCAGGATTTGAAGCAACATCTTCAATCCCGGATTTTTTTTCCTCCGTTCTGCTTCCTTCATCAATACAGGAAAAAAGGCTGATCGAAATTGTCAAAAAGAAAATTGTGATTACTAGTTTCATTCTTATCTTAGCTTAACCCATCATTTAATCGCAATATCGATGCCGTCGTAATTCAATTAAAATTCATTTGATATGAGTGTTTAGGCTATTAGAAATTTTTCTTAATGAGAAAAATCTATCTCATTTTGAATACTCATCCATAAAGTAAGCCGAACTTAAAATACCCAGATGGAAATGATTCAGGTTAAAATGTTCATTTGGAGAATGAAGATTTTCAGTGTTGAGTCCCATTCCCATTAGTACTGGTGCAGCTTTTAATTTTTTTGCAAATGAAACAACAATTGGAATAGATCCACCTTCGCGCATAAAAACAGTCTTCTTACCAAAAACTTTAGCTAATGCTTTTGCTGCAGCAAGAGTCGGCTTATCATCAAGCGAAGTAGCTATTGGATACGCACCATGAAGATCAGCAATTTTTAATTTGACTGATTTGGGAGCAATTTTATTTATGTAAGATTTAAAGAGCTTAGCTATTTTTTTTGGATCCTGGTTTGGGACTAAACGCATACTAATTTTTGCAGTTGCCTTTGATGGAAGTACGGTCTTGGCTCCTTCACCTGTAAAACCACCGAAAATCCCATTACAATCAAGAGTTGGTCTCGCCCAGACTCTTTCAAGCGTTGAATAACCTTTTTCACCTTTTAATTCTTTTACACCCAAGGTTTTCGCGTATTGCTTTTCTGAGAAAGGTAATGTTTTAAAATTTTCTCTTTCCTTTTTAGTTAAATTTATAACTGCATCATAAAAACCAGGAATTTTTATTCTCCCATTATTATCCTTCAGTTTTGCAATCATCTCAGCTAATACGTTAATCGGGTTATCAACTCCTCCACCAAAAGTACCAGAATGTAAATCGCGATTTGGACCAGTAACTTCAACCTCCATATAACAGAGACCTCTTAATCCGTATGTTAAAGTTGGTATACCAGGTCCGTACAATGAAGTATCTGAAATCATGACGGCATCACACTTAAGCATTTCCTGGTTTTTGCTTACAAACTCATCAAGGTTACTGCTGCCAATTTCTTCCTCACCCTCAATAATAAATTTTACATTCAATGGAAGTTTGCCCAAAGTCTTAAAATAAGCTTCAACACTTTTTATATGCATATACATCTGCCCTTTATCATCTGTTGCACCGCGAGCATAAATTTTTCCGTCTTTTATAGTTGGTTCAAATGGAGGAGAATCCCAGAGATTGATTGGATCAACCGGTTGAACATCATAATGTCCGTAAACCAGCACTGTAGGTTTTCCGGGAGCGTGCAGCCAGTCAGCATAAACCAAAGGGTGACCTTTAGTATCAATTATCTTCACATTTTCCATACCAGCTTCACGAAGTTTCCCAGCTACATATTCAGCAGCAGCAAGCATATCCTTTTTATTTGCGTCCAATGTGCTGATACTAGGAATTCTAAGAAAATCTTTTAATTCTTTAACGTATCTTTCCCTTTGCGAGTTAATATAACTAACTACATTTTCCATTTTTTCACTCCTTATGTTTATTCAATATCAAATTTATAAATAACCGGCACAAAGTTTTTAAAATTATTAATTGTGCTTTCGTCGAGCTTATCTAAAATTTCATTTGGTGGTATAAAGAAAGTATGCCAGGGATCGTCAACCAGAAAAAGAAATTTTTCGGAAGCAACAGTAATTGACTCAAGTGAGCCGGTATATTCAAGTTGATTATATTTTGGTATAACTGTTCTGATCTTAAAAAATGTTAAATCAACTATGTTAAAATATTCATCAAAAAGAAATTTAAAAACCTGCCTGTGATTTCTGTCAATACCCCAAAGAGAAAAATTCTCATCAGAGAAAAGTCCACATACAGATTCAATATTAATACCTTCTGTTGAGATTTCTTTTAATATCCTCAGTGAATTCTTATCAGCGATTCTGATTAATGTATAACCGCTAAACGCACCTTCAGATGTTAATACAGTTTCTAGTCCAATATAAAAGTAGTTCTCATCAGAAGCAAAGCCTTCATAACCAATATTTGGTGAAAGATTTTCAAAAAACTTTTCCTGAGGTTGAAAAACGAGTTTCTCAAGCGCAAAAACTGAATCCTGAAAAATATCGTCACCCTTGAATTTCAACTTATAAATTCCGTGATACAATAAGTGGTCTTCTCCATTTCCTTCAATCGTTAGATAAACATCATCCGTAAATCGGTCATAAAATATCTCCTCAAAATCAAGCTTAGGGAAATCAGCCAGGTAATCTATTACTTCATCGCTGAATTTTATTTCTGAAAAATTAAACAGCGTATCATCCTGAATGAAAAGCCTGTGAATCTTACCGATGTCATCAGCTAAAAGGAATTCCATTATGGAGTTATCTTTTTCTCTTAAAAAAGTGATACCCGAAGTTTGGTTTGTTCTATACACATCATTCTTCAGCCATCTGGGATAGTTATTTGCAGAATTGATTTTTAATCCAACTGAGTCTCGCTCCTGGGGAAGGATTAAAATGGCAGATGAAATAATCAGTAATAAAATTACTGAACACAAATATGAAAATGATTTTGACATAACTTACCGATAAATATATGAAACAAAACGATATTTACACACATACTTGATGTTGTTAAACTAAGCCAGCTTAACTATTTTTATTTTGATGATTGCACACAGATATATACTTAAAGCCCATTTAATACCATTTGTTTTTTCTACACTTACTCTTATGGGGATATTTCTTCTCCAATTTATGATGAAATTTGCTGACCGGCTCATTGGTAAAGGGCTTGATACCTGGCTTTTAATTCAACTTGTTATGTTTAATCTATCGTGGATGCTGGTACTTGTAGTGCCGATGGCTACATTAGTTGCAACATTAATGGCTTACGGAAATTTTTCTCAAAACAATGAAGTTACAATTTTAAAGTCTTCCGGCGTAAGTCTTTATAAAATGATGGCTGCACCCTTTATTGCAAGCATTTTACTGGCAATTCTTCTTTTTCTTTTTAACGATCAGGTACTGCCTGACGCAAATCACCAGGCAAGGATTTTAATGCAGGATATTTCGCAACAGAAGCCAACACTTTCACTTGAACCAGGATTTTTCTCTCAGGATGTTTCTAGCTATGCAATACTGGTGAGAGAAATAAATTCAACTACAAACGACCTGAGAGGTTTAACAATTTACGATTACACAACTCCATCAAAAATAAATGTGGTTACTGCTGATAAAGGAAAAATTTATTTTACTGCCGATCAGAAAAATCTTGTTATGGATCTATGGCGTGGTGAAATTCACGAATCAGATGTTAAGAATACCGGACTCTACAGAAAACTAATCTTCGATAAGCACAGAATTGTAATGGACGGTTCTCAGTTCTCATTTCATCAGTCGCAAGGAGGAATAAGAGGTGAAAGAGAACTTGGTGTTGATACAATGAAAGCAATAGTGGGTAATTTTAAGGCTGATAGAGAACAGTCAATTAATTTTCTTAAAACTGAAACTAATAAATTTTTATTTGCTGATTCATCATTTATATCAGCATATCCAAATCCGGCTACGGTTGTTACTGACAAACTTGTCCTGGCAAGGGTGCTGGATAAAATACGAACTGCAAAAAATAATGTTACATCAAAGGCAAGAAACATTGAATTTTCAGAAAGGGAAATTGAAAAGTATGAAGTCGAGATTTATAAGAAGTATGCTATCCCTGTAGCTTGTATTGTTTTTATTTTGATTGGAGCTCCTCTGGGAGTTATGGTAAGGAAAGGTGGCTTTGGTGTTGCTGCAAGCATCAGCTTACTTTTTTTCCTTATTTATTGGGCGTTTTTAATCGGAGGAGAAAAGCTTGCTGAACGGGGATTCTTCTCACCATTCATCGGAATGTGGGCAGCAAATTTTCTGCTTGGTTTCCTTGGAATAATTCTAACGATCAAAACAAACCGGGAAACAATCACAATCAAATTTGATTTCTTCAAAAAGCTCGTGCCCAAGAGATTCAGGTTACAACAGGAAACAGATGAAAATTATTGACCGATACTTAATCCGGCAATTTCTGCAAACTGTGTTTTTTGCGCTGCTTGCTTTCATTTTGATTTTTCTTGTAATTGATGCAATGGAAAACCTTGATGATTTCATCGATCAGAATGTTCCTGCAATTAATATTATACATTACTACGTTGTATTCACTCCGGAAATAATAAAACTTATAATACCCGTAGCTGTCCTGTTCGGTGCATTATTCACTGCTGGAAAAGTATCAACACTTAGTGAGCTGACCGCAATGAGAGCAAGCGGAGTAAGTCTTTACCGATTTATGGCTCCGTTTGTTGTGACTGCTTTGATAATCAGCTTTATCTCTCTTTATTTTGGCGGATATATTGTTCCGATGGCTAACAAAACCAAAATTTATATCGAACAGACTTATTTGAAAAAAGGAATAGGCTTTACAGGAAGTAATATTTATTTCCAGGATAGTAAATCGAGAATAGTCAGCATCTCATACTTCGACAGCAATTTAAATTGGGCAAACAGAGTAAGCATCCAGGATTTTAACGAAGCCGACCTAACAGAGATGATCGGCAGAATCGATGCACAAAAACTTGAATATGATTCATTGAGCGGATTGTGGATTGCACGGCAAGGCATTAAAAGAACTTTTACTAACGAATCTGAAACGGCTGAATATTTTGATAGTCTTAAATTAAATGATCTTCACTTTCAGCCGATTGATTTAACAAAGAAACAACAAAAACCTGCGGAGATGAATCTGAGCGAACTTTCCGATTTAATCGACTCGCAAAAAAGAGCCGGAACAAATCCAACGGTTGCACAGATAGAATACCACTCACGTTTTGCATTTGCAATGACTTGTGTGATAATTGTCCTCTTCGGATTACCAATTTCTGCCAATAAAAGGAAAAGCGGTTTAGCTGTACAGGTTGGGATAAATATTCTTATCGCTTTTATCTATCTTGTATTTATGAAAATAAGTCAGGCATTTGGTAAAAACGGTGCTCTCGATCCAGTGCTGACAGCCTGGTTCGCTAATATCATTTTTATCATAGGTACTTTCATCACTTTGCCGAGGATGAAGTATTAATCTCCGTCTACAATATTGGAATGAACATATTTTACCTGCATGCAGATTTATTTTTTTTAAATGCTTGCAAAAATCAATCTTAAGGAGGAATGATGAAAATAATATTTATAACAACTTTTTCAATAGTGCTGGCAATCTGCTCAATACAAGCACAACAGGGACAGTTGTTTGATGACCGTCCGAAAATTACGGTAAATGGTGAGGCGGTTGTTAAGGTGCAACCAGATCAGATCATAATTACTTTTGGAATCGAAACTTGGGATAAAAATATTATGGCTGCCAAGCAGGAGAACAATGAAATTATGAAAAAAGCGGTAGCAGTAATTAAAGAAGCCGGAATTCAGGATAAAGATATCCAGACAGACTATCTTTCCATAGAGCCCAGGTACGGTGATAATTATGAGAAAAGAAATTTTATAGGTTACTTTGTAAGAAATACTCTGGTTGTGACTTTAGCCGAGCCTCGACAAAGTAGAAAATTTAGTAACTGGAGTTCTGCAATCCGGTGTAAACTATATTCACAATATTGAATTTCAGACTACTGAATTTAAAAAGTACCGCGAACAGGCAAGAGAACTGGCATTAAATGCCGCAAAGGAGAAAGCTGAGAAAATGGCTGGTTCACTTGGTCAGCTTATCGGCAATCCTATCCAGATTAACGAAGGTTATGGCGGATCTAATTGGTGGTATTATTCTAGCTGGAATGGCTGGGGATACGGCAGCAGATCTAATTATATGAGCCAGAATGTAATGCAGAATATTGAAAGCGGTACAGGTGAAATTTCAGAAACAATAGCACTAGGTAAGATATCAATTAAAGCAAATGTAACTGTTACTTTTGAACTTAAGAATTAAATCGTTCTGTTGAGCTGGTGTATTAACCTCATTTTAAATTAAAAATGCCATCCCAAATAAATGAGATGGCATTTTCATTTCCCCTCCTTTAGGGAGGGGATAAAGGAGTGGGCTTGTTAATTTACCTTCTCAGGTCCTTTAGGAGGCACAAAACCAAAGTGCTGGTTCTGTGGCATTTCCATTTTAATCTCGCCAAAACGTGCTTCAAATTTATCAATGTTATCTTTAAGCGCTTTCATAAGCATCTTTGCATGCTGCGGAGTAGTGATAATTCTTGCATGCACTTTTGCTTTCGGTACACCGGGTACTATGCGCGTAAAATCAATTATAAATTCAGCCGGAGAGTGAGTAATAATAGCGAGATTGGAATAAATTCCTTCTGCTTCTTTTTCTCCAAGCTCAATGTTTATTTGCTGTCCCTGAGGAGGTTTGTTTTGATTCATGTCTTTTACTTACCTTAATTCGTCTGCTTTTTTAAATGCATTAGCTGCATCATCCTGCATACCAAGAACGGAATATACTTTACCAAGAAGCTCCCATATTGCTACATTGGTTTCATCTTTTTCTACAACTTTCTCCAAATATGGTAATGCTGCTTCATATTTCTTTTTGTAGTCTTCGCTGATAACACCCTGCTGCTCTGCTTCCTTATTAATTGCAGTTCCCCATTTAACATAAGTAACACCAAGATTGTAAATAGCGTTTTCATATTCGGGATCAATTTTCAATGCTTCCTTAAGTTGTGTTTCCGCTTCAGCATATTTTCCTGAATTAAGAAGAAGCACACCGTAGTTGTAGCGGTAAATTTTGTCATCCGGTTTTTTTTCAACTAACAATTTAGAAGACGCAATTGCTTCGTCTATTCTTCCAGCTCCAATATAAGCACTTGTACGCGCAACCTGCATTTCAGAATTTTCAGGGTATTTCTGTAAACCTTCTTCAAGAGTGACAATTGCATTATTATAATATTCCATAGATTTAATGCTGTCCTGCGCGTTCTTATTTAAATTAAAATCATTCATCAAATTAATACCCAGTGTATAATATACTTCACCAAGATACTGGTATCCTTCTTCAGCCTGCTCAATCTCAATAAGTTTTTTAAGCGGCTCTATAGATTCTTCAGCTTGCTGTGTAGTTAGATGAACGAATGCAAGATTTCTGTAAGTCTCTGCAGAATCCGGTTCCAACTCAATTGCATTCTTATAAGCTTCAATAGCCATATCAAAGTACATTTTAGCACTGTCTTTGTCTGTAACTTTATTTCCTCTTTGGAAAAGACTAACACCACGGTTGAAATTATTAGCCCATTGAAAAGCTTTGTACTCTTCAATATTCTTTTCAAACTTATTACTGATTGCGAGTGATTTATCAAACGAGTCAATCATTTTATCAATATTATCTTGTTCACTATAAACTGTACCCAGCAGGAAGTAACCTTCGTCACTCTGAGGATTTTTTTCTACTTCTGTGTTTAGGGTTTCGATCGCCTTATCCCAGTTCTTCTGCTGGATATAAAGTTTTGCACTGGTTAATTCAGTTGATGCACACTGGAAACCAAGGAACATTAGTCCCAATATTAACATACCAAAAAGAAACAGTTTGGAATTTTTCATACTAACTCCATTCTTATGGATAATTAAAGTTATTGATTTGTTATTTTAGATGAATTTTGTGCTCCAAAAATACAATTATTCTTCATAAAAGACAGAATATAAAAATTCCGGGATGCCGGTTTAAATTGATTTTGGGGGCTTAAAAGGCTAATTTTTCAGTTGAAAATGGAGGAAATTTTGTTAACCAAAGAAATAATAAAATCTGTCCCGAAAGTTCTTCTGCACGATCATCTCGATGGAGGTCTCAGACCACAAACTATAATTGATCTTGCAGATGACCTGCATTATAAAAAACTGCCTACCCGCGATAAAGACGAGCTTGCTGACTGGTTTCATATCGGTGCGAACAAAGGAAGCCTGGTTGAATTTCTTAAAGGCTTTGAACACACTACTGCAGTAATGCAAACAAAAGAAGGTTTAGAAAGAGTCGCTTATGAAATGATGGAAGATATGAAAACTGACGGGGTAGCCTATATTGAAACAAGGTTTGCACCTATCTATCATATAAATAAAGATTTATACCTCGAGGACACGGTAACAGCAGTGTTAAAGGGATTAGAAAGAGGTAAAAATGATTTTGGTGTTGGATACGGTTTAATTCTCTGCGGGATGAGAAATATGAAAAACACTCTTGAGATAGCTGAGTTAGCCGTGAACTTCAAGAACGACGGAGTTGTGGGGTTTGATCTTGCAGGTGAAGAAGGCGGCTTTCCCCCCAAGAAACATATCGATGCATTTGAGTTTATTCAACGTTCAAATTTTAATATCACCATTCACGCTGGCGAAGCATTTGGCAAAGAATCTATCTGGCAGGCAATCCAATGGTGCGGTGCACACAGGATTGGACATGCAACAAGATTGATTGAGGACATTGTGTTAAATGATAATGGTGATGTTGTAAGTTTTGGTGATCTAGCTCAATATGTGCTCGATAAAAGAATTCCGCTGGAGATTTGTCTTTTAAGTAATCTCCACACCGGGGCTGTAAACAAACTGGAAAATCATCCATTTGGAATTTTGTTCAGGCAAAAATTCAGAGTAACAATAAATACAGATGACAGGCTGATGAGTGCAACCAATATGACTAATGAATTTCTAACCGCTGTTGAATACTTCAATATCAGTTTTGATGAAATAGAAAAAATTACAATCAACTCGATGAAATCTGCTTTCATTCCTTACCAAGAAAGGCTTCGGTACATTTATGATATAATTAAACCCGGCTATCAAAAAGTCAGGGATCGATTAATCAACAACAAATAAAGGCAAATGAAAAAACTTTTTACAAACTATAATTTCGAGTTCAATAAAAACGAAAAGAAACTGCTCTCTTCATTCTGCAAGCAGGCAATTAAACAAGTGGGCAGTGATGATAAATACTTTGGAGAAGTAAAAGCATTCAATTCAATTTTGGAAAAGCTAGGTGGAAATGAAGAAAGTATTAAGCTGACCAAGGATGAAAAGATCAGGCTTACAAACAACATAAAACAAAATATTGATTATCTGAAAAAGGAAATGGACAAAAGCTGGTTCCTTAAAAAGTGGTTGATGAAATCACTTTACAATCAATATGCTGATATTTATGAAAACCATTTTAAAGGATAAATGATGAATACCAACAATGTAAAAATTATCAAAGCGCCTACTGGCACAGAACTTAGCTGTAAAGGCTGGATTCAGGAAGCTGCAATGCGGATGTTAATGAATAACCTCGATCCTGAAGTAGCCGAAAGACCTGGAGATCTTATAGTATACGGAGGAAGCGGCAAAGCTGCCCGTAACTGGGATGCATACGAAGCAATTGTTGATTCGCTAAAAAAACTCGAGAATGACGAAACGCTTTTAGTTCAGTCAGGCAAGCCGGTAGGAATATTCAAAACACATACGAATGCACCACGAGTTATTATTTCGAACGCAATGCTTGTTCCCGACTGGGCAACGTGGGATGAATTCCGCAGACTCGAAAAACTTGGTTTAACGATGTTTGGACAAATGACTGCAGGAAGCTGGATTTATATCGGCACCCAGGGGATCCTGCAAGGAACTTACGAAACTTTTGCAGAGTGTGCGAGAAAATATTTTGATGGAAGTCTGGAAGGGAAATTTGTACTTACAGCTGGATTAGGCGGAATGGGTGGTGCTCAGCCGCTTTCTGCAACTTTTAACGGAGCATCATTCTTAGGGATTGAGGTCGACCAGTCACGCGCACAAAAAAGAGTTGATACAGGTTATCTTGATTTCCTTACAGATAATCTCGATGAAGCCCTAAAAAAAGTTCTCGATGCAAAAGAAAAAGGAGACGCTTTGTCAGTTGGGCTAGTCGGAAATGCTGGTGAAGTTCTTCCTGAAATATTAAAAAGAAATATAATTCCTGATGTATTAACCGATCAAACATCAGCACACGATGTCTTAAATGGTTATGTTCCCATGGGAATGAGCTTCGAGGAAGCACTTGTTTTGCGAAAATCTGATCCAAACAAATACATTAAGCTTTCAAGACAAACAATAGTAAAACACGTTGAAGCAATGCTTGAATTTCAAAAGCGCGGGGCGATTACTTTTGACTATGGAAACAACATTCGCGGCGAAGCCAAAGAGAATGGACTAAGCAACGCTTTTGATATTCCGGGTTTCGTTCCAGAATTTATTCGTCCACTTTTTTGTGATGGTAAAGGTCCATTCCGCTGGGCTGCACTTTCCGGTGATCCAAATGATATTTATGAAACTGATAAAGCAGTAAAAGAAACTTTTCCTGATAATATAGCTCTCTGCAACTGGATTGATATGGCTCAAAAGAAGGTCCACTTCCAGGGATTACCAGCAAGAATTTGCTGGCTTGGCTATGGTGAGCGTGCAAAGATGGGAAAGATATTTAACAGACTTGTTGCGGAGAAAAAAGTTAAGGCTCCGATAGTAATTGGCAGGGATCATCTTGATTGCGGCTCTGTCGCATCACCAAATAGGGAAACCGAAGGTATGATTGACGGCAGCGATGCTATTGCCGATTGGCCGATCCTTAATGCTTTACTGAACGCAATTGGCGGTGCAAGCTGGGTTTCAGTCCATCACGGTGGTGGTGTTGGAATCGGAAAATCAATTCATGCAGGATTAGTAATTGTTGCTGATGGTACAAAGGAAGCTGAAGAAAGATTAGAGAGAGTTTTAACTTACGATCCAGGAATGGGAATTATGCGTCATGCCGATGCTGGATATGAAAAGGCAATTGAAAATGCTAAAAAGTGGAATATTAAAATTCCTATGTTGAAAAAGTAACTATTATGTAATTACTAGAAACGAAGTGATGAAGCAATCTATAAAAATAATGTCTATCTACTTTATAAGTTTATTATTCACAGCCAATATTTCACTTGCTCAATCCGAAGAAGAAATTAATGAAGACGAATGCACGTTCAAAAGCATTAAACTTTTTGGCAAAATACAATTTGTTAGAATCGTTTCCGGATTTAACAGTACAAGTGGTTGAATCTTTTCCGGATCTGAAAGTACAAATTGTTGATTCATTTCCTGATAATTGTGGTGAATGGCAGATTGTGGATTCGTTCCCGGATGTTAAAGTAAAAATCGTAGAATCGTTTGCAGATATTAAAATAAAATTTGTGGAGTCATTTCCAGGTATTCCTTAGAGTTTAATATAATCACTGTCACACTGAGTTTATCGAAGTGTGACCATCATCCTTCGACAGGCTCAGGATGACATTTGAAAATAATAAATAATCAGAGAGGGTAAAATGAAATTAAAAGTATTAGTAGCAGATAATTTTCCTGACAAGTACATTCAGAAGATGAAAGATCTTGAACTTGATGTTATTTACCAGCCAAAACTTGGAGAGAGAGATATTCCGGAAGCAGCTAAGGAAGTTGATATTCTTGTCGTTCGCTCGACTGTTGTCAATGAGGAAACCATCAACACATCGAATAAGCTAAATCTAATAATTCGAGCTGGGTCCGGAGTTAACAATATCAACATTCAGGCAGCGAACAAGAAAGGTATATACGTGGCTAATTGTCCCGGTATGAATGCAATAGCCGTTGCAGAACTTGCTATAGGGTTAATGATTTCACTCGACAGATTTATTCCTGATAACATCAGTGATTTTAATAAGGGTGCGTGGAACAAGGCCAAATATTCAAAAGGAAAAGGACTGAAAGGCAAAACTCTTGGACTAATTGGAGTTGGAAATATCGGAAAAGAAGTTGCAAAAAGAGCACTGGCATTTCAGATGAATGTTTACGGAAAGGACATCGCAAGAATTGAAGGCGTACAGATAAAAGATTTTAGTGAGATGGATCAGTTACTTCCATTATGCGATGTAGTGAGTATTCATCTTCCAGCAACACCTCAAACAAAAGGTTTATTCAACAAGCAGATGTTCAGCTATATGAAAAATGGTGCTTATCTTATTAACACCTCACGTCAGGACATTGTTATTGAAGATGATCTTTTAGAAGCAATTAAAGAAAAAAATATTCGATATGCTTGTGATGTATTCAAAGGTGAACCCGAAGCCAAATCTGGTGAAGTTTCATCAAAGCTTCAGAACAATCCGAATATTTATGTAACTCATCACATAGGCGCATCAACGGAACAGGCACAGGATGCGGTTGCAGAAGAGACGATAAATATCATTAATCACTATATACACAGTGGAGTGATTGATCACTGGGTTAACAGGGCAAAGATAACTGATGCACATTACCAGCTTGTTGTTAAACATTACGATAAACCGGGTGTGCTTGCAGGTGTCCTCGACATACTAAGAGTGGGTAACATAAATATTGAAGAAATCGAGAATGTTATTTTTGATGGCGGCATTGCTGCAAGCTGCACAATGAAACTAATTAACTCCGCAACAGCAGATATGCTTAAAAAGATGAGTGAGAATCCAAATGTGATTAGTGTTAGCCACGTAGAGATATAATTCCTCTATTTAATTTTAGTACAATTGCTATGATATTTATAAATTGGGCGATTCAATGAATCGCCCTAAACTTTTCATACAAACTTCAGATCAATCATTTCTTTGATCATTCCATGATAATAAGGCATTTGAAGTAGCTGCTTAATACCTTCCAGGTCCTGCTCATCAAAATCAAAAACAAGATGCTGGATATTTACTGAAATAAAATCAAGAGAGGTTTGAGGAAAGCCCGGGAACAGATTATCGAAATTATCCGCATGCCCTTTGGCAAGGCTGCTCTTAAATTTTAAGTTAAAATCTTTTAATGTTTCTTCTGATTCGGCTGCCAGAACAAAATTAACGTAAGGTGCGTTTATAAGCTCAATAATTTCTTCGGCAAAACTCAGTCCGTTTAGAAATAATTCCTTTTCATAATTTTCATCACCAATAATTAATATATTTTCCTTGAAATCCGATACTTCCCGGCTTAATAAAGTTGTCTTAACTTCAACATCATAAAACTCTTTGAACAATATCTTGCTAAGAATTACTTCATTTGAGGCTACATCACCTTGCAGGAATAACTCTTCAATTGTTTCCTGCTCTTCCTTGAAATGGATGTAAGCATTAGAAAGAAGTGCATTAAAGGAGATTCCGATTTCAGAGGAAACGAACAAATCCTTATTAGAAAGTAGATCCATTGTTGGAATAAGACCAACAGAATTTTTCTTGTCCGAAATACTTTTTATAATTAGTGATGAAGGAATAAATTCAAATTCAAGGTCGGATTTATCAACCATTTCAGATAGAAGTATACGGGAGAAAATATTTTGTGGCAGATAAAATTTTGTTTCCATAAGATAAAAAAAGCCGCCTTAAGGCGGCACGAAAAATATTATTAGCTCTTTTTATCCTTAATACGTGCAGCTTTACCGGAAAGGTTTCGCAAGTAATACAGTTTTGCTCTTTTTACATCACCTTTTTTCAAAATTTCTATTTTAGAAATCTTTGGTGAGCTGAATCTGAAAATTCTTTCAACTCCGACACCGCTTGATATTTTTCTTACGGTAAAGGATTTATTAAGACCATTGCCGCGAACGCTAATAACGTCACCTTCAAAAGGCTGTATTCTTTCTTTATCACCTTCGATGATATTGACATATACTTTTATGTGATCTCCAGAACTGAAATCCGGTAAATCTGTACGCGGTTTTACTTTTAATATGCTTGTTATTTTATCCATCATTTACTCCTTGATTTTACGCCAATGACTTTTCCGTCTTTGGCTGAGTTAATTTCACGCCATTTTTCTGTTAAAATTTTTGATTGTTCTTCTTTCCATTTTTTAATTTCTTTTTCATTTCCTGAAAGAAGAACTTCCGGGACCTTCATACCCTTATATTCAGCAGGTCTGGTAAAATAAGGCGCTTCAACTATTTCACCATCCTGGAACGAATCTTCAAGTGCTGCCTCGCTATCATTAAGAACTCCCGGGATTAATCTTACAACTGCATCAACTATAATTAGTGCAGGAAGTTCGCCTCCGGTAAGAACAAAATTCCCTATCGATATTTCATCTGTTGCAAACTTCTGCCTGACACGGTCATCAACTTCTTTATAATGTCCGGCAATTATAATAATATTCTTCGAAAGAGAAAGATCGTTTGCAATCTTCTGGTTAAATATTTTCCCTTTAGGGGTAGTGAAGATTACGTGATCATAACTGCGTTGAGCCTGCAGAGTCTCAAGGCATTCGAAAAACGGCTCCGGTTTAAGCACCATTCCGGGACCACCACCGAATGGTTTGTCATCAATCTGCTTATGTTTATTGTATGCATAGTCACGCAAATTATGAATAAACAAACTAAGCTTGCCTTTGTCCTGTGCACGTTTTATTATGCTCGTCTTTAGAGGACTTTCGAGCAAATCGGGAACGGCAGATAGAATATCAATCCTCATCTTCTTCCAAAAAATCTTTAGAAACATTCAGGACTAATTTTTTCTTAGCAGCATCAAAATTTTCAATAAAATTAAGAACAAACGGAATCAATTTTTCTTTTTTTTCATCAGTTGAAATCGCCAATACGTCGTTACCCTTACCTTTAATCACATCCGAGACTATTCCAATTCTTTCACTCTCAACGAACACCTCACTACCAATCAAATCGTGCACAAAAAAATGACCCTCAGGTAAACTTACTGCGTCTTTCTCATCTATATAAACTTCTCTGTCAATCAGGATCTGAGAATCTCTTAGAGTATCAAAATTATTAAACTTAATTAAAATTTTTCCCTTAACATCTTTCACATACTCAACATAAAATGTTTTCTTATCGCCCCAAAAATCTAAGTATACTTTTTTTAAGCTAAAGAACCTTTCCGGAAAATCTGAGAACGATTGTATCCTTACAAATCCATCCTTACCATGAGTCTGCTCTATTCTTGCTATTAGAAAGTATTCCAAAGCTTTTGTAAAATCATCTAATCAAGTATTTCCAGCATCGCACGCTTGCCTTCCTTAGCTGCAACGGCGGTCAGCAGAGTTCTCATTGCAATGGCAGTCCTTCCCTTTTTCCCTATGACTTTCCCCACATCTTCTTGTTTGACCCTCAGAGTAAGATTAATTTTTTTATCTTCTGCGATTGTTTCTTCAATCACCACGTCTTCAGGGCTATCAACAAGATACTTGGCAATAAATTCAATGAACTCTTTCATATGTAAGAGCCTCCTATATTAGCGCTTTGAGCAGTATTGTATTAAAGTACAATTAATTGAACTCATTCAATTATTATCAAAAACAGAAGCAGCGCAATTAACTTCTGTTGTACTTCAGCCAGCTGTCTCTTCTGGTTTTGGTTCTTCTGCCGGAGCTTGCTCTTCCGCAGGTTTAGCAGGTTCAGCAGAAGCTTCGGCTTCCTGTTTGGCTTTCGCCTTCCTGGATAATTTTTTCTCAGTCTTCTTCTTTGAACCAGCTTCTTTCATTTTTTGCCAGTTCTCAAGCTCGGAATTAATTTTCTCTTCCTCAAGACCTTTAGACATTAATTCTTTTTTAAGAGTAATACCCTTTTGTCTTAAAAGACTTTTTACAGTGTGAGTTGGTTGAGCACCAACGTTTAACCAATATAGTATCCTGTCCTCTTTCAGTTCGAGAGTATGAGGACTGGTTAATGGATTGTAGAATCCAACTGCTTCCAGAAATTTTCCATCTCTGGGTGATCTTGAGTCTGCTGCAACCATTTTATATATAGGTTGTTTTTTCTTACCCATTCTTCTTAATCTTAACTTTACTGCCAATTTATTACGACCTCCGCAATTAATGCATTATTTAATCATGTGAATTTAAACTCTACCTGCCCATTGACAGGTTAGCAAAAGATGACTTGCCTGAAAATTTGCTCATCATCTTTTTCATTTCTTCAAATTGTTTAAGCAGCCTGTTCACATCCTGTATTGATGTTCCGCTGCCACGTGCAATTCTTTTTCTTCTGCCTCCATTTAAAATTTTCGGATTCCCTCGTTCAGATCTTGTCATTGAGTTGATAATTGCTTCAACTTTAACCAATGCCTTATCATCAACCTGTGCATTTTTAATCTGTGCGCTGAGCCCGGGAATCATTCCAATCAGGGATGATAGAGAACCCATTTTCTTAATGACTTTAATTTGCTTAAGAAAATCATCAAAATCAAATTGATTTTTTTTAAATTTTTCCTCCAGCTGCTCAGCTTCCTTTTCATCAAAGCTCTGCTGAGCCTTCTCAACAAGCGAGATTACATCACCTTTTCCAAGTATTCTTGAGGCAAGACGATCGGGGTAAAAAGTCTCTAAAGCGTCTATTTTCTCACCATTACTAATAAATTTAATCGGTTTTCCAACGACGGACCGGATTGATAAAGCTGCCCCCCCACGAGCATCGCCATCAAGTTTTGTGAGGACAATTCCATCAAAATCCACATTTTCGTTAAAAGCTTTAGCAGAATTAACAGCATCCTGCCCAGTCATTGAATCAACAACAAAGAGAATTTCTGAAGGAATTACCATTTTTTTAATATCAGTAATCTCTTCCATCATCTGGTCATCGATGTGTAAACGACCTGCAGTATCTATTATAATAGTATCAAAATTATTTTCTTTGGCATACTTTAATGCATCTGTAGCTGTTTTTCTTGCGTCTGGTTCCACAAGTGAAAAAACACGCGTCTCAATTTTTTCACCAAGTTGCTTTAATTGCTCAATTGCTGCTGGCCGGTAAACATCCGCTGCTGCAAGTAAAACTTTTCTTTTGTGGTCCTTTAATCTTTTAGCAAGCTTAGCACAAAAAGTCGTTTTACCTGATCCCTGCAATCCAACAACCATAATTGCAGTTACTCCCGAAGGATTCAACTTAATTTCTGTCTGAGAAGAACCTAGCAAATTTACAAGTTCATCAAAAATAATTTTTGTTATTAACTGCCCGGGAGATAATGAAGCAATAACTTCCTTGCCTAGTGCTTTCTCCGAAACTTTTTCAATAAATTCTTTTGCAACTTTATAGTTAACATCTGCGTCAAGTAAAATTCGGCGAATTTCTCTAAGTGTATCAGAAATGTTCTTTTCATTTAAACGTCCCTGCCCTCTGACCTTCTTTAAAGCATTTTCTATTTTTAATGATAAATCTTCGAACATCTTAAATTAAAATTTTAATCATGGTAAGGTAAAGGATGTGACTACGAACTAGCCTTGAGAGCGTTCGCACCGGAAACAATTTCCAGAATCTCTTTGGTTATTGCAGCTTGTCTTTCTTTATTGTAGGTTAAATTTAACGAACGAATCAATTCCTGAGCATTTGTTGTAGCATTATCCATTGCGGTCATCCTTGCACTAAGCTCTGCTGCATTTGATTCCAGTAATGCTCTCCATATCTGAACTTTTAAATGTTTAGGTATAAGGGATTGAAATATTGAAAGCTGGTCTGGTTCAAAAATATAATTTGCAGTAAAAGCTTTTTCTTCTTTGTTTTCTGAAATGAATGGCACCGGAAGAAATTGAACTTTTACTATCCTCTGCTGAATCATTGAAACGAATTCATTATATACCAATACAATCTTATCTACTTCTCCATTAAGATATTTAGGTACTAAATCATTATACAATTGAAGAGTTGATTGATATTCCAGCGATCCGAACAATCCAACCATCTTTCCTTCAATATTGTAATTTCTTTTACTGAAATATTCTGTGGCTTTTTTACCTAAAGTAAAAACCGAAACCGAACTTTCATTATTCAATTCCTCTTTGATATAATTTACTAGCTTCCCTGATAATGTTTGTATTGAATGCACCGCACAAACCTCTGTCTGCAGTAATAACGACCACACATATTTTTTTTACTGCTCTTGCTTTAAAAAATGGATTCGTCTGCAGAGAATCATCAGCAGCAAGCCGGGAAAGCATTTCACCAATTTTGTTTGCATATGGCCGGGCACCAACTATACGCTGTTGTGCTCCACGCAGCTTGGCCGTTGCAATCATTTTCATTGCTTTTGTTATCTTCTGCGTGCTTTTAACACCAACGATTCTGTTTTTTATGTCTCTGAGTGTTGCCATCTAAAATTTACTTATGCACTTTTTTTAAACACATTAAGAAATTCTTTTACCGCATTAATAATTTTTTCATCTAACTCTTTTGAAATATCTTTTTCTTTCTTGAGCGTTTCAAAGATATCTTTATGTTTTACTTCAAAGAATTCAAGTGCTTCTTTTTCAAATCTCTTCACATCAGAAACAGGAATTGAATCCATATATCCGCGAGTTCCTAAAAATATACTCACAATTTGTCTTTCAATAGGTATAGGTGCATACTGACCTTGCTTCAGCAATTCAACAAGTCGTGCACCTTTATTCAAAGTTCTAAGTGTTGATTGATCGAGATCAGAACCGAACTTAGCAAATGCTTCAAGCTCTCTATACTGAGCTAAATCAAGCTTGAGTGACCCTGCAACTTTTTTCATTGCTTTGATCTGTGCATTACCACCGACACGAGATACTGAAATACCCACGTTAATAGCAGGACGAACACCTGAGTTAAATAAGCTGGATTCAAGATATATCTGTCCATCAGTAATAGAAATTACGTTTGTCGGAATGTATGCGGAAACGTCTCCTTGCTGAGTTTCAATAATCGGCAAAGCAGTTAAGCTTCCTCCGCCAAGTTCTTCACTAAGCTTCGAGGCTCTTTCAAGTAATCTGGAGTGAAGATAAAATACATCACCGGGATATGCTTCTCTTCCGGGAGGTCTTCTGAGCAACAAAGAAAGTTCACGGTAAGCTGCAGCTTGTTTTGATAAGTCATCATAAATAACAAGGGAATGCATTCCATTATCACGAAAATATTCACCTAAAGTAGCTCCTGAATAAGGAGCGATATATTGAAGTGGAGCTGGTTCCCAGGCTGAAGCTACAACAACCGTTGTAAAATCCATTGCCCCGTGTTCCTGTAATTTTGCAACAACCTGTGCAACTGTTGAACTCTTTTGACCAATTGCAACATATACACAATAAACTGGTGTAATACCGAGTGATTTGGCTTCTTCAGAGTGCGTATATTTTTGGTTAATGATGGCATCTATTGCAACAGCAGTCTTACCTGTTTGTCTATCACCGATAATTAATTCTCTCTGTCCCCTGCCGATCGGAATCATTGCATCGATTGCCGCAATACCGGTTTGTACAGGCTCTTTTACAGGTTGTCTCTGAATTACACCAAGAGCTTTTCTTTCAATAGGCAGAAACTTATCAGTGTTAATTGCGCCTTTTCCATCGATTGGTATTCCCAGAGGATTAACTACACGTCCGAGTAATTCCTTGCCGACTGGAATCGAAGCAACTCTTTTTGTTCTTTTTACTGTGTCGCCTTCCTTAACGAGCGAACTTTCACCAAAAAGAACGCAGCCTACGCTGTCTTCATCAAGGTTAAGAACCATTCCGATTACATCGTTTGGAAACTCAACAAGCTCAGTTGCCATAACTTTGCTCAGACCGTAAACCCTCGCAATACCATCACCAATTTGCAGGACGGTGCCAACATCATAAATATCTACTTCGCTCTCAAAACCTGAAAGCTGCTTTCTTAATATC
Organism: uncultured Ignavibacteriaceae bacterium; assembly: GCA_963699475.1. Taxonomy (GTDB): domain Bacteria; phylum Bacteroidota; class Ignavibacteria; order Ignavibacteriales; family Ignavibacteriaceae; genus IGN2. The sequence continues at coordinate 735,361 of CAVOUA010000004.1, read as the reverse complement.
GCCGATATTTCGTCGGGTCTAACTTCAGCCATAATTTATTTCCTTTTAAATATCATATTTAGTTGAGTGATATATCACCCGTTAAAAATTGTTTCTTCAGTAATTCAAGTTGATGCCTGATAGAAGCATCATAAAGTGTATCGTCCACTTTAGCTATGAATCCGCCAACAAGGTTCAAATCAGTCTTAAAATTTAGTCGAACTTTTTTATCCAGAATTTTTTCCAGCTTGCTCTGCAAAACATTTTTTTGATCGATAGTAAAATCAAATGCACTAGTTACCATTACATTGGCAATTCCCAAATGTTCATCCTGCAATTCCAGATATCTTTTGCCAATAGAATTGAGCAAACTTTCTCTTTTTTTTGAAATTACAAATTCTACAAAGTCCATTGATTCCTTCGAGATTTTATTTGCGAAAATCTCTTTCATAACGCTGAGCTTTGTTTCAGGTCTTACAACCGGACTATCAAGCATTAACTGTAACTGCCTGTTCTGATCAAGCGTTTCAACTAAAAGCTTGATATCGGCAGTAACTGCATCAAGGTTATTTTTCTCAATCGCTGTTTCTAAAAGAGAAGTAGCGTATCTATGTAAAATTCTAAAATCAGCCATTACTAATTCTTTGTCACATCATTCAAATATTTATCAACAACTTGTTTACTCTTCTGAGCATCAAGCGATTCCCTAATAATTTTCTCAGCAGCATTTACAGCAATCTCAGCAATTTGTCCTTTTAATTCCTCAAAGGCTGCATCTTTGTTCCTCTGAATTTCAGATGAAGCATCGTCAACTATTTTCTTAGCCTGTTCTTTACTTTCTCTCATCAATTGTTCTTTTAGAGATTCAGCATAAGCACGGCTCTGTTCAATTATTTTTCTCGATTCTTCCTCAGCTTTTGCCAGGTTAGCCTGATTTTCCTCAAGGATCTGTTTTGCCTCATCTTTAGCCTTTTCAGCCTGTACTAAGGATTCCCTGATATCATTTTCACGCTTATCAAGCGCTGATAGAATAGGTTTCCAGGCAACCTTTTTCAGAATTAAAAGCAAGATGATAAATGTAATGACCGTCCAGATCATTAAGCCAGGATTAACGTCGAGAAGCCCGCCGTTGCCTCCTTCAGAAGCAATGACTGCTAATGTAATTTGAGTTAGCATTTATTATCTCAAATAATTTTAAAATTTACGCTTTAAGAGCAAGAAGAATACAGATAACCAAACCGAAGAACGATATTCCTTCGATCAGTGCAGCAGCAATAATCATAGATGTTCTTATTGCACCCGCAGCTTCGGGCTGTCTACCGCTTGCATCCATAGCTGAGCTTGCCAACTTACCAATTCCAAGTCCGCCGCCAATTACTACTAATCCGGCGCCTATTCCTGCTGCCAACCATGCTAAATCCATTTAAGTACTCCTTTATTTTTATTGAAATAATTTAATGTTCCTGATGCACTGCCATTCCTATAAACAAGGCAGTAAGCATTGTAAAAATATAAGCTTGTATTAATGCTACTAATATTTCCAAAAGATAAATGAAAATTGCAAATGCTACTGATACGGGAGCAATGAAGATTGTACCCATGAAAAATATTAAACCTATCAAAGCTAGAATGACTGTGTGCCCTGCAATCATATTTGCAAAAAGTCGTATTGCCAATGCAAATGGTTTGGTAAACAAACCAAGTACTTCTACCAGTACCATTAGTGGAAGTAACAAAACGGGAATTCCGTGTGGCACCAAACCTTTGAAGTATCCGAAAAATCCATTCTGCTTTATTCCACCAAGCTGAATCATTAAAAAAGAAATTATTGCAAGAGTGGCGGTTACCGCTATGTTGCTTGTAAATGTGGCTGAATATGGAATAAGACCAAGGAAATTTCCAAAGAGAATAAAGAAAAAAATAGTAAGCAGAAATGGTAAAAAAGTTTTGTAAGCTTTTCCTATCGTCGGCTCTGCAATTTCGTCACGAACAAAGATGATGAATACTTCAAAAAAATTAGCCAGTCTTTTGGGAACCAGGGACGTTTTATATCGTTTAGCGATTATATAAAAAGTTATTAAAACTAAAAATGCTGCAATCCACATAAAGACAACATGTTTTGTCGGTGTTAAATCAATTCCAAAAACAGGAGGTACCTGAGGAATATGAATATATCCCAAAAAAGGAAGCTCAATCTCTTTACCATCTAAAACGTGATGCATAATCCAGTCGCTATCAGAGCCACCGGAAGTTTTTAGAGTATCAGATACTGTCTTTAAAGTGTCAATATTATTACTTAGTGCCGAAATGGCTTTTTCTCCCTAAATTCAAATAAAAAATCTCAATTACTAAGTAAAAAACGTAATAAAAGAGGAAAGAAAATATAAACCCATAAGCGTTTATTTCCAAAAAAATGAGTGTAATTAATACTAATGACAGCCCTAAAATAAGTCTGAAAAGAAGACCTCCCCATAAAGCAAGTAAGAATATCTTTTCTGATTTTTTAACACTAAATTTTATCAGTGTAAGGCCGATTAAAAAATTAATCACCGAAAGGAGAGCGCCCAGCAAAATTGATATGAAAATTAAACCTGATATAAAGGATGAGAAATATAAAATTGTTATAACAAGAAGCGATAGAGAGCTAGTAATTATACAAAAAATAAGCAGTTGCTTCTCATTTTTTACCATTTCCAGCTTTCAGAACAGATTTAATAAAGGTGTACATACCTGCAAATACACCAAGAAAAGCAAAGACTATCGTTAATATAGGTTTGGTCTCAAATTTACCGTCTAACCAAATTCCTATAAAAACCATTACAGTTACAGTAACTGCTAACTGAAGACCTAATCCAATATAAGGGCCAATATCTTTATAAAAACTATTGGCACCCTTTATCTTTTCAGGTTCCAGTTTCATGTACTAAGAACTCACAGAAGGAGAATTACTTGATTCTCGGGAATCTCCCATATTACTCTTTCCTTCAAAGTGGGCACCAGCTTCAACTACTAAAATTTTTGTAAATATGTCCCCCTTAAGGTTTGCTTTAGATTGAAGGAGAAGTTTTTCTTTGGCATTTATCATACCTTCCACTTTCCCGCCAATCGTAATAATTTGCCCATCGACCTTTCCATACACTTTTCCATCATCACCAATTGTAACATCGCCCTGACAACTAATATCACCCTGAATCGTTCCATCCAGCTTAATACTACCGTTGCTGGAAAGTTTGCCTTCAACTTTTACCCCGTTACTGATAATAGTAATATCTTCAGAATTTCCGTTCATAGATTTAGTTTTCAATTTGATCTCCTCATTTATTAATTATTAGAAGAGTTTCAGGATTAACCGGTTTTCCGTTATGCCAAATTTCAAAATGGAGATGTGGACCTGTTGTTGCCAATCCACTATTTCCACTTTGTGCAATTAACTCACCCTGTTTCACAAACTCTTTTTCCTTCTTTAAGATTACCGAACAATGTTTATAAAAACTTAAATAGCCATCAGAATGACTCAGGATAATTATATGTCCAAAATTATTAGTAAACCCCGAAAAAACTACAAATCCACCGGCAGAAGCATAAACAGGTGTCCCATCTTTCACAACTATGTCAATACCGTAATGGCCCCGGTCTGGATCAAATCCTCTGCTAATATATCCACTTGCAGGAAGTATGAAAAAAATTGTATTATCCTGCTGGTTAAAAAGATTCTTCAAAAAATTTACAAAAACCCCTATAATATTTCCTTCTTTTGGAGTTTTGTACAATCTCCAAAGTGTATCGGGATTAACTTTGAATGAATCAATTAATGTAGAATCACCCAGCACCATAGCATATTTTAATTTTTCATTTGCAGATTTTAGACTCTGTAATTCTTTTGCAAGAAAAATAATTTTTTCATTTAACTGCTCCATTTTCTCAATGCTCTCGGCGGTCTGAGAATAATTACCAGGCAAAACCCTGTTACCGATCCCTGTAATATTTAAAAAGTAATAGCCAAATACAGCTATTAAAATTGAATAGATCACCGAAAAAATTAAAATTTTTATCACGGTAAACTTTTTCGATCTCGATTCGTGAGACGTATCATCAGGAACGATAACAATTGAAAAGCTTTTTAAATTTTTTAGATATTTAAATATTGGCATTCTTATTAAAACTAAATTCAACCTCTGTAAATTTAACTGAAGTTCATTAACAATTCTACAAACTTAATTGAACCTTCCCTTATCAATTTTGGCTGTTTTGACGTTAAGTCTATGATTGTGGATGATTTTTTTTCTGTTGTTTCAGAATTGAAAAATATCGCATCAACATCCTGTAAAAAATTTTTAACAATCTGATCTATTTGATTCAATGGATTTTGTCCCCCTCTGTTAACACTTGTAGAAATTAATGGTCTTGAGATTTCCTTTAGAAGATTCAGGCAAAAGTCATTCTGAGGAATCCTTAACGCTACAGTTTCCTGATTTGTAATTTCTTTTGTTCTTTCGTTCAATTTAAGAACTACTGTTACAGGAGCTGGCCAGATTTTTTGAAGAAAGCCCAGATAATTCTCTGAAGTAATTTCAACATAATTCATAAGGTTTTCAAAATCGGACAGAAGCCAGATAAATTGTTTTTTTTCGTTCCTGCCCTTAATGTCAGCAATTCTTCGAATAACATTTTCATCAAATGGATTTCCACCAATACCGTAGATTGTATCAGTCGGATAAATAAATATTTTTCCCGAATGAAATAAGTCAGCTGCTAAAATTATAGCCGATTCAGGATTTTCATCAATGTTAATTATTTTATTTTGATCAGCGGTCATTGGACAATATCTTTTCAGCCTTTTCAATTACTAAATCCGGGACAAGCAATTTTGCACAATCAAAAGTGCCGAGAGGACAACTGCTGTAACCGTGAATGCCGCAAGGTTTGCAAGAAAGGTTATCATAACTGATATAATCACTTTTCATATTGTAAGGATAAAATCCAAATTGTGGAACGGTTGAACAGTAAATTGTGAGCACAGGAATATCTGCACACATACCTAAATGAGTGGGCGCACTGTCATTACAAATCAGTAGAGAAGTGCTTTTAAGTAACTCTATTGTTTCAATAAATGTAAATTCTCCGGCAGCAATGTGAACAACTTCTTCATAGCCTCTTTTTAACTCTTCGCATAATATTTTGTCTTCATTTCCGCCGATGAGAATAATTTGATGCTTTCTATTAGCAAAATGATTAACTATTTGTTTAAAATATTCAATGGGATATTTTTTTGTCTCCCAAACAGAGCCAGGTGCTAGTACAATAAACTTATCAATCTTATTTTCACTTAAAAACTTTTGAACGTTTTCTTTAGATCCAGCTGTTACTGTTATTTCAGGAGTAATGCGCCATTTATCAATACTATAATCATCTCCAACGAATTCTAAATTCCTTTTAACTTCGTGAACTGATGGGTCATACTTAACCGTGTGTTTGAACGCAAACTTAAGGCTACTATTTTCAAAGCCATATGTTTCCTTTGCTGAAAGATTCATTGCAATTATTGCACTTCGAAGCGATCGATGAGGAGAATAAACAATTTCATATTCTTTCGATTTCAGCTCTTTGATAAATTTAATGAACGATAATATCGATTTCTGCTTACCTTTTTTATCAAATGAGATTATGGAATTTATATAAGGAGAAGCAATAAATATTTCAGCTGTTGATGGTATGCACAAAACATCAATTAAATAATCAGGACTTTTCTTTTTCAAATCCTGAATAAAGGGTAGAGTGAGAATAGCATCTCCCGGAAATGCTGTTTGTATAACCAGTATTTTCTTTTTTTCGCCCATTTAATATTTCCACCTGTTATGCATCCACAACCACTGCTCTGGATTTTGGCGTATAATTTTTTCAAGATAAGAGGTATATCGCTGACTAATCTCAAGTATTTTTTCTTCGTCGCCATCAGGAAGATTTTGCTGTGATATTTCTACTAAATCGACTTTATATTTATAAGTCTTTTGTCTTACAGGAATTCCACAAATGAGCGGGGCACCAGTTTTTAATGCTAGTGCAGCCGGACCCGTATAAACTGAAACTTTTTTACTAAAGAAATCAACTCTTACTCCTTCTGCCGGTCCTCTCTGATCAGCAACCATCGCTACAATTTTTTCTTCTTTGAGCGTCTGATAAGTTTTTCTTATTGAAATACCAAGAGGAACAACTTCATTTCCGAAAGTTGTGCGAGCTTTATTCATCCATTCATAAACCAATGGATTACGTAGTGGTTTAACGATTACTGAAAACGGAAGCTGAATTTGAATTGCAACTGAAATCGCAACAAATTCCCAATTGCCAAAGTGCGAAGAGAGTAAAATTACTCCTTTGCCACAATTATATTTTTCAACAATCAACTCAGGATTGGTGCACGTAACTGCATTAACTAGTTCCTGCTTTTTCATATACGGCAGATACAAAATCTCAACAAGCGTGATTGCAAAACTCAAATAAATTTTGAAAGCTAATTTTTTATTTGCGTAAAAATCATTTTCAGGAAAGGCTATTTTAAGATTTTTAAAAACAACCTTCTTTCTTATAGGGATTAGATAAAAAAACAGGGAGGCTAAGACAATTGCAAACTTTCTCGAAAGGTTTAATCCGAGAATTTTAAAGTAAAAGCTAAATAATATAAAAACGATATATTCAATTCTATTCTTCATCAATATTCAGAAATATTATTGCAAAAATAACCAAAGATCAGCAATAAAGATGATGAAGAATTAAAATCATTAAGGAGTCGATACTATAAGCGATGATTATTGAATGGTAATCCTGCGCTGCCAATTATCGTCCCTTAGCTCGCCTCTTTTGGTTGAATGAAGCAATTGATAATCATTAAATCCTGTTAGATCACCAAAGTAAAATTCTACGCCTCCTTCTATACTTTCATATCTCCAAATCTCATAAGGCCTTGTGTTCGTCTGATTTGGGAATCTTTGTATTTCAGTCGGCTCACCATAAACAATTATTACCCTTCCCCGATCAGTTTTCCAGCCTTTCTTACCAAGGGCAGAGAATCTTTCATTACTAAGATTTACCCGGTTTACATAATTAAGGTAATTTTCGTTTCTTTCATCCGCAGGATTTTCATCGCGAGCTTTCCAAAAATTATATATGAATTCCCTCTTTGCATCTTCTGTAGACAACGCTTTATACTTCTCAATTTCAGGATTAGTTGCGATATATTTTGATTTACTAAACAAATCATCAATTTCTTCTTCAGACATAGCCCCAAATGTAGGTACCGAGTACAGGAGATATCGTTGTCTGAAAAGTATCTGTTGGTACAATTGATGGATTATAAATAAAAAATCTCTTCGCCGAGGAAACTCCATAGTTAGCTACACTATCAATCAGGTTTAACCGAAGAGTATAAGTATCGGTAGGTAATTTGTGGGCTTTCACAACTCCAACTTCAACCCTTGTATCAACAGATTTGTTAATTCTTTTTGATTTGGAACTGATGAGATGTCCCCTGCTGTTAATAATTATCTCATCCAACCGTAGTTCAGTATCCGATGGACCTACCTTAAGGTTGTACAATTCAGTATAATAAAATAAAACAGGTTGCATTTCACCGCCAACAGATGCCGGCAGGGGTGTTACTTCATAAGTGTTTTTATAAAATATTGATGAAGCATTTTCACAATTGGGTAATATGTTCGCTGCAAGCTGTACGTCACTTAATGCAGTATTTGAATTAATGAAGGGGTTAATAATCACATATTCCGTGATTGTCTTTTTATTCTCTACATTATTGATATCACTTCCGGTTATATTTACAATGTATGAACCTTTATCTATTACAAATCCCACCAGTCCAATTAAGCTACGGTCTAAATTTACAGAATCCAAAATTTCATTTGACACAATCCACTGCTTGTTAATAATATTATTACCTGAAGCTGAATCGTTGATTTCAATCTGCAGGAGTCCCTGCACATAATCTGATGTATCTGTGTCTATAAAAGTTAACCCAGACTGATTGAAGGAATAATAGAATTCGACATAATTAGATAGTGAATCATATCCAAACTGCGCATAATCAAATTCAAAATTTATCTTTTGGGGAAAAGCAACCGTAAAGCAGGATAATAAAGTTAAAGTTATAAAAAATCTTTTCATGGCAAATCCAGAATTTTATTACTCTAAAAATAAAAAAGCGTCCATTGAAAATTCAACAGACGCCTTTTTTAATTATTGCGCTAATTATTGGAAGCTAAGCTTAATAGTAAATACGTGGTTTGCACTCGGGAATTCCTTAACGTCCCTGAATGCATAATCGAATACAAATCCAACTTCACCGCCAATCTTATAATCTAAACCGGCACCAAAAGTTAAACCATAAATATAATCACTTGCATTTTCAACCAGAAAATTATAACCACCTCTTACAAAGAAGTTATTCATAAATCCGTATTCCAGACCAAAATTTGCTATATCTTCAAATGAATTATTAGCAGTATATGCACCAGCAAACAACAAATTATTTTGCTCGTTAATATTAAGCGCATAAGTCATACTTAGCTGGAAGAAGCTCGGAATCTGGAAGCCTTCGGTAATAATCTCATAGCTTCCTGATGAAGAACCGGGTATAGATCCTGGTATACCGGTTCTTGAAGATAGATCCTGACCCGAGTAACTCATGTCACTTCCAATGTTTTTAACCGCAGCTCCAATCATCAATGCATCAGAGAACCGGTACTGAACTCCGGCATCTAAAGCAAATCCTGTAGCATTTGTGTTTTGAATATTTTCGGATACTAACTTCAGGTTTGTTCCAATTGAGATTCTGTCAGTTAAAACCTTCGAGTAAGTAAATCCGAGTGTTAAAAACGACGGAGAGTAAGTCTGGCCTGTTCCATCGGGAAAGTCTTCAGTTGTAACTGGAATATCTCCGAAATCAAAAGATTTCAGATCCAAACCAATCGATCCAAAATCTCCGAGAGCTGTGCCAATTGCAAAGTAAGATATGTTAATGTCGGCCAGGTAATTAACATAACTAAACATTGCCTCTGTTTGCGGATAAACATCCAGACCAGCAGGGTTGTAATAAATTGATTCCAACCCTGTGATATTAGCCAGAAAGGCACCTCCAGTGGCTATTCCGCGGGCACCAACAGGTATTAATAATTGTTCAGCACCCGTTGTTCCTTTTCTTGCAACATCACCGGCATAGATTGAAGTTGCAATTAGAATCAGTATTAGTATTATTTTTTTCATTTTATAAACTCCACTATTTTAACTTAAAAAGCTGGCAGGCAACATTTTTTTATATACCTGCCAATCTTAATTTCGTTAGAACCTTTGTATTTGTTTCTGAGGCATTATTATTGCAAACTTCAATACTTTATCTCCATACTTTGGTGATGAGACAATTGCTAGATACATACCTGAAGCTACTCTTAATGCAGATTCATTCTCCAAATCCCAACGCAAGTAAGGGGATGTTGGTGAATCTTTATCATCAATAGTTAATGTTCTGAGAAGAGTCCCAGACAAAGAGTAAATCTTTATCGTTATCTCTTCAGGTAAGTTTGTAAATGTAACAAATGGCTCATCAGGAGTATTTGAATAGTAGTTTGATAAGGTGTTATATCCAAACAGAGGATTCGGGTAAACATTTACCTTTTCCCAACGTTCACGTTCCTGCTCTTCTGTTACAGTTGTACCTTGAAGCGTAGTAAACTGGTATACATCATTCTCTGTATAAGGATACACATCTAGTGGAATAGTAAGTATGTCACCAGGTGTAAACCAGGAAGTTGAATCTATCCTCACCAATCCTAAGTAAGTACATAGTGCTTAGCCAAGGAGAATCAAATACAGCTCTCTGTTCATCTGTAATGCCTTGAGCATCTGCAGGTATATAAAGTGAAAACCAGGGTAGATCTGAATACCAACGAACAAAGTCAGCCCACAGGGTTACTGGACCGCTGCCGGTTTGGAATTCGCCACCTGTTAATTCAATCTGACTACCATCCGGATCATAAGGGGTATTAAAAATTACTAAGAATTCACCTGTTTCAAGCATAAAATGTTCCCGGATCCCAAATACCATCCGGATTTGCTTCTGGAATGAATTGGCATTTCCGTTGATTTTGCTTCTATAAAACCTACCGCAACCTGATATTCCTCATCATGTTGTTCATCTACAACCCAGGCGGTGAATGGAACATCCACATACCCAATAGGTCTATCATTGACTTCATCCCATTTACCAATTGGCACCTTTGTTACGGCAGTATCGGAACTTGTTATCTGTTTCGGCATATAATAGACATTATTAGCTGCGTTTACCATGTCCAATACCAGACTTTATAACCATTGATGTATCTATATGCTTTGCCAACACCTTCTTCCCCAAAACGTAATTCAACCTTTCGTAATTTATCAGTGGTAAGTGTAATCACTTACAGTTATCAGGTCTGGATGAGTTCTAAAAGGAAACGGTATAGTCTATGATCAGGTCAAGTAAATAAGAAGGCACCTCGGTAACTAAATCCTTACCCACATACCAAACTCCTCTAGCTCTAAGTGAATCAATAGAAGTACCAGTAAAATTATACCATATCAGCACTAGGTGGCTCATATGTTACCATTCCAATTCTGGCATCCTGAAGCTCAACTTTTGTAATAAATCCATCCGTAATTGTGTCTGATTAACTGCTGGCGTCACCAAATGTATAATACTTTTAATGAATCCTGTAAATATTTCCCGTCGAAAGGTTTGTTAGTTTCCAGAACATTGAATAGTGCAACTGATGAAGAATCCTTAAAGAAAGTTACCTCATAAGATTCACCTGTTAATTCTTCATTATTAATAACATCAAAACCAACATTACCGAGTGATGCGCCGCTAATCTTGTTTGCAGGTTGAACAACCACAGGTGGATTAAGTGCATCTTCTCCCACCACTATCGAGTTTATGGTTCTGATATTTTCTGCTTCCTGTGCAAAAGCAAATGAGCTCAGATAGTAATCGCCCCGGTTACCGATAGGATTCTCAGGTGCGGCTTTATCAACCAATGCAAGGTAATTAAGAGCATAGCTTACTACAGCAAAGTAATATGGTCTGCCCTTAACTACAGGTGAATTAGGATTAAATGGATCATTAAAAACTCTTAATCTTATTCTTCCTGTTTCTTCATCGACGTAAAGAGCAGAATCCAATTGATTCTCTGGCGTAGAAACTTCATATAAAAGTTCAATTCCACCTGTTGCTGAGTTTTCTTTATAAACATTTTCAATAAAATTATCCAGGTCATAAGTTGCGAGTAATACAGAATTTGTCTGATCCGCTACGATGTCCTCAGCAATATTGGTCCTGAATGCCCAAATCTGGTATCCTTCGAATCCTAAATCCCATGTAGGAGTCGTACTTTTATATCCTACTTGTGCTGGAGTATCCCAGGATATATCAATAAAATCATCACTGGAAGATAATGTTACTGCAGGAGCCGGGGGTGGTGTAGGAGCTAAGAAGTTATTATCAAAAATATTCTGAGCACCATCATCAATAGCACGGGCCCTGACGATTCCCTCACGCCAATCTGCCCCTCTGCCGACTACGTAAGCAATTGTTATTTCGTTCTCTACGTCTTTTACAACAGTAAAGGGTCCAGTGTTTGTCATTTGCCTTGTATCTCTGTTCTGGTTACAAATCCAACCTACTCCATCGCTTCCTTCAACTGGATCACCTGAGAACCAGAATCTTGGGTCAACTGTTGCGCAATCAACTCCACCTCTAACTTCACCAAAAGCAAACGTACAAGGATCAGGTATTTCACCAATTCTGTTCTTACCTTCACAGTAATTGCGGGCTTCATCAATATCATTAGGATCACGTAAATCCGGATCACCATTTATATACATTACAAATGAAGAAATCGGTAAGTTTCTTGCACCGGGGAATGCTTGTATACCTTTTAATTGACCTTGAGTTGAGTAAGCAGTATCAAAAGATGCTTCTCCTTCGTCCCATATATAATTACCGTTTTCATCTATAAAAGTATCTCCATCAATATAGGCACGAGGTCCGGAGAAAAAGTCAATCATAAAACAGGGTACTTGTGCACCATATTGTGCATCCGATTGATTACCATAAGTAAAGCCTGCATTTCTGGGCACGTCAACACCAATTACGTCATCAGTTGCATCACCAAGATCTGTATCTGCCCATGCACCAAAAAAAACATCGGTAAGAATATCAGGATCGTTATTGCCTGTTCCAACGTATTTAAATCTATATCTTACAAAAACAATGTTTCCGATTGCACCTGCTGATGCGAAAGCAAAAACAGATTGTCTTACTTCCATACCAATTTCAAGAGTGGTATTCCACCTTCTTTGTGCCACAGGTAAACCATCATGGAAAACACACCATGCCAGCTCATCACCAATTAAATCCGGTCGATCTTCCCAAGGATCCCATTGCCCATTTAATGGTTCACCACCAGGTCCTACTTTATCAACGGGATTATAATTTCCATCGCCATCTCCATCAACGAAATCAGCACCCAATGCAACAGCGTCAATCCAATCCTGCCAGCTTTGTCCAAAGGGTTCATCCTGAGAGTTTATGACATAAATAACAGCGTTTGGATCATTTTCACCATCAACAACACCCTGAACATAATCTTCAACCAGGCTTGCCGAAGCAGCGGCATTTGCCCACAGAACGCCATTCCTGTAACCACTCATAAAAAATCCGGAAGAAAAAAGGAAACCACCTCCGGCATACTGACCAAGACTACCATTAGGCGGAACATTTACGTCTGCAATAATACCTCTGCGGTTAAGAGGCATCCAAACGTTGTTAACGTTCAGCGCGTAAGCATCTCCCTGCTTACCGGATTCCTGCATGCTGGTTATTTTGTAAATAGGTTTAGGAGATCGAACACCATTCTTGTCATCTCCTAAAAAACCGAACGCAATAAATGCTATTCCAAGAATCAGGAGCAGCAATTTATAACTGTATTTAATTTTTATTTTCATTTCTATCATCCTGTTTGTAATTAAAATCAAATTTTTGTTAGAAAGTAATTCTATCAAAATTCAACTTGAGCCCGAGCCTTATAAGTCTCGGAATACCAAAATTATTTGGGTCTTTTTCGAGTGTCTCGTAATCCCTAACATAACCTTCTCCCTGCTGCTGAATAGTACCCTGTGCATCAGGATCGTTTAGCCAATTAGTAGTATTAGGACTTCCTGTTGATCTCCAAACATCAACTATGTTATCTGCATCAAGCAAATTTTCTATCCAAACATAGGGAGTAATATAGAAGGTGCCAATCGGGAATCCTTTCTCAACTTTCAGATCAATCCTGAAACTACTTGGCGTATAGGCAGAGTTAATATATCCCGTATTGTCGGCCACGAGTCCATTATCTCCAAGTATATCCCATTGATCAACCGGTGTATATGGTCTTCCGCTGTTAAATGATAATATTGCATTTATATTAAATAACTCCCAAAAACCTGCTTCACCTTCAGGAATATAAAAATCAAGAACAGCTATTGCTGTATGTCTTTGATCGAAAGCTAATGGAGCAATAACTTTTGGAGGAAGATTATCGTTGTTCCTGAATACAGCAGTCTGGCTTGAATTTGTTGAAGAACCAGTTCCATCAGCGAAAGACAAAGTATATTGTATCGAAGCACTAAGGTAGCTTAACCTTGTAACATCAAAAGAAAATGCAAATCCTTTGATTGTACCGAAGTCTGCATTTTGTGGACCAATTGCATTTATAACCTCGCCACCTTCCGTACGCTGATACTGACTCTGTTCTACATTCACAAGAGACTTAGTGTTTTTATAGAAAGCCGTTAAATTTAAAGCAGAATTTGGGCCTAATAATTGTCTGAAGCCAACTTCATACTGAGTTGTTTCTTCGCTTATTAAACCGCCGTTAAAGCCGTTTTGAGGTGACATTGTTATGAACTGGTTATAATCGAAAGGACCACCATACATATTATTCAATTCAGGCGTCTGGAAAAATGTGCCATACTGAGCATGAAAAACTGTAGCTTCAGTAACCGGGAAACCTATTCCTATTCTAGGAGAGAATTTTACCTCAACATCTTTTATTCTGAAATCATCAATATCAAATTTATTCGGATCCTGACCACCGGCATAAGGCAATTCAGGATTAATAAGATCGTGAGATTTTATATCGAAATAATCCATCCTTATACCAAGATTCAAAACCATGTCCTGCAGCTCGAATCTATCCTGTAAATAAAGATAGCCGAGTATTGGTTTTCTTGGCTTTAAAAACTCAGCCATACTGGGATGCGATTGTATATTTGGATCAGCAAGCCAATCAAGAGAGGAAGGATCATCTGTGCTTGTCTTTGTAGTGCCAGTAACGTCATAACCAAAAACGAAAGGCTGGTTTTGAGCAAACCGGATATAGTCTGGTTGTGACGGATCAATACCTGCAACAAGATATGCAAAGTTTCCATAACCTCTTACAGTATGCTGTTCGACGCCAAAACCAAATTCCAGCAAGTGATTATCAAGCTGAGAAGTTAAATCAAAATCTGCACCTATTCTCATATCTTCTCTCTGCTGGAAAAGGCCAGAGGCATATCCATATGGTCTATATACTCCGTTTTCATCAACTGTTGGAGTTCTGCGTCCATCACCCAAGAGATTCACATTCATACCGGATTGATCAGCCCACCATAAGCTGTCGCCATAAAGTAGCTGATTTTCAGGGCCTTTTAAGAAAGGATTATAACGTTGATATTCAAATATTCTGTAACCTAAGTTTAAATTCCAGAAAGTAGTATTACTGACAGTTTGGGAAACTCTACCACTGAATGAAGAATTTGTTTCGTTTTGTTCTTCAATAAACTGCGATGAATTTTTGTATTGCCTTTGAGCAGCTTGACTATTTTGCGTACTCTTGGAATTTTTGGAAATTCTATCATTCCATAAAGCACCAAGCTGAACATTCCAACCACCGAACCTGGAATTAATTTTTCCGCTAAATCTCCAAATACTTGATGGATTATTAGGTATACTCTCGTACACAACTGGTGCATCCATTACACTTCCATCCGGTGCTGTCCAAATTTCTATAGGTACAGCCGGAGGATCGGCATCCTTATACCATCCTCTTTCTCCTGATAGAAAAATTGTGTGCTCTGGAATACCAGGTATTATTGGGCCACTTAAAGAACCCGAATATAGGTTGGAACCGGAAGGATCTGTGTTAAGCAAATTAGATGACTGTAAATCAAAAAATATATTGTAAAAAGGCTGACCGGATTTTGTTGTTACGTTTACAATACCGGATTGTGCCTGCCCGTATTTAGCTTCGTAACCACCAACCTGAAAAGATATCTGGTCAATTGCAATATTACTTACCTGGGCAACTGTTTGTCTGTTGTAAAGGTTGTTCTGAGGTACACCATCAACAATATAAAGAACTTCGCTGCCTCTACCGCCACGAACGTTAATTTCGGCGTTACCTTCCTGTCCCCCGCTGCCTTCCTGTATAACAACACCGGATTGCAGAGATGCAAGATTCTGAACCCCACGAACAGGTAATCTTGAAATCTGATCAGAGTCTATTACCTTAGTAGTGTTGGTAGCTTTCGCTTCGAAGAATTTTTTATCGACAACGACGATATCGGGCAGAGTAAAGTCAGTGGATAGTTCAACATTCAATTCATAAGTGATGTTAGCAACAACCCTCACTTCCTGAATTGTCTTAGGGGCATAACCGACGTAGCTGAATCGAACTTCGTAGGTTCCGGGAGTAATATTTAGTATAAAATAATTTCCTTCGATGTCTGTGGCAGCCCCAAGATTGGTATTCAATAAAATAATGTTTGCACCAATCAAAGGTTCTTTAGTATCTGCATCCAAAACTCTACCACTCATTTTGCCAACTCCCGTTTGAGCAAATAAAGCGGTTGAAGCGAGCAGAAAAACTAAAAGTGCCAGAAGATCTGTAGATATTTTTTTCATCTCTTCTCCACGAAATGTTGTAAAATAATCTTCTGAGTTAATCTCTATTTAAAAGAACAAAATATTTGTAAAAAAAACGGGCGAATTTACCAATTAAAAAATTGGAAAACCCACCCGTTTATCATGTAAACATCCTGACAAAATTACTTAAGTAACATCATCTTTTTTGAAGAAATAAAGTTACCAGCATTCAGTGAATAAATATAAAGTCCAGAGGCAAGATTAGCACCGTCAAAATTAATGCTGTGTTTTCCTGCTTCCTGGGTAGTATTTACTAAATTTGCGACCTCGTTACCTAAAACATCATATACTTTCAATGTAACTGCACTTCTTTCACCAAGAGTGTAATTTATAGTTGTGCTTGGATTGAAAGGATTTGGATAATTCTGCTCGAGATTAAAGTTATTTACAATAATTTCGTCGTTATTACTAACTATTATTATATCAGTTGTGAAGTGATACAAAAATGCAGTTGTACCGTCAATACCACCGCCTTGCACTTGAGTTCCAGCTATGGTATCTCCTTGTGCAGTAATATGTACTGTAATAACATCTTCATCTAACGGGTTCACCGGAAGAACATGTGGCATACTAATATGTCTCCAATCTGTAAGTGGTGGTCCATCCGGAGTGAATTTCTCAACATCTGACCAAGTATCCCCACCATCGGTTGAATACATAAAATATCCATCAAAGAAAGGAGAATCTTCATTCCCAGGATAGGTATTTGCTGAAGCTCCAGAGAATGCAAGCAGCAAATAGTTACCATTTTGTGAACGGCTTAGAACCGGTCTGCCAACTCCCATATAAACATCGTTTGCACCGCCACCAGGATTCCAGTTTACCCAGCTTGTATCAAATAAAACTTTAGGAACACCACCATTAATATTAGGGGACCAGAAATAAAGCGAATTTGCGTCGCCCTGGCGATATTGCCCGGCTGCAAAGTCCTGCCAAGCAGTTTCAAAGACAACACAAGGCTCTTCGCCATAAAAGTTAACATATATGCCTCTCATTGCACCCCAGGTTGTATCTACAGAATGATCTCTTGTGAAAATTTTCTCAGGAACACTCCAGTCCGTACCACCATTAGTAGATTCCATATAAAATACATCGCCATCGTTTTCATAGGTCGGTGGAGTTGTAGGTGTAGTTTGGCCAATGAAGGCTAAACCAATCTTTCCACCATCCGATATATCTAATGGATAAGTCTCTGCCTGATTTCCATTATAAGATGTGTAACCGTCAAATAATGCAGTGGCAAAATCATAGTAATTAGTGTAAAAGCTATCGGCTGTACCATAATTTGCAGATTGTGAGCCAGCAAAAATAATATTGTCATTTTCATCAAGAATCATTCTTGGCCACAGTACCCAAGGATTGATATCACCATTAGTAAGTTGACCGGGATTATGAAGTGTAAAACTATATTCGAATGGTGTGTTATCAATCCAAAGCTTAGCAACAGGTCTGCCTGGAGTACCTTCAAGCACATGATTCATAATGACTGCTTCACCAGTGGAAAGACCTGAAATTACGCAGTAACCAGAATGACCTTCAGTACCAGTGTTAACCGGTACACCGCCCAACTGAAACCAACTTGACCCGCCATCGGTGCTGCCATAATACATAGATGTTCTATCTCCATACCCATTTGGCAGACCAGAGAACATGTAAACTGCATGCAGATAATCAGGGTTATTTAAGTCACACCAAATATGCTGAGATGAAGCATTAGACTGCAAATCGTAACCGTTGCCAACACCTGAAATGTTAGTTATTGTCCAGTTAAAACTTCCGGAATTGAAAGGTGCAAAACTTATTGGGTTACTTGATGAACCAACTTGAGAATTACCAAATGATTCTTCAAAACCGGTTAAAGCAACATCCGGTTGTGTCTGGTGACTTATTCTGTTTTGTGCCTGGGCTGTACCAAACCCAATTAAGAGAACGAAATGAGTAAAGCTGTAAATTTATACATGCTACTCTCCTCTATTTAATTTATGGATGATTAATTAAGAAAGATTCCTTCAACAAATATTTACAAATACAAAATTCGTTGACAATGATGACACTTAGCAACAAAAAATTATTAAATTGCTTGTTCAAAATAACACTACTCATTTTCTCTGTCAAGCTTGTATTATTAAAAATTTACTGAATTCGAAATAAGCTTTTTTGCTAAAAATGTCAAGAGATGGATTTTTCCGCTAAAATTAAATACAAACCGAGTAAATATCATTTATGCCGTTTATCGATGAAATTGAATTTCTGATTTCTTCATTTATTTGACTGTCAATATTTACAACGGCTAAAGCAAGATCACCCTCTGATTTTCTGCCAAGTGATAGGCTAGCAATATTAATATTTGATAATGACAATTCCCTGCTGACAGATGCAAGCATACCCGGTTTATCGATGTTTTTATAGATCAAAATATTACCTTCGGGTTTAAACTCAACTGGATATTCATTTATCTGAACTATTCTCAGCTCATAGCTTCCGAAAACGGTACCGGAAAATTTCCATTCTGCAGAGTTTGTAGAAATTTTTGTTTCGATAAGATTGAGATATTCCCGATGATCAGTTGAAATTATTTCTTCCAAAACAATTCCCATTTCTTCAGCTAACACCGGTGCGTTTATGTAGTTTACTGCCGTATCCATTTCTTCGGACAGAAATCCTTTCAGGAAATAAGTTGATAATAGTTTTTCAGAGTTGCGGAAAAGTTCACCGTTAAAACTTATACTAAGTTTTATCAAAGAGTCTTTCCTCAATTGCGAAAGAATTTTTCCAAGAACTTCACCAAGCTTCATAAAAGCTTTAAGATTTCCATTGGATATTTCTTTCAGTGATGATGCATTTACAGCTCCTGTTGGAGAACCGTTATTAAAATACTCAACTATTTGTTCAGCAATTTGAATTGCAACTTTCTGCTGTGCTTCTTCAGTTGAAGCACCAAGATGAGGAGTGGAGACTACTGACGGATGTTGAATCAATCCAATTGAAAAATCCGGTGGTTCTGTTTCGAAGACATCCAATCCAGCTGCTGATACCTTTCCTTCTTTCAACGCTTTCAAAAGATCCTTTTCATTTACTATTCCTCCGCGCGCACAATTAATTATTACAGCTCCAGTTTTACATTTCGAAAGCTCATTGGACGAAATTAAATTTTTTGTTCGATCATTAAGTGGAGTATGAACAGAAATTATATCGGCATTTTTCCAGATATCATCAAGGGTAACAAGTTGTATTTCTAAATCAGATACTGCATCAGCAGAAACAAGCGGATCAAAGGAAATTACTTTCATCCCAAATGCTTTTGCTCTGATGGCAACTTCTTTACCAATTTTGCCGAGTCCAATTAAGCCGAGTGTCTTTCCAAACAATTCACTTCCCTGAAATCTTTTCCTATCCCATTTTTTTAAATGAAGAGAAATGTTTGCTTGTGGAATTTTTCTTGATGCTGCAAGCATAAGAGCCATTGTATGTTCTGCAGCAGAGATTGTATTTCCGCCGGGAGTGTTCATAACAAGGATTCCTTTGCGCGTTGCAGCTTTAACGTCAATATTATCAACTCCGGCCCCGGCTCTGCCAATAACTTCCATTTTATCCATCTTGTCAATTAAAGAAGCATCAACTTGTGTTGAACTTCTAACAATCAAGGCATTGTAGTTGGCAATACTGTTTTCTAATTCTTCTTTTGTTAAATCGGTTTTAAAATCAACATCAAACCCGGCAGATTTAAGAATTTCAGTACATTTTTCATCAACAGAATCGCTGATCAGGATTTTCTTCATTCAAATTATTTTTTTTGAAAAATTATTTTAGAGTTACAGGGCAGCGTTAAGCTTTTCAACTATTTTACTTTTGGGCACAGCTCCAATAATAGTGTCCTTAAGTTTTCCATCCTTGAAAAGCAGTAATGTGGGAATGCTTCGTACCCCAAATTTAATTGAGGTTTGCTGATTAGAGTCAACATCCAGCTTACCGATTTTTACTTTACCATCATATTCTAAAGCTAAGTCTTCTACTATTGGTGCAATCAATTTACAGGGACCGCACCAGACAGCCCAGAAATCTATAAGTACGGGTTTATCTGATTTAAGTACTTCCGCTTCAAAATTTTCATCTGTAATTTCAACTGGTTTCATGATAAAATCCTTTTAACTAATAGAATTGTTTATTTTGTTTTACCGGTATAACTAACTACATCTTCCCCACCATCAGCGTTTATCATTCCTCCGCTAATCCATTCGCCTCCGTCTCTGCATAAAAGAGAAATAATTTTCGCTACGTCTTCAGGTGTTGTTAGTCTTCCCCTTGGGTTTTTAATTTCTGCAACATTAATCATTTCCTGATTGCCTGGAATTTTCCTTAACGCAGGAGTATCAGTTACTCCGGCCATAATAGCAGTAGCGCCAATATCCATATGACCAAGTTCAACTGTTAATTGCCTTATGTGTGATTCAAGTGCCGCTTTGGCCGCAGATACCGCACCATAATATGGAATTGCAGAGTGACTTCCTGAACTTGTCATCGCAAATACTCTTCCTTTTTTTGCCAGAAGACCAGCCAGATAAATTCCCTGAACCCAATAAACCAACGAATGAGCCATTACATCCAACGTCATTTCCATTTGAGCATGCGTAATTGCTTGCTCATCAGAATTTCTTGGTACAAAGCTTTTTAGTGTTCCAAAAGCAAGTGAGTGCATTATAACTTTTATTATAGGTTCGCTATTAAACTTCGTTTTAAGTTCTGTTATAATTTCTGTTCGTTTAAACTGATCTGCTGCGTTCACATTGTAGAACCAAGCTTCTCTTCCATGGGATTTGATATGATTTGTAATCTTTTCAACATTTGGCATAGTTGCCTGACGATCAAGGTGTATTCCAATGATGTTATAACCGTCTTCTGCAAGTTTCATAGCAGTAGCACCACCAAATCCTGATGAAGCACCTAAAATAATTGCCCAGACTTTTTTATTTTCTTCTTTATCCATGGATGATGAAATAATGATTTAATAGTTGATGTAATAATACAAAATAGGTTAAAGTCTCACAAATATTTTAAGAAACGACAATCTTAAATAACAAATAATTATTTTGGACTTAAAAGAAAAGAGTCTTCACCGAATAATTTAATCAATTTATTAAAGAGCTCATTTGATAAATCTACCCTATGATTCTTCAATGCATAAACCGAGCTTCTGCTTCCATTTGAAAAAAGTTGAATGAATACAGGGGTTTTCCCTGAATTATCCTCTAACAAAGACTGAAGTTCAAGTAATTTTTCAGGAGGCACTCTATCTTTAACAATATTAATTCTAATGCTTCCTGATAATTCATTTCTTGCTATATCAATCGGTAATAATTTGTTGACGTGCATTTTAACTGCATCGCCGCTGCTTTCAAGATTACCAATTACAAAAACCGGCTCTTCCTTCTGAACATATTTTCCGTATTCAGCAAAAACTTTTGAGAACATCAGGCATTCACAGGACCCGGTAAAATCATCGATGTTGAAAAATGCCATTTCATTTCCTGCTCTATCAATTTTTTTCCTAACTTCTGTAATTACTCCGCAAGCACGAACATTCTCAATTTCTTCATTCTCTTCAACTTCACCAATATGAAAATTTGCAAAGGATTTATATTCAACTTCAAATTTTGTTAGTGGATGTCCTGTAATATAGAATCCAACTACTTCGCGCTCTTTGGCTAATCTTTCTTTTTCACTCCAATCATCTGCCTTTATCAATGCAGGTTCAGGCACGATAATTTCAGAACTTTCTCCGAAGAGACTATCTCCCGAAGCAAGCTTTGAATTTTGAACTTTGTGCGCATGATCAAGTGCCAGTTCAACAGAATTAAATAACGATGCTCTGTTTTTATTTGTTGAATCGAATGCACCTGCAATTACTAATCCCTCTAAAGCACGCTTGTTGGCAATTCTGTTGTCAACGTTCAGGCAAAAATCAAAGATGCTTGTAAAATCCCTTTCAATATTATTTCTCGATTTTATAATCTCTTCAACAGCTCCTTTACCAACATTCTTAATAGCTGAAAGACCAAATAGTATTTTACCATCAACTACATCAAAATTAACTGAAGGATTATTTACGTCAGGCGGAAGAATTTCAATTTTTAGTCTTCTGCAATCCTCAAGAAACTTCGTGACCTTAATAGAATTTTCAAATTCATTAGTGAGGTTAGCTGCAAGAAACTCCGGAGTGTAGTGAGCTTTCAAGTAAGCTGTCTGATATGCTATATAACTGTAAGCAACCGCATGGCTTTTATTAAAACCGTAGTTAGCAAATTTATCTATCGCATTAAATATTGCTTCAGCAATTTTTTTAGAAATTTTATTTTCAATTGCACCTTTAATGAATTTCGTTTTCTGTTCTTTCATTGCCAGAAGGTCCTTTTTGCCCATCGCTCTTCTTAGTATATCAGCTTCGGCAAGACTAATACCACCAACCTTGTTTGCTATTTGTATTACCTGTTCCTGGTAAACAATAATACCATAAGTTTCTTTTAAAATATCTTCCAGTATAGGATGAAGGTATTCAACTTTCTTTCTTCCGAATTTCCTATCAATAAAATCATCAATAAACTCCATTGGTCCGGGGCGATAGAGTGCATTCATCGCAGCAAGGTCATTTAAACTTGAAGGTTGAAGTTTTTTCAGATACTCACGCATCGGCGGAGATTCAAACTGAAATATGCCTGTAGTTTGTCCCTTTGTAAAAAGCAGATATGTTTTCTGATCATCAAAAGGAATTTCATCGATGTTTATTTCTACATTATAATTTTTCTTTACGAGGTCAATTGTATCTCTGATGATGGTAAGCGTTCTCAACCCAAGAAAATCCATCTTAAGCAAACCAACATTCTCGATGTCTTTCATATTGTATTGAGTTACAATCTCCTGTTGAGAAACTGCATTTGCCAAAGGAACGTATTCGCTGACTTCACCAGGTGTAATTACGACACCTGCTGCATGCTTTGAAGCATTTCTGTTCATTCCTTCAAGTACCCGGGCGTGTTTTATCAATTCCTGAATCTGGGGTTCTTTAGAATCCTTCACCCATTTTAATTCCGGGACCTCTGCGAGCGATTGATCGATCGAATAAACCTTACCAAACTTAGAAGGTATATATTTCGTGATGTTATTAACAGTTGGAATAGGAATTTTTAAAACTCTTGCAACATCTCTAATTACCGCTTTTGAAGAGAGTCTGTTGAATGTAACAATTTGGCTTACGCTGTTGTCCCCGTACTTTTTCCGAACGTAATCAATTACCTCTCCACGTTGATCATCAGCAAAGTCAACATCAATATCAGGCATTGATTTTCTTTCAGGATTCAAAAATCTTTCAAATAGAAGATTGAATTCGAGAGGATTGATATTTGTTATTCCTAAAGCGTACGCAACGAGACTTCCGGCAACACTTCCTCTGCCCGGACCAACGGGAATATTTTTTTCTTTAGCTGAGTTGATAAAATCCTGAACTACTAAAAAGTAACCCGAGAATCCCATTTTCTTTATGGTCTCGATTTCGAATTTGAAACGTTCTTCAACTTCTTTCGTGAATTCTAATTTCTTCTTCTCCAAACCTTCCCAGGCAAGAAGCTCAAAATATTCATCTGCATTTTTTGCTGATGATTCTTCCGGAATAGGAAAACTTGGGAAGTGATATTCATTAAAGTCCAGCTTTAGATCTATTTTAGAATCAATCTCTAACGTGCTCTCAATTGCCTGCTTGTAATTCTTGAAAAGCTTAACCATCTCTTCTGCTGATTTGAAGTAAACCTGGTCTGTGCCGTACCTGAGATTTGTATAATTCTCATCACCCGTTTTATCGCCAAGAAGCAAAAGTATGTTGTGTGCAACTGCGTGATCTTTTTCAATATAGTGGCAGTCATTCGTAGCAACTAATTTTATATCCAGCTCATTGGCAATCTTTGGCATGTATTCCAGAATTGGTTTCTCGACTTCCATATTATGATTCTGAATTTCGAGATAGAAATCATCGCCGAAAATTTCTTTGTAAGTTTTAGCAACTTCTTTTGCTTTATCGTAATTGCCATGAACTATATGAGTCGAAACGACCCCACCCGCACAAGCTGATGTGCAAATCAAACCTTCGTGATATTTTCGAATAAGTTCAAGATCAATTCTTGGTCGATAGTAAAATCCTTCAGTGTGACCGAGTGTAGCCAGCTTTGTAAGATTTTTATATCCTTCTCTATTCTTTGCAAGAAGCAGAAGATGGTTATAATTTTTTCTTTTCTTGCCTGTGCCATTTATTTGTGAGCTTTTTCTTTCAAAGCGGTCGCCTTCGGTAACAACATAAGCTTCCATTCCAAGAATTGGTTTTATTCCAGCCTTCACTGCTTTCTTATAAAATTCAATTATTCCATAGAGAACCCCGTGATCTGTAAGTGCAACAGATTTCATATTATACTTCTTTGCTGCACCTATCAGACCATCAACAGTGCACGCACCATCCTGCAAACTGTAATGACTATGATTATGGAGATGAATGAATTCTGACATTGGCTAATTAAAATTTGAAAGTTGAAAATTGTTCAGAAGTGAGAATTTTTTTTCTGAACGATAGTAAAATAAAAACAAAATAACCTATCCAAAGATTAGAAATCAACGCCCCGTATGCCCGAAGCCTCCCTCGCCTCTTGAAGTATTATTAAGATCGTTTGTTTCAATAAATTTTGCCGTGTAAACTTTCGACACGACGAGCTGAGCGATTCTCTCGGCAGGTTGAATTTCAAAATCTTCTTTACCAAAGTTAATGATTATTATTTTTATTTCCCCCCGATAATCTGAATCAATTGTACCGGGAGAATTTAAAATTCCAATTCCGTGTTTTGCAGCAAGTCCGCTTCTTGGTCTTACCTGGATTTCGTATCCTTCAGGAATTTCCACTGAAATATTTGTTGGCACCATTTCAATTGCGCTTTTTGCAATGGTCATCGGTTTTTCCAATGCAGCATAAATATCAAGTCCTGCACTTCCCTTTGTTGCATAAGAAGGCAGAGGAATATGATTCAAATCTTTCTTGAGTCTCTTAAATTTTATCTCGATTTGCATTTCCATTACTTTTTCTTTCTCCGACTTTCTGCAAACTTATTTTTTATCAAATTTATTTCATTCCTGTTTACTGCAACAAAATAAATATAAAGCGAGAATACAATAAGAATTATTAGTTTATATATAAATAACAAATTACCGGTTCCACCGAGGTAATAGAACAAGACACCAACGAAAAGTATTGCTATAAATATATGTCCAATCCTTTTCAACTCGTATTTAACTTTATAAAATTTTTGAGTCACATAATAATAACCTAAAGCCATAACAAAATAACTAGCCAGTGTTGCAATTGCAGCGCCTGTTATGCCAAGAACGGGAATTAAAAGAAAGTTAGTTGCAATATTTACCAATGCACCTGCACCGGTAATAAACGGCACATAAATACTTTTTTCTTCAATGTAAATTCCGGCAGAGAAAACTGAATACATCCCGTTGATAAGGTAAGCAAGTAAAACAATCGGAACGATATTTAATCCTGCCCAATAAGGTGAACCAATTAATGAAAATCCTGCAATCTGAATTTTTGCCAGATCAGTAATGAACAGAGAAAGAAGAACCAGCATTACACTACCAACCAAAGTAAAATAAGTTAAAACTTTTGAGAACATCTCTTTTGCATTTGGTTCTTTCGCATTCTGAAGAAAGAAAGGCTGCCAGGCAAACTGGAACATACTTACATACAACATCATAAAAATTCCAAGTTTGTAATTGGCTTTGTAAATACCAACTGTTTTCAGGTCTGTAAGTTTTTCAAGTATTGGAACATCTATCACCTGTACAAGCATTACTGCAAAACCAGCAGGCAGGAAAGGAAGTCCAAACTTCAGCATTCTTTTAAATAGCAGCAAATGAAATTTCGGCTTGAAATTTTTAAGAATAGTAGCTGATACAAGTAGTAATGAAACGGCGGAAGCAATCAGGTTGCTGACCACTATTGCCTCAATGCCCCAGTGAAGGATCAAGATTAAATAAATATTTAAAATAATATTTACTGAAATATTAACGATCCTGTACAACGAAAATATTTTTGCTTTACGCTCAAGCCGAAGTTTAAGGAATGGGATGACTGCATTAGCATCTAAAAATAATATGGCAATGGCTAGATAGATTAAATAATGATACTCAAGCGGAACACTTAGTGAAGTTCCAATTGCCTCTGAATTTATTATAATTAAAAAGCTGATCAAAAGTGAAGAAATGAAAATCGCAATGTAAGGAGTTGAAAAGTTATCTTTATCATCACCAATATCTTTGAAGGAAGCAAATTTTAGAAATGCAGAATCAAGTCCATAGATAAATACAATATTCAGAATTGCAATGTATGCATAGATAAGCTGAATGATTCCGTATTCAGCCGGTGGAAAAATATTTGTGTAGAGTGGAACCAGAATAAAATTTAAAAACCTGCCGACCATCGTGCTTATTCCATAAATGGCCGTGTCTTTTGTCAATTCCTTTAATTTATCAAACATCAGAATTATTTATTTCTTTAATTCGACTTCAAGTGAAATGTCAAGCGCTTTTACGCTGTGAGTCAATGCACCGACAGAGATGAAATCAACCCCGGCTTCGGCTACTTCTTTTACATTTTCTAAATTGATATTTCCTGAAGCTTCCACCAAACATTTCCCATCAATAATTTTAACAGCTTTTTTCATCAATGCAGTACTGAAATTATCCAGCATAATAATATCAACATCACAGGAAAGAGCTTCTTTCACTTCTTCAAGATTTTTTGTTTCCACTTCAATTTTAAGATTGGATTTTTTCTTTTGTTGAAAATTTCTGCAAGCATCAACCGCTTTGCTTATGGAACCGGCAATTTCAATATGGTTATCTTTTATCAGGAATAAATCAAACAGCCCGATGCGATGATTTTTTCCACCGCCTAAACAAACGGCTTCTTTGTCAAGTAATCGAAGTCCGGGAGCAGTTTTACGAGTATCGAGTATTTTTGCTTTAGTGTGCCTTATTTCCTCATCGAATTTATTTGTAAGTGTTGCAATGCCGCTCATTCTTTGAAGAAAATTTAAAGCTGTTCTTTCTGCTGTAAGAATGGAAGAGGCTTTTCCTTCAACTTCTGCAACGATATCTCCTGTTTTTACTTTCTTGCCATTAGGAATAAGAATCTTAAAATCAATTTCCTTATCCACTATTTCAAAAACATTCGCGACTATATTCAATCCTGCAATCACTCCATTTGCCTTGACAAGAAATTTTCCCTTTCCAAAAACTGAATCAGGAATAACTGCCAGAGTGCTCACATCACCAGTTTGAATATCCTCGTTAAGTGCACAGTGAATTATTTCTTTAATGTCTGTGTTCAATTATTTCTTTTCAAAATATTTTTTTATTGCATTAGTAAAAAACTCGGGTGCACGCGTTATTTTTTTTGTATCCTTTTTATGAATGCAAGTTCAATGTATCCTGTCAGCAATAACTAATATTTCTATCGAGACTTCATAATGATATGATCGATATGAACTTTTGCCTGTGGAAGTTTTTCAACACGTGTTTCAACTTCAAGCAGCTCATCATAAAAAGCAGGATTCTTAAATTGCAGGAAGGCTTCATAAACTGGCATCTGATAACCGCTGTCTTCAATTGTGCGGTAAGTCAGTCCTTGCTCTCGCATCATTTCAGTTCTGCCGACTTCGAAGTATTCAAAATATTTTCCATTATATGCATAATGCATCTGGTCGGTGTCAGCATAACGAACTCTTAATGATGTCTTGTGAATCAGCATTAACAGTAACTTTCAATTTTTATATTCTTAAAATAAAAAATCCCGAGTATATCGGGATAAAAAATTATTTAATTTAACTTAGGTAATATTACTTAATTTAATTTATTCAGTGTAAGGACCCATACTTCCAAATTTATCTATTCTGCTTTGAACTAGCTTATCTTTTTTTATTTTAACTAATTCAGCCAGTTCTTCAAGTAAAGCGCTTTTCAGATTGTCTGCGGCTTTCTTGTGATTATTGTGTGCACCGCCTAATGGTTCGGGAATTATTCTGTCAATAATTTTTTGCTCGAGCAGGTCAGTTGCTGTTAGCTTTAGAGCTTCGGCTGCTTGTTCTTTGTAATCCCAGCTTCGCCAGAGTATACTTGAACAGGATTCAGGGCTGATAACAGAGTACCAGCAATTTTCAAGCATAAGAATTCTATCGCCTACTCCAATTCCAAGGGCACCACCGCTTGCACCCTCACCAATAATACAAACAATAATAGGCACCCGTAACTTACTCATCTCAAAAAGATTCCGGGCAATTGCTTCTGCCTGACCTCTTTCTTCAGCTTCAAGTCCCGGATAAGCTCCCGGAGTATCAAGCATGGTAATAACTGGCTTGTTAAATTTCTCCGCAAGTTTCATCAAGCGCAAAGCTTTTCTGTATCCCTCAGGATTAGACATTCCAAAATTTCTGTAGACGTTTGACTTTGTATCTCTTCCCTTTTGATGCCCAATAATCATTACCTTGTAATCATCCAGCTGAGCGAAGCCACCAACAATTGCTTTATCATCGCGGTAATGTCTGTCGCCATGCAATTCAATGAAATTAGTTGTCATTAAATTTATATAATCTAAAGTGTACGGACGATCAGGGTGACGAGCTAACTGAACTCTCTGCCATCGTGAAAGATCTTTATATAATTCTTCTTTAAGTTGTGCAACTTTGGATTCAATGCGAGTAATTTCTTTGTCAATTCCAAGACGGTCAGAAGATTTTTTCATCTCCTCAAGTTTTTGCTCAAGCTCAAAGACTGGTTTTTCGAAATCTAATATTGTTTTGCCCATATGTTAGTCTCCTTTACTCCACATTTTATTTAGAGTTTTCCCAAGTATTTCAAGATCAAGCCATATATTCTGATTTTTTACGTAATAGAAATCAAGTTTTTCAGAATCTGAAAATGTTCCTTCATCAATATACCATAAACCTGTTAAACCTGCTTTACCCAAATTTGTATTCTCGATCTGGAATGTTTTTTTCGGTCCAACCAAACTATTTTTCCCTGAAATTACTGAAGGAACCGACAAAATAAATTTACGAAAATCTGTTTCTTTGCCCGATACTTTTGTGATGAAATATATTAACGGATATATGAAGATCAAAGCTGAGAATGATAGCACATAATCAAAAATTACTTTAATAGTTCGGACAGCAGGGCTGGAAATATTGTAATTGACTTCAACTAATGGTATATCATCGAGCATATAAACGGAACTCTTTCCAACAACAAAATTCATATCCGAACCAACTATCTTAAAATCAACATTATTATTTTTACTTGCAGAAACGATAGACATCATATCTGCATAAGATATTTCTTCTGAAGAAAAAATAACTTCATTAATCTTGTTCTCTGAAAACACATTTTTAATGTTGCCGATACTGCCAACTACTTTAAAATCACTGATTTGCTTTCCAATATCAGAATGAGTTTTTCCAATTAATCCTATGAAGCTATGAACATCAGATTTTTGTGATTTAATTTTTTCAGCAAGTAAAACAGCTTCATCATCTGTTCCAACGATTACTGTTCGGCGGTTTATAGCTCCGTCAAGTTTAATCCCAACTTTAAAGAATAGCTTCAAAGATATGCGGAAGAAAGTAGATATTATTAGAAAGAAAATATACGCTATCAAAACAACTGCGCGGCTGAATGCATATTGCTTAAAGAAAAATGTTGTTGATGTAACAATAAGAAAGCTGATAATTATTGCACCAAAGTTTCTTAGTACTGATACTTCATCCTTCCTGTAAACGCCGGATAAAGCGGAAACGAAAATGTGTATCAGAGCCGGAACTGTGTAGATTACCAGATAAGCTCGTGGATCAAAACCAACCCAATCAGTTATACTTTTATAAAGCTCTTCGGCAGCAAAGAGTGATAAATTAAAAAAGATGAAATCTATTAATGCAGTATAAATCGATAGTTTTCGTTTTCCCAGGAAAGCAAAAAGCTTCCTGAAGCCGATTGCTGTTCTTAAAATTACTTCGACAAGGGGAAAACTTGAAAGATGTTTCTTAACAAAGATATGCATCGCATCATAGAACAACTTTGTTTCATCAAGATTACTTCTCTTTGTGCTTTCTCCTTTATAATGAATTATCTGTGTATTATGTACATAATAGACTTTATAACCAGCTTTCTGCACCCTATAGCACAAATCAAGATCTTCACCGTACATAAAAAACTGTTCATCAAATCCGCCCACTTTCTCATATGCTTCATTTCTGACCATCATGAATGAACCTGAGACTGCATCAACTTCATACGTTTTATTTTCATCAAGAAAGGTCAGATTGTACCGGGCAAAAATTCTGTTCTTCGAAAAAAGATTGCTAAGTCCTGTAACTTTTGTAAAAGAAGTCCAGGGACCGGGGAAACTTCGTCTGCATGCTAGTTGAAGTGTTCCATCTGAATTTAAAATTTTGCAGCCTGCAAGTCCGCATTCAGGATGTGACTCAAAAAATGAGACCATATTATCGAGTGTATCTTCACTAACAATGCAATCGGGATTGATAAAGAGAATAAATTTCCCTTTTGAAATTTCCAAGCCCTGATTATTTGCTCTTCCAAAGCCAACATTGATTTTATTTTCAATGAGTCTAACTGATGGAAATTTTTCTTTGATGATATCAACACTTCCATCATCAGATGCATTATCAATTACAATAATTTCTTTTGAAATATTAGATGAGGCTTTATCAATAGAGTTGAGAAGATTCTGGAGGAATTCTTTTACATTATAATTAACTATGATGATTGAAAGATCCAATGTGTAACCTATTTCAGCATTCCAAAAATACTTTTAAGTCTCAGCTTCCAGACCATGGTTACAGCTTCACGTAACAATCTTTCTCGACATTTTAGAATTTCCTTTTACCCGGTCAACGAAGATAATTGGTATTTCTTTTACCTTGAAACCTTTTTTCCATGCTTTATAAGTCATTTCAATTTGAAAAGCGTATCCGTTTGATGTTACCTTTTTAAGGTTAATGGCTTCAAGCACTTCTCTCCTGAAACATTTATATCCGCCTGTGGCATCATGTACAGGCATACCAGTTATAAAACGTGTGTAAAAATTTGCAAATGAACTGAGTAACAATCTTCGCATCGGCCAGTTAATTACGTTAACGCCACTTATATATCTGCTGCCAAGAACCAGATCCGAGTTTTCAATTTCTTTAAGGAATTTAGGGATTTCATTTGGGTCGTGAGAAAAATCAGCGTCCATCTCAAAAACCAATTGAAAATCATTTTGAAGAGCATACTTGAACCCTGCAATATATGCTGTACCAAGTCCAAGCTTTGATGGTCTTTTAATCAGATGAATACGGTTGTCTTTCTTCATTTCATTTTCAACAAAGGCACCTGTACCATCAGGTGAATTATCATCGACAATCAGCACATTGATTCCATCATTTTTTGAAAGCACTTCCGGCAGAAGTGTTGGTATATTTTCAAGTTCGTTATATGTAGGAATTATTATGAGTATCTTCATATCAGATTTCAATTAATCTTTTACTACAAGTTCACGAATAAAAAATCTCAACTGTAATGTCCCTTTCCAAATAATACGACTAAAATAGTTCTAGCTAGTATTTTAATATCCATTCTAAGTGACATATTCTCAATATAAAAAAGATCGTAGCGTAATTTAACTTTAACATCTTCAATGCTTTCATCATATTTGTGTTTTACCTGTGCCCAGCCAGTAATTCCAGGTCTGACTTTCAATCTTCTCTTATAATAAGGTAATTGTTGTGCAAGCTGTTCAACAAAGTATTCTCTTTCAGGGCGAGGTCCAACTAAACTCATTTCACCTTTAAGTACATTGAACATTTGAGGTATTTCATCGATGCGGAGTTTCCTCAATATCTTTCCAACTCGTGTAACTCTCGGATCATCCTTCGTCGACCAAACCGGACCAGTGCTTTTTTCCGCGTCCTTATACATAGAGCGGAATTTATATATCTTAAAAATTTTGCTGTTCATTCCAATTCTTTCCTGCTTAAAAAAAACTGGCCCTTTGCTATCCAATTTTATTAATAATGATACCAAAAAACTAAGTGGTAATGTCATAACAAGTATAATAAATGAAATAATAACGTCTGATATTCTTTTTAACTTCTTTTCCCATTCGGGCATCAGCTCCGGCATAATGTCGATGAGTGGAATTCCATAAAGCTGAGAAGTTCGTGCCTGTCCGCTTAGTATTTCATAAAGATCTGGAACTATTTTAAGACCGATTCCTTTGTTCTCAAGTTTTGAAATAATATCCACGAGAAGATCATGGTCTTCTTTTTCCAAGAGCTATAATTACTTCTGAAGAATGAGTTTTGTAAACAATATCCAGAAGTTCATCTAATGAACTCCTTACTCGAATGTTTTTATAAGCCTTGCCAACATGTTCAGGATTAATTGCAACATATGCTTCAACATCAAGACCTAGCGCAGGGTGCTCAATTATCTGGTCGTGAACCTCGTGAGCTTTTGAATTATATCCAACAATAACTGCGGGTTTTCTTCCGATGCCTTTTATCAAAAGTGCTCGCTGAAAACTCCGTAGTGACAATCTCCCAATTGAAACAAAAAGAAAAAGTAATATCCAGTAAATAAAAATCAGAATTCTATTGCTGGATTCTACCCCTTCCATAAAATCGCTTATGAAAATCAGGAAGAATAGTATGAATATTCCGACAAAAGTAGTTTTAAATAAAGTTGATATTTCATCAAAGCGGGAAGAAGCAAACCAGGTACGGTACATTCCAAAAAAAGTAAAGATGATAAGCCAGTAAAAGTAGATTGCCAACATCGGCAGAAAAACTTCCGGCATTATCAGAATTCTGAACCAACCTGTTTCTATTCTTATAAAAAAGAATGTAGTCCAGGCTAGGTTGATAAAGAAAAAATCAAATAAGATAACTGATATTTTTTGAGTTTTTTTATTCAATTGAAAGTATCAGATTCAGAATATAAAATTAAATAAACAACCTTGTGGCAAATAAATGAACTTCAAAAAATTAAATATTTTAATGATTGAATATACATATTATTGATTTTCAGATTTGGGTATGATTATGCTACCTTTAGTTAAGCAATAAGACAATCGCAAATAAAAAATCACTAAAATCTCCAAAAAATCATTTAACAGGATGAAAAAAGAATTTGTCCGGACAGGTATGACGGTAATTTCTTCAATCTGAATTATTATGTCATTTTAAATATTTTCTATATCTGAATTGACCTATAATTCTATTGATTCTGTTAACTAACTTGCTAAAGTAACTTGCAAGAAAATTATTATCGATTAAATAAGGCGGAGTCAGTGCGTATTTATTTTTCTTGTAATGAAGTAGGTAAAAATTATATTGGTCGCCATAGTCTATTCCATACTTCTCAAATCTTAAAACTTCAAGGTTATTTTCCTCTAAGATTTTTATTATTTCATCAAGATAAATACTTTCATCAACCACCTGAAGTTTTTCAGGACTGTGCTCTCTGATATATGAAAGGTAATAGGGATCGGGTATTGTCATTATTATTATAGTATTCGGATTAGACATCTCATTAATATTTTTAAAAACATCAGTATGAATTTCTTTTGGAATATGTTCGAGCAC
Organism: uncultured Ignavibacteriaceae bacterium; assembly: GCA_963699475.1. Lineage (GTDB taxonomy): Bacteria > Bacteroidota > Ignavibacteria > Ignavibacteriales > Ignavibacteriaceae > IGN2. The sequence goes on along the minus strand of CAVOUA010000004.1, from coordinate 701,599 downwards.
GTCAAACAGAGTAATTAAATCGAATTTATCCTTTACTGAAAATTCTAAAAAATCAGAACAATAGAAAGTAACTTTTTTATTAGTGGCTTTAGCAAATTTTATATTCTCTTCGCTGATATCTATCCCTGTAACCTTAGGAATATTTTTAGAGATAAACCCAGAAATAATTCCGATACCACACCCGATCTCCAAAGCATTATTGAAATTATATTTTTGAAATACGTTTTTCAAATAGCTAATTATTTTCTGCTGTCTGGGATTAGGATATATTTTATCTCTAATTAAATTCTTTGAGAATTTTTCGTAAAAATCTTTTATCTCTTCTTTTCTTTTCATCTTTCTTATTGTAATTGTTTTTGGGGATTATCTTCAAGATGAACACATTGCGAAAAAATTTCAGAAAGCTTTTTGGTTAGATTCTTCCTGCTATAATTTTCTATTCCGACTCTCTTGAATGAGCTCTCAAGTTTATTTGAAGTGAACATATCATACAAAGTAAGAATACCACTGGAAATTTCTTCGACATTTTCAATAGAGACAACCAGCCCTGAATTTGTGTCCTTTATGACATCAGCTGCTAATCCATTTGGTGGAACCGCGGCAAGTATCGGTCGACCTGAGCGGAGGTACTCAAATATTTTTCCAGTAAGGATACCTTCATTAAATGGATACTCTCCAACAAGTAACAGTAAAACCGTTGCCCGGCACATTTCAATAATAACCTGCTTGTGCGGAAGATAAGGAATTAGTTCCGAGTATTTATTAAGACCAAGTTTTTCGAAGTAAATCATATTTTCAAAATCGCCCGGGTTATCCAATTGACCTACTATCCTAAGTTTTAAATGCTTTTTAATGTTATCACGTTTGTGCATTGCTTTTTGAACAGCATCAAAAAACTTTTGAGGATTTTGTTCTTTATTGAATATTCCGGTGTAAGTTATTGTGAATTCATTTTCAACAGCAGATAGATTTATTGTGTTCTTAAAATCATCCTCATCATATCCATTTGTTATTGATGTAAATTTTGTACCTTGATAAAGCTGAGCGAAGTGTTCTGCCATTAAAGAAGTTGCCGCTAAAACATGATCGGCTCTCTGAATTACCATTTTTTCAAGTTTTCTGTCAATAAACAACCGCCATCTATTTTTAGGAAAGTTTGGACGATCAACCCAAAGGTCTCTGAAATCAGCAACCCAGGGAAGGCCTGATAATTTCGCAAGCAGCAATGCGATAAGATGATCAGTAAATGGAGAAGCAGTTGAATAAATAAGTGAAGGTCTTTCTTTTTTAATTACTTTCCATCCCCTCCATACAGCAAATGGCAGCCATAGAATTTCATTATCAGGGACGAGTATATAAGTTTTAAGCTTTACCAGGAAACCAGGTTTTAATGATTTTTTATGAATTGATTTTAAAGAAGCAGCCTTCACTTTACTCTGCGACCTTTTCTTTAGAATTTTCCTTACCCATTTCATTGGTTCAATTGAGAATGTTCGGATGATAACACATTTCCCCTGAACATCCGTCATCATTTCCTCATCTCTATAAAAATCATAAGGTTCCTTCACGGTAAGTACTATTGGATTCCACCCAAACTGAGGTAAATACTTAACAAATTTTGACGATCGCTGAACCCCACCTCCTGCTGCAGGTGGAAACAGGTAAGATATAAATAATACAGTCCTTGATTTATTTTTTTCAATCATATATAAGGGAAAACAATAGAACAACTAAATTTTTGTTTACTAAATATTTTTTATTTTTTTAAGATCCCCGTTTTTGATAACAATTAATTCAGTCAGACTTATATCTGTTAGTTTATGATAAAAATAGATTTGTAAAAACAGCGCCGCTGTATATGACAATGTGGAACTTAGTGCTGCACCTGCTATTCCCATCTTTGGAATTAAAATTATGTTAAAGCTAATATTCAAGCAGAAATTTAACAGGCTGACATATAAGCTATATTGCGGCAATCCACGTGAAATAAAATCCGCTGACAATATTTTTGAAACGGATAATGCAATAATCCCGGGAAGAATTACAATTAAAGGCAAAACTGAATTGCTGTATTCTGCAGAAAAAAGCAGCGGCACGAGCCAATAAGCACTTAGACCAATTATTACTGAACCTGCGAAAACAACTGTAAAATTTAGTCTTGAAAGAATAGGAGTTTTTTCTCTTTGAAATTCTGAACTGCTAGCAGATGGAAATAAAATTGTTGATGTGGCCTGTGTTAAAAATAACAGGCGTTCGGCAATTATAACAGAGACATAATACCATCCAACTTCTGTTCCGGAAAGAAAAAATCCTATTAATAGAATATCAGTCCTGTAATTTAAATATTGCAAAAGGTTACCCAACATAATCTTAATTCCAAACCGTAAAGATTTTTTAGCGGGTTCCTTTTTCCAGGAAAAATTAATTGGCAACGCCATTCGCCAATAAAGTAAACCAGGTATAATGAATGAAAGACCCACGATTAGTAGCACTGAATCTAAATTAATTGTGAATATAAAAGAGGAAACAATAAGAAGTGCAAATAGAATTATCGGTTTTAACAATTGTATTTTATTATATTCATTAAACCTTTCCAGTCCGAGAGGAATCTTAACACCAAATTCATAAAACAAAAAGGCAATGAAATAAAAAACAATAACTGTAAAAAAATCAGATATAAAATTCAGATTTATTGTCTCTGAAAATAAAGTAATAGTACCAATTTGATTTAGTAAAAGTAGAATGATTATTCCCAGAACTATAATGATAATTGCATTTATTAAATATGTACTGATATATTCTTTGAAGTCAAATCTTTTATTGCTAATGAAGTAAATTGCAGATGAATCAATTCCAGGATTCACAATTCTTAAAATAAGTTCAACTGTTACAATTATAATTGCAAAAACCCCGAGACTTTCTGGGCCCAATAAACGAGAGATAATTACATTATTCCCTATTCCAATGAAAAAGACGACCAGTTGAACTAAAAATGTAATCCCTATAACCGGTGCAATTATTTTATTCATCGGCTAATGAGTATCTTTTTACATAATTGATGATAATCACTTACTATTTTTGATTCGTTAAATGAATCATGCACAAATTTTTTGCCTTCCGTATTAAGTGTACAATGTAATTTTAGTCTATTCAGAATCTCAACACATTCATTTAAATTTTTAACAGTAAAACAGTGCGGAAATGATTCGTTCCATAAAACTTGTCTTCCATAAGATAATGCCTCAAGAACCATTTTTGGTAAACCATCGTGCACTGTAATTCTCAATAGTACAGAACATTTTTTATAAAATGGAATAGTGTCATCGATAAAGTCATAAAAGAAGAGATTTGTTCTGCCACTATTTTTTTTTCCAGCAGCCAAAATATGGAAATCAACATCCGGCATTTTTATTGACAACTCAGTAATCAAATCTCCATGATAAAAGTCCCAACGGTTTTTTGGCACATAAGATAGCACTGAAAATTTTTCAGGCAGTGGGGGTATATCATCCACGAATTTTAGTTTTGTTAAAGGAATAATGCTGGATTCAACTCTGTATTGCTGCAACTCATACTTAAGATTTTCTGAAACAACCAGGTTGCGAACAATTGGAGAATTGATAATTAGTTTTTTGAAAAATCTTTTTATGAATGAGTCATTAATAAATCTATAAACATCTGTACCTATCCAATGGTAAAAAACCGGTTTCTTATAACGTATTAATTTTTTAATAACGGGAATTGGTGAAGAGACGAGGTGGAAAAGATCGAATTTTTTAAGAAGTTCATTTGATGGCAGTTTATTATAATATTTAGGTTCGAAAACCGATTTTTCATAATTTTCCAGTTGTTCATTAAACACCTTAGCGTGATATTCCTCTCCAAGCAATAATATTTTTATTTTTTCCGGAGGGATTGGCATAAAAAATTTAAATGTGAAAAATTCATAAAAGATTGGTTTTTAATATAATCAATTGCTTAAATGAAATAACAACAAGTTGAAAACCGATAAGAGAAAAATAGTCCTTATAACTGTAAGATCTGACATAGGCGGTGGACCGTATCATGTAAATCTGCTTCTGAAAAACCTTTCTGATTTTTATGATTTCCATATTGCAGCACCACTTAATGAACCTTATGGCTTTAATTGGAAAGAACTGGTGGGAGCAAATAGGTTTTTTGAACTGCCGTTCCGCTCATTCAATTTATTTACATTTTTTAATTTACTTTCTTTTATAAAAACGAATTCTATCGGAATTATACATTCACATGGCAAAGGTGCTGGATTATATAGCAGGTTAGCAAAAATTTTTCTGCCTCAAATAAAAGTTATTCATACGTTTCATGGTTTTCATATCCAGAAATATAAATTTATTAGCAGGAATTTGTACATCTTGCTTGAAAGGCTATTAAATCTCTTAACAGATGTGTTTATAAATGTTTCTTTTGGTGAACAAAATGTATGTGTGCAGAATAAGATATTGAATAAAAAAAAATCCCTTGTGATTTATAATGCGATTTCTTCAATTGAGCTCCCTATTGAATCTAAAATTGAAATGCGACGCAAACTTGAATTACCATTGGAGAAATTTTGTATTGTATCGGTACTTAGATTTAACTATCAAAAGAATCTGCCATTGCTTATTGATATTGCTGACAGGCTGAACCAGAATGAACGATTTTTATTTTTAATTATAGGGGACGGGGAAGAGCGTAAAGATGTAGAGCAACTTATTCTTGAAAAAAAAATTATTAATGTAAAACTGTTAGGTTTCCGAAATAATATTGTTGAATATTTGTTGGCAAGTGATATTTATCTGTCGACTTCACTTTGGGAAGGATTACCTTTCTCATTAATTGAAGCTGCAGCTTGTGGGTTGCCGATTATTGCCTCGGATGTGACCGGTAATAACGAATTAGTTACTGATGGTAAAAACGGTTACTTATTTGAATTAAATAAACCTGATATTGCATTAAAAAAAATATTATTTTTAGAGAGTGCTCCAAACTTGCAAAAGACTATGGGAGAAAATTCTTTGAAGATATACAAGGATAATTTTCAATTAAGTACAATGATTGAGAAAATGAAAGACATTTATTCAAATTCAAATACTTTATAAAACTTTAACTTTTACCTTAATATTTTGAATACTGATAACACCTTAGACCATAGAATTGCAATCGTTCACGAGTGGTTAGTTAGTTATGCCGGCTCTGAACGATGTGTAGAGTCATTTACTAATATCTGGAAAAATGCAGACGTTTACGCTTTAGTTGATTTCCTGAACAAAGAACACAGAGAAATTATTCTTAAAGGAAAGAAAGCAAACACAACATTTATTCAACAGCTACCTTTTGCGAGAAAAAGACATAGATACTACCTGCCTCTTTTTCCATCCGCAATTGAAAGACTGAATCTTTCAGATTACGAGGTGATTATCTCCAGCAATCACGCCGTCTCAAAAGGTGTGCGGACAAAGAAAAACCAGCTTCATATTTCTTACTGCCATTCACCGATGAGATATGCCTGGGATCAAGCTGAACACTATTTGACCGGGATAAAGGGATCTTTTGCTAAAGCATTTATGAACTATTTAAGAAACTGGGATTTGAAGTCAGCAGAAAATGTGAATTATTTTATAGCCAATTCAAATCATATCGCTGAAAAAATCAAAAGAATTTATAAACGTGATTCAACTGTTATTTATCCACCGGTTGATGTGAACAAATTTGAAGTTTCAGATAATAAGGATGATTACTACCTAATTGCTTCAAGATTTGTTCCGTATAAAAAAGTTGATTTAGTCGTAGAAGCATTTAATCAAATGCCTGATAAAAAACTTTTAGTTATTGGAAGTGGACCGGAAAAAGAAAAAGTAAAAAGTATAGCTAAGCCAAATATAGAATTTCTTCCCCATCAGGAATTTGCTGAACTTAAAGAATTTATGAAGAAAGCAAAGGCATTTGTATTTGCGGCAGAAGAAGATTTCGGAATTACCGTGGTCGAAGCGATGGCTTGTGGAACTCCGGTAATCGCACTTAACAAAGGCGGGACTGCTGAGTCCGTTATTAATGGCAAGACAGGAATCCTTTTTAACGAGCAAAGTCCGGAATCAATTAAAAATGCAATCCAGGAATTCGAAAAAATAATAGATATTTTTGATATAAGGTTCATAAGGGAACATGCTGAGAAGTTTAACAGAACAAATTTTGAAGAAAATATAAAACAGTTCGTGAGCGACAAACTCAGCAATTTTAATCCTTAAAAGTTTTTAGACTTTGATGTATGATTGTAAATCAACGTTCCATATTTTTATATAAATTACTAAGCGATCTTCTCTTACTTAACTGCGCTTTTCTTATATCTTCAGTGTACTCTCAATCCTGGGAAATTCTCCTCGAAAAATATTATATGTTCTTTCTTTTAATAGGTTTGAATTTGTTGTGGGTTATCACGTCGAACTATTTAAATTTTTACGATGATTTTTTTTCAAGAAACTTTCCAGTTCAATTCAGCAATATTTTAAAAAACTCCCTGCTCCAACTAATAATCACTATTACTTTCATTTTCTTAACAAAAGAAAATTTATTTACCAGATACTTTATTGTTTATTACTTTATTCTCCTTGTTTTCTTAATCTGTTTAAGGGTAATCGTATTCAGAAAGATCCTTAAATTTTTAAGAAGAAAAGGGAAAAATGTAAGGAATCTGGTAATTATTGGTGAAGACGAACTCGCAAAAAGTTTTCAGAAAATGATTTTAAGTAATCCCGATTTTGGTTACAATTTTAAAGGATTTGTATCCCCAAATGCTTTAGAGAATCAAAATAATTCAGAAGAATTTATTGATAAATTAGAAAAAACATTTACCACACACAAAAGTGGAGGAAGCTGTAATAGCTCTTTCTCGAGCGTCACATCATTTACTTGAGTCAATAATAAAAGTCTGTGATAAATATGCCGTCAAAGTTCATATTATCCCTGACTATTACAACCTTATTTCAAGAAGATTTCAATTAAGCTCTTTTGGGGATTTTCCGATTATTACATCAAGAAGAGAACCATTAAACGAAGTTCAATGGAGATTAGTAAAGAGAACTTTTGATTTTTTCTTTTCAATACTTGTTACATTAATTTTTCTTTCCTGGATGATACCATTGATATTAATAATTTCATTGTTACTCGATAGAGGACCTGTGTTTTTTTTGCAAGATAGACTTGGAACAAAAAACAGAAAATTTAAATGTATCAAATTCCGTACAATGAAATTTGAAAAAGTTCAGATTGATGAATTTAAACCGGTTATTGAAAACGATCCGCGAATAACAATGGTTGGGAAATTTCTGCGAAAATATAACCTTGATGAGCTGCCCCAGTTTATTAATGTTTTATTAGGAGATATGTCTGTTGTCGGTCCACGACCACATGCAATTTCTTACAACAATCTTTATAGTAAAATTGTCGATGAAATTCGACTAAGACAAAATGTTAAACCCGGTATCACCGGTTGGGCACAGATTCACGGTTTAAGAGGTGATGTAACCGATGAAGAGGAAAATCGGAAAAGAACCAAACAAAGAATAGATTATGACTTATGGTATATTGAGAATTGGTCCTTCGGACTCGACATCCAGATTATTCTGCTAACGGTCTGGCAGATGATAGTTGGAAAAAGCAGGGGGGTTTAGAATTTACATTTCTTGAACACGCCTATCATTATCTCGGCGTAGAATCCCAAACATATGCGTGCTTCTTTGTTAAAAATTTAAAAAGTCCAATTAATAATGCAAGGTTGGTCAAAACATAATAATAGATTAAACTAAAAAATGGAATGTTAACTTTTATTAATTTTAACGTATAGCCGATTAATGCAGAAATGTAAAAACTTATTTGAGCAATAAATATTATTTGATAAAACTGGCTATAATCTATCAATAAGAAATTAGTAAATAGTAATAATATTAAAAGCATTGGGACAAACCAGCGTATTATCTTATGTGACCATAATGCATAAGAAATTAAAAGTTTCTTGCTGAATAAAAGACCCTTAAAAAATTTTAAAGTTTGAAAATTTGTTGCAGCAAAACGTACTTTTCTTCTGAATTCAATCATTATTTCTTTTGATACCTCTTCACTTGCAATCGCTTCAGATGCATAGAGAAAATTGTAGCCCTGATTCAGAACAGCAAAAGTTTGGTACAGATCATCAGTAATTGCCTCCCTCTCAGGGAAATTTCACAAAGAGTTCTTTCCGAATGGCATAAATTCCCCCATTTGCAGCAATAAGAATTCCTAAATCTCCTTCTGCACTTTTTAAATGAGTCTCATATTTCCAGTATAATTTCTCTCTGTTAGTCTTATCAAAATTATCTTTTGGTTCTTCCAGTTCCAATCTGCCACAGACGCCACCGACTTTTGCATCCGTAAATTTTGATACCAGCTTAAGTAAAGCATCCTTCTCAAACTTAGTATTAGCATCAGTAAAAACTAGTATTTCATTTTTCGCTAAATGCACCAGGTCATTTAATACTGAAGCTTTTCCTCTTCGAATATTAAAAATCTGAGTCTTTAACCAACTAAATTCTTGGTTTTTCTGAGTAAGTATTCCATTTGTTTTATCAGATGAGCAATCCGAACCAATAATCAATTCAAGGTTATTAAAATCGTAATCCAGGTTTTTTATATTATCAATTCTTTCGATAATAACTTTCTCTTCATTATAAGCCGATATTATTATTGAAATTGAAGGATAAGTATTGGGTGTTACTATTTCTGGTTTTCTTTTAAACCAGTTAAATATCCATAAAGAAATGGGATATAAAATGTAAGTATGAATAAGTAAGTAAAATTGTAAGCCAGAAAATTCCGGCAATAATTATTTCCACAAGAGTTTAAAATAATTTTAATAAGTGAGGTTAAATATATGAATCTATTCTATATTTAATGAAGATCAACCAGATTTTTAACACACTCTAAAAACAATTTATTCCATTTAAAGTTAAGCTAAAAGTAGATAAATGTTTTTAGATAACTGATTCTTTTTGTTGAACTTTCACTTCCTTTGGAATATCTGATAAATCTGATTCCTGTTTTTCAATAACATTCAATTTTGCAGCACCGCTTGAGGTCTCTAAACGTGACTTAAACTTACTTCTATTAATCTTGGATTCTTTGCTGAACAAATGTTTATAGAAAGTTAAGAATGCTTTCAAAGTTCTTCGAAGTTCAGATGGATGCTTTACGATGTTTTTGGCCTTCATCAGAAAGTAGGCGGGTCTTAAATAATATTCTCTTCTGGCATAATTACAAAAATCTACAATTTCCTGCGCTGAAGATCATGGGTTCCCACAACTGTATTATGCAATCCGTCTGGGGTCAACCAATCATCCCAGGTTTTGGCTGTAATTAATCCTTCCTTTTTTGCCCAATCATAAGCTTCCGTACCAGGATAAAGCATTAAGTGGGAAAAACTGTGCTGTATCAGTATTTAATCTTTTTGCTAAAGTAAGTGTTTCGCTCATAGTTTGCAAAGTTTCACCTCTGTTTCCCATCATATAACAAGCGTGAATTAACAATCCAGCTTTTCTTGCATTTTCAGCTGCAGTAAATTGTTCAACTCGTACACCTTTTTTCATCAACTTTAGTATCTCATTCGAACCACTTTCAAAACCAACAATGACTAATCTGCAATTTGCTTTTTTCATCCAACGCATAGTTTCTTCATCAAGATCAGCACGGACGTTACAAGTCCAGGTAAGCTTATTGTTTTGCTCAATTAAAAGTTTACAAATTTCAATCGTATGTTTCTTAAAAACCGTATAAGTGTCATCTTCAATTGTGACTTCAACAACTTCAGGAAAATTTTCTTCGATGTATTTAAATTCAGCAGCAATACTTTTAGCAGAACGATGACGATAAGTATGTCCATAAAAATTTTGAGGATAAACACACCAGGTACAGAGATAAGGACATCCTCTTCCGGTATAAACCATCATTTGCGGAAAGCGACCCGCTGCAAAAAAGTAATCTCTTGAATCACAAAATCTTTTAAATATTTCACTTGCAAAAGGCATTGCATCGAGTTCTTCCTGAGTAGCTGCAGGACGATGACCATTAGCTATTATTTCATTTCCATTTCGCCAGGTCAGTGAAAGAACATTTTCAAGAGATTCTTTTTTTTCTAATCTTTCAGCAAGATCAACAATCGTTGCTTCATATTCATTTCTTGCAACAGCATCAATTAATTTCGATTTTTCGAGAGTTTCTTTATCAACTGCCGTTACATGATTACCAACAAGACAAACAAAAACGCCATCAAACTTTTTCTTTACTTCTTCAGCAAATCTTATATCATTACTTATACTTCCGGTACTTGTCTCAATTACTACAATTTGAGGATTAAATTTTGTAAGTCTACTCATCGTTTCTTCAACAGAAATTGATTCGGCAGGTGCATCGATCAAAATAATATTATGACCATTTTTTTCAGCAACTCCTGCTGCGAGTGCTAACCAAATTGGATAATAAACTGTTCCACTTTTTGTTACAGCCGGACTTCTTGATCCCCTTGAATATTTAGGAAAAAAGGGAGGATTTATAAAAGCAATATTCATCAACTATTTCTCCGATTATGATAGAGTAATTTCGTCATTTAGGAGACGAAGATAAGGTAAATCTACAAAAACCAAAACCCTGAAAATAAAGGCCTCAAATTAGTAAGTGGAGTGATTCATTTAGTTACCCGCCAATCGAATTTATTTTTCATCACAAGGGATAATATCTTTTTTATATAATATCTTTCATCATAATAAAACTTCTTTTTCTCCCTTGATAGAAATATTGTTTTTATATAAGAGGTTAAAATTCTCAAACTGAATCCTTGCAAAACAATAATTTTTAAAGCAAATAACTTTACTGAACCATAATGCTTTTGAAAGAAATAGAACATTCCTCTATACCGCTCAACCAATAGATTATTTACAGTTTGTTTTTGTACACGTTGTTTTGTTGAATGACCAAATAAATGAATGATGTCGGACTCAGGTAAGAATACAGATTTATATCCGGCCTTTTTAAATCTCAAACTCCATTCAACTTCTTCATTGTAAAGAAAGAAAGCTTCATCAAGTAAGTCCAACTTTATCAATAGCTTCCTTTTTTACCATCATACAGGCGCCTGTGACATGATCAACTTCTTTAATGCTGTTGTGATCCCAATAGCTTTCCAAAGACTTCGACTTAAAAATTTTCTTGACTGAATCAGCTAATCTACTTTCATAACCAAATATGCTTTTAATAAATTCATTCGCGTGAACAAATTCTTTTAACAGCGAAGGAAATGAATGTGTTGATCTTTCAATCTCACCATTCAGCGTTGAAAATTTTACATCCAACAATTCCTACATCATGATGTTTTTCAAGATACTGAATCATTGGTTGAAATGAATTTTCGTTAACTATAGTATCAGGATTAAGAAGGAGAATATATTTTCCTTTTGCTTTTTTGATACCAATATTATTAGCCGCAGCAAACCCAATATTTTTTTCATTGTAAATGAATGTAAACTGGGGGAATGAAGAATCCAGCTCTTTTATTGTTTCAGTGGAAGCATTGTCTACGATCAGAACTTCAGGGTTTAATATTACACAATAATTTTTGATGGACGATAGACAATTAAAAAGAACACTTTTCGAATTGTAATTTACTATGACTATAGAAAGGATTTTATTCAAAGTTGCTTTGATTCACTTTTTAATATTTCTACTCATTTATATTCTCTAAATAAAAACAAGCACTATCCCCTTTACCATTTTTATTTAGTTCTTTTGCCGCTTTTTCAAATTTTCTAATTTCATCTTTACTAAAGATTGTTTTCTTATTGTTTAAGAAGTGAGAACGAGGATCCATTAAAGGGATTTTCATTTTATATTGTTCACTCCCCCAGAATTGAAATGCGGTGGAGTCATAAATAATTTTACTAATTCTAAATCCAAACTTATCACATAAATGTTTTATACTTTTAACCGTATGAAGGAAAAAATGACGGGGTGGATCCAATTGCACCCAATCGGTTTTATAAGTTTCCCATGCATAACTATCAATTACCGGAATCCGAAAAATGACATTTCCATTTTTCTTAACTATGTTTTTTAAGATAGCAAAGGTTTCATTTGGATTTTGCATATGTTCAAAAACATGATGAAACATCACCCAGTTGAATACTAATTTTTTTAATTGTGATAACTCCAGCTTTAATATTTTTAGATTTTTGTTACATGTAATTTCTTTTTCTAAAAACGGATCAATACCGTACAAATTTTTAAAGCCAACACTTTGTAATTTTAATAATAATTCTCCATTACCAGCACCGACATCCAGAATAAAATCGTTTTTATTAAAATTGGCTTTTGAGAACCAGGGATAAAAATCAGGATAACCATACCATTCAAATAGTATTTTGCCCAATATACTTTTTCCCGTTAACGCAAAAAGGTCTCGCTTTTTTATTAGATATTTTTTTAAACGTGAATTATTTGGCTTGAAAAAAGACACATAATTATTTGGATAATACTTTTCAATATTTTCCGGAAATTTTTTAATCTGAAGGCACCCGCAGTCAGAGCATTTAAAATATTCAAACTCATCCGGCCAGCCGAACATCATTTCTTTTAGTGTATACTCCTCAGTATTATCTTCTTTTTTACAAATTCTACAAGTTCTAATGCTCATTTTGTTTTAGCCATTCATTTTTATTGTAGATTTTGCGTAATAAAGTGATTATATCTTTCATTCAAATTTTCCATATTTGCCTTTGATGAAATCCATAATTCCGTCAAGAACCATCTTGATTTTCAACGACTTTTTCTTTTCAAAGAAAAGAATTTTAAGAAGTTCATTAACAAATATTAATATATCTTTAAACACAAATGCAGGAAAGTAGAGAATAAACTTTTTTGCTACATATAATCTGTTTCTTGTTCTGTAATAATATCTTTCTGGTGAATGATGGGTTACATAAATTGTCTTAAAAATAAAATTCCGCTTTTCGAGTTTTCCTAGTTGATGATATATCTTCGCTTTGCTTATTTGAATAATTTTAAACCCCTTCTTTTTTATTTTTAAACAATATTCAAAATCAACATAATCAATAAATAAATCATCTTTAAATGGTCCGGACTTTTCGTATACACTTAAATTTAATAAACAACCTGAAGTAATAGCAACATCTAGTTCTTTTACCGATCGGACATTTCCTTTTGATGTTTCTGGAATGTATGAAGGAACAGGAGCTAAAATTCCAATCTTAGAAAAGTCATTTGAATCCAAAAAATATTTATAACATTCAATAAGTTTTGAATCGGCAGAACTATCTTGATCCATAGTTAACAGGAAATTAAAATTATCTCTCATAGCATAGTTAACTGCTTGATTTAAGGCATGGGCAACTCCGAAATTATTCAGATTAGCCATGTACTTTACTTTGGAATTTGAAATAAATTCATTGATTAGCTCTGAATTATTAATTTCTGAGTTGTCAATTATATAAAGAAGAGAAACCTGATGCAGATAAGAATTAATTTTTTGAATGCAATTTTTATCAGGGTTGTATAATATTACTACACCTGCAATCTTATTTTCTATTTTATCAAGAATAATTAGTAGCTCTCTTCAAAATTGATAACATATAGGATTTTTCATCTACTCCCAGAAAATAATTCCAGGCCATAAAAGCATAACTGCCAAGAAGCGTTATAACAAAAATAGCCTTAATCAAAATATTGCTAACTAATATTGGGGCGGTCGATGCGAATAGCATAATAATAATCATTAAAATCTTGTGATTAAATTCGTTATAATATTTTAGCTTTTTTCTGAGCAACGAAAAATAAAATTAATGCATCGATTACAATTCTGATTAACCAAACAAAGGCGGCACCATTTATTCCCCATTCTTTAATAACAAACCACATTATCATTAAATAAAAGGGCAACTCTATTAAGTTGACTAAAGCTGGAATGTTGGGTTTTCCGATTCCCTGAAAAAAGTTAAAAGGAATAGCAGCGAGGGCATTAAACAAAACACCTACTGCTAAAAGTTGTAAAATAAGTGAACTGTTATCTGCAAATTTTGTCCCAAGCCAAAGGTACATTCCTTCGTGCGCAAACGTTACTATCAAAAGTATGACAGGATATAAAATCAGGAAAATGAATTTTGTGCCGGTTACAAATAATTTTTTTGAAAATTCGGGATTACTTCCGTGGCTTGCAGAAAATACAGGGAATAAGACTACTACAAGAGCTCCTGGTATCAAGAGTAATTTTGTTACAACCTCATAAGGAGTGGCATAATAAGTTACTGCCGTTGCCGAAACTAAGGCTCCGATAAGAAACCTATCTGAAAAAATCATAAAAGGCGCCACAAGGTTAGCTACGGTTATCCATCCACCTAACTTTAAGATTGGACTTAATAAACTTGAGCTAAATTTTATTTCATTTCTAATATCGGGATTAATTTTCAAACATTGATATAAATACGATATCCAAATTCCGATCCTGACAACTATCAATACAACCACGATCCAAAACAAACTATTGACGAATAATAAGCAAATAAGTGGGCCGAGAAATGTGAATATCCCGAGTATAACTCTTATGACATTTATAATTCCAAATTTCTGATAGGCTTCTAATACACCTCTTAAACCGGCTGTAGTTGTTACGATTGGAATCGAGATGGCTAAAACGTAAAATGTTGATAAAGATTCCTCCTGTAAATCTGTAGTGATTATAAATACATCTTTTACCAGGTAGGGAATAAATAATATTAAGCAAAATGTTACTACAACACTTATAAAAAGCATTGTAATGAATGAAGTCCAAAATATTGAAGGTATCTCTTCAAATTTATTTAAACCAAGTTTTTCGGCAATTATTTTTGTCAGTGTTCTGCCGATTCCAAAATCGAAAAAGCTAAAATAACCTATTACTATCCAGACCAGGTTCAAAATTCCAAATCTTTCATCTCCAAGTCCTTTAATTAACTGTGGGATTATAATCAGGGCAACTATCAGGGGAATGCCATAGCCAAGTAAATTATATATGGTATTTTTAGCTACTCTACTGCCACTTATTAATTTGTTTCCGTTTATCTCTTTCATCAACAATTAATTATTATTTGGACTTATTGTGGCCGGCAGATTAATATTTTTCTTATCATATTCATTCTTATATTTTACTAATGAAGCATCCATAACGCTAAATTCACTAATATTTGTGTTGATAATATCTTTCTCAATCAGATAATTAATTAACTTCTGATACGCTTTTTCAGTTATATATCCGTTGGTTTCAGCAAAATTTATGGAATTATAATTATTCATATATCGCGGATTATTCTCAATCATATAATTAGTGATAATATCTTTACCGCTGCTATAATTTTCAGTTGTCATAGTTGATTTATATTCCGAAGAAATAAAACTGTTCAGTTCAAATGTTTTGTACAATATTGATTTGACATTGTGGTTATAAAATACTAGTTCAACACCAAGATGAACTGCTACTTTGTTGTTTATTTTCAATATATCTTTGTTTGAAAATGATAGTAGCGTTTTTCTCCAAATTTTATATAACTCTTTTGACTTATCTAATTCTGATGGGGTTATATCCCAGCCAACTAAATAATGTTCAGATGCACCTTGATTATAATAGCTGGTCAATTGCTCTTTCCAGTAAATAGAAAGGAATAAAGGATCTTTATTATTAAAATTTGGCCAATTGGTTTCTGTAGTAAAACGAACTGGTTCAGTAAACAATGAGTTAGTTTGTATCCAGAATTTACAAATTGAACTAAGATATTCAGCACCGAAATCAAAATTCTCAGCATACTGATATATATCTGCAACGTGAACTGAATTGACTTTTTCGAACAACCTGGTTGGATCAACCCATCCTCGTCTTTCAATTAAATCATCATAAATAGAACCTAATTGAATCCCCGATTGAAAATTAAATGAAGTAATTAATTCTGATAAGGAATTGATAAATGAAGAAAGCTGTTCAGTTCTAAAATTAATCCAATCTACACGCCCATTGCTATAATTGTATTCAGAGTTATCATATGTATGCCAAAAATAATCTCCTGGAGAAATATCTGACCAAGACTTAATCTTTTTCCAATCACCATTCGGATTCCACCTATTATTTAGACTATATAGGTTATCTGAGTATTTATATTTAAGATATTTTATGAATTCTTCATTTTCATAAGCAGAGTAACCACACATAGCTGAAAAAGGATATTCTTCTTCATCACTTGTACTAAACGTTGGGACGATTTCCTTTATCCGTGGCCTAACAGTGTCGGGAAAAGCTTCATCAATATGTTCCAAAACTTCTCTAAGAAAATTTTCCATAAACCTTTGAGAATTCGGTGAGTTAAAATTCAAGGGATATTTCTCTGATTCAGGTATTCCTTTTTCATAATCTTGATGATCATAAATATTATTATCGTACTTTATTTGGAAATCATCCCTAACAAATCTGAAATTTGTTGGTGAGACCCAAACGGGTTTCTGAAGCCCCATACATACTCTTAAATAAATGTCTAATTTTTTATTATTAAACTTATTTTCTGTAATTGTTCTTATAGCTTTATCAAGATTCGCCCAGTTATCAGCTCCCGGAATAGAATCGGTATCCACATGTCCCCAAAATATTCTTAGACAAATTCCAGTAGCTCCCCAATCAGTTGCGACTCTATCCACCCATTCCTTATTTGCCGCAACTCGAACATCTGCTACAAAAACTATTTTAAATTTCGATCCTGAATTTGTAGTATCGGTCTGACCAGGAAGTAGATAAAAATTTGTCAGTGCAAGAAAAAACAAAGCGATGTTTATAAATCTGTTTCCAATTGGCTTAATAAAATAGTCAGACATAAATTCCTAAGTTCGCTGTTCTTTTTTAGTTTTATTCAAAAATAAAAATTGAGCTAAAACTATTACTATAAAGTTGAACATCATATCAAGCCTAGTAAGGGGATCTGAATTAAACGATATCATGATAACTGCAAAGCCAACTGTAGTTAAAGCTAACACAACCAGACTGGGGTTTCTATGCAAGTAATAGTATATTTCAGAAATAATAAAGCCGATTATAAACGGTATTATTGCTAAACCTGTTATTCCAAAATCCAAATAATACGGCCAAAAAAACGGGAAAGTATTATATCCCCCAATGTACATTTTAAACTTTTCAAAGTTATCGTACTCAGCCACCCAGTGTTTTATGCCAGTCAGAGCAGTTAAAAAATCAAATGTAAAAAAACCGAATGAATGATTTTCGATGTGAGAGTAATATTTAACAAAGTTTTCAATATTCATTGAGACATACATATAAGGAATAGTAAACTCAGCATACCTCGAAGAAAATTTCATTTTGGAATTTATATAGACATAAGTTGTAAATAATTCTGTTGTTCTGATAGACTGAATACCAGCTATAACCAAAATAACAATAGCAGTAAAAATAATTATCGTTCTGGGTTTAATTCTTTTTCCTGAATAATAGAAAAGGCAAAATGCCATCATAAGAAGAATAAAGAAACCGTACCGCTGGACAATTAAAACGTAATTTGCCAGTGCCAGTATAAATACCATTACCAGCACGCTCTTCTTTTGGTATTTTGCTTTAACAAAAATGAAGTATTGGATTACCAGGAATAAAATCACGTTTGCACTGCTTACAATGAGATGCAATCCAAAAATTCCATATAAAATTCTTGCACGGTCGGGGTCAGTAGTGAAGATTGGAAGATATCCTTCAATCTGCCATTCTGCAATAAAGCAGATGATATATACAAATGTATAAACTATAATGAACCTGAATAATTTTTTTTCATTTATTCCGGCATCTCTAATGCTTGTCCTTATTTTAGTCACATGAAGAAATGGTCTATCGAGGTTGATGATGAAGGAAACATAAACACCAAGTAAAAAAGTTATTAGTGCGAGCAATGCAACAAACCAGTCAAATGAACTCCATAAAAGTTGTAAGTGGCTCTGTTTTAATTGAACAATCCCCAAAACAAAAGCCCATAACATTCCAAAAATTCTGGCCGGTGAAAGAAAGTCAGCAGACTTTCTTAAACCTGAAATGAGGAGGAGAATGAATAGGATGAAACAAATTAGTGAGAGGATTGGCATCTTCTGAAAAACTAAATCTTATACGTCAGTTTTTTTTCTTTTGAACTTTAACGATTTCCGTATATACTCATAACTATCCGGAGAAATGCGTTTCATCTTGTTTATCCCTTCCAATGAAAAGACAATTACTAAACCAATTAATAATGAACCGAGAAAAGAAATAACAAGGTATATTGAGCCTTTTGGTTTGGCTTTCCGGTCAGCCGGCACAGCATAATCCAGTACTAAGACCGAGGGAGTATTTCTAACCTCTTCAACTTTTGCCTGCTCATACATAGGCTGAACAAATTCAAGTATCTTGTACTGAATTTCAAGATCTTTATAAATTTTAAAATACTTGTATCCCAAACCCGGTGCTTTCTTGAAAGGAATTAATAAGTTTACTCCATCTTCTGATAATCCTTGACCAGCATTAATCATCTCGATCTTCTTTTGCATCTCCTCTACTGAAATTTTAGCTTTAAGGGTTAACGGACTATCCTCGCCGAATGTTCTTTTTAGTACATTTAATTCAACTTCTTGCTGAGCTAGACGAGCATATATTTCAGACATTGCTTTTACAGTAGCTTCGAGTTGTTGCGGCACAGCGATTACTCCATATTTTATCTGGAAATCTTTCATCGCATTTTCCAGAGTATCTATATAAGTAATATTCTCAAGATATCTTTTCTCTATAAATTCACGATTTGCTTTTGCATTAGTAACACTTAATACAGTGTTCATTTCATTTAACCTGGCAATCATATAATTTGCAATATCTGCAGCCTTTTGTGGATCCTGATCAAAAATACTAACAACAAGATTGCCTTCATCTTCAACATCCATTTCAAGATTACCGATAAATGCTTTCACAACTTTTTCATAATATGCATCTTCCAGTTCATACTCTTCCCTAAGCCTAAATCTTTTTATAACATCATCCGTTAAAGTTGCACTTTTTAAAATTGCCATATAACGGTCAAGCTCATTGGTACCTGTTAATGCTGCTAAACCTTTACTGGGTGAAAAACCTTTTACCAAAGAAGAAAGCCCACCGAACGAGCCGAGGAAATCTGTTTTTTCTGCTGGAAGAACTGATGCTGATGCTTTATACCATTTGGTTGCAAGCAATGCGTAAGTGGTTGCACCGGCAGAGATGATGAAAATAAATAAAAAGAGAAACCATCTGTATTTCACTAAGACTACCAGGAACTCTATAAATGAATGTCCGACTGTATACTCGGAACTACCGGGAATATTGGATTGAGGTTCTTTTGATTCCATTGAATTTCGATTTTATGATGAAATATTATAAAAAACGTCCAAAGTTACTGTTTTTATAAGTGTTATAGCAACATTATTTGGTGTCGCCACTGGCTTTTTATTGAAGTACTATTGAGAATGGTAAAAATGAAGCGGGTATAATTCCTTCTGATTTATTTATAAATGATAATTCAAACAGACTATATTTGATTTATAAGACAAATCAATTAACGAAGTAAAATCATTTTCTTTGTTTCTGAATAATCACCAGACTTAAGCTGGTAGAAATATATTCCGCTTGTTAGTCCGCTTGCAGTAAACTGAACCTCATAACTACCTGCTGGTTTTTCTTCGTTAACTAATGTTGCAACTTCTCTTCCGAGAATGTCAAAAACTTTAAGTGTAATAAAACCCATTTGTGGAATTTGGTAAGCTATGGTTGTAACCGGGTTAAATGGGTTGGGATAGTTTTGGGATAAAATATATTCAGTTGGTATTTTGATTTCTATATCTTCATTAAATGTGATACCTCCACCATCAGTGGTATGAAGAATTATTCCTTGCTCCCCCACAGCCCATCCTGTAGTTGAATCAATAAAATAAATTGAAGATAAAAAATTGTCAACACCGCTTGATTGGTTTGACCAGTTAATGCCCCCATCTGAAGTTCTGAGAATTTGCCCTTCAAAACCAGATATCCAGCCATTATATTGATCCACAAAATATATGTCATGTAATTGAGGCCCGAAATATGACTGAACTGCCCAGCTATCACCACCATCAGTTGTATTAAGAATTGTATTATTTTCTCCCAGAATCCACCCCATATTTATGTTAACAAAATGCACAGAAATTAAAAAATCAGAAGTACCACTGGATTGAGAAGTCCAATTATCACCACCGTCAGTTGTTTTTAGAATAGAGCCGTTTTCACCAACAAGCCATCCTGTATATTGATCCACAAAATAAATTGATAGTATCATGTTTTCAGTTCCAACTACTTTTTCTACCCAACTTGTTCCTCCATTAGTAGTGTTGAGAATTACATGGTTATAACCACTTACATAATAAATACCCGTAGCCCAGCCATTATTCTGATCAGAAAAAATTATGTTTCGCAACCAATAGGAGGAATCTCTTGCTTGTTCAATCCAATTAGTACCTCCATTGGTTGTTTTCAGAATTATTCCATTATTACCTACGGTCCATCCGATATTTTCATCAATGAATTCTATAGAATTGAACTGTGAACCTATATCGGGCAGTTGAGTAATCCAGTTCGTACCTCCATTAGTAGTCTTGTGAATTTCAACACCTACTGTCCATCCGATATTTTCATCCACAAAATAAACAGAGTTTAGATAGTCTGTAGTCCCTTTAACCTGATTTTTCCAACTTAAACCCCCATCAGTAGTATTAAGGATGGTTCCAAGTTCACCTACTGCCCAACCACTATTCTGATTTATAAAATTAACAGATGTTAAAGGATAAAAAGTACCGCTTAAAGAATTAATCCATTGGAGCCCTCCATCAGTAGTAATAAGGATAGTTCCATTATTCCCAACGATCGACCCATGATTCTGATCTGTAAAATCAATCGATCTTAAGGAGGAGTAAGTGCCGCTTGATTGACTAATCCAACTTGTTCCACCATCAGATGTCATGAAGATACTATCGGTGTAACCAACTACCCAACCTTTATACTCATCAATAAAATTTACCGAGTATAATCCTATGGTTATCCCCTCAGATTGATTTATCCAGTTTGTACCGCCGTCAGTTGTTTTAAGGAATATTCCTGTAAGACTATATTCAGAACCTACAATCCAGCCTATATTTTGATCAATAAAATAAACCGAGTATAGCCAAAAATTTGTATCGCTTATTTGATTTGTCCAATTATCACCACCATTAATTGTCTTGAGAATGATGCCATTCTCACCCACTATATAACCAACATTACTATCTGTAAAATGAACCGAAGTTAAATTATTAATAAAATTAGTTGATTTATTTAACCAAGTAATACCACCATCTGTTGTCTTTAAAACAACACCATTATCACCAACAGCCCAACCAACATTTTGATCATATAAAAAAATGGAATTTAATATGCTGCTCACCCCACTCTCTTGTTTTGTCCAGCTTTCACCACCATCTGTGGTCCTAATTATTGTACCATTATAACCTGCAGCACAGCCAGTTAATTCGATAAACTTAACTGAAGTCAACATTTCACCTGTTGGAAAAGGACTCTGTTGAAACCAACCTTCCTGTGTGTATGCAGTAAATTGGAAAAGAAAAGAAAAAAGAATTGCATAAAATATTTTTTTCATAACTGCACTCATTTTTATTTGAGTAAAATCATCTTCTTTGTTTCAGAATAGTCACTAGCCCCGCCGTTCGCGGGGTAAACTTTAAGCTGGTAGAAATATATTCCACTTGTCAGTCCATTTCCTGTAAATTGAACTTCATAACTACCTGTCGGTTTTTCTTCATTAACTAAAGTTGCAACTTCTCTTCCGAGAATGTCATAAACTTTAAGCGAAACAAATTCTGTCTGTGGAATTTCATAAGCTATTGTTGTAGTTGGATTGAAAGGGTTCGGATAGTTTTGACTTAAAGAGTAATTCTTAAGAACATCCTCAGTTTCAACAGAAGTAAAGTTTGGATCTGTACTACCAATAAGCGGAATTACCTGTGCGATTCTCTGTCCTTCTGTGTCCCACCGCAGATGAAGATCATCAAAATAATCTCCATCAATTTCTGGTTTAAACATTACATTGATTGTTGCTGTTTCAAAGGGTGCAAGTGTAATAGGTAAACTTTCTATTACGCTATACGCGGGATCACGATTGTAAACACTATTAATTTCAATTTGCTGGTTTGAATTATTAATGATCTCCAACTCCAATTCAAGCGAATCATTTAACGGCACATATCCGAAAACCAAAGATTCCGGATTGCATACAAATAGATTTGTCTTCCAGGGAAATTTAAAACCCCTGTAATTAAGTACAGTATCCGGAAGTGATAAGTATAAGGCAACCTCTCCACTTGGCGTAACTTCACTTATCGCTGTTAATATTTCAGAACCCCAACCTATGATTGTATTATGATTGCCTAACCTTCTAGCACTGCCCATAGCAAATGAAAACGTTTCAGGATTATTACTGTACTCCCAAACTAAAAATGCTAATTTATTAACTTCATCAATTTGATATTCTGCAACCCTTGAAAATGGGGGAGAATGTAAGTTGCCATTATCAAATACAGTAATATTTCCGTTAGGCAGCCTCCTAACATCATGCTGATGGGAAAAACCAATGGGATCATTTACAAATGTAAATTGATTATTTTCACAGTGTTCACCTCCCCATCGCCAAATTATATCCCCTGTTTGTCTATCTATTTTTGTTATTTCATCAAAATGCCTGGTTGATAAAAGGATATTTCCGTCATAGTCTATTTCAATTGAATTGCTATGAGCATAATCTACTACCGAATCTGTAAGGTCAATATCGTAAGTCGCATCTGTTATCTTGTAATGATCCCAGCTTCTCCATTGAAATACAACATTTTTATTTTCATCTAATTCCTGAAGAATGATACCTATCACTGTGGCATCAGGGTCTCCACCAGGAACAACAGTATCCATAGGAACTTGCTGATAATCATAACTCATTAAAAATGAATGTCTATTTTCAAGAATTATTAAATCATGTAAGTCAGTAACATAACCACTCTGCATATACAGGCTGTCTATTACAGTGTATGAGCTATCTAATAAATAATACTTGTTTGGTCCTAATTCAAAGTAAGCAAGCTCCCCTGATTCTAATCTTTTAAAGTCAAACGCTGCGCCGGTTGTTTTTTTATAAAAAATTGGAATTCCATAATTATCAGATATAATAAGATAAGTTGGAAGAAAGCCTGGAAAGATGAACGGTGCATAAAAAATGTAACCGGGAGTCGGATTATCAATTGAATCTACAAAAGCTTCAGGAAAACCTTCAGGTAATGAATCATCCATAACAGTGTAGCAGTAGTTGCTGGATTTTGGGCTTAAAGAATTTTTATCATTTAAGCCGGTGAATGCTATATATTCATTTAAAAAATATTTTTCAGGGTTGCACTTTACAAATTCATTTAGATTGCTTTCTGAAATCTTAAATGAAAAACTTAAAGCAGGGACTGTTTGACCATCTTCGGTTTTTGTTGATCTTAGAAACTTTACACTAACAACTTCACCTTCCTGAAATGGGAAGTCTGCATTGAATAATCAGAGTCCTATTATTTTCTGCAAGAATAATTTTTCCTGAGTGCAAACCACTTTTATTCCCACTCACTTCAATCAATTTTTCCGAATACACATCATTTGCACTAAATGCCGGACCATGCCTGATAATTATATTTGTCTCAGGCATGTTCATCCCGGATCCTGGAACCGGAGATATGTATTCGAATTCGGAAACGGCTGTTTGTTGTGAGTAAGAGATTTTTAGTGAAAGGAAGATAAGAAGAAAAGTTAGATTGATGACTTTACACGAAATTTTCACTTAAGACCCCCAAAGAAAATTTTTTGATGATCTACTTTATTGGAATAATTCGAATAAATTCACATCTAAAAGAAGGAATAATATTTTCCATAATCAAGGGAAAACTTGTTTGCGTAAATTTAGCTCATTAAAGAGGGAATACGATCAAAATTATCAAATTTTTGCTCAAAATTCTTCATTGCATTGAATAATTTATTTACTATATTTGTCACAATAATTAAAGGAATTTATAGTTTATTGATCGATTTGCTACTTTTTTAATAAAAAACATTTTTTAGGAACTTTTATTACCAGAGTAGCGGATATTTGCCGATTTTAGGGAACTTCTCTGGTCGGTTTTTTAGTTTTAAATTATAAAAGGAACAAAACTCGGAGGAATTATTCTAAATGCTTGATACTGTAACTATACAATGACATTCATTCACAAAACAAAAGGAAAGCTGCGATGAAAGAGATAAAAGCAAAAATAGACAATCCTCTCTCTGAGTTAATCAGCGATGAGATTTTTGAGCTATTAGAGGCTCACGGACTTATTGACGAAAAAGCAGTTCGTGATTATCAGATTCGAAGAAAATTTAAAAGCCTGAGGGCTGGTAAGGTAAGTGCCGGCGATGCAATTGATGCAATCCGGGAAGAGTATCCATATTTACAATTTGATACAATTAGAAAGATTGTATATCAAATAAGCAAATAGTAATTACTTGACAAATAGCACTTATCATTTATATATTTCAAACGACTCTTTCAAAGGGTTCTCCCCTGCCCTTTGATGTAACAGAGTCGAGCCCAGTGGTCCCCCATCGCTGGGCTTTTATTTTTTTATTTAAGGAGTAATTATGGCAACCAAGACTAAGAAGAGGTCAATCAAGCAGACAAAGAAAACATCTGTTTCCCCTTTTAATATTTACTGGGATAAGAAGAATTATTACCTGCTTGCACTAGGGCTTTTGGTTACGATCGTTGGATTTTACTTTATGTCCATCGGTCCCTGGAACAGCTTTTCATCACTTGTCATATCTCCAATTCTACTATTCATAGCTTACGTGATCATTTTCCCGCTTTCTATCTTTCTGAGGAAAAAGAAGGCGAAAGAACAAGCTCAGGATACCGAAATTGATTCTGGCAAAAGTTAAAGGGAATCTGGTTTCTACTCAGAAAAATTCTTACCTTGTCGGGCAAAAATTATTGCTCGTTCACCCGATTGATTTAGACAGCAACTTCATTGGAAAAAATGATGTTGTAGCAATTGATGTTGCTGAAGCAGGAATTGGCGACACAGTTTTACTTGTCCAGGAAGGTAAAGCCGTCCAACAGATTCTTGGGCACAAAAATGCACCTGTTCATTCAGTTGTTGTTGCAGTTGTTGATTCAATAGATGTGAACGAAAAATACTCTTCAAAAAAATAAAACGTCTTTAAAGTGAGCAAGCTAAATTTAGAGCAGTTAACCGATCTGTTTCTTCTATTATCAATTGATGGAATCGGTCCCGGCAAATTTCGTAACCTTCTGGCAAAGTTCAGATCCACAAAAAATATTCTTTCTGCAGATTATCAGGCATTGATGAATGTCGAAGGTATAAGCACTAATCTTGCTAAAAGAATACAAAAGGTTTCACATGAAAGAGAAAAGGCTGAAAAATTTACGGAGAAGGAATTAAATAAATTAGAAAAGCTTGGGGGTAAGTACATTACTATTTGGGACCAGGAATATCCATCGATTCTTAAAAAGATTTATGACCCTCCTATACTCTTTTATATTCTGGGTGAATTAGCTGATAGCGATCAATACTCAATTGCTGTTGTTGGAACAAGACAGCCAACAAATTATGGCAAGGTTACTGCTGAAAAAATTTCGATGGATCTTGCTAAACAAGGAATTACAATAATCAGCGGAATGGCAAGAGGAATTGATTCAATAGCCCATAACTCAGCCATTAAATCCGGAGGAAGAACTATTGCAGTAATCGGCAGCGGGCTGGATGTTATTTACCCGCCGGAGAATAAAAAATTATTTTATAAAATTGCAGAGAGTGGTGCAGTCATCAGTGAATTTTCTCTCGGCACAAAACCAGACGCTCAAAATTTCCCAAGAAGGAACCGAATAATTTCCGGGTTGAGTTTAGGTGTTGTAGTGATTGAGACAGGAATTACTGGAGGTGCAATGCAAACTGCAGCATTTGCACTTGACCAAAATAGAGAGGTTTTTGCATTACCCGGGAATGTTGGTGTTCGTCAATCAGAAGGGACAAATCTTTTAATTCAAAAATCTGAAGCAGAACTAATTACTTCAGGAGATGATGTAATTAACGAACTTGAATTAAAGTTGAAACCGGTTCTCGGAAAGAATATTCCAAAGCAGCAGATTGATTTAAGTTTATTCGAGGAAAAAATAATAAATGTTCTAAATTCTGAACCGTTACAGATAGATAGAATTGCCACTTTAGCAAATATGACTACATCAGAATGTCTTGTTAATTTGCTATCACTTGAATTTAAAGGATTGGTTAAACAGCTGCCGGGGAAGATGTTTTCGTTACTTTGAAACCTCACTCAAACCATCTCGAAAGGAGAGGGCTTTAGTATTTCTTCTTTCCCTTCCATAATAATTTTAATCGTTCTTTAAGATTTTTTTCTTGTCCATTTTCTGTTGGAAAGTAAAACTGTTTACCATCCATCTCTTCGGGAAAATATTTTTCAATTAAGAAATTATTATCGTAATCGTGTGGATATTTGTATTTCTCTCCGTAACCAAGTTCTTTCATTAATTTTGTCGGTGCATTACGAAGATGAATTGGAACAGAATAAACCTGCTGACTTTTAACTTCCTGTTCAGCTTTCGAAATTCCCAAATATGAAGCATTACTCTTTGGAGAGGATGCAAGATAGGTTGTGCATTGAGCCAGAATAATTCTAGCCTCAGGCATTCCGATTTTTTCTACTGCACCGAAAGCTGCTTCAGCTAATACCAATCCATTAGGCGAAGCATTTCCAATATCTTCTGAAGCAAGTACGATTAATCTTCGTCGCAATGAATAAATGGATCTTCGCCGCCTTCCAGCATTCTTGCAAGCCAGTAAAGTGCAGCATCAGGATCACTGCCGCGAACACTTTTAATAAATGCTGAAATTAAATTGTAATGTTCTTCTCCACCTTTGTCATAAATAACATTTTTTCTTTGAATGATATTATCGAGAAGCTCTTTGGTTATTAAAATTTTTTCCTGATTTATTTCCTGAACGACGCCAGATTCAAAAATGCTGAGCATAATTCGTGCATCCCCGCCTGATAAATAGAGCAGGTAATCTTCATCAATCAGCTCAATGTTGAGTCCACGAAGAAAATCATCTTTTGATATCGCATTGAATAAAATTTTGTGAAGATCATTTTTTGAAAGTTCATTTAACACATATACTCTTGCTCTTGAACGAAGTGCTGGTATCACTTCAAAAGAAGGATTTTCTGTTGTTGCGCCGATCAGAATAATTAATCCAGTTTCAACAGAATGAAGCAATGCATCCTGTTGTGCTTTGTTGAAGCGGTGGATTTCATCAATAAAAAGAATTGTTCGTAATTCAAGACTTTTATTATGTTCAGCAATTTGAATTATGTTTCTTACTTCCTTGACTCCTGCAGATACAGCACTAATCTGGTAAAATTTTGAATCGGTTTCTTCAGCTATGATTTGTGCAAGAGTTGTTTTTCCAGATCCGGGAGGTCCCCAGAGTATGAAAGGACTAATATTTTTACTGCCAATCATCAATCTTATTGGCTTACCTTCGCCAACAAGATGCTCTTGTCCGTAAAATTCTATGAGTGATTTGGGTCTTACTCTGTCAGCAAGTGGGTTGGAAGGAATTTTCTGAGCGGTATCACTTTTCTTCGACTTCAATTAACGTCTCACTTTCCCGCTTCATATTATATTTTTCCCTGGCAACTTGTTCCATCTTTGCAGGAATCTTTTTCTGGAGCGAGTCAATCTCATTTTTTAATCGTTCATTCTCGAGCTGAACTTTTTCAAGTTCTACTTTTATTGAATCAACCTGGCTTTTTAATCCAATATATTTTACGAATCCACGTTCATTAAAAAAGATATAAATCAAACCGAGTACGATGATGGCTATGAATAAATAGATAAGTAGTTTCTTTTTGTTCTTTGCCATCAAAGAGCCTGTTGAATTATTTTTTTAATCAGATTTTCAAAAGAAATTCCTGCTGCTTTTGCAGCTTTGGGAACAAGACTTGTAGCTGTCATCCCCGGGAGTGTGTTTACTTCAAGACAGAATAATTCATTATTATTATCTAATCTGAAATCAACTCGGGCATAACCTTCGCAGCCAAGTGAATGAAATGCAGTCAATGCCTGTTGCTGAGACCGCTTTGCTACATCTTCTGGAATTTTAGCAGGAACGATATACTCACTCATTCCTGAAGTGTATTTGTGCTGATAATCATAGAATCCGCTTTTCGGAACAATCTCAAGGACAGGCAAGGCTTCATTTAATAATACAGCAACCGTTAGTTCTCTGCCAGCAATATATTTTTCTATCAACGCTTTGTTTGAATATTGCTGAGCGATGACAATTCCTTCTTCAACTTCTGATTCATCTTTTACAATTTTTAATCCTACGGTTGAGCCTTGATCGTTCGGTTTTATAATACAAGGAAAGCCAAATTTCTGTTTGATGTCATCTGCAATTAAAACCGGTTCGAAGCTTCGATATTTTACTGTAAACCAATCCGCTGTCTGAACACCTGCCTGTCTAAAAATTACTTTAGATATTTCTTTATCCATAGCCAAAGCACTTGCCAGTACTTTTGAACCAGTGTATTTGATACCTCTTAATTCAAGAAGAGATTGTATGGTTCCATCTTCGGCCCATTTGCCATGAAGTGCTGAGAAAACAACATGAACGTCGTCAAACAGATTTGAATCAATAGCATTGATACAATTACGATTTGATATTTCAGCAAAATCTTTTTCCAGAAAAAATTGTTCTTCATCCTCTGGTTGATTCAATCCATAAGCAGGATCAATTATCTTGGTTGGATATTGCAGCGTTTTTAATGCCTGCAGAACACCTTTGCCCGACATTTTGGATACTTGTCGTTCAGGAGAGGTTCCGCCAACTAGTAACGCTACTTTAGGATTTTGTGATGACATAAATTTAATTTGAAATTCCAATTTCCAAAATACAAATCACAAAAAAAATCCAATATCAAAATTTTAAATACTAAACAAGTTTAGAAATTGTGTTTTGGAATTTGTGATTTATTTGTTTTTTGAATTTTGTTATTTGTGATTTAAAAGACATTTCTCGGATCTTGAGTGATTCCATAAGTTTCTTCAGAAAGCTCAACTAATCTTTTTACATCTTCAGTTGGTAATTCATTTGGTTTACCAAGCAAAGTTGCTTTGTACAATGTCTCTGCAGAGTGTTCAAGTTTTTCCATTTTGTAATAAGCATCGTCAACATTTTTACCTAGTGTCATAGCGCCGTGATTTTGAAGAAGAAACGCCCAGCCATATTCAATAAATGGATCAAGACTTAATGGAAGATCATTAGTTGATGGTGTTGCATATTTACACAGATGAACTTTTCCGAGTGTCAAAATAACTTCAGGGAAATAATGTTTAACCAAGCCTTCTCCCAAAAGTGAAAAAGCAGTTGCATGAATAGGATGACAATGAACTACCGCATTGACATCTTTTCTTTTCGAATAAGCATAAAGATGAAGCTTGAATTCAGTGGTGATTTTTCCTTCACCCTTTAAATGCTTTCCGTTAAAATCAAATTCGAGAATATCTTTTTCTGTAATTTCCCCCTTGCAAATCCCGGAGCGGGTTATCAGGATAGTGTTCTCGGAAGTTATGAGAGAAATATTTCCATCGCTGGCTGATACAAAACCTTTTTGATAAACTCTGTGGCAAACCGAAATCAGTTTATCTATCTCTGACATTTTCTTTCAAGCTCTTCCATTAATTTCATATTTATTAGTCCATCTTCCCCTGTAACTGGTGGAGTTTGATTTTTCAGAAATGATTTTTGTATCGCTCTCATCATAAACAGAAATTTATTTCCACGTTTCCTGAAACTTTTTTTAGCCTCAGTATCAATTTGGATTGTTAATTTTGACGGAGCCCCTTTTACTCCAATAAAATTTTCAATACTTATTGCGCCCGTGTGCCCGAGTATTTCAACTCTGTTAAAAGCCTTTTTTGTATTATATGAAACATTAAAATTTCCATATGTGCCATTTTCAAATTTTACAAGTGCAGAAGCAAAATCCTCAACATCATTTTTATAGATTACGTTATCCATGTATCCATTTATTTCTGTAATCTCTCCGCCAAAATATCGTAAAAGATCTATCATATGCGAGCCAAGATCTCGCAGAGCACCGCCACCACTTAATTCTTTATTAAACCTAAAATTGTTACTTGGCGGAATATCAATATTGAACGAGACATTTACTGATACAAGCTTTCCAATTCTCTGGTTCTTAATTAATTCTTTTGCTTTTATTACCTGTGGATGCAACCGATGAACAAAATTTACCGCAAGCTGAACGTTATTTCTTCTGCAGGCTTCAACCATTTCCTCGGCTTGTTTGCTGGTAATGGCGAGCGGTTTTTCACAAAGAATATTTTTACCAGCATCTGCAGCTTTAATGACTTGTTCATAATGATGTGCATTTACACTTGCAATAAAGACACAATCGATATCAGATTTCAGAAATTCATCATAGTTATCCAAGTAGCTGGACGAACCAGATATTTCAGCTAATCCTTTGGCCCTGCTAAGATTATGACTGAAGAAGGAGTGAATTGAACTTCTCCTTAAAAATTTCATTGTGGGAATGAATGTGTGTTCAGTAAACCGACCGCATCCTGCGACTCCCCATTTCAATTTTTTAACAACTGATCTTTTTACACCTACCATCTTAGTCAGCTAAACTTCCTATAAAACTTTATTAAATAATTTAAGCTTTTCCATAACCATGCTGATTGGCTTGGCGTTCAGCATAATATAAAAATGAACACTAGGAACATTTTTATCAAGCAGTTCACGAACCTGCGTTGCTGCCCATTCTACTCCAATATTAAGAATTTCATCCGGTTTCGCATTTTCTACTTCATCGGATAATGCTGAAGGAATTGTAACGTGGAAATCCTTAGGAATAGAATGAAGCTGTGCTTTTGAAGTTAATATTTTCAATCCGGGAATTATCGGAACATTTATACCTGCTTCTCTGCATTTATCTACATACTCAAAATAAAATTTATTGTCATAGAACATTTGCGTTACGATGTATTCTGCACCAGCATCAATTTTTTCCTTAGCAAATTTTATATCAGCTTTCAAATTTGGCGATTCAAAATGTTTTTCGGGATAACCGCCAACTCCAATACAAAAATTAGTTGGTCTCGCATCAAGTAAAGAATCTTCAAGGTAAACTCCCTTGTTCATTTTCATTATCTGTTCAACAAGCTCAATAGAATTTAGGTTTGCACTTCTGCCAGCGGGAATTGGTTTTTCGTAACCGCTGTCATCTCCTCTTATGGCAAGCACGTTATCAATGCCAAGATAGTTCAACTCAATCATAAAGTCTTCTGTTTCTTCGCGAGTAAAACCTTTGACAAGAATATGAGGAACAGCATCGACGTTATACTTATTCTGAATGAGCGCGCAGATACCAAGCGTTCCGGGTCTTTTTCTTTTAACTTTCTTTTTTATTCCGGATGGCGTTTCTTCGTAAATAACTTCAGCTGAATGGCTGGTGATATCAATAAAAGGCGGTTTGAATTTTATTATACTGTCGAGAACGTGTAAAACATCCGTGATATCTCCGCCACGTTTTGGTGGGATCAACTCGAAACTTATTAGAGGTTCTTTCGCCTTCTGTAAATGATCAATTACTTTCATTTAATCTCTTGTTGTTGAACAAATCATCTGTGTAAATATAGACAAAGTTAATAATAATTGTAGATTGATGAGAAGTGAATTATTTCGGCAGTAATTTTAGTAAACTGTTTCCTTGATTATTGATCGAAGCTTCATCAGTTCTAATCTTCATATACTGTCCATTAAGAAATAGTTCTGTCTGATTTTTATAATGGTCACTGAAAATATTTCCTGATTGACCTGTTGTCAGAATTAAGTAAAACACATCCGGTTTACTGAAATCATAAATAAACCTCATCGAAGGACCAAGCTCGCAATCAAACGGATCGTGACGAAACAGTGGATACTTTTCGATACTCTCAGAGAAGGCATACTCCGTATTGAAAATTGTTGTGCCATCTCCACTTATTTGATAGGGACCAATGTTAATTACTTCATCCAGCATCCAGGAAACACCGCTGAAAGCATGTTTAAAAGTTACAGTATGAAGTCTGCCCCACTGCCAGTCTTTCACATCTTTACCTATTTTATTTTCAAGCTCATCAAGAGCATCAGTAAGACTTTGGCGAATTACATTATCCCTGGTTTTTCTTTCATTCTTTTTAACGTCATTGTACCAATCAGAAAACGGATTCTGCAGCAGCTCAAGAATATTTCTGTAAGGAACATTTGCAAGAAAAACATATTGATTAAATAGATCCTCTCCCATTTCATCGAGATAAGTATTCTTCATCAACTTATCAAAGAAAGTTAAGAAGATCGCTGGTGCCTGTTGATATTTATCCATTTCAAGATTCCATTCCCTTAAAAGCTGAAGAGACTCGAGCAGATTTTTATCTTTTATTTCAACTTTTTCAAATGCAGAAAGTATATATGGGACGATCGTCTTTGCATAAGGTGAGAAAACATCCGACTGGTATTGCATATAGTCTTCAGTTGAGTGTTTGCTCTTAGCCTGAAGCAGTTCGGTTATTCTTTCGATGCGTGACGATGGTTCCCAAAGATTTGTAATATGATATTTGAAATCTTTTATCACTTTGTTATTTGCTGTGGCAATGAAGTTATCTGATGAATTGAATAAATATGGAAGCTCGTTTCTCGGGACAAATCCTTTCCAATCATGTTTTGAGCTTGAACCATCGTAAACAAATGTAGTTGAGTTATTTATTCTGATTGGAAGTGCTCCACCGAATGTATATCCGATGTTTCCATCTTTATCAGCGAAAACAAAATTTTGCCCTGGGATGTTAAATTTCTCAACTGCCGACTTAAACTCATTCCAGTTTTTTGCTTTGTTGATTTTTAAAAAGGAATCCATCTCATCGCTGAATTCGTTTCCAAGCCAGCGCATACTGATTGGCTGATAGGTTGATTCATCTTTATTGAAAACAAAATTATATGGATGAATTCCCGATATAATCGGACCTCGATGAGTGTATTTTATTTCAATTGGAACTCCTCCAACATCTCTTACTTTTATTGTGTCCTCGATTATTTCTAAATCATTCCAGCTACCATCGAGCAAATATTTTGTGTGAGATGAATCAAGAGTTTCAAAATAGAAGTCCGTTTCATCAGTCATTATTGAAGTGAGCGTCCAGGAAATATTATCATTCTTTCCGATTACAATTCCCGGAACCCCCGGTAACGTAACTCCTGCAGCATTCCAATTTGGTGATTTGATTACCGCAGCATACCAAATTCCCGGTGCCCTGTAAGCAAGGTGAGGATCGTTTGCAATTATAGGTTTTCCAGAAGCTGACATTTGTGAATTCACAACCCAGTTGTTTGAACCGAGATGTGTACCAGTCATTCCGATAAAATTTCTGAATGCTTTGTCTGTCTCGATAAAGTTTGTGTTGATTTGTGCGAATTTTTTAATATCTGTAGGAATAATTATTGGTGCATTTTCAGGATAGCCGGGAAGAATTTCTTTTACTTTTTCTTCACCAAGTTTTTGAACCAACTCAGTGAACGCTAAATCCGTCCACCAGCCAAGGTTTAATTCCCATGCCATCATTCTTATAACAATAATGCTGTGTTCAGGTTTCCATTCTTCAGGTTGATAACCGAGAACATCGAATTCAACAGGATATTTATTTTTGTTTTCTTCAAGATAGAAATTGACTCCGCTTGCATATGCTTCCAGCAGTTTTAATCCTTCAGAATTCATTTTTTCTTTTATCATCATTGCTGTTCTGCTAAGTCCAACAGTTCTAAACATTCTGTCAAATGGAACAGTCTCTGCTCCAAATATTTCACTTAGTCTTCCTTCACCGGCACGACGAATCATATCCATTGTAAACATTCTTTCTCTTGCGTGAAGATAACCAAGCGTAAAAGAAACATTTTCATCATCGTTGGCAAAAATGTAGGGCACGGCAAGACTGTCAAAATAAATTTTTACTTCAGATTTGAGCGATGTGGCGTGCAACTCACCTTCATAAATTGGCAGCGATTCGGTAAGTGAATTGTAAAAAATATATCCGCCGATAATAAAGATGATTATCAACGAAACAACAATTCCAATTGATACTTTTAACCAGGTTTGCATTTATTGAGTATAAAATTATTAAGTGCAAATATAGTTAATCTAGCAAAAGTAAGTCGGCATGAATTTAATGACACTCCATCTCAGATGAGACTTCGGTTTGAACGTTAATTTTCGGGCTGATGTATTTTATTCCAGAGTTCATTGCTTTTGAAATATACAATAAATATTTAAGGAAGAAACTATTTCCTCGAATACTCATTTTTCTATTTTATAACACCTGACCCATTCTTAAGTCGTTATATACTAATCTGAAAATTTATCAGATATAAATGATTCTTAAAATCTGTATTTTCAGAATTAATAATGTAATTGAATTGAATCTCTGTAGCGCTTGTTGGCCAAAAATTATAACCCAAAATATATAAATCTGAATCTTCAATTATCCCATCAGTGGTTAAATTTTCATAACGAAGCAAGAACTGGTGTTTTTGAAAGGGCTTATAACCCAGAGTAACATGGTATCCGTAAGGTTCTTTATTTGATTCAAGTGAATCGATTTTTCCATCTAATTTGTTCATAACTATTTCAGTCGAGAACAAAAAGTTATGGATCTCTGCTCTAATATCGCCGCCCAAAAATGTTTTTTTTCCATTAAAAGATTTTGTTAGAACACCTTGATTACTATTGTTGCTATACCCAGCATTTAAGCCAAACTCATAACGGTTATTGTCAGTGTGCGGTGATGCAGCAATTCTTGCAACATAAAGAAAAGAATTATTATCATTGAATACATTATTTGGACCGTTACCATTAAAGATTCCGGCCTTGTATTCAATTAAGTTACTTGCAAACTTACCGCTAAGTTCTAATCCGATATCTCTCCTCGGTGAAAGTAATGCTGTTGCCCTTGCTCTGTTCACAAAATCTATATTTGCCGCATATGTTAGAAACTCTTTACTGAATGGGGCTTTAAATTGTCCCGCATTTAGTCTAAATGCATCTGAAAACTTATAGCCAATTGAAGCATCAAGTAATAAAGGAGAAACAATAAAACTTGCCTGAAAAAAATAGTTGAAATTTTCATCCAGATTACCAAGTAATCTTAGTCGCATATTAGATAGAGTAAATCCATTGTTACCTATAAATGTTCTTTCGGGTTGAAAATCAGCAACAACCTGAAAAAGCATCTCAAGAGTGAAGTAGTCTTTTTTAAAGTTTTTAATAAATTCTTCATATTCAGGCTCGTCATCAGACTGCGCAAAAGAAATATTAATTATACCTACGATTAATGCTATGAATATGGTTATATATTTTTTCATTTGTACCTTTCTAAATGTTTAAAAAGTAAAGTTCACCCTTAAGCCGATTAATGAATATTTATCATTACTCGGCACACTCGTCCAAAGGTATTGGTAGTGTGCAGAAATGCTGATCCACGTGTTTATCAATTGCCGAATATAAAACTCTGTTAATTTTTCATTTTTAAGTGATTCGTCGTAAGGCTTTGTTGAACTATATGCTATTCCTATAACTGAAGGTTCACCAATAATATTTTCTTTGAATTGTGCACCTGCACTCCAGGCATTCTTTATTGAATACCATTCTGCCAAATCATTTTCATTGTTACCAATTCGTCCGAAAATAGTAAATCTGCCGGCAATTAACTGGCTAAAGCTTACTCCAAAACCATAGCGATCATCGTTAAGAGGATAAGAATAGCCAAAAATATGGAATTCAGCTGTGTAGTCAGAAAATGGCAGAAGCTTAAATCCTAGACCTGCAGCTTTATAAAGGTTACTGAAAATATTACTTCCTGAATTTTCAGTTTTCGACATTGCAAACTGAATATAAAATCTTTTAAGAAAAGTTGACCTGATTCTGAATCCTGGCGAGTTTGAAGGAACTACAAATGCCGAATTATTAATTAATGACGATGATATAAACTGTGAATTTTCATCATTAGCAATAGCATTATTATCAAAGTAGTTTGTCTGATCTATTTTTCCAACTGTAACAGTAAAAATATCATCTAAGAATAAAAACTCCGTCCAGGCTTCGTTAACTAGTATATTGTCAAATCCTTCATCACTCTGAGTAGAACCAGCATCACCATTAAGTGAAGTTAGAGATTCAGCAAATTCATCTGGCCCATTTCCGCCAATCGCTTCAAGGTCAATAAATAAAATAATATTGTTCTCAAAACTAGCACTGGCAAAAAGGTTTACTGATCCTGTAGCGGTAGCAAACTGATTATCTTCTGGTAGATTTCCCTGTAAAATTGTATTTACCTGGCCATTAAAAAACAACTTCCCCGGCCTGGTTGAAATAAGTTCGAGCAGCGCATCTAATTGTTTTCTCCTTGACCTTTGATCTTCCGGGATGAATGAAGTGTCTTTCTCTGTTTCAAATCCTGTTAAAAGAGAATCTAATGGAGCTTGCTCATCTAATCTTTTTTCTATTGAGTTTAGTTTTTGATTAAGTGAATCGACCAGAGTTTTTAGCGAATCAATATCTTTAGAAATAACATCAAGATTTTTTAAGTATAAGCTATCTTTAACCTGTGACTGTAAAACGGTTGTACCGAATATGATATATGTTAAGACTAAAAATTTAAAAAGTTTCATGGGTTTAATTTATAACGAGTTAATCCTTGTGAAGTGCAAAGATTGAAGTAGTCAATAGGTAATAAGTTTAGTTTATATCTTTTTTTGCTTCATTTTTAATTATAGATGAAAAAAACTTGAAATGCTTAAAAAAATAACCTAATAAAAAAAATAAGGGCAATAATATTAGCAAAGGAACAGGAATATCCCAGAAAAAAAACGAGAAAACTACATCCCGGGAATTTTGCAGAAACAATATTCCCAACAAAATAATAATTATGTAACGAAATATCTCTTTTGTATTTTGTCCAACTTTTAAAGTTATGGTTTCTTCTTTTGAAAATTGATCGTCGTCCATTTTATTATTCCTTTTCTTTTCAAGTAAACCGTAAAATAATTTTTAGAAATTATATATCGCTTTTTATTAAAATTTAACTGTCTGAAGTGGTAAAATAATAATAGCGGAATATCTTGTTCTTTCTCTATTTTCGTTAAAACGAGCAGATGCCATAACTCTAAAGCTATTTTCAATCAGAAAGCTAAATGCAAGAAATCCTTCATATACTTTATCAGGATTTCTGTAAGCACCTGCTCTCAGTTCAAAAATATCTACAGGCTGGAGCACAATACCGGCACTTCCTGAAACATTTTTATTAACTTCATCATTTTTTGCAAAATCGATTTCACCAAATATTTGTAATACGTTATTTAATAAAAATATACCCAGTCCGGCTGTATAATTCCTTTTAAAATCAAGACTATCAAGATTTGGTTCTCCCAAATTTCTTGCCACAAAACCAATGCTTACAGATTTTGCTGGACGAAGAATAAAACTGGCATCAACATTAAATACACTTTTAGTATAATCGGGATATCTTGCCTGAACTATTTTATTCGATGTTCCTACTGCTAAAAACTCTCCACCTAGTGAAAGGTTGACAGCATAATTTTGCAACCTAATACTATTATAACTATAAATGTCCTGATAGGAGAGACCAAGATTTCCCATACTTAATGAAACAAATGAATTTCCCTGGATATTAGTCTCCACAAAGTCGTATCCAAATAAAAAACCATCATCGCCTTGTTTAATACTTAAACCTGCAGGATTAACAATATTAGCAGTTAAACCATTTGTTTCAGTTATAAAAAATATTCTATTCAATTGCGACAATCTCGCAATTTCCGATTGAGCGCAAAGTACACCAGAAAATAGAAGGATAGAAAATATTATTTTTTTAGACATCGTATTAAAAAATTTCCTTAACAAAATTCAATGAAACACGGTTATAGTCTTCATCGCCAAACACATAATGCAAATCATAAGATACTCCTAATCTCCAATTTGTAAATAGAAAGTCGATACCAACTTTGGTTCCTACTCCAAATTTAAAGGAAGTTTCGCTCTCGGTTGAATTTTGCGATGGGAATGAAGGATATGTTAATTCTAATTTTTTATAAATAATATTTGCTTCTAAGAAAGGCGAAATATAAAACTCAAAAAACGATGACTCCTGCGGGTAAACGGAAATTGATACTCCACCACCAATTGATGTTATAAATGCACCACCTTTTGCAGTAACAGGGATAGGTGAATCTATAAAATTATCCTGATTTAAAGGAAAGTAAGTTAGCCCTAACATACCAATTCCGCTTAAATAAAATCCTTTTGATTCACTCAATAAGAATCTATTCTCAAAACCTAAAGCATAGCCTGGTTTAAAATCATCGCCAAATCCAGGTGAAACTCCTAGTGAAATTACGTCCAAACGAGGTTGTACTTTGCTTCTACCCGCAGAGACGTTTGAATACTGATCAATTAGCGATGATTCACCGTATCCAATTTGGCCGGTATATTCAATACTTCTCAAATTATCTTTGTTTAAAGTAAGCCTTCCAATTTTTGTGTCTACTGTAAGGTTATCGGAGTCTTCGTAATAAATATTTCCTTCAAGGTTAGTTCCATTAGTTAAATTTACTATTACAACTTCTCCTCTTTCAGCGTATTCGTTTGAAACATATTCGAGTAACTGCAAATCGTTTTTTGGTATTGTTAAGTTTCCTACATCTGTTTGAATCATTATCATATCAATACTTTTTGCAAGGAGTAAACCGGCGACCACACTACCATTCTTTAAATGAACTACAACTCTATCATTTAGAATAAAGCGGTTTCCCTGTTTAACGGAATCTTGCTTACCTTTGTTTGATTTTGATTCTTCGAGAGAGGAATTCATTTTTATATAAGGATTATAGGTAATACTTTCAATACTTGAACGATAAATTTTAGTTTGACCAATATCGTTGGAAATCAGTACAAAATCTGGTTCCTCTTTAACCAGTTCACCCACTACCACTTTACTGTTTTTTAAAACTATATTTACTGCCTGGGCATAGGCGCAAATAGAAAATATGATAGATAAGCTAATAAATAGTGCTATATTTTTCATAAATATTTTATTTCTCCTTTTATTCAATTTTTATTCGCTAAAAAAGCTATTGACTGTACTATAGGAATTAACCTGGGAAAGAATCTCAGTTCCGTTTTCAAGTTTAATTTTATTTCTGCTATAAGCTCCAACCCACCAATAATAAACTTGTGTGGCTACCAGTGCTGGTCCGGCATATTGTATATTTGTATTTGCAGTTCTTGAGGAAGACCAAACAATATCAGAAAATGGCCCCCTACCAACATAAACTGTATATGCTACCGCATTATCTACAGGCTCCCAATTAAAGATGCGAGGTTCAACAAATCGGGTTTGATTGGCTGGAGCAACTAAGACTGAACTGTTTAAAATCATATCGCCGCTCGACTTACTAGGCATGCTTTCCTTTAATCCTTTATCAACTGCTACTATTTTGTAAAAATATTTTGTGTTTGTTGGTAAGAAAGGATCAAAATATGTGGCAATATTTGTAGAGTCGATCAGCGTTGATGCGTTAGCAACAAAATCAGAGTCATTTGATCGATATATCTTGTACCTTAATAAGTCGCCAATATCAGGTGGAGTCCAGGTAAGGTTTATTTGTAATAAGCTTTGCAATGGATTATTTAATCCTGAAGCAACAAGAAACATCGGTGGTTGAGGTGCAGATACATTTAATGGTTGAACATCGATAATTGATGTTGGTTTACTTTCATTTCCAGCTTTATCAATAGCAGTTAAATAATAATAGTATGTTGAATCATATTCTAGGAATCGATCCAAGTACTCAACCTGGGTTAGTTCCACTAGCAAAGAAAATGAATTAATATTATTTACTGAACGATATAACCTATAAAAATTGAAATCCGGCTCTAGATTTCTAGTCCATCGTAATCGTACTTGTCCGTCACCGCCACCAAGTAATGTAAAATTAGCTGGTGTTTCTGGTGGTGTTATATCTTCAGGTGCAATTACCTCTGTGCAGCTATAAATCATTAATAAAAAAAACAAGATGATTAATGATTTAGTTAGCATAGAAATTCTAATTTTCTTCCTATTCGTTGAATAATGTTTTTTCATGTTGACTATTATTAGTTAGTTATAAAAAATTTAAATATTTAAGCTAGTAGCTTTACTACTTTTTTTTGATAATTATTAAACAGCTGAGAAAGCCAGTTATTGAACCAACAATAAAAATAATCGGTAACAGAATGGCTCGTGACATTTCAACCTTCCAAAATAAAAGTTGAAACCCGGTAACTTCAGTGTTTTGAATAATTATGATTCCAAGCAGCAATAGTAGAATTATTATTAAAATAGATTTTGGTTTCATGTTTTAGTTAGTTTATTAAATTATTCACTTCTTTGGTTTATTCTTAAAGTGAATTGAAATAGTTTAATTAAATCCTGCTGTTGTTATCAGCAAATAGTGTCGGTTTCCTACTCTTTAATTTTAACCGAGATGATACCGATTTTCTTTTCCAGACCCATTATTGGAGAAATTATTCTTAATCCAACAGAATCTTGTACAGTAATTGTATTTTCTGCCTGCAAAATTCTTGAATCAGAAATTGTTATACCCTCTTGCTTCATATCCGTTGAAAGGATAATCAGAGCAGACTCAGGATTGATCAGGTCTATTCGTTCAACTCCTTTTTCTTTAATAAATGCCAGGAAGAATTGATTTACCTGTTCAATATTATTTCTGATCATTTCGCTTCGTATAGCCCATGAAAACACTTTTACAGTTTGTGTTAAACTTGAAATCTGAATACTATCAATTTGAAGATTGTAGTTCCGGATTGTTGAACTCATCTCTTCAAAATGAGTAGATTCAATACTGTTAATCCTTAAATTGTAATAAAGCACTATAGCACCAATTATTACAATGAGAAATACCGGTATTTTATTTTTCCATAAAAAAGTTGTGAATACATTCTTCTTAGGTTTTTCTTCTGAGTTATTTGTTTTTTCTTCCATGGTTTTAAACCATCTTAATAAATTATTAGTAATTTTTAATTAATACTTATTTTGTTGTTAATACTTCGGTCATAAGTATGTTCAATTCTTTGTGAGTAAATTCACCCAAATGACGGGCACGGAGTTTATCTTTAAAAAGAACAAGTGTTGTAGGAACTCCTTTGACAGAATATTTTTTACAGAGTTCATTATTCCTGTCAAATTCAATTTCTTTTAGCACAAATTTTTTGTCTAATGGATTGCTAACCAGAAAGTTGTTTAAAACTAATTTTGTTGCAACACTTTCATACTTCGAAGTGCTGTAAAAAAATAAAATTTCAAACTTTTCTTTAGATAAATTCATATGACAAGCTTATTAGGCAATTGTAATGCCATTGGATTGAGGGAATTCGTCAGTGACTACTTTTCAGAGATGAATATCAATTAAATTCTATTTTCAGGGCTTTTGAAGGGAAATAATGTTTGGGTTAGAAAAAGTTGGTGTTAATAATGAGGAATAGAAAATAGCTGAACTTAAAAATGTTGCAACATTTCAATGATTACAATCATACTTTCCCGAAACCTTTGGGAATTCTAAATTCCTTCATCTTTCTCCAAAGAGTTGATCGATGAAGACCCAAAACAACAGCTGCCTCCATCATATTTCCTTTTGCTGATAATAAAGCTGTCCTTATTTGTTCTTCTTCAAGATTCAAGTTTGTAAGCATTGGTGCAGGTGGAGAACCATTTTTATCGATATGTCTGATTTCAGGCGGGAGTGTATTAGATTCAATGATGGCTCCATTAGTCAAAATAAAAGCATGTTCAATAGCATTTTCTAATTCTCTGACATTACCCGGCCATAAATTTTTTTCCAGTAATTCTCTTGATGAAGGAGATACCCCGATAATATTTTTATTATAATAACGATTTAATCTGTCAATAAAATGGTCAATCAATAATGGAATGTCCTCCTTTCTTTCACGTAAAGGCGGAACAGTTAATTCCATAACTTTCAACCGGTAATATAAATCTTCCCTGAATTCTTCTGATTCAACTAATTGTGAAAGATTCCTGTTTGTTGCTGCCAGAATTCTCACATCTACAGGAACTGATTTGTCAGAGCCAAGTGGTTCAATTACCTTATGTTGTATAGCACGCAGCAATTTAGCCTGAAGCTCAATCTGAAGTGTTCCAATTTCATCCAGAAATAGTGTTCCTCCATTTGCAAGTTGAAATCTTCCTGGTCTGCTTGCTATTGCTCCTGTAAAAGCACCTTTTACATGACCAAATAATTCACTTTCAATTAAGTTACTTGGTAGTGCTGAACAGTTAACCGGGACGAACGGTTTATTTTTTCTTCTGCTAGCATCATGAATTGCTCGAGCAACTAATTCTTTCCCGGTTCCCGTTTCACCGACTATAAGAATTGAAGTATCATAATCTTTAATCGATTCTATTAGTGCATAAATGCTCTTCATTTTATCTGAATTGCCAACAATCTCGCCATACCTTTTAAGCTGCAGTGCAATTTTTCGGAGCTTTGTTATCTCTGAAATATCATGAAGTATCAATACTACACCGATATCCGTTTTTTCAATCTCTTTGATAATTGCAGTACTAACAAGAATAGATTTTAATACTCCCTGTGAACTTATTGATTCAATTGTATAATTACGTACTTCTTTTTTGTTTTTAAGAGTTTGCTCTACTACTTCTACTAATTGAGGAAAAGATTTTTTGAATAAATCTGTTGATTTTCTACCAACTATTTTGTCAATCGGAAGTTCTAAGAAAGAGGAAATAGCTTTATTTGCCGATGCAATTTGTAATCTTGAGTCAAGAATTGCAACGATCCCATCAGGAAGCACATCAAAAACAGTTCTAAGTTCTTCAAATTTCTTTATATAATCGTCAAACTTTATCACTGAT
Organism: uncultured Ignavibacteriaceae bacterium; assembly: GCA_963699475.1. Classification (GTDB taxonomy): domain Bacteria; phylum Bacteroidota; class Ignavibacteria; order Ignavibacteriales; family Ignavibacteriaceae; genus IGN2. The sequence continues at coordinate 658,271 of CAVOUA010000004.1, read as the reverse complement.
TAAACCAATATCTTAATTGAGAAATATTTCTTCTCAAAATTAATATAAAAATCAACGAAAAAAATAATTACCAATATAATATTTAGAATAAGAAAAAATAGATGTGGAAGAGATTGTTAGATGGTCTTTAAAATCTGTTTCAATGGCACTCCATCTCGGAGGAGACTTCAGTATGTGTGGAGAGTTTTGGACTCAGGTAAGGTATTCCAAGATTCATTCCTCTTAAAATAAAAATCACTCCGAGAATAATTGCTAAAACGGGCACGGCTTTTCTGATTTTGGTTCGAATTCCAATGTTTATAAATTTTCCAAACACAGAAGCAGCAAACATTGCAGGTACGGTTCCGAGTCCAAAGAGGATCATAACAGCAGCACCGGAAATTGCATCACCGCTTGCAATTGCTCCGGCTAAAGCGACATATACTAAACCGCAAGGAAGAAATCCATTAAGTATTCCGATCAGAAACATTGCAGAAAATGTTCCCTTCTTAAAGAGCATACCAATGTTTGATTTTAAGGGCTGTGCAAGTTTTTGAATTGCCGGATGCTGTGCAAAAAAGTTTTTATACTTTTGCGGAAGTAATACAGCAATGATTATTACAACTCCAAGCACAATTGAAACAACCTGCTGTGCGCCTGCAAGAGCAATTCTTCCACCCAGTAAACCAAATACAGCACCGAGAAAAGAATAAGTAACAACTCTACCGAGATTGTATAAAATCCTTCCTGTAAAAAAAGAAAGATTAGATGAATCAGGAACAGGTAGAGCAACAGCAATTGGTCCGCACATACCAATACAGTGCAAACTTCCAACTAATCCAACAAAAAATGCTGCTAATATTTCTGGTGACATAGTTTTTCTATAATCCCGAACTTGTTTCGGGATCTTTTATAAAAGCAAACGGAGATCCTGAAATAAATTCAGGATGACAAATGCTACTCAATCGTAATTGCTCTTTCATTATAATATCCATCTCCATCCATCGTCCAATTTAGTTTGAGACGCCAAAAGCCTTTCTCAAGTCGTTCAACTGGGACTACCTGGCTTCCTTCAACCAATTGCAATGGAAGGATAAAATCTGATTTTGAATTTGATGGACGGTAAAAATAAATTTCTCCTGAAATATTTTTACTTAGATAAGCAGAGGGAAATAAAATTTTAATAACTTCTCCGTTAAAATTAATCTCTACCTGCTCATCGAGTGATTTTGAGCGGCTTTGTTTGTCAATTTCTTCCTGGTAAATGAGAGATTTTTGATAATAATTATCGGAGACAAGACTAACATCCTGAGTCATAAAAATTACTGTCATAGTAATGCTAAGAGTAATGAAAATAGTTATCCCAATAACTATTCCCGTACCCCAATTAAATTTTGATTTTAGCTTTTCACCCATCTTTCTTTTTCATTGGAGCTAAAAATGATGTTGTAACTTTCTTGATAAGCTTTTCACCGTTATAAATTCCTATATCAATCGGAGTGTTCATTTTTTTTAATTCATTTTTTGGAAGCAACACTAAAAATTTAGAGTCAACATTTCCCTGTGGTCCCATCACAATATTTTTTCCTACAAGCTTTAACTCACCTTCAACATTTTCCAGCTTTAGAGTAACGGGAATTTCATTAAAAGTTTTGTTTACCATATTCAGATCATAAAGATTACTCACCATATTATTTGGCTGTTCCTGGTAAAGAAGTCCAGCGGTTCTAAGAATTGTGACGCTGAAATCCGTTCTGTTTAAAAGAAGTATAAACAGAACAGTAACAAGCACAGTTAATAAGGTAGAGTAACCAATTGCACGAGGAGTAAATCTCCATTTTGCTTTTCCGTCAGAGCCGGACCTTATCGGCTTCTCAATCGAATTTAGTGAAGCATACCTGATCAGTCCTCTTGGTCTTTTTATTTTATCCATAATATCATCGCATGCATCAATGCAGGCAGTGCAGTTAACACACTCAAGCTGAATTCCATTTCGGATATCAATGCCTGTTGGACAAACTTCAACACACTGATAACACTCTATGCAATCGCCACGGTTTTCCCAGCCTTCTTCCCTCTTAAATCTTTTCCTCGGTTCACCTCTGACATTATCATAAGCAATTACAATTGAATCTCTGTCAAGCAGAACTCCCTGCAATCTTCCATAAGGACAAACTATTGTGCAAGCCTGTTCTCTGAAGTTCGAAAAAACAAAATAAAATATTCCCGAAAAAACAGTAATTGCAAATAACCCTTGAAGATGCTCAGATGGTGGATCAGTTATTATTTTTATTAACTCATCTATACCGATGATATATGAAAGAAAGATATTAGAAATAAAAAAAGCAATGACAAAAAAGATTACTTGCTTTGTAAACTTCTTAAAAAATTTTCCAACAGTCCAGGGTGCTGCTTTCAGCTTCCGCTGATCTTTTGAGTCACCTTCAATCCAGTATTCGATTTTCCGGAAGACCATTTCCATAAAAATTGTTTGAGGACAAGCCCAACCACAAAATATTCTTCCAAACACTGCTGTGAATAGAACAACAAATACCACCAATGAAATCATGGCAATTACAAGCAAATGAAAATCGTGCGGACCGAAGAGAAATCCGAACAGAATAAACTTTCTGTTTAGAAAATCAAAAAGCATGAAGGGATGACCATTAACTTTAATGAACGGAGTGAGAATAAGAATCAAAAGCAGAATGGCAGATACTACAATCCGTGCTTTATGAAATCTTCCAGAAGGTTTTTTAGGATAGACCCATTTCCGTTTTCCATCATCAGTTACAGTAGCTAATTGATTTCGAAAAGTTTCTGCTTCTTCATCGTATAGCTGTTGTTCAATAATATCTTCTTTCATAAATCACAAATCGCCAATTTTCAATCGTTATTCAGTTTTTTCCTCGACCCAGATTTCACCTTCAGGCTGTTTTGGTGATGCTGGTTTTGTTCCTTGCAAACTTAAAACATAACTGGAAACATCCTGCATCTGATTTGCGTTTAGCTGGGTTTGCCAGCTGATCATTCCCTTTTCAACTACACCATACTTAATCACTTTAAAAACATTTTTTATTCCGCCGCCATGAATCCAATAGTCATCTGTAAGATTTGGTCCAACAATTCCGCCGCCATCTGCCGCGTGACATGCGATGCAGTTTGCATCATAAATTTCCTTACCTTTTTGCAATGCAGATGCATCAGTCAAAAATGTTACTGTTTCTTCATTTACCAGTGCGCCTGATTTAATTAAAGCTTCTTTTTCGAGTGTTGCCTTATTCACTTCTGCTGAATATTCTTCCTGCATCACCTGTCCTGATCCAATGACGTGATAGTCAATCATATAATAAGCAGCGAAAATAATTGTGATGATGAAAAGCCATGAAAACCATGGCGGTATTTTACTGTCAAGTTCTTTAATCCCATCGAAATCATGATCAAACATTATATCTTTCTCACGTTCGATAGGAGTTGACTTGGTGAGAATCTGATTTAGTTTTGATAGTATCGATGCTTTCTTCTCTTTAACAACTTTTGGTTTTGCCTCATAATAAATAATGCTGAGCAGAGTAATCACAATAACCAAAAGCAATATCAGATGCAACGGTATCATAATAATTCGGAGGGAAATCAGATTCACCTGCTGCAAGAGTCTGTGAGAAAAATAAAACCGCAAATGATAAAAGTGACTTAATAATTAAAGTGACTTTGTGGAGTTTATTATCTTTCATTTTGTTCCACCAGTTAAATTTGAAAACTCATTATTATCTTCTTTGAGCGGTAACTCACTCATCGTCTTGATATAATTTTTATCAACCTTGAATAACCAGATTAGTCATTCCGACAAAGAATAAAATAAAAATTACCATCGAAACGATCGTATAAAATTCAATCCCTTCTATTGACTGCAATACTTCTTTAAACATCTTATTTACCTGCCTCTCCAGTTGCAACAGGATTTGCTTTTATATCGGTGCCGAGTCTTTGCAAGTAAGCGATAAGGGCAATTATTTCTTTATTCGGTTCAGCCGGTGCTCCTGCATTTTGCAACTCAGCCGCAATTTGTTCTGCCTGGATTTGCAGGTCATCATTGGCAATTTTCTCATAACTATCCGGGTATGGAACTCCGATACTTCTCATAGCATTTATCTTGGATTCAGTACTAGAAATATCTAAATCATTAGTAAGCAGCCACGGATATGACGGCATCAATGAACCGGGAGACATGCTGCTTGGATTCTCCATATGCAGATAATGCCAGAGGTTTGGATACTTACCACCGATTCGATGAAGATCAGGACCAGTTCGTTTTGATCCCCACAAAAACGGATGATCATAAACATACTCTCCTGCTTTTGAATATTCGCCATATCTTTCTGTTTCGCTCCGGAAAGGTCTTACTAACTGTGAATGACAACTGTTACAGGCTTCTCTGATGTAAATATCTCTGCCCTGCAGTTCCAAAGGAGTATATGGTCTGACCGAAGCAATTGTGGGAATATTCGATTTGATCAGGAACATCGGTACAAATTCAAATACTGAAGCAATAAGTACAACAACAAGAGTTAGTGAAATGAAAATTGCAGGCTTTCCTTCAAGGAAGCGATGGATTACTCCACGTTTTAATGGATCTTTGAATTTTTCTAGAGCCGGTGCTTCTGCAGGTTCTTCTTTTGCGAATGAACCTTGTTTCGCTGTTTTAATTAAATTGTAAACCATCACAATTACTCCTACAAAGTATAAGGAGCCACCGATCATTCGGATGATGTACATTGGAACGATTTGTAAAACAGTCTCAAGGAAATTCGGATACTGCAGAACTCCAAGTGGTGTAAATTGTTTCCACATCAATGATTGAGTAATCCCTGAAAACCACATTGAAAGAGCATAGAAAACTATTCCGAGGAAACCTATCCAGAAATGGAAGTTTGCGAGCTTATTTGAGTAAAGATTTGTCTTCCAGAGTTTTGGTACAAGCCAATAAAGAATTCCAAAGGTTAAAAATCCATTCCATCCAAGAGCGCCGACGTGAACGTGTGCAATTATCCAATCAGTAAAATGAGCAATTGCATTTACATTCTTTAATGAAAGCATTGGTCCCTCAAACGTTGCCATACCATAAGCAGTAACAGCAACAACCATAAATTTCAGAATCGGATTTTCTCTCACCCTGTCCCACGCACCACGAAGAGTAAGCAATCCATTTATCATTCCTCCCCATGAAGGTGCAATCAGCATAATTGAAAAAACAGTTCCGAGTGATTGTGCCCAATCAGGTAAGTGCAGAGTAGAGAAGATGATGAGGTCCTGCCCAGATATAAAGAAAAACTAAAGACCAGAAATGAACTATTGAAAGCTTGTAAGAATAAACCGGTCTGTTCGCAGCCTTGGGTAAATAGTAATACATCAGACCTAGATAAGGAGTAGTTAAGAAGAAAGCAACTGCATTATGCCCATACCACCACTGAACAAGGGCATCCTGAACGCCTGCATAAATCGGATAACTTTTAAGAAAACTTACAGGAATTTCAATCGAGTTCACAACATGCAGAACAGTTACAGTTACCCAGGTTGCAATGTAAAACCAAATTGCAACATACATATGCTTTTCACGCCGCTTAATAATCGTTCCGAACATATTAAGACCAAAGGCAATCCAAACAAGTGCAATTGCAATATCAATAGGCCATTCAAGTTCTGCGTATTCTTTACTTGTTGTAATTCCCATCGGAAGAGTGATTGCTGCGGCAACAATAATCAACTGCCATCCCCAAAAGTGAAAGTTGCTAAGCATATCGCTGAACATTCTGGCTTTGCATAAACGCTGCAATGAGTAATAAACTCCCATAAAAATTGCATTTCCAACAAAAGCAAAAATTACTGCGTTCGTGTGAAGAGGTCTTATTCTTCCAAATGTTAAAAATGGAATATTAAAATTTAATGCTGGTGCAAAAAGTTGAGTTGCAATCAGAAGTCCGACAAGCATACCAACTAATCCCCAAATTACGGTAGCGAGTGTAAACTTGCGAACTATTTCATTATCGTAACTGAATTTTTCCAACTGCATAAAGTTCTCCTTTAATTGGATTCCGATTTATTTTCTTCATTCTTTTTTTCTTCATTGTTTTCGTCAAACAAAACCCTGATGGCAGGTGTGTGAGTATCTTTATACTGACCTTTCTTTACCGCAATAAGAAATGCAATTAAAAACCCTATCGCAACGAGAAGACTTACTCCTATTAAAAGCACAATCACTGAGATATTAATTCCCTCCCTGTCTTAAAAGTGCTAACCTCTTTGCAACAAAATTGGTCGATAAAGTTGCAAAAAGCACAACAGAAATTGAGCTTAACGGCATAAGTATGGCAGCTATGATTGGTGACAGCATTCCCTGAATTGCGAAAGTTAGTCCAAAAAGATTATACAAAAATGATATGACAAAACTAATATAAATTATTTTAATTGCCGACTGTGAATAGTTAAGAAATTTAGGCAGTAACTTTAAATTTGAAGCATCGAGGATTGCATCACAAGCAGGAGAAAAGCTGCTGATGTCTTCTGTTACTGCTATTCCAACATCACTTTGTTTTAAGGCTCCCGCATCGTTCAATCCATCACCAATCATCAAAACTTTTTTGCCCGATTGTTGCTGATATTTTACATAATCCAGTTTATTCTCTGGTGTCTGGTTGAAGTGGATTTCCTCTTCATCATTAAAAAATTTTAGGAGATTATACTTTTCTCCTTCATTATCACCTGAAAGTAAGGATAAATTATAGCGTGAACTTAAGGAATTTATTGTGTCACCAATTGCCTCACGGTAAGAATTTGTAACTGAAAAATATCCAATCACTTCATTATTTATTGAAACAAAAATGTTTGTGCCAACTTTATTTTCTTCAGTTGAACCATCAATATAAATTTTTGAACCAATCTTTAATAAATTTCCATAAACTACGCCTGTGACTCCCAAACCTGGTATTTCGTCAAATTTTGTAACCGGGAAAAATTCATCACCCTCAAGTGAGTTAAATATTTTTCTGCTTAGGGGGTGAGTTGAATTTCTTACTAAAGATTTTATCATTTTTTGTTGAAATGAATTTAACACTGCCCCAGAAAATATCAGATCAGATTTACCGAGCTGGGTTATCGTTCCCGTTTTATCAAAAACTATTAAATTAATTTTGTCAAGAGTTTCAATAACGGAAATGTTCCTAAGATAGAGTTTATTCCTTCCAAGAATCCTCATTGCATTGCCAAGTGTAAATGGAGTTGATAGCGCAAGTGCGCAGGGACAGGCAACAATTAATACAGCAGTAAAGACATTTAAAGCTGTTGCTGTGCTACTTTGAAACCAAAGACCTGCTGCAATAAAAGCAATAAGCAAAATGACAAAGGTGAAATATTTGCTCACAGCATTTGAAAAGTTTGTGAAGTAGCTTTCGGATGATTTTTCTGGATTGTTAAATATTTCATTATTCCAGAGTTGTGTTAAATAGCTTTGAGATACTTCTTTAATTACTTCAAGTTCAATTACGCTGCCGAGTTGTCTTCCACCAGCATAAATCATTTCACCTGAAACTTTGTTAACAGGTTTTGATTCACCAGTCACAAAGCTATAGTCTATTCTTCCGTCACCATTAAGCAAGATTGAATCAGCGGGAATGATTTCATTTTTGCGGACAATAATTCTGTTTCCAACCATCAGTTTGTTAATCGGAATGGACTTTTCAATCTCATCAATTTTAATTGCAACAGAAAGCGGGAAAAAAGATTTGTAGTTCCTTTCAAAATTGAGATAAGAATATGTTTTCTCCTGGAGAAATTTTCCAATTAACAGAAAGAAAATTAATCCTGCTAATGAATCGAAGTAACCTGCACCTGTTTGTGAAATTATTTCAAAAAGGCTTCGACCAAATAAAGCCAGAATTCCAAGAGATATCGGGAAATCAATGTTGATTATTTTTTTTCTAAGTCCTTTTAATGCGGATCCGAAATATTCCCAGCCCGAAAAGAAAACCACTGGTAATGAGAGAATAAGATTCAAAGAAATAAAAAAGTTTTTGAGAAACGAATCGGTTACATCTATTCCAAGATATTCAGGGAATGAAAACAACATTACATTCAGAAAACAAAAACCTGCCACACCAATTCTTAAGTGAAGTATTTGTGAAGCTTTGTTCGTCTTTTTCTGTTCAACGCTCTCCAAAAGAATCTGTGGTTCATAACCAATTGAAGTGAGAAGTTTAACAAGGTGCTTCAAAGAGATTATATTTTGGTTAAATGTTACACTCAATTCTTTTTTTAAGAAATCGACCTGCGATGAATTTACACCATTGTTCAACTTGTATAGATTTTCCAGCAGCCAGATGCAGGAACTGCAATGCATTTGTGGAATATGAAAAGTTACTTTGCTGATAGATTCATCCTGAAAATCCAGCAGCTTTTGAATTGTTGATAGGTCATCTAAATAATCGAATCGGCTTCCGAAATTTAAATCTGGAGAGATGCCAGGTGTTTGATCGAGATTGTAATAGTTGCAAAGTTTATTCTGATCAAGAATTTCATATACTGTTTTGCAGCCGTTACAGCAGAAAATCTTTTCATCAATTCGTATAGAATCATCTTTGCATTTATCACCACAGTGAAAGCAAGCTATTTTCTGATCAATTTTCTTTTCTGAATTCAAGTGCAGTCTTCAGTACTAAATATCAGGTTTAAGAATCATTAAAATAGTAGCAATCCAAGGAGTAAGCAGCGCTACATATCCCCATAAATCCCACTGCTTTGAAAGTTTGTGGTAATCTTCCCAATTAAATTTTTCTTTATCGGAAGCAAGAGCAGTTAATTTCTTTTGCAAAGGAACGAGCTTTGCCATAAACGCAATCCCAGAAATCGCAAAAAGAATAATTGACCAGAGTATCCAGCCGGTACCTAAAATCGGATATCCGGCGTGCATTGCCAATCCAACTCCAAACAGTGTTACTCCAATAACTCCGGGCATTGTAAAATATCTGTCAGCCCTAATAATTCCTTTGAATGCAAAAGCGATTTTATCGGGGTCTTTAGTCTTTTCAGCAAACATTTTCCAAAACAATCCGATAGTAATGTTTCCGAGAAATATTACTACAAAAAGAACGTGAATTAGTTTAATAATAAGATAAACCATTTATTCCTGTCAATTTTAAATTCTAATTTGAAATATAACAAATGGAACAGTATTCTTTGGCAATAATACGAATAATAAAACAGGGAAAGCATTCCTACTTTCCCTGGATTTCTTTACTGAGAAATTATTATGATCAAGAAAAAATTATTTCATCAAAACCATTTTTCTGGTTGATACAAAATTCTTTCCATCTGAGTTTTCAGCAACAATATTATAAAAATAGATGCCACTGTTAAAGCTTGACGCATTGAAATCAACAGTATGCAAACCAGCTTTAAGATTTTCGTTAACTAACAATGCAACCTGCTGCCCGAGCACGTTGAACACTTTTAATGTCACTTTTGAATCAGCTGCAAGCGTGAAGTTTATTTTAGTAGCTGGGTTAAATGGATTAGGATAATTCTGACCTAAACTGAATTCGCTCAGATTTAAGACATCAACATTAACGACAGGCGAATATTCGAAACTGCCATTGAAGTCAACTTGCTTAAGTCTATAGTTGTATGATCCGACATCTAAATTCCTATCAATAAAAAAGTAAGATTGTGGTTCAGCAATTGTTCCATGTCCATCGATAAAACCGATTGTTAGGAATTCAGAGCCAATGCTTCTCTGAATTTCGAATCCCTGATTATTAATTTCTGTTGCAGTCGTCCATTCGAGGGTTACATTTCCATCTGAAACTTTACCTGAAAAACGGGTAAGCTCGACAGGAACATTTGTATCTGAAGTATCAACGAACACGTTATAAGCCAAACCACCGTTTCCAAATGTTCTTGCATGAACAGCTTTCCCGGATGTTATAAGTGTGCTTCCATCTGAGGAAATTGCATCATCAAAAAAAGAACCGTTTGTATTTACAGTAAAAATAGGTGTGTTTCCTTCCCATACTTTAAAAACATATAAATCAGGTGTCGAATTATTCAGAGCACCCCAGGATGATGCAGCTAGAATGTTTGCAGGATCATTAAATGCAACGGACGTAACGGCATCACCACAATTTTCATATTTCCATGAAACTGTGCCGCCATCTGAAGTTTTATAAATTTTAATGGTTCCATCTGTACTCAGATGATGAAACAAAGATCAAAGTTCCAACGGCTACATAATCACCGCCATTCGAAACAGTCACTGCATTTGCCCAGTTATAATATGTTCCCGGAGGTTCCTGGTCCTGCCAGAGGAAGTTATATGTTGAACCGTTCCACTGGAATACTCTCACATAACCTCTATAGTTTACGGTGGCAATAATATTTCCATCATAACTTATTCCCTGCTTGGTTTGCGTACCTGAAGTACTTATCGGATTTATTAAATCCTGATAAACAATTTCTCCGTTTAAAGTCTTTATAACCCAAAACTCACCATAAGTGTTTACAATCATCAGGGAATCATTCCCGGATAATTTTAAACCCTGAATTCCTCCGCCGCCGGTCGATGGAACAACCGTTACTGACCACACTGGAGTTGTTAATGATGTATTAAAACCTAAAATTGTAGATGAGTCAGAATAGCTTGCAGTTGCTACTAAAAAATTTCCATTTTGTGTAAGTGCAACGGGACCTGCGGCTGGAGAGCCACCGAGTGTTGTCACATCAAAATCAAAAATAGGTACGTTGCTAGTATTAGTAAACACATATGCATGTAAGTCTGATCCTGCAGAAATCCTATCCCCGTTATAGTTTAAGGAGACAAAATTTGTTGAAAGATTATTTGGTAACGGATATTCCCAGATAGGCGAGGAATTTGTATTCCCATACAGCGAAATTCTCTGGTTGTTTAAATCCCAGCCAACAGCACTAAACTGACCATTTCCACTAACTGCACATTTTGAACCAACAGCAGCAGCGTCAGTGAAATTCCATCGTACCATAGAGCCGAATAAATCTGAGAAGTTTTGTGCATTCGCCTGGAAGAAAGAGATTGGAGATGAATAGTTCACTTCCGGAACAGTTACAACACCGATTTGTTCCTTCCCTTCGAATTGCTGGGGAAGATAATGTCTGCCGACAAAATTTTGTTGAGCAAATATTGAAAAATTAAGAAGCAGCAGAAAAATAGTAAGCCTGGTCATAATTTCCTCCTTTTTATTTTTATAAGTTTAAGTGCCTGCACTCTTGTGTGCATGATAGATATATATTTCCTATTCTAATTTTTTTTGAAAAAAATAATCGAACACAAAAGTCATGATTAAATTATGAATTTTTATAATCAAAAGCTTTTTCCATTTGTGGGCTTGTAAACAAAAAACCCCGAACGCAGAGCGGACGGGGTAAAAAAAAGTTGGCGACTACCTACTCTCCCACACACCTGCGCATGCAGTACCATCGGCGTACCAGGTCTTAACTTCTCTGTTCGGAATGGGAAGAGGTGTATCACCCGGGCTATAGTCACCAAAATCTAAACTTGTGCTGAACTTGTTTCAGCATCTCAGAGATTCCGAAATAAATTCGGAATGAAATTAAAAAATAAAGAAGATTGAAAGAGCAGAGCTTGTTGAGAATGTTAAACATAACCTGTTTATAAAAATAAATGGTTAAGTCGCACGACTTATTAGTACTGCTTGGCTAAATACATTACTGTACTTACACCTGCAGCCTATCAACCTCGTAATCTCCGAGGAGTCTTAAGTTACTTGCGTAAGGGATACCCAATCTTGAAGCGTGCTTCGCGCTTAGATGCTTTCAGCGCTTATCACAACCGTACATAGCTACCCAACGATGCCACTGGCGTGACAATTGGTACACTAGAGGTACGTTCGCTTCGGTCCTCTCGTACTAGAAGCGACCCTTCTCAAGTATCCTGCGCCCGCATAGGATAGGGACCGAACTGTCTCACGACGTTCTGAACCCAGCTCACGTACCGCTTTAATTGGCGAACAGCCAAACCCTTGGGACCTTCTTCAGCCCCAGGATGCGATGAGCCGACATCGAGGTGCCAAACCTTACCGTCGATATGAACTCTTGGGTAAGATCAGCCTGTTATCCCCGGCGTACCTTTTATCCTTTGAGCGACGGCACTTCCACTCGCAGCCGTCGGATCACTAAGTCCTGCTTTCGCACCTGCTCGACCTGTATGTCTCGCAGTCAAGCTCCCTTGTGCCTTTACACTCAACGCATGATTACCAACCATGCTGAGGGAACCATTGAGAGCCTCCGTTACATTTTTGGAGGCGACCGCCCCAGTCAAACTACCCGCCTAACACTGTTCCTAATCCTGATTCAAGGATCGAGGTTAGAATCCAAATAAAACAAGGGTGGTATTTCACCTTTGGCTCCACCGAAACTAGCGTCCCGGCTTCAAAGCCTCCCACCTATGCTACACATGCCCTATCCGAACCCAATATTAGGGTGCAGTAAAGGTGCACGGGGTCTTTCCGTCCATATGCGGGTAACCGGCGTCTTCACCGGTACCACAATTTCACCGAGCCCGTGGTTGAGACAGTGCCCAAATCGTTACACCATTCGTGCAGGTCGGAACTTACCCGACAAGGAATTTCGCTACCTTAGGACCGTTATAGTTACGGCCGCCGTTTACTGGGGCTTCGATTCAAAGCTTCGCCTTGCGGCTAACTTCTCCTCTTAACCTTCCAGCACCGGGCAGGTGTCAGTCCCTATACATCGTCTTGATTGACTTCGCAGAGACATGTGTTTTTGTTAAACAGTCGCTTGGGCCATTTCACTGCGGCCTCTTTCAGCTTTGCCCGCGAAGGACATCACTTACTCGAGGCACCCCTTATCCCGAAGTTACGGGGTTAATTTGCCGAGTTCCTTAACCACGGCTCACTCGAGCGCCTTAGAATACTCATCCCATCTACCTGTGTCGGTTTGCGGTACGGTCTGATAAATTTCTTCCGTACGAAGATTTTCTCGGCAGCGTGATTACGATCAGTTTATGTCCAAAGGACTCCCGTTCGCATCTCGGCCTTAAGAAAGCGCGGATTTGCCAACGCTTTCAGCCTACTTGCTTAGACCGCCTAATCCAACAGGCGGCTGATCTTCACTTCTGCGTCCCTCCTTACGGTCAAACGAAATTGACCAGGTACAGGAATATTAACCTGTTTACCATCACCTACGCCTTTCGGCCTCGGCTTAGGATCCGACTAACCCTGAGATGATTA
>CAVOUA010000004.1:0-640000 GCA_963699475.1 uncultured Ignavibacteriaceae bacterium | reverse complement strand
CGTTAATTGGAAAAGTACCGCCTATTGTCACACTTATTTTTCCAACATTAAGCATATCCCCGCTAACTCTGTTATCCTGAGTAAACTGCGGATATGCTGTCACTATAAAATAAAATTAAAAAAGGGATTAAAAATTTAACGTTCATTTTCTAAACCTCATTACAATCTTATTAAATCATTAAGAATATTGTAACTTGTAATAATTCTGATAATCACCGGAAATAATTTCTTTCCACCATTGTTCATTTTCAATATACCATTTAACTGTATCCTGAATTGCATTTTCGAAAGTGTATTCTGCTTCCCAGGCAAGCTCTGTCTTAATTTTATTTGAGTTGATTGCATATCTTCTGTCATGACCTGGTCTGTCCTTAACATATTCAATGAGGTTTTCTGACTTACCGAGTTGCCCGAGCACAAGCTTTACTATTTCAATATTTGGCTTTTCAGTATTCGCTCCAATGTTGTAAACCTCACCAACTTTTCCACTATCCATAACTAGCTCAACCGCTTTATTGTGATCGATCACATAAATCCAATCACGGACATTCAATCCATCTCCATAAACAGGTAGTTTTTTATTATTCATTGTGTTGATTATCATTAAAGGTATAAGTTTCTCCGGGAATTGAAATGGACCGTAATTGTTTGAACATCTCGTAATAACTACCGGAACATTATAAGTATGATGAAAAGCCAGTGCCATCATATCTGCTGATGCTTTGCTGGCTGCATAAGGACTGTTTGGTTGAAGTGGAGTTGTTTCTTCAAATTGTCCTTCAGGTCCTAGACTACCATAAACTTCATCTGTAGAAATCTGTACAAATTTTTCAACACCAAATCGTTTTGCGTTTTCGAGTAACACATTTGTTCCCAGCACATTGGTCCTAAAAAATATTTCAGAACCGAGAATACTCCGATCAACATGTGACTCAGCAGCAAAATTTATTACGTGAGTAATTTCATATTTCTGAAACAAGTAGCCGACCAATTCATTATTTACTATATCTCCTTTTACGAAAGCATAGTTCTGATGATGCTCAACATTCTTTAGATTTTTCAAATTGCCAGCATAGGTAAGCTTATCAAGGTTAACAATAAAAATATTGGTACGGTTTTTTAGAATGTGATTAATGAAGTTACTGCCAATAAATCCGGCACCGCCGGTTACTAATATTTTTTTCATAATTAAAAGGAGAAAAATCCTATGAAGATTCCTGACTGAATAAAAAATGAATTACTATTTAAATCGGAAGGGATACCTGAAACCGGCTTATCATTATCCGCAGTCCATTCATCAGCGAACGTAAGCTGATAACCTGCACCAAATCTAAGAGAAACAAATCTGTAAATCGGGTAATCAAGATTTATAGTAGGAGTAAACATCCAATAACTGTTTTTAAGCTTACGATTGAAACTCTCCGAAATATTATTTGGGTCTGATAATTCTTCCCAGGTTCCTTCCCAGGTAAAATTTTCTGCGTTTTGATAAATATCAAGCTCCAAATTTCCTGCACCGATTACAGCGCCAACTGATACACCCAGATTTTTAATAAACGGCAAAGTGTATTCAAGCGTAAGACCTCCACCACTCAAACTGTAAATTACTTCACGATTTTCATCTGAAGTAGAGAGTGAACCACCATACCCCATTCCACCAATGCGCAGATTTTTTACAAATCCAATGTAAAGAAAACCGGCAATTCCTGATGAATAAAAACCACTCGTTGAAAGTTCGGACATACCAATTTGGTTTAACTGACTATTTATTGGATCGATATTTGGAATGTACCAGGCAGGAACATATCCAATCCCTCCTCCAAAGGGAGCGTCAAAAAACTGACCTGCTTGGCCATAAATAATAATATTTGACACTAATAAAATGCTGAATAATAATTTTTTATACATATAATTCTGTTAAATAATTTATAAATTTACCAAAGGCATGAAGTAAATCCAAAGAACGAATGAGGATTAAAATTTAAAACAAATCTATTATTAAATTGTTTGTAGAATAAGTCACTAATTTGGTATAATGAATGAAGAAAGTTTTAGTAACAGGAGGCAGTGGACTGCTCGGGCAACATCTTAATTTTGCAATCTCAAAGAATTTCAAAATTCGTACAACTTATAATAATAACCTTGGCAACTGTGGTGAATTTGACTCCAAAAAGATTGACATAAGGAATGAACTGGAATTAAATGATCTTTTTCAGGAATTCCAACCTGATATTGTAATTCACGCAGCAGCGATTACCAATCCTATCCCAAAAGAAAATCAATCAACCAAAGATTATTTTAATCTGAATGTTACAGCAACAAAAAATATTGCATCGCTCTGTCAGGATTATCATTCGAAGCTAATCTATATTTCCACGGATCTTGTTTATGCCGGATATCGAGGATCATTCTTAAAGGAAGACGCTAAATTAATTCCAGCTTCACTTTATGCTGAGACAAAACTTGTTGGTGAAATGAAGGTAAAAGAATCAACAGATAATTATTTGATTTTAAGAACCTCTTTACTTTATGGTTTCGGATTGAATCATTCACGGTGTCATTTCCATTTTATGATTGATGAATTGAAAAATAAAAGACCTGTTAAGTTATTTACAGATCAATACAGGACACCAATTTCTTTGAACGATGCTTCAAGTATTATTTCTCATTTGGCAGAAATGGATGTAAAAGATGAGATAACCAATCTTGGAGGGCTTGAAAGAGTTTCCCGATACGAACTTGGGGAAATACTATGTTCAATCGCAGGCTTCGACAAAAATCTTCTACAAAAAATTACGACGGATAACATACCGAATTACCCTAAAGTTGAAGACGTTTCTTTGAACACTGGAAAGCTGCAATCACTTGGATTAAAATCAAGAACAATTGAAGAAAATATTCTGGAATTAATCAAGAAGAATTAGTTAAGTGAGTTTTCGGGTTCTAAAACTCTCAGCACAATCAAACCGGAATGCCTTTTGTACTTCATCAAATAATCTTCTAAAGTCATTTCAGTAATATGAACCTTAGTACCAGGACTTGCAGCGTGAAGTAAATGAATTCTTTCATCATCCATTTTAACTGCAATTCCAATATGACCTATATCAAGTCCTTCAACAGTTGTGGTAATTGCTATTATGTCACCACTTTCAATTAGCTTTTCTTTCGAACTAAATTCTTCTTTGGGGATGTAATAATAAGTTCTGGAGTTTATTTCTTCTTCCTGCTTTTTTATGATGGGAATTAGTGCGGGATTTTCTTTTAACTGCTTGTAACTTTCAGGATGCGTTGACATAAAATCTAGATGAAATTTTATTGGAGTTCCCCCCATTTGTAAAGTTTTATCTTCAACTACACCTTTAGTAACATTGTTAGTAATCCAATCAGAAAAGTAGTGAAGTCTAGAAGTGTAGCCATCTACAATGCCATCTCTGTAACGAATGAGTTGAAGTCCTCCTAGGTAGTCATCAAACGAAGTTGTGCCTTTTTTTACACACCTTGCCAGAGCCAAACAATTTTCGACAAGTGTTGTGCAGTCTAAACCTGTTAAATTTATTACAAGCTGCTCATCCCCATCTTTTTCCAACGAGTGTGCAAGATATTCTGTTCCTGTAAAACTTATTCCAATTGCAACTACAACATCTTCAATCGGTTCATACTCCAATTCCTCATTCACTGCTATCTGAAATTTCGTATCACAGATTTCTAGATCACTTTCAGAAAATACCTGTGCGTAGTAAAGGGTATTGAAAGAAAAATAAAAAGAATTGTAATGGTGAAGTGAACCAATTTTTAATTGTTAATTTTTAATTGATTAAATAATGTCTTCATCAGCTGGGAGAGAAGCGAACTCTTCAATTTGTCTTGCGTGAGCCAAGTTTTCGAAGCGGGCATATTCTTTAACGAATGCTAACTTAACCATTCCAGTTGGACCGTTTCTTTGCTTACCAACAATAACTTCTGCAACACCTTCAAGTGATTCACCGTTTTCATCTTTTTCGATTCCATAATATTCGGGTCTGTTTAAAAACATAACTACATCTGCATCCTGCTCAATTGAACCTGATTCTCTGAGATCAGAAAGCTGCGGACGTTTGTCTGTTCTCGCTTCAACTGCTCTGTTAAGCTGGGCAAGTGCCATTACTGGAATGTTTAATTCTTTTGCTAATGATTTTAGTGATCGGGATATATGAGAAATTTCTCTTTCACGCGATTCGGCTCTTGCCGGACCTGTCATCAACTGGAGATAATCGATGATTATCAATCCAATTCCTTTTTCAGATTTAAGTCTTCTTGCTTTTGCTCTGATCTCAAGAACAGTCGAAGCAGGAGTATCATCAACATAAATTGGTGCATCAGTAAGTTTGTGAACAGTTTTACTAAGCTTTGGCCCTTCTGAATGGGGAAGCTTTCCAGTTCTGACAAGATGAGCATTAATTCTTGCTTCTGCACAAATCATTCTGATTATTAACTGCATTGTTGCCATTTCAAGACTAAAAATTCCAACAGGAACTTTGTGATCGATTGCAGCATTACGTGCAATCGACAAAGCCAAGGCTGTTTTACCAATTGAAGGACGTGCAGCAAGAATTATTAAATCTGATTTTTGAAGTCCACCTAAAATTTCATCAAGCTCGAAAAAACCAGTTGGGACAGAAAACCTTTGCTGAGTAGAAGAGTGAATTGTTTCGATGTACTCCATCGCTTCTCTTACTGCTTTATCCATTCCCTGGTAAGATTTTTTCAGATGACTTTCTGTAATATCAAAAATTCTTCTTTCAGCATCATCAAGAATATCGAAAGCATCAGACGAACCTTCATAAGCATTCTTTGCAATTTCGTGAGCGCTTGTTATCAAGCCTCTTAAAATCTGTTTCTCAAGAATTATCTTTGCGTGGTATTCAATGTTTGCTGCGGATGGAATGTTCTGTGAAAGCTTGCTAAGATAAACCGCACCACCTGCTTCTTCAAGGTCGCCGCGTTTCTTTAATTCTTCATAAAGAGTAACCGTATCAATTGGTTCATCAGAATCAAACAACGAAATCATTGCCTCAAAAATTATTCTGTGTGCTTTTACGTAAAAACTTTCCGGTGACAAGCATTTCGAGAGCTTTCGGCACAGCTTCTTTCTCAATCATCATTGCACCGAGAACAGATGCTTCTATCTCCGGGGCTGCCGGTGGTTTTACATCAGCTGAGTTTGAATTATCAAACCCGTTTCCATTGTTATTTGTTTTTCTTGTTTTTGCCATTCTGCGGAAAAAATACCCCGCTTTGGGCGGGGCTAATTTTAAGTAGTTTTTAATTACACTCGGAAAATGAGAAAGTTTTTCTAAAGAATCAATTGATTGACGATGATTTAATAGGAATTAATGAAGAAATAGAGCTAAAAATTCTATGGTTGGTAATTTCTCCAGCATATCTGTCTTAATTCTTCTTCGATATTTTTATCGAATCTATCATTAAGAAAATCAATTACAACTTCGTTATATGCTTCTCTATAAAGCTTATTGCCTTCCCATATATTAAATTCAAAATCATGGTTCTTTGCATATATGAATTGTTTATTTTTAAAATTAATTGATAAGTTTCTTTATTAAGTCACTATTTGCGAGATTTCAATTCCTCAATCAATTCAAGCAGGACTTGTTGAATCTGCACAAATCTTTCCCACTGATGTGTTTAAAGATGAACAATTCTCGATTTGATTTTATTTAATAATTACCTCTTTGCAATTCTGGAAACAATTATCTCATCACCCAGGCAGGCATTTGCATCTTTAGTCCAGTCCAATTTTACATAAATGGGGAAGGTAGGGTTATCAAGGTTCAGTCTACTATTTTTTGGTAGATCATAAAACCGATAGGTGATATTATCTATCTCTATATAAAAACCACCACAACAAGAACATTCCCTTACGTCATAGCCAGTAATAGTTCCATTACTCCTGAATTCATCTTCTTCAGAAGAACAAGATGCAATACTTAGTGTAATTAAAAGAACAGAAAAAATTATTATTATTTTCATATTATCACCTTCTTAAAATAAATACTCTCAATTTTTTAGTAGTAATATCATTAACAACAATACTCATTTCAATAAAATAATTTTAAAATCGGTTGCTGTTTGGCAATCACTTTTAGTTGTCGCACCATAATATTTATTTTTGCGATTTCAACTCTTCCATCATTTCAAGCTGGACTTGTTGAATCTGAACAAGTCTTTCCCATTGATGAGTCAACAAATGATCAATTTTTTGATGAAGATTTCTTATTTCGAGTTCCGCTTTCAGATTTATCTGATAGTCGTGTTCGGATCTTACCCTGTCTTTTGCTTCCTGTCTGTTTTGACTCATCATTATAACCGGTGCCTGAATTGCAGCAAGACAAGATAAGACAAGATTCAGCAATATGAATGGAAAAGGATCAAAGGGTCTTAACAAAAGAACAACTGAATTGATAATTATCCAGATAGTCAAAATCGTAGCGAATGTAATTAAAAATTTCCAGCTGCCACCATATGCAGCCAATTTATCTGATAAACGATCTCCGAGTTTCAACTTTCCTTCGTATTCAGCATCAACATTTCGGGTCAATATTTCGTGATCTTTTAAACTTTGCACCACTGAATTTTCAAGCTCAGTCAATTCACCCTTTTCTTCCTCCATCATTTGCTGAATGTATTTATTCCTGAAAATATTCAGGTCAGCGAGACAGATATAACCAGTATCACTCAAATCCGCATGAGTTTGTTTGATCAGAGAAAAAATTGCCGGCCTTATAACAGCTGCAGGAATGACTTCATTCTTGTTTTTCGTTTTACCACAAACCTGGCATTGATATGTTTTAGACATACCATTTCTCCATAATTATAATTGACCGATAAAAATTACTATGCTTATTATTCACCTGCGGAGATTTCATACTTTGATTTCTATTACTCATAATAATCCTTCCTGTCTTTCTCTCCTCTTCATTCTTTTCTTTGCTCTATAACTGTTGTTCCCAATTATACTCTCTTAACCATTCATCCACAGAAAACTTTATAGAAAACAGACAAGATAAAATGGGATCATTAGAAGAACAACCAAGCCTAAAGATTAAAATCATGTCTCCGATTATTAACGTATACTACAGGGTAACGGAAGTACAACCAGAAAAAATAAAATTGAACCATCCGTATTTTCTTTCTGTAATACAGACATAAAGAATATAAGGTGTGAACAAAATAGCTGCGATATTATTATAAATAAATTAACTGGAGAATGGAACTGGTACAATTGAAACTGTTGAAGTGGAAAGTTCAACCAAAACAAAGCCAATGCTGCTGAGGGATCTGATTACCTCAACAACATCGTTACTAAATCTCGAATCAACATTCCATTGGTGATATTAAGTTCCATTTCTCAATTGCATTTAATTTTTTACGTTAAAGTAAACAGTAAGATATTTCACTCTTCAATTTTTTATTCGAAACTATATATTTAATAATGCTGACTTTCTCAATCGTTATCAATCCACCTGAATTTGCTTCTTCAAAAATTCCATTGAGGACAGGAATAAATTCTTCAATCCTTTTTTCTTCATCAACTATTTCTACTACTATGGGAAGATCTTCGGAAAGTCTCAATAACTTCGCAGTATGAATTCTACTTGAGGCTCCAAAACCCATAATGCCTTTAGAAACAGTTACTCCTGCTAAGCCAGCTTTACGGGCTTCTAAAACAATTCTTTCATAAACAGGTGCATGATTTATTAAATCGGATTCACCAACAAAAATTCTGAGTAATTTCGCTTCACCTTCTATATGCATTTTCAACCTCCGATTATAAGTTTGGAAATAAATGCAGACAACAATACAGCTAATAAAGTAATGAACACATTAAGCAAAATATTCGTCCCGGCAAGAAGATATTCTGAATCCTGGATAAGTTTAACTGTTTCAAATGAGAAGGTTGAAAATGTAGTAAGTCCCCCACAGAGTCCAACAGTTATAAATATTCTCATTTCAGCAGAGATAAGTTTTACAGCATCAAGATAAAACAGCACAAAACCAAGCAGAAAACTTCCAAGTATATTAACCAGTAAGGTTCCATACGGAAAAAGAGACGGAGAATATTTGTACACGATGTCAGAAATTGAATAACGCAAAAATCCTCCAACACCGGAGCCGAGAGCAACGATTAAATAAATCTTCATCCTGGTTCTATATTTTTCTCACAGGGCGTCGAACATTTTTCTGAATTTCTTTAAATCCTCCCAACTATCCTTTTTCCAATGAGGATTGCGTAATAGTGCGGCTGGATGATATGTAACCATTACCTTCGCACCTTCATACTCGAAAATACTTTTTCTCAAGACACCAAGTGATTCTTTCTTCTTGAGTAATCCTTTTGCTGCAGTTAAGCCGAGACATAAAATTAATTTTGGTTGTATCAGCTCGCATTGTTTTTTCAGATATGGG
Source organism: uncultured Ignavibacteriaceae bacterium (assembly GCA_963699475.1). Taxonomy (GTDB): domain Bacteria; phylum Bacteroidota; class Ignavibacteria; order Ignavibacteriales; family Ignavibacteriaceae; genus IGN2. The sequence goes on along the minus strand of CAVOUA010000004.1, from coordinate 631,537 downwards.
ATACAAGTATCCATTTCATCAGGCATTGGAGTTCGGTTTTCCGGAGGACGACATTTAACTATGTTACCAATGTAAACTTCTTCTCTTTCAAACTTGATTGCTTTCAGCATATCAGTTAAAAGTTTTCCGGCTCTGCCGACGAAAGGCAATCCTTGTTTATCCTCTTCTGCACCCGGACCTTCACCAATAACTAAAACATCAGCACTTGGATTGCCTGTCCCAAATACAAATTTATTTCTGCCTTTATGCAATCTGCATTTTGTACAATCACAAATTAATTTTTCAAGTTCATTAAGAGACTTAGTTTTTTCCCATTCCTCTTTTTCTTCAGGAAATAAAGCAGGTTCATTATAAATCGATAATGGTTCTTTCATGACTGATTGCCTAGTTTTCTTTTTGGATACAAATAGCTCATCTCCAAAAATTTCCTTTTGAACTTCTAATATTTTTATTATTTCTTTTTTAGTTGGTTTGGTCATAGAATTTGGAGATTATCTATTTGTCAAGCTGAACTTGTTTCAGCTTCTTCTATTTAAACTCAGGTTCTGAGATTCCGAACCAAGTTTGGAATGACATTATTCCTTATAAAATACTTTTTGCTTCAGTTAATATTTTATTTGCTACCTGAAATTTTGAAAGCAGTGGAAGCTTGATTGTTTTACCATCTTTTTTAATTATGGTTACCTTATTTGTATCAACTTCAAATCCACTCTCTTTTCCGGGAGAGTTTAATACAATCATATCAAGATGTTTTTCCTTTAATTTTTTCTTTGCATTGGCAAGTTCATTTTGAGTCTCAAGTGCAAAACCTACAACTTTTACATTCATTGTTTTTATTGAAGAAAGAATATCAGGATTAAGTTCAAGCTTCAAATCTATTAAACCCTTTCCTTTCTTTAGTTTATTTGAAGCAGCTTTTATTGGACGAAAATCAGAAACAGCAGCGGCCATTATTAATAAATTATTTTTATCAATTTCTTTTTTAACTTCTTTCTCCATTTCAGAAGCAGATCGAACATTTATCCTTTTAATTTCAGGATAAATTTCCTGTGTCGAAGGACCTGAAATCAAAGTGACTTCCGCTCCACGAAGGTACGCAGCTTTGGCAACTGCATAACCCATTTTTCCAGACGAACGATTACCAATGAATCTAACGGGATCAATATCCTCATAAGTTGGTCCGGCAGAAACAAGGATTTTCGTACCAACCAAATCTTTTGAATAACCTGAAAGGATTAATTCGATCGAGTCTAATATTTTATTAATATCAGCTAATCTCCCCTCTCCAGAAAGTCCGCTTGCAAGCTCACCGGATTCAGGATAAATAATATAATGTCCAAGTCTTTCTAACTTCACAAGATTTTCTTTATTGATTGGATTATTATACATATCGACATCCGCTGCCGGAGCAATAGCTAAAGGCGACCTTAAAGCAGTAACGAGTGTAGTTAAGGCATTATCAGCAAAACCATACGAAATTTTTGCAACTGTATTTATTGTAGCAGGTGCAATCAGCATTAAATCAGCCCAAAGAGCATAATCTATATGCCATGTTGAAAGTTTTGTTCCATCTTTTTGAGTTGTGGGAAAAGTTTTCACAATAACTTCATTTTGAGAAAGTGTTGCAAGAGTTAGAGGTGTAACAAACTCAGTTGCAGATGGAGTCATAACAACTTTTACTTCGGCTCCTCTTTTTAAGAGTTCTCTGACTATAAAGCAGGATTTATATGCAGCTATGCAGCCTGTTACCCCAAGTAATATCTTTTTATCTGCTAAAGGATCTTTATTCATAAAAATACTTTCGATTTATTCACCTTAAATTTAATGTAAATAGCAACAAGATATTTTAAAAAGATAAATCCGGCACGAAGCCGGATTCAAATTTTAGATTTAGATTCGCGATTTATAGATTTTACTACTTGTACTCGAATTCAATTTTGCTATCCAAAAACTCATTCAGAGCCTGAAGATGCGGTTTCTTCTTCTGTTCCATTTCCAAGGCTATTTTTAGTTGAGCGGGATTATCTATATCCTCACTTTCATCATCAGTCGTAGCTTCAGGTATTGTGCTGAGCAACGCGTTAAACTCAATCTTATTATCAGCATTTATCTGACGGGCTCTCTTTGCCGTTACAATTATTCCTTCGTAAACATTGCTGGCTTGTTTATCTATCTCCCGAAGATCAATTGGATTTATTTCCATTTATTTATTCTCCTTTAATATTTTTTTTACTAAACTTTTTGCTTCTTTAACTGCCAGAGCAAGTTCCGTGTTTTCAATTACATATTCAAATTGATCTTTTAAACTTAGCTCCATTTTTGCCCGATCAATTCTTTTCAGGAAATCAGATTCACTTTCTGTATTTCTTTGTCTGAGTCTGTTAACAAGTGCTTCGAAACTTGGAGGCGAAATATATATTAAATGCGTATAAGGATAAAGTCTTTTTATTGTAAGTGCACCTTTAACATCCAGTTCCAGCAAAACCGGCTTTCCAGCCTCAATATTCTCATTTATAAAGCTTTTCAGCGTTCCATAATAGTAGTCGTAAAACTTTTCCCATTCAATGAACTCATCATTTTCAATCTTTTTTTTGAACTCTGTTTCAGATAGAAAGAAATATTCTTTGCCATCAGTTTCAGTTTCTCTTTTTGGTCTGGTAGTCGCAGAAATTGAGAAAATGATTTGAGGAAATTCCTTTAATATCTCTTTTACAATTGTGGTTTTCCCGGCTCCACTTGCAGCAGAAAAAACTATTAACTTTCCTATATTATTATTCAACAGTTACTCGATGTTTTGTATTTGTTCTCTGACCTTTTCAATTTCTTCTTTGATTAGAACAGAGGAGTGGATCACTGAAGTTGAAATAGATTTGGATGAAATAGTATTTGTTTCCCTGTTCATTTCCTGACAAAGGAAGTTTAATTTTTTACCGGGCTCCTTTTCATTTTTAAGACTTTCCTTAAAGAACTTTAGATGGCTTCTTAATCTTACACACTCTTCGGTGATGTCTGCTCTGTCTGCTAATAGTGCCAGTTCAAGATTCAGCCTATCTTCATTTATTTCAACATTGCCAGTCAACTCCTGAATTCGCTGCTTAAGCTTGCTATAATTTTCATTGATGCTTTTTCTGAACTCTTTATCAATTTCCGAAACCTTCCTGTTGATTTTTTCAATTCTTGCCGAGAGATCTTTTGAAAGTTCCGCACCCTCTTTCTTCTTCATAAGTATCAACTTACCAAGAGCTTTATTCAATGCCATCTTGACTATTTCAAGTTCAGATTTATTTAATTCCGCATCCTGTGATGTGAATATTTCTTTGCTGATTAGTAAATGCTCAAGCTTGATATCTTCCTTGATGCCCGAGACTTTTTTTATTTTTTTAACAAGCGATAAATGATTTGATAACTTCTTTACATCAACTGAAATGAATCCATTTTCTACTCCATCCTTTTTAAAATGGATTATCACGCTAAGTTTCCCTCTCTTAACTTTTGTTTTAATTAGTTCTCTTAATTCATAATCGTATGGGAAAAGAATGGATGGAAGCTTCAGCGACGTTTCAAAAAACCTGCTGTTTACACTTTTAACTTCAACTTCGGCAGATGATTTATTTTTTGAGACGCTTCCCTTCCCATAACCTGTCATACTGTAAATCATTTTATTATCCTGCTACTTTTAAATAATAGTTTTTATATTCTTTGTGAAAGATAATGATAAGCCACTAAAAGGATTAATCAGAATGCTTCACCAATACCGAAATGAATAACCATTGTGTCAAAGAATTGCTTATCAAAAATAAATTTCATGTCGTTCGGATCATAAAACTTAAAACCAAAGTCAATCCTGAAAGGTGCAATCGGAGAATAATACCGTAAACCTGTTCCAACAGCAACAGCTATCTGATCTACTCTTATCTCGTTAAATTCATTCCAGGTATTACCGTAATCGGTAAAGACAACAAATCCTAAATCCTCTTCAAATTTTCTTCTATATTCAAAACTTCCTTCTAACAAAAGATTACCACCTCTTATTTTAAACTGTTCATTCAAAGATGATGGAAACAAATTAAAAAGCTGATTTGGTGGAATTAATTCTCTTGCTCTCCATCCTCTTACAGAATTACTGCCTCCGGCAAAGAAAGTTTGGTTTGGTGAAACAAGTGCATCATCTCCACTCAGCATTTGGATATATCCTGATTTTGCCTTTACACCAAAGACGGTTCTCTTATCCCTCGATACTGAAAAATAAAATCCTAGTGTAAGTTGAAACTTTACATAGAAGCCTAATGAATCAATTAATATATCCGATTTATTCGTCCGGAGGCTTTTGATATCATACTGTACATTTGCGGATGAAATTTCTGAAATCAGAGAAATTATTCTGCCTTCTGTCGGATAAAAAAGATCGTCAGTGTTCCTTGAACCTATTTCGGCTCCTAAAGAAGACGTGAGAGCTTTTGGACTATATGAAACAGTGTCTGCATTTACTTCAACTGATGGAATAGTGTAACTCAATCTGTCAAATCTTAAATAGGGATTCAATAAATTGATGAAAGTGTAACTTGGCATATCAAAAGCAGAAGTAAAATTGGCTCCATAATTTTGATAATCCACTAAAGAGACACTGTAGGATTTTAGATATCCTTCCAGTCTTCCTGCAATTCGTCTGCTAAAAAGAAAAGGCTGTTCAATAATTCCATAAAGATCAACTTCAGTTTGAAATGTTTCTTCGAACAAATCGGGGTCGAATTTAATACCGGTAACATCATTAATTCTAAAACGGGCTCTGATTGTAAATTTTCGTGCATCACCGAGAAAATTTTTTCTGGTGTAGCTTGCACCTACACCCACATTAAAAAAACCGAATTCATTATCGGCAAAAACTTCAGGTGAAAGTTCGTTTAAGCTAGCGATCGTGCCTTTAATTTGTAGCCTTGCTTTACTGCTTGTGGAATCGATTTTCTCCGGTGTCAGATTTATTGAATTGAATAAGCCTGTACGCGCAAGTCTTACCCTGCTTTTCGAAATGTTTTCCTCGCTATAAGTATCACCAACCTTTATATCACTTACATACTCTATAAGCTCATAACTGACCTGCGAGCTTGATTCACCTTCCTTTTCAATTTTAATTTCACCATAAGTATACCAGCGTCCCGTATTAAAATATGTATTTACAAATGCTTTAGTCTTGATGGTATCAATTTTTACAACGGTGCTGTCATATCGAGCTAGCATAAAACCATTATTCTTTAAATAGGTAATAATTGCATCATTTTTTTTTCGAACATTTTCCTGGACATATCTTTCCCAGCCTGGATATTTTATATAATCCTCTAAAGCACTATTCATTTCCTTACTTAATTTTTCAAGACCAATAAAGTTGATAGCTCCATAAGAAAACACTACATTTTCATTTATAAAGTAAGTCAGCTCAGCATATTTGCCGACCGTATCGATAGTGAAATTATAATTTATTTCCGCTTTAAAGAAACCATTGACAGCATAGAATGATTTGAGAGAAATTATATCAACAGATATCGCTGTAGAATCGAAATAATTTGGAGGCGAGCCAAGAAATGAAACGGTGTTGTATAAAAATTTCCAAAACCAGAAAGGGTTCTCTTCACTTTGAATAACAGCTTTTAATTCTGCATCATCGAAGGTTTCATTACCAACAAAACTTATTGAAGCTAATTCATACCTGTCGTCCTCTTGTGCAAAGTGACTTACACTAAATGTTATAACTAAAACAATGCTGTATAAGAAAAATTTCATCAAGGAGCAGTGTATTTACTAAATTGCAGAATAATAATCTTATCAGGAAATCTGACTGATAAAAACTGGTTTTGTATTATATAGCTCTTTCCACTAATCTCAGGTTCGGATAATCTCTCCTGAAATAGCTGACGAAGAAATTTTTGATCATAGTATCATCAATATTTTGTGAAAGATCCAGGGAAACTCTCCCTTCCGAAATCATCGAAAGGTGTGCACTGTATACTTTTAGCTTTTTCAAATCGATGATGTGCGAGTAGATATCTCCGCTGGCATTTCCCAAAAAGTAACTTTTAGAGTTATAATAAATCAGTTCATTATCATAGTCAGAAAATTTTATTTTATTAACCAGGCACTGCACAAATGAACCATTAAGTAACCCGGTTTGATACTTAATCTTAAATTCTCCTTCCATCCAGCTAATAAGGTAAAACTTGATGCCCCATTCACTTCCTTCAGAAACTTCCACACCTGCTACTATAGATTTTACTGTATCGGTTTCAAAAAAACCTGCAGTGGTGAATGAGATGTTCTCGCCAACCAAATCTTTCGCTGTTTTAAGAACAAGCTGTTCATTCTCAAATAAATTATGTGGAGGCGGCTCATACGATTTTTTGCACCCTCCGATCACAATAATTAAAACAACCAAAAGAAACCCAATCAAAATTTTATTTGATAACAACTTCTGTTCCCTCCCTTATTACTGAATAAATTTCATCGATATTTTCATTGCTCATTGCAATAGAGCCGTTTGTCCAGTTATAAACAAATGGAAGATTCTTAAAAATATAATTTAATTCACCTGTGCCGTGAATACCAATATTGCCACCAAGAATATTGTTAAACTTTGTACACCCTTCATAATAAAATTGAAATTTAATGTCGTTGTATTCCTTTTGAGATATCCATCCTTTCCTTAATGCGTTAGCACCATCTTCAAGATTTGGATAATTTATCTGGAAAAATTTATAATATTTATGTGTTTTATAAATTTTGCATATTTTATAAACGCCAACAGGGGTAGCTTTATCGCCTGCTCTGGTTTTGGTCATTTGAACTGACTTGCCAAAACTAACCCTATAATTTTTAATCAGTACACTATCCTCGTATATACCTAATGTATAGTCGTGTCTGTCTATAATTATTTTGGGATTAATAATTTCAGTAAATCCATTCGCAAGCATCGCTTCAGAGAGGGGAACATTTCGAAGGTTAAGTATAATGCCATAGACAAGGACCCCAAAAAAGAAAACAGCTATCGCAAATGTAAGATAAAGGACATTCCTGAGAACATCTTTATTTATATAGTCCGTTGCCTTAATCGGGCCTACTTTAATATTTTTTAACTTTTCAAATAACTTCAAGCTTAATTAAAATCTAATGTAGGATATTTAATTATTATTTAATTGAATCAAAATTTACTTAAAAATCAACTAATTTATAATTTATATCATAAAGCTTGACGGAAAAGAAATTTCATTTGGATAATTTACTCATTCAAAAAATCCGGAAATAAAAAACCCGGTCTCGCTTGAGCCGGGTAATAAAAATTTTATTCCGAGAAGATTATACTTCCATAATTTCTTTTTCTTTGTGCTTCAATGTGTCATCAATTAATTTGGTGTGATCATCAGTTAATTTTTGCACTTCTTTTTCAGCATCGTGAAGCTGATCCTCGCTCATTTTCTTTTCTTTTTCTTCCCTCTTAAGATGATCGATGGCATCTCGCCGTATATTTCTTATTGCAACTTTTGACTCTTCACCGAACTTCCTGACAAGCTTTACGAGTTCTTTTCTTCTTTCTTCATTCAAAGGGGGAATTGGAATTTTAAGATTTGTACCGTCACTTATCGGATTCAATCCCAGGTTTGCTTCAAGAATAGCTTTATCAATAATCTGAACCATCTGCTTTTCCCAGGGTGTAATGGATAATGTATGAGCGTCCAGAACAGAAACATTACCAACCTGGTTTAAAGGAACCATATTTCCATAATAATCAACTCTGATACTGTCAAGTAAAACAGTAGTTGCTTTACCTGTCCTGATTTTGGCTAGCTCACTTTGTAAAGCTTCAATTGTTTTGTTCATTCTGCCATTGGCATCTTTTATTAATTGATGCATAACTACCTCAGTTTGTTGTTAAGCTTCTTTATTAATTTTTATACCGTTATTAATAAGAGTACCAACCTCTTCGCCCATGACAAGTTTCAGTAAATTATCGCTAACATCCATATTAAAGACAATCATAGGGAGATTATTTTCCTGGCAAAGACTGACTGCCGTTAAGTCCATAATGCGAAGATTTTTCTTCAAAACATCCAGATATGAAATGTTTTCGAACCTGAATGCATTCGGATTTTTTTCCGGGTCAGCTGTCAAACACTCCATCCACTCTTGTTCCTTTAACAATAACATCAGCATTTATTTCAACTGCACGAAGCGAGGCTGCAGTGTCAGTGCTGAAGTATGGATGACCGGTTCCTGCACCGAAGATTACAATTCTTTTCTTTTCAAGATGTCTAATCGCTCTTCTTCGGATGTAAGGCTCAGCTATTGCCTCCATGTTGATTGCGCTCATCAGGCGGGTAAACATACCTCTCTTTTCAAGAGCATTCTGTAAAGCAAGTGCATTTATTACTGTTGCCAGCATACCCATTTGATCTCCTGTAGCCCTGTCAATTCCCTGCGAAGTGGCACTCAAGCCGCGATATATATTCCCACCGCCGATTACAATTCCCAATTCTACACCAGCCTTATACGCTTTCTGAATTTCCTCAGAAAAAAAATCGAGCACATTGTTATCTATGCCAAATCCCTGCGAACCCATTAGTGATTCGCCGCTAAGCTTGAGTAAAACTCTTTTATATTTTAATCCCATCACATCCTGTAAAAATTTGCGTTTAAATATAAAAAAAGGTCTTAATATTTTTAAGACCTTTTTGTGAGAAATTACTTATTCTCGTCGCCGAGGTGAAACCGGTCAAACCGGGTAACCTTAATATTGGAACTATGCTTTGTGTTGAACTCTTTAAGCAAGTCACCAACCGTTTTTGAATTATCCCTGATAAATGCCTGCTCAAGAAGCACATTTTCCTGGTAGAATTTATTCAATCTTCCCATAGCTATTTTTTCAAGCATTTGCTCTGGTTTGCCTTCTTTTTTTGCTAACTCTTTATAAATCTCAATTTCTTTATCAACTGTTTCTTTCGGAACATCTTCTCTTCTAATGCTGATAGGATTCATCGCAGCAACCTGCATTGCCATATCTTTACCTATTTCAGAAAGTTCATCGTTTCCATCTTTCACATCTTCAAATTTTATTATTACACCTAACTTTGAACCAGGATGAATATAATCAACAAGTAATCCATTGTTAGCTTCTAAAATATCAAAACGCGATATTTCAATTTTTTCAGCAACTTTACCTAAAACATCATTCAATTTATTCTGGACATCTGAATTTTTATTAAGCAGCTCTTCAATGTTTTTAGGTTTGATTTTGTGAACAGCATTGATAACATAATCAGCGAGATTAATGAAATCCTCACTCTTTGCAACAAAATCAGTTTCGCAATTAATTTCTAAAATTATCGCCGACTTTTTATCGTCTGAAATTTTCGTAACGATCAAACCTTCGTTAGCTGATTTTTCTGCTCTTTTAGCAGCAACTGCAGCGCCTTTCTTTCTTAAGATTTCTATCGCTTTTTGAATATCACCGTTCGCTTCCTCAAGTGCACGTTTGCAATCCATCATTCCGGCGCCGGTTCTCTGTCTTAAATCGTTTACTTGTGCAGCAGTAATAGCCATAATAATTAATTCCTTTCAAACTTAATTTTCAGAAGAAGTTTCCGCTTGTGCTGTATCACTCTTCTGCTCAGAAGTTTCTTCTTCCTTTTTATCTTTTCTCTTCAAATGTTTTTTGGATACTTTTTTCTCATCACTCTGTTCCGTTTCTTCGTGATGTTCTTTTCTTGCTCTTTCTCTATCAGCAACTTCTTCGGCTTTTCTTTCTTTAAACTTTGCCTGTCCTTCAATAACCGCATCCGACATATGTTTAACTATAAGTTCAATTGTCTTAACAGCGTCATCGTTTGCCGGGACGACATGGTCTATGGGATCGGGGTCACAGTTTGTATCCACAATTGCAAATACCGGGATGTTTAATCGCTTTGCTTCTTTCACTGCGATATCTTCTTTCTTAATATCAACAACAAAAATAGCACCGGGAAGTTTTGACATAGTCTCAACTCCCTCCAGAATTTTTTTCAGTTTGTCCCGTTCACGTGTAAGGAATAATCTTTCCTTCTTAGTAATCTTCTCGAAGGTACCGTCAGTTTCCTGTTTCTCTATGTTCTGTAATCTCTTTACGCTCTTCCTAATCGTTGAAAAATTTGTTAGCATTCCGCCAAGCCAGCGTTCGCTTACCCAGTTCATTCCACATCTTTTAGCTTCTGATTCAACAACTCCCTTTGCCTGTTTTTTAGTTCCGACAAAAAGGATTGAACCACCCTGTGAAACAGCTTCAACCATTTCTTGGTATGCCTGGTTAAGTAAACCAAGACTTTTCTTTAAATCAATTATGTGGATCCCATTCTTCTCCATAAAAATAAATGGTTTCATCTTGGGGTTCCAGCGGCGAGTTAAATGCCCGAAGTGTGCACCTGATTCAATTAGGTGCGTTAGCTCTATAGTTGCCATTAGTATATCTCCTGTTTTTACTGCCTAAAGTAAGGCAGGTCTTCTATCCTCGTCGTCTTTACCTTTCATCCCATCAAATCGGGACACAGGAGGTAAATCGGAAGATATGAATGTTAGTTAATAAATTATCTCTTAGAAAACTGAAATCTTTTTCTAGCTTTTGGTTGACCGTATTTCTTTCTTTCAACCATTCTTGGATCTCTTGTTAAAAGTCCCTCAATTTTTAGTGATGGTCTGAATTCAGGATTAGTATCAATTAATGCCCTTGCTATTCCTAATCTTATTGCTTGTGCCTGTCCCGTTGAGCCACCGCCTTTTACTTTAACATGAACATCATATTTTCCCTTCGTCTCTGTTAAATCAAAGGGTTTGGTAATGTCTTCACGACTTACAAGTAAAGGGAAAGCTTTTTCAAATTCTTTTCCATTGACTGTTATTTTACCGTTTCCGGTTTTTAGTATAATTCTTGCAACTGATGTTTTTCTTCGACCTATAAAAATTCTATCAACCATTACTTCTCCGATGGGCTTAATATTTCTGGTTTCTGTGCTTTGTGCGGATGCTCTTCGCCAGCATAGACTTTTAATTTTGTAATTAGAGTTTTACCTAATCTGTTTTTAGGCAGCATACCTCTAACTGCTTCCTGAATCGCAAACTCAGGTTTTTTACTTTTCATTTCTTCGTACGACCGAATCTTCTGTCCACCGGGATACATACTATGCCAGATATATTTTTTTAACTGTTCACGCTTTCCGGTCATCTTAACTTTATCAGCATTTATCACAATAACAAAATCACCGGTATCCATATTCGGTGTAAAAATCGGTTTGGTTTTTCCTCTAATGACTGATGCAATTCTTGAAGCGAGTCTTCCTAACACTTGATCCTTAGCATCAACGACATACCATTTCCTTGCTGCATCTTCGGACTTAACAAACCGGGTCATTCCTTCCTTTTTCAAAATTAACTCCTTGGTTAAACAAATTCATTTTTTGAGCCTGAAAAAATAAGCTGATACCCTTAAAAAGTCAAGAAATTTTAATGCTATTCCTTCTGACTAAATCAAAGCAAAGGTAATGATTTTATTATAAGTTTTAATAATCTATCAATTTGAAGCAAATCAAGCTCTTGTTCACCTTTTTTATTAAAATCAATTTATTTGAAGCCCTTAGCAAAATTTGTAATTTTGGTGTCTCAAATTCTAACTTTTAAACTACATAGTAAGGCAAAATGAAAGTTCTGGTAACAGGTGGATCAGGTTTTCTAGGAATAAATCTTATTCGTCATTTGCATTCCAAAGGTCATCAAATTAAATCACTCGACCTCGTTGAGTTCGATTATCCTGATATGAACGATAAAATTGAGGCTATAAAAGGAGATATCAGGGATAAAGCAACAGTAGAAAAAGCTGTTGAAGGAGTTGATATAGTTGTTCATTCAGCAGCAGCACTTCCACTTTACACTCCCGAAGAAATTTTTTCAACTGATATTGACGGCTCGAAAAACATGATTGAAGCAGCTGAGAATGCAAAAGTTGACCGCTTCATCCATATTTCATCGACTGCAGTTTATGGAATCCCCGATCATCACCCTTTGTATGAAACAGATAAGTTGGATGGTGTTGGACCTTATGGAAAATCTAAAATTAAAGCTGAAGAAGAATGTGTTAAGTTTCGGCAAAAAGGAATGTGTGTTACAATCATTCGCCCCAAATCATTCATTGGCCCGGAGAGACTGGGAGTATTCGATCTACTTTTCGATTGGGCAAAAGATGGTCGCGGTTTTCCTATGATTGGAAATGGAAATAATCGTTACCAGCTTCTTGATGTTGAAGATCTTTGTGAAGCAATTTATCTCTGCTGCACTCTTGATAAGGAAAAAGTTAACGATACATTCAACATTGGCGCAAAAGAATTTACAACCATGAGAGAAGACTACCAGGCAGTTCTGGATGTTGCAGGTCACGGAAAAAAAATTAAAGGTCTTCCTGAGAAACCAATTATATTAACACTCAGACTTCTCGAAGCAATGAAAATATCACCACTATACAAGTGGGTTTATGAAACCGCTTCAAAAGATTCCTTTGTATCAATTGAAAAGGCAGAAAAAGTTCTGGGATACAAACCAAAGTATTCAAACAAAGATGCGTTGATCAGAAACTATAAATGGTATCTTGAACATCACGAAGAATTCAAAAATAAATCAGGTATTTCGCACAGAGTTCCGTGGAAGCAAGGAATTCTGAAAGCTGCAAAGGTTTTCTTTTAACAATATGATTTTTAATAATTTTAATTCCAATTAAATAAGGAGGAATAATTAGATGGCTCAAAAAAAAGATTATCTGAAAGAAGTAATCGAACACATTGATATCAAAAAACACAATGTTGTTCCATTTGTTGATGCGATGGAGAATATGGCTTTTACAGCTCGCGACCTGAACCGTGCTGCAAGAATCTATGATATGATGCTGAAGGATAAAAACTGCGGAATTATTCTAACTCTTGCCGGAAGTTTGTTCAGTGCAGGTTTGAAAAAAGTAGTTTATGATATGATCATGAATAATATGGTTGATGCAATTGTTTCAACAGGAGCAATTATAGTTGATCAGGATTTCTTTGAAGCTCTAGGATTCAAACATTACAAAGGAACAAAGTTCGTTGATGATAATGAAATGAGAGATTTACACATCGACAGAATTTATGATACTTATATTGACGAAGACGAACTTAGAGTTTGCGACGACACCTGCGCAAAAATATTTAATGGTATGGAACCGAAACCATATTCATCCAGGGAATTCTTATGGGAGTTTGGAAGATATCTTGAGAATAACGGCGGACCCAAAGTAGATGATTCAGTTGTTTGGGCAGCTTACAAAAAGAATGTTCCGATTTTTGTTCCGGCATTTTCAGATTGCTCAGCAGGATTTGGTTTTGTAGTTCACCAGACCCAAAATCCTGAAAACCATTGTTCAATTGATTCAGCAAAAGATTTTCTTGAACTGACAAAAATTAAACTCGCCAGCAAGGACACCGGAATATTTATGATCGGTGGTGGTGTTCCTAAAAACTTTACACAGGATATTGTTGTAGCTGCAGACATCCTTCAGGAAGATGCAGACAATGCACAAATATGCTATTCAAATTACAGTTGCAGATGAAAGAGACGGCGCTCTCTCTGGCTCAACACTTAAAGAAGCAAGCTCGTGGGGTAAAGTAGAAACAACTTACGAACAGATGGTTTACGCAGAAGCAACAGTTGCAATGCCTTTGATTGTTGGTTATGCATATCACAAAGGAAACTGGAAAGAAAGAAAAGGAAAAGAGTTTCAGAAAATATATTCAAAGATTGAAGCTACAGCTTAGCAATCAAAATAAAAATCATTCTTAGTCACACTTTTACAACTTTAAAGTGTGACTTTTTTATTTAATCATAAATTAGAATTGTTTTTTGACTGATAAAAACTGAATTTTACTTAGTTAATAGAAATAAGTAAGGATAACACAGAGTGAGAATAGTAATCGCAGGTATGGGGGATGTTGGATATCATCTGGCAAAACAATTATCCAGCGAAGAGCACGACATAATAGCCATTGATATGAATCAGCAGAGACTATCGTATTCAGATTCAATGGCAGATATACTTACCATCAGTGGTTCGTCAACAAATATTTCGACTCTGAAAGAAGCAAGAGTTGATAGAGCAGATCTCTTCGTTGCCGTAACTTCATATGAGGAGATTAATGTTACCAGCGCTATTCTTGCAAAGAAGCTCGGTGCAAAAAAAACAATTGCGAGAATCGGTAACTCAGAATACCTGGATGAAAATGTTGGAATCAACTTTTCTGAAATTGGAGTTGATTTTATGATTTATCCTGAGGAGTTAGCTGCCAGAGAAATGGTTAACTTGATACTAAGATCAGCAGCTACTGATGTGATGGATTTTGAGGGTGGCAAACTTTCAGTTATTGGTTTAAGGTTAGACAAAGATGCTCCTGTTATAAGAAAAACTGTTGTAGAAATTGCAAAAGAGTTTGAAACTTTCGATTTCAGAATAGTTGCACTTCATAGAAACTTCAGAACAATAATTCCAAAAGGCAACGATAGATTCCTGCCCAATGATCAGGTATTTGTAATTGCCAAACCTGAAGGCAATAGTGTTGTAATGAAGCTTGCTGGAAAAGAGGAAATCAAATTTGATAACATTATGATACTTGGCGGGAGTAAAATAGGTCGAAGAGTTGCTGAGCTGCTTGAAGATAAGATGACGGTTAAGTTAATTGAATCGGATGAAGAAAAAACTCTTAAGCTTGCAGATACTTTAACCAGCACACTGGTTATAAAAGGTGATGGAAGAGATATTGATCTTCTTGCACAGGAAGGAATAATAGATGTTGATGCTTTTGTTGCAGTTACTGAAGATGCGGAAACTAATATTATAACCTGTTTAATGGCAAAGCATCTCGGAGTTAAAAAAGCAATCGCACTAGTAGATAAAGTTGATTACATACCGCTAACACAGACGATAGGTCTGGATTCACTCATCAACAAAAAATTAATTGCTGCAAATAATATCTCCAGGTTCATCCGTAAAAGTGAAGTGCTCGCACTTAGCACTCTGGAGGGTATTGATGCGGACATAATGGAGTATGTTGTTCAACCTAATTCCCTGATAACAAAGAAACCGATTAAAGATCTCAGTTTTCCAAAGGAAGCAATCATTGGAGGAATAATAAGAGAAGATGAATCCATTATTGCTGTTGGAGATACCAGAATTCAAAATGGAGACAAGGTAGTTGTGTTTTCTCTTCCCGGCGGTGTTAAAAAAACAGAAAAGTTCTTCAAATAACCTATGAACCTGAAAATTATTGTAAAAATAATTGGGTTCCTGCTGATACTCAACGGCTTAGCAATGCTAACCGCTCTACCCTTCTCGTTTTATTATCAAAGTAACGATATCAATGCTATTTTAATTTCAGGAATTGGTACAGCATTATTGGGCAGCTTACTTTGGTTTTTTATTAAGACTGATCCTGATGAAGATATCAGCAAACGGGATGGTTACCTGATTGTTACTCTCGGATGGATTGCCAGTTCATTAGTTGGTACGCTGCCATATATCATTCACGGATCAATTCCATCATTTACAGATGCCTTTTTTGAAACGATGTCCGGATTTACAACAACCGGTGCAACAATCTTAAAAGATATTGAAGTGGTTCCTCAAGGTTTACTTTACTGGCGAAGTATGACTCACTGGATTGGTGGAATGGGAATAATTGTTTTATCACTTGCAATCCTACCTATACTTGGAATTGGAGGAATGCAATTATTTCAGGCAGAAGTTGCAGGTCCAAGCAAAGATAAAATTCATCCAAGAGTTACTGAAACAGCAAAACGTCTATGGGCAATCTATTTAATTCTTACAGTTGCACAGATAATTCTTCTTCTGTTTGGAGATATGAATTTACTTGATGCTGTTTGCCATTCGTTTGGAACTCTTGCAACTGGTGGTTTTTCAACAAAGAACACCAGCGTTGCTTATTATCATTCAGCATACATTGAATGGGTAATTATAATTTTTATGTTTCTTTCGGGCACAAACTTTACACTCCACTACTTTGCACTAAAGGGAAAAGTCTTTAATTATTTCAAAGATGATGAATTCAGGTTCTATGCAATTTTTGTCATGCTAATTGTAACATCTATTGCTCTCTACTTGATAATTCAAAATTCTCAAGCAACTGAATCTGCATTCAGAGATTCTGCATTCAGCATAATTTCAATACTTAGTTCAACCGGATTTGTTACGGTTAATTATGAAGCCTGGGCTAAATTCTTTCCTGAAATATTTTTAATTCTACTTTTAATGGGTGCGTGTGCAGGCTCAACCAGTGGTGGAGTAAAAATAATACGTTATGAACTTCTTATTAAAAACAGTCTAAATGAACTAAAAAAATTAATACATCCTAAGGCTGTTATTCCGGTAAGACATAATGGTAAAGCAGTCAGCAACGAAATAATTTCAAAGATTGCTGCTTTCGTAATGCTTGTATATGATAATTTTTATATTGGCTTCAGTTATACTTTCAATTACTGGATTGGATCTTTCATCATCAATGGGAGCTGTAGCTGCTTGTCTTGCAAACATTGGTCCGGGTCTTGGGACAACCGGTCCAATGACAAACTATAGCGAAGTTCCTGTTTTAGGTAAATGGGTTTTGAGCATAGTTATGCTGCTTGGAAGATTAGAGCTATTTACAATTCTGGTTCTCTTCTCACCATCATTCTGGAAAAAATAAATTTACTTTTTGTCTCTCCGTGATTCAAGACTTACATTTGTAATGATGAAATACAGAGTGGTCTTAAATATTATAGGTTTTCTATTAATTCTCAATGGATTGTTTATCCTTACCGGAATTGGATTTTCACTCTATTACCAATCTGATGATATCATGGCTCTGCTGATTTCCGGGATTGGAACATCTCTCTTTGGTTTGATTCTTTGGTTTGCAACGAGAAAAAGTGAAATTGCTGAATTAGGTAAACGCGAAGGATATTTAATAGTTACTTTTGGTTGGATTGCAATGACCATCTTTGGTGCTCTCCCTTTTATTGTTTACGGTGCAATTCCCAGCTATACAGATGCATTCTTTGAAACAATGTCGGGCTTTACAACCACAGGTGCAACAATATTAACTGATATAGAAATTCTGCCGCCCGGTTTACTTTTCTGGCGAAGTCTTACTCAATGGTTAGGCGGAATGGGAATCATAGTTCTTTCACTTGCTATCCTTCCTCTCCTCGGAATTGGAGGTATGCAGCTATTCACTGCTGAAGTGCCGGGTGTAACAAAAGATAAAATTCATCCTAGAGTAAAAGAGACAGCAAAAAGACTTTGGGCTATTTATGTTATACTCACTGCAGCAGAAACTGCTCTCCTTATGGTCGGCGGATTAAACCTGTTTGATGCAATCAATCATTCTTTTACAACAATGGCAACCGGTGGATTTTCAACCAAGAACGCCAGCATTGCTTACTATACTTCGCCATATGTGCAATATGTTTTTATTTTATTTATGTTTTTTGCCGGGATGAATTTCACACTGCACTATATGTCATTTCATGGCAAATTCAGTTTCTTCAAAGAAAATACTGAATTCAAATATTATCTTGGCTTTACAATCTTTGCTTCCTTTTTCGTTATGATTATTCACCTGCCTCATGTAGACTTTCATTGGGAGGAAGCAATCAGGCAATCATTTTTTCATGTAGTTTCACTTACAACTACAACCGGGTACGTTACATCTGATTTTGAGAACTGGGCACCGTTTTCAAGAATGATCTTTTTCGCGCTACTTTTTGTTGGAGGTTGTGCCGGATCTACCGGTGGTGGTATTAAATTCGTCAGGCATATTGTTTTGTTTAAAAACGGTTGGACTGAGTTGAAAAGATTAATTCATCCAAGGGCAGTTATACCTGTAAAATTTAATGGTAAGGCAGTCAGTTCCGACATTATATCGAATGTACAGGCATTTTTTATTTTTTACATTTTACTTTTTGTATTCGGATCGATGATACTGGCAATGCTTGGAGTTGATTTTGTCAGTGCCGCAGGTGCAACCGCAACTTGTATAGGTAACATAGGACCGGGAATTGGAACTGTAGGTCCGGTTAACAATTTTGCTCACTTACCCGATATTGTAAAATGGATTTTAAGCTTCTTTATGGTTGTCGGAAGATTAGAATTATTTACCGTACTAATCATTTTTTCTCCTGCTTTTTGGAAATCGTAACAATCGACAAATAGAAGATTAATAAATATTAATCTTGTTAGCGTCAAAGCCTATAACTAGTGGTTCCAATCTATTTTATTATAAATGTATTAATTAAGAGTTTGCTTCAAGATTAAGTGTTAAATGTAAAAATTGGCACTAAGTCGTTTAATTTTTTCGAACAAGCAGCAAGTAAAGCAAAATATGTCCGAATTATACCATATTCGCAGGAATTGACTGTTTTATTCACGGCATATAGATTGTATTTATATTATATTTGTGCCCCGATTAGAAATAATTATAAAGATGACTGGTAAGGAAATTCTCAAAAAATATAAAGAACCAAGGAACTTTTTTAACAGAGATTTAAGCTGGGTAGAATTCAACCGCAGGGTAATGGAAGAAGCATTTAATCCAAACCTGCCACTGCTTGAAAAAATAAAATTCATTTCTATTTTCTTTTCAAACCTGGATGAATTTTATATGATTCGTGTCTCTGGTTTGAAAGAACAGATTGCTGCAAACATCCTTGAACCAACAATCGATGGTTTAACACCATCAGAACAGGTTCAGAAAATTGAAAAAACATTACGACCGATGCTAAAGCAATTTGACGATTATTGGAATAATGAAATTGTTCCTGAACTCAAAAAGAACAATATTTTCTTACTAAAGTTCGAAGACTTTTCAGCCGAAGAGCAAGAAAGACTAAAAGAATACTTTAAAAAAGAAATTTATCCTATTCTCACTCCGCTTGCATTCGATCCGGGCAGACCGTTTCCTTACATTTCCAATCTCAGTTTGAATCTCGCAGTAATTATACGCAATCCTAAAGGCGACACACATTTTGCAAGAGTTAAAGTGCCAAGCACTCACCCAAGGCTGTTACCTGTTGATGATATAATAAATCCTTCAAGAAAACCTAATAGTAACGGAGGATTCGAAGCTAAGTTTATTTGGTTTGGCGATCTCATCAAAGCGAATGTTGATTTACTTTTCCCCGGTACGGAAGTAATCGAAGCTTACCGCTTCCGTGTGACGCGGGATACTGACATTGAACTCCAGGAGGATGAAGCTGATGATCTGCTTCATGTAATTGAAGAAAATATCCGGCAGAGACGATTCGGGCAGGTTGTTCGATTGGAAGTTGAAAGTACAATACCTGAACATATGCTTGAAACACTTATCGAGAATTTGAGAATTAAAAGAGATGACGTTCATATTTCAGATGGACCGATTGGTTTAAGTGATGTGATGGGTTTATACAAACTTCCTCTTCATCAATTAAAAGAGAAACCATTCTATCCTGTTCTGCCAAAAACTTTTGAAACTGATGAAGATATTTTCACGATCATTAAACAAAAAGATATTTTACTGCATCATCCATATCATTCATTTACTCCGGTAATTGAATTTATCAAGCAGGCGGCAAGAGACCCTGAGGTTCTCGCAATAAAGCAAACACTTTACAGAGTTGGTGCTGATTCACCAATTATCAAAGCTCTTATTGAGGCAGTTGAACGCGGCAAGCAGGTTGCAGTTCTTGTTGAACTAAAAGCACGGTTCGATGAAGAGAATAATATTTTCTGGGCTCGTGAACTTGAAAAAGCAGGGGCTCACGTTGTTTATGGTTTGGTTGGATTAAAAACCCACGCAAAAATGACTCTTGTTGTGAGAAAAGAATTTGATGGTGTAAAAAGATACGTTCACCTGGCAACAGGGAATTATAATGCACTCACCGCAAAAATTTATACCGATCTAGGTCTGTTCACCTGCGATGATGATATCTGCTCTGATGTTTCTGACGTTTTTAATTTTCTAACGGGATATTCAAAACAAAAGGAATATAGAAAACTATTCGTCTCACCCGTTAACATGCGTGATAAAATGCTCGAAAAAGTTTTCAGAGAAATTGAAAATGTAAAAGCGGGCAAAGAAGGTAAAATAATCTGGAAGATGAATTCATTGGTCGACCCTCAGATTATCAGTGCCTTATATGAAGCTTCGAATGAAGGGGTAAAAATAGAGTTGATTATTCGTGGAATATGTTGTCTTGTTCCCGGTGTGGAAGGTTTAAGTGAGAACATAAATGTAAGAAGCATTGTCGGAAGATTCCTCGAACATAGCAGAGTATTTTATTTCTATAATGATGGTAATGAAGAAATGTATATGGGAAGTGCAGATATGATGCAGAGAAATCTTGACGGCAGAGTTGAAACCTTATTCCCGGTTGAAAGTGAAAAAATTCGAAACGATGTAATGAAAACTTTGATAAAAGCTGCATTAAAGGATAACCAAAAATCTCGAGCCCTGAATCCAGACATGACTTACAGTTTGATCATCCCGCTTAATGGAGTAAAACCCGTCAACAGTCAGCAATGGTTAATGAAACAGACAGAAAAACGTTCAGGACAACCAATAAAATCTTAGAAGAGATTCATTTCGGAACTTCCTCTCTGCTTCTAATTGTTTATCTTTCGACCACTTTTTATAACTAATTCAAAAACGAAATTCAGATACTATTATGGCAGAAATAACTAAAAGCTCAGTTTTAAGTGCTATCAAAAAGATTGAAGATAAAAATTTTAATAAAAATTCTTTAACGCTAAACTCAATAAAAAAACTCGAGCAGGCAGGAGATGCGCTAACAGTTGATATCTCAATTCCTTCATTAAACAAATCAACTAACTTCGATTATAACATCATTGCTGATACAATAAAAAGAGAATTCCCTGCAATCAAAGAAATTCATTTAAATATTCAGGAAAGAATTCCGACCGTATCAACGCACAAAGATCCGAAGAAGGAAGCAATTCTGCCCGGAGTAAAAAACACAATTGCAGTTGCAAGTGGTAAAGGTGGAGTTGGTAAAAGTACAGTTGCTGTAAATCTTGCAGTAGCACTTGCAAAAGATGGTGCTAATGTTGGTTTGATCGATGCAGATATTTACGGTCCAAGCATTCCTTTGATGCTAGGCGTAACTGAAAAACCAGATCTTATTGAGGAAAACGGGAAAGCAAGATTAATTCCGTTGGAAGCTTTTGGATTAAAAATG
Organism: uncultured Ignavibacteriaceae bacterium; assembly: GCA_963699475.1. Lineage (GTDB taxonomy): Bacteria > Bacteroidota > Ignavibacteria > Ignavibacteriales > Ignavibacteriaceae > IGN2. The sequence continues at coordinate 610,234 of CAVOUA010000004.1, read as the reverse complement.
ATTTCTATCGGTTTACTTGTTGATGACAATGCACCAATTATCTGGCGGGGACCAATGGCAAGCGGAGCTATCAAACAATTTATGACAGATGTTGCCTGGGGTGAATTGGATTATCTTGTTTTTGATATGCCTCCGGGAACAGGCGATATTCAATTGACGCTTGTTCAGACTATTCCACTTACGGGAGCCGTTATTGTTACAACACCGCAGGAAGTTTCACTTATCGATGCCAGAAAAGCTTTGAAGATGTTTGAGCGTGTTAATGTTCCGGTGCTCGGTTTAATTGAAAATATGAGTTACTTCATTGCAGCTGACACAAAAAAGCGATATGATATTTTTGGAACTGGCGGCGGTGAAAGAGTTTGTAAAGATTTGAAAGTTCCCTTTTTAGGTGGCATCCCGATCAATCCGCAAATCAGAGAAGGTGGTGATAAGGGAATTCCTATCGTATTCGATATTCCCGATTCGAATGAAGCTGATATTATTACAGAAATCTCACGAAACCTGACTGAACAGGTGAATGTCAGAAATTCAAAAGCTCCGGGAAAAGTTGAGATATTACTTGGGGATGATGATTGACCCAAATGTCATCACGATCCCGACTTTAGTCGGGAGAAGTGATCTCAGTTTAAATCAAATTCAGAAGATTGCTTCGTCCCGATGAAACGGGACTCGCAATGACATCATAGAATTGATTTCAAAATTTTCATTAGATTTACATATCTGAAATACTCAAAGTAGATGAAAGAAGAAATCCTAAAAGCACTTGAATCAATCAGACCATTTCTTCAGGCAGATAATGGTGATGTGGAACTTGTTGAGGTAACTGAAGAAGGAATTGTAAAAGTAAGATTAACAGGTGATTGCGAAAATTGTCCGATGTCAACTCTAACTCTACGTGCTGGTATCGAAAGAGCTTTGATGAATCAGGTACAGGGTATAAGAAGAATTGAAGCTGTAAATTAATTTTCTAAGAATTATGTCAGATTCTAATTACAACAATGTTACTAAATATTTCCTGTGGATTGCAGCTGCAATAATTTTTCTTTACCTGTTCTATTTACTTACTGAAATTCTGATTATTCTCGCGTTGTCAATTTTGCTTTCGTTCATTTTTGCACCCTTCGTTTCGATGCTGGAAGCCAAAGGTTTTAATCGTTTGACTTCAACTTTATTAATTTTCGGGATATTTGGATTCATCATTTACTTCAGCCTCTCTATAATTATTCCAAAATTTGTTTTCCAGATGAATCAATTAATAAGTTCTCTGGAAGGGTTCTCTTTTGCTGAAGAGATCAGGGCGCTGGAAATTACAATCCTGCATTATGTCCCTTTTCTAAAGCAGGGTGAACTTACTACCAGAATTGAATTGTTTTTATCTTCTCAGCTGACCAATATCATTGATAGTATCACCAAAGTTTTATCCAGTATTGTTTCTGTGATTGCAATATTAGTGATTGTTCCATTTATTACTTTCTTTTTACTCAAAGATAGCAGGCGAATTCTTCAGGGAATTTTGCATACTGTTCCAAATAAATTTTTTGAGATGTCTTATTATGTCTTAAAAAAAGTTACTGTGCAGCTTGGTTTATTTGTCAGAGCCTGGATATTCGATGCGGCGTTCGTTGGAGTTACAATCGGTATTGGGTTTTATTTAATTGGTGTTCCAAATGCTTTGCCGCTTGGAGTTATTGCCGGGCTTGGACATCTTATTCCATATTTCGGTCCCGTTATCGGCGGCATACCTGCAATAATTGTTTCAATAGTTCAGCACGGAAATCTTTCTCAAGTTCCGTTTATTCTGCTGGTGGTTTTAATTACATACGCTTTAGATAACGGTTTCGTGCAGCCGTATGTTTTTGGCAAGAGCGTGGATATGCACCCGATTGTAATTATACTTCTTATTATAAGCGGTGGAATATTGTTTGGATTGATGGGAATGCTGCTTGCTGTTCCTTTTGCTACAGTCATTAGAACTTTCTCAAAAGAAATTTACTTCGCTAAGAAGAATTACAAGATTGCAAGAGTATGAAATAATTCACCTCCTCCCTTGTGAGGAGGTGGAAAACAAATTTAAGTTTTTACTTAAGAAATAACATTCTTTTTGTACTAACATAGCTGCCTGCTGTTAAACGATAAAAATATACTCCTTCCTTAAAATCTTTTGCTTCCAACTCCACTTTATATGTACCTGCTTCTTCAAATTCGTCCACCAACGTTTTTACTCTGCTTCTTTCAGAATCAAAAAGCTCCAGTTTAACCCTCACCTTTTCCGGAAGACAGTATTTTATTTCTGTATTTTCCGTAAAAGGATCAGGGTAATTCTGGCTTAAATGAAATTCACTCGGTACTAAATCTTCCATTGCATTTTTGAGTCTTCATAAACTGAAACTACTGTATTAAAACTTAAGCTTCTTGTATCAACAAGATTATGGGAATAGCTAATGAATTGTTCCTTACTCCTATCAAACTTATTCAATCCTCCACCCCAGGTTCCAAACCATAGTTCACCTTCTCTGTCTTCATAAATTTGAACAATCTCATTACCACTAATACTTGCCGGATCATCGGGTTGATTCTTGTGATGAATGAAAGTAGCTTTTAATTTGTCCTCGTTTTCCCAAACAAGTTGATTGAGACCTTCACCTAAAGTACCTACCCAGATGACGCCATTTCTATCTTCGTATACTCTTGACACATGGTCACTACTAATACTTCTTGAATCATTTGGATCATGTCTGAAGTGTATGAAATCAGGATTGACTTTTTTTCTTTCAGAGAGAGTTAACAAATTAAGTCCTCCTCCTAAAGTTGCAATCCATAAATTCCTCTTTGAGTCTTCATAAACTGAAACTACTGTATTAAAACTCAAGCTTCTTCTATCAACAGAATTATGGGTGTAGCTAATGAATTGTTCCTTACTCCTATCAAACTTATTCAATCCACCACCAAAAGTCCCAATCCAAAGAATTCCCGATCTATCTTCATAAATTGACCACACAGCATTATCACTTATGCTAGTTGAGTCATTTGGATTGTGGATGTATCTTGTGAAATTTTCTTTATCACTATTAAATTTATTCAGTCCTCCTCCATCAGTACCAATCCAGAGCGTGCCTGTTTTATCTTCTAAAATTGAAAGAACCTGGCTATTTGAAATGCTATTTAAATCACTGGGAATGTTCCTGAAAATTTTGAACTGATATCCATCATATCTATTTAATCCATCAGCTGTACCGATCCATAAAAATCCTTTACAATCCTGAAGTATACACCAGGCGGAGCCTTCTGAAAGTCCATTCTCTCTTGTGAGGTGTTCAAATTGGATTTTTCCTGTCTGGGAATAAAGAATTGAATTGAAGAAAATAAAAAGACAAATTATTTGTAAATACTTTGTCATATAATTTAATTATAGAATGAGAACTGTAAAAGTGCCAGACTTTTACTTACAACTTGCTAAGATTTTGCTCGATAAAAGAGCAACAGTTCGTGATTGACAAGTAAAAACCCCCGCCATTGTTAAATGGCAGGGGCCAGCTCCGGCATCTACTCCGAGAGAGAGGTAATTGCCAGAGACTGTTAATTATTTCAAGAGTATCATCTTCTTTGTTTCAACAAAACCCTGTCCTAAGCTTGTCGAAGGAGAACCTACTTGCAGTTGGTAAAAGTAAATACCACTTGATAATTCACTTGCATTAAACTCAACTTCATAATTTCCAACAGGTTTTTCTTCATTAACAAGAGTAGCAATTCCATTTCCTAAAACATCATAAACTTTAAGTGTGACAAAACTTAACTCAGGGATTTGGTATTTAATTGTTGTGTTTGGATTAAATGGATTGGGATAGTTCTGGAAAAGCACATATTCAGTTGGATGAACCACTCCATTTTCTTCAACACCAACAGGATTTGCCAGCGGAGATTCATAAACTCCCATATCCGGCATTGAACCGACTGGATAAGGACGAGGATTTCCCTCAATGTCAAAAAGCGGACAATAACACATATTTCCATTGATCTCCATCGAATCAATAGCTGTGCCAATACAGGGACTGGTATCTTGCAGATGATAATCACCATTGCCCGGATCTTCAAAAATTGGATCAGTATCTATATTTCCACTCTCCCCAATTAAGTGTAGATAATGATGGATCAACCACATTAACAGAATCCTCACCATCCTGAATATCACAATAATTTACAAATAGTGTCCCTCCATTATTGTTATATGTATCTAAAGCAATTTGATCTGTACTATTACCCCAAAAAATACAGTTTGTAAGTGTGGCGGTTCCACCGCTGCCCACTGTCAGTCCTGCACCATATTCAGCAGAATTATTAACGAAAATGCAATTCATAATGTCTGCATTTACATCAGTCCAAACAGTTAAGCCTCCTGAATTCCACCCCCCACCCCCGGTAGATGCAACATTTGATGCAAACAAACAGTTAGATATAGTTCCAATACAACCACTTGAGAATCCTGCAGCTGCAGTATAAGTAACTGCAGTGTTACCGGAGAAAACACTATTCGATATCGAGATACTACTGTTATAAACACTTAAACCCGTGTAGTGGTCAGAAACATTGTTTAAAAATTCACACTTATCAATCGTTACATCTATGATTAATGGGGTCGATCCCCAATTGTTAATAAATACCCCAGCTCTTGAATAAGCAGTATTTTCCAGAAAGCTGGTATTAGTGATTGCTACTTGATACGGTAGGCCTGTATAGGACGTATCCGCACCAAAAGAAATAGCACCGCCTGCACCATATACATCATTCTCAATAAATGTACAATTATCGATTTGTAAGTTGCAATTATGGGTTGAAATACCTCCACCACCATTACCAGTAGCTGAATTATTATAGACCATTATATTATCAAGAACAAGACTACAATTATTCCAACACACAATTCCACCACCATCATTAATCGCAGTATTATTTTCTATATTTGTATTTATAATGGTAGGATTAGAATATTCATTACACACAATTCCACCACCTGATTGAGCTGTATTAAATTCTAAAAAATTATTTTCAATCAGAGGACTTGACTCGTAGCATTGAATTCCTCCACCAAATTGAGCAATATTGTTTGTTATAAAATTATCCAATATCTCGGGGCTGGAATTCCAAAGTGCAATACCGCCTCCACCCCCATCTGTTAGGCTTGCAATATTATTTGTTATTAAACAATTCGCGATGGTGAGTTCATCAAAACCGTCGACACAAATAGCTCCACCTGTATTATCTGGCCAGAAGCCTAAAGCTTTCCCATATTCAATTTTACAGTAGATGATGCTTGAAGAATCAATCAAAGAAAAAACATTTATAAATCTTATCCCAGCCCAGCCACCATCTGGAATATTTGGATCGTGAAATCCTGTTGTGTCGTTAATTGTAAAAGTGATTGTATCGGCTTCTGTACCAACAGCTAACAATCTACCCTGAACATTTAATTTGTAATGCCCTTGAAACTCAACTAACACTCCGGGTTCAATAGTTAGCGTTAAACCATCTGGCACTGTAATTTCTCCCTGTACTTCATAAGGTGAACCACCTATTGCCCAGGTACCACTAACATCACCTGGAGGTATTACTGTTTGTGCATTTGAAATTATTGACAGTGCAAAAAAACTGAAAAGCAAAAATCTTAGAGTTTGCATTTTACCCTCCTGGAAAGTTAATTGAGAATTAATCTCCATCAAGGGGAACCAGAAAGTACAGCGATATATCCCGTTAATGGATTATGCTATACTCTACGCCTTGGGGGAAGCACAACATTCCGGAGAGAAATAAGAGAACAGTATTCTATACGTTTCTCCTAAGGTGCAGAACAACTTTCAATAGCTAATTTTGTATTTTTTCTTAATTTCTTTTTCTGCCTGAAGCCAATCGGCTAAAGAATCACCTCTTGCATCGCCTCTAGTAAGATATATTTCGCGTGCTCTTATACGAATCTCTTCCTCCAATTTTTCAGGTGTAATTGGAGTAGTTGATTCCTCAGCAGATTTTTTTATTTTTTTTCCTTTCATTTCCATTTCTAATTCTCTAAATATTTTGTTTTCTTATTTCATCAACATTTGTCCACCGAAACTTTAGCGTAGTAGGACCATCTTCTTAGTTTCAACAAAACTTTGTCCTGAGCTTGTCGAAGGAGAACCTGCTTGCAGTTGGTAAAAGTAAATACCACTTGATAATTCACTTGCATTAAACTCAACTTCATAATTACCCAGCGGTTTTTCTTCACTAATTACTGTTGCAACCTCACCCCCCAAAACATCATAGATTTTAAGTGTTACAAAACTTAATTCAGGTATTTGGTATTTTATTATTGTTGCTGGGTTGAATGGGTTTGGATAATTTTGATCCAGATTAAATGTAAAGTGATTATTGGTTTCCGTTTCTACAGGAAGAACTAATTGCCAATATGATTTTGCATCATCGGCATTAGCAAGTAAATCTGATAAAGATGTTCCAGCTACTATTGCAACATCAATTACTAATGTTGAGCCCGCCGGGAAGGAAAAGGGGCCAAAACAAGTGTACATTCTGTAATCTCCGTCTGTTGTTATAGTATCAAAAACTGTAGAAGTCATCAAATCATAAAGTGCCCAATAGTCCCAGGCAATGGAGTCTGTGACAGTCCCTCTCATTGCATTTGGGGCCATAGATACACCATCTATAGCAATTCCCATAATGCTGTAGTAGCTTGCATCACCAGCACCACCATTCTCGTACATATAGAATAAATTCCTTGTAGTATCATATCCACCTCTATTCAAATTGTAATTACCCACATCCCAGTCGGCAAAAATTCCTGGATATATATCATCTATATTCGTAGTATTATCTGAAAGACTAGCTCTAAGGAAGACAAAGTCGTGACCGGTATTTGAAAAACTTTCCACAAAAGTTTTAGAATCAGGCTCCCCGGTTAAGGCAATAGTATAATATGCGTACTGATTGAAAAATGTGTGGGGGAAAAAACCTGCGATAGGTATGTCATTATAAAATTCCTCAAATAATGATCCATAATTGCCATGACCTTCTCCATTTCGTCCAAAAATAATTCCTGCCCCTGCCGAACCCGGCATTGCATTTTGATTTCCATTAAATACAACACCTCCGTAGCTACCAGAGTGATCATTCCCAATATATCCATTTTCAATAGTAGTTACTTCTAAGGTTCCTGTATTGTGTGTTAGTGAATTTTGTGCTTGTGCAATATCAGATAAAATTATTACACAAAAGAAAGTACAAACAAGAATACGAATTGCATTTCTCATAACTCCTCCCAAAAAATTTTGTTGAATAATTTTCATTAAAGGGAATCAGGAAGTACAGCAACGAATCCCTTTAATGGGTTATGCTATACTCTACTCCTTGGGGGAAGCACAACATTCCGGAAGAAAAATAAGAGAACAGTATTCTATACGTTTCTCCTAAGGGGCAGAACCACTACTAGAAATTTGCTAAATATATTTGATAGATACAACTATTCTTTTTGGCAGGCAACTGTTAGCGTCTGGTAAATAATATAGATTGAATTCTGCTAAACTTAAGTTTTATGCAGGAATTTTATACTTCCTTACTTAACCTCTCAACCACATCAAGCGATCTTATTCCATCAGCTTCAGCACTGAAGTTGGTGATAATTCTGTGGCGGAGAACAGGAAGCATTGCAATTTTAACATCATCAATATTTGGAGTAAATCTTCCCTGGATGACTGCACGTGTTTTGGAGGCAAGTATCATATACTGAGAAGCTCTTGGTCCTGCACCCCACGTTATCCAGTCCTTTATAAATTGAGGTGAGTTTCCGTTTGTCGGGCGGGTCATATTGGCTACTTTAACTGCAAACTCAATTACGTTATCTGCAACAGGCACTTTTCTAACCAGGTCCTGGAATTCGATTATTTCATTTGCGTTTAAAACTTTATCCAGCTTTGCTTTGTACTCGCTTGTGGTTGTTTCAACAATTCTTATCTCTTCTTCGAATGATGGATACTCAAGCCATAGATTAAACATAAACCTGTCAAGCTGTGCTTCGGGTAAAGGATAAGTCCCTTCCTGCTCAATCGGGTTTTGGGTTGCAAGCACGAAAAACGGTTGGGGTAACTGATACGTGACTCCTGCAGCTGTTACTTTATTTTCCTGCATTGCTTCAAGCAGCGCAGCCTGAGTTTTGGGTGGTGTCCTGTTAATTTCATCTGCAAGAATGATGTTAGCAAAGATTGGCCCTGAAATAAATTTGAAATTTCTTTTCTTCGATACAGCATCCTCTTCGATTATTTCTGTACCAGTAATATCGCTTGGCATTAAGTCGGGTGTGAACTGGATTCTGCTGAATTTCAAATCCAGAACTTCTGATACGGTTTTTATAAGAAGAGTTTTTGCAAGTCCGGGGACTCCAACCAGCAGACAGTGCCCTCTCGAGAAAAGTGAAATCAATAGCTGGTCAATTATTTCATCCTGACCAACAATCACTTTAGAAATTTCAGATTTTACTTTTTTTATTTTTTCGGCAAGCTTTTCAACAAGCTCTACATCTTTGGTTCCGGCAGGATTTTGTTCCAAACTTTTTTCCTTTATTCTTGATGCCAGTTACCGGATTCCTGATACCCGATACCTGATTTATTAAAAACTGTTTATCCGTTTCTCTTTGCGAAACGAGACCTCGTCACAATTTTACCAATTGCGATGGACATTCTTTTTACAATCTTACTTCCCAGTAAATCTTATCCCTGAGAGAAGCTACCCAGGTTTCGTATTGTTTCTGCTTTTTGTATTCATCCGCGAGTCTTTTTAATTCAGTATAATCTTCCTCAAGACTTGCAGGGTGCTGTGGAACTCGGGATTCAAGATATACAATGTGATAACCATAAATCCCCTGCCCGTAATCAATTCTCTTAGGAAAGCTTATTTCTCCCTGCTTCATCTTGGATACAACATCAAGCAAATTTTTATCCAGCTGATTAATATAAAACGTTCCGAGATCACCGGAGAACGGAGCTGTTTCTTTGTCTTCGCTGTATTTTTTAGCATAATATTGAAAAGTGTTTACTCCGTTTACAATACTGTCTCTCAACTCAGTCAGGAATTCAATTGTCTCAAGATCAGCACCTTCATCAGTTTTAAATTTAAAGAGAATGTGCCGGGTATGGATTGATTCACCTCTTCTTTCAAGCACTTCAATAATATGATAACCAACTGGAGTCTCAATTACATCGGAAAGCTGACCGACTTCAAGTGCAAATGCAGCAGCCTCAAATTGCGGATAGAATACACCTTTTTTAACAAAACCAAGGTCTCCGCCGTAAGCTTTGCTGCCCGGATCCTCAGAATATTTTTTAGCCATATCCTCGAAACTTGCACCCTGTTTAATTGAATCCAGAACCGCTTGCGCAAAATCCCGGTACTGCTTCTTTAGCCTGTCAGTTGTTTTAGGATTTCTGAAGATATGATATATTCTCAACTTTTCGGGAATCATTCCCAGACTATCTCTGTAATTCATATAAAATTCTTCTACCTCACGCCGGGATGCTTCGACTGGTGCAAAATTCTTTTCACGTAATCTCTGAACCATAAGATTTTTTCTTACATCATCACGCAATTCTCTTTTAATTTTTTCAAGACTCATCCCGTACATAGTTTCAATGCTTGCTTCCGAACCGTACTGCTGTTTTAGAACCTGTATCTGGTAATCAATTCTCTGTGCAACTTCTTCATCAGAGACAACTATAGAATCAAGTTCTGCCTGAGCATAAACCAGTTTTTCATCAATCATAGCGTTGAGAAGTTGTGTTCTCAGTTCAGGAGACTTTGCATCCATTCCACGTTGTGAAGCATAAACAGAAGCCTGAAAATCTAGTTCGCTTTGCAGTATGATTTCATTATCAACAACCGCAACGACCCTATCAATTACACCTGTCTGTGCAAAAAGACATGTTGAAAGTAAAATTAAGATGCTAAAGATTCTTTGATACATTTTATATCACTTATTTAATTTCTATTTCACTTATTGAATACAAATCATTAATATAGTTTTCGAGAGCTAACTCAGTTAATGCAGCTTTATATCTTCTATCAACTTCACTTTTTACAGCCTGAAATGGTGGAATTGATTGAGCTGGAAATTTATCCAAAAGCTGAACAACCGTATAATAGCCTCTCTCATCGGGAATGACAATGCTAATTTCCAGTGGGTAAAGTCCTTCAAGAATTCGCAATAATCTAACCGGATAAACATCCTGTTCTGAAACAAGAATTTCACTTTTAAAACTAATAAGAGATGAATCTTTAGAGAACTTTTTTACTGCTTCTGCCCAACCATCCATTATCAGTTCAGTCCGGAACATAACTGCCGTTTCGCTATTGGAAAAATATATTCGATTTAAATAATACGCATTAAATGGAATACGGAAACTTGTTTGATTTTCTTTATAGTAATTTTTCAGTTCTTCATTTGTTACAACCGGTAGAGAAGAAGCTGCAAAATCCCGAAGAACAAGGGATGCGGCTAATTGTCGTTTTGAATTTTCAATTGTTCTTTTGAATTCATCCGATTCAGTTATACCTTTTTTGACGGCTTCCTGTAATAGTATTTCCTGCCTGACCCAGTCTTTAATAATCAATGATCTGCTTCTCTCCGAAACAGATTGTGAATCAACCAACTCGCTAAACTCAACCTCAGTGAGATAGGAATTGTTTACCCTGGCAACATAAGAATCTGGTTTCTCGTGCTGACTACAAGCACCGAAAAAAAAGAGAGGGAATATTATTCCCTCAATTATTCTATTCCTGCTTAAAAGCATTTTCAAGTTTATCATAATATACTTTGGGTTTATATCTCTTTTCAAGACTCGTCAGGTAATCATTCTCAAGTTTTTTACTCATCATCTCCTGGTATTCGCCTGATACTTCAGCTTTGGCTTCGCTAAAAGTTTTTTCTCCTGCCGGCACCCTTTCATTAAGCTTGAAAATCGAAAATCCACCTGCAAATACCGTAGGTTCAGAATAAGAACCAACATTCAAAATTTTATTTGCTTCTTTGTAAAAGTCAGAAAAGTCTACTGGCTGTAATTCATATCGTCCACTGTCTTTTTTCTTTGAAGGTCTTTCGGTGTAAAGTGCTGCAATAGAATCAAATGATGCACCTTCGTTCAGCATACTGTAATATTTTTGGATCAAGGAATCCTTGGTAGAGAATATTTCGCTGAAGCTTATTCTATCAGGCCAGGTGTATTTTTCTTTGTTCGAGTCCCAGTAATTATAAACATCGACACTGTCAAACTTAACTTTATTCCAGACTTCCTCTTCCTGAATCTTAAAAATGAAAATACCATCTCTGTAATCGTTCATTAGCTGTGCAAATTCCGGATCAGTTTTATCGAGATTCATAGCTTCTTCTTCAAGCAGCATATCTTCAGCAAGAATGTTAATTGCATTTGTTACTTCAACAGGGTTATCCATCGGCTTTGCAGTTATCTTGGAATTACCGTTAGCTAGTTCAAGGAATGCTCCGATTGTAACTGGTTTTTTTGCGTATGAAAATAAAACGCTTTCAGATATTTCGTCAAATTTCGGATGAACCATTCCAAATCTTAATGAATCACTATCTTCAACAAATTGATTTAAAACTTTTTCATCAATCTTAAAATCATATTTCTTCTTTAAGGAATCAATTAAAACTTCTCTTTCATGTTGAAACCTCTGCTTGTTGAAAATATTTTTCAGATTTTCGTATTCTGACTCAAATGGCTGCGTATCCATTTTATCTGTTAATTTAATAATATGATAGCCAAAATTAGTCTGGACAAGTCCGGAAATCTGACCGACTTCCATTTGAAAAGCGGCTTCATCAAATTCTTTTACCATCATCCTTCGTTCGAAGTATCCAAGATCACCACCTTTTTCTTTTGAACCAGGATCGTCACTATATCTTGCCACAAGATCCTCGAAGGATGCACCTGCTGCAAGTTCGGCTAAGACTGAATCAGCTCTGGATTTAGCAGCTGCACTATCAAGGACACCTTCTCTGTTTTGATATGCGATGAGTATATGACTGGCTTCTATTTTAGGATAGCGATGTTGCCTTTCCGTAACTTTAATCAAATGATAACCAAATCTCGTTTTTACTACTTCGCCGTATATTTCGCCAGATTTAAGGGTATACATTGGATCTTCAAACTCGTAAGGAAGTAACCCGGCAGTGATATAATAAATGTCACCACCATTAACTCCGGAAAATTTATCATCAGAATATTTCATGGCCATGGCTTCGAATGATGCACCATTTTTGATGCTATCTAAAATTGCTTGTGCCCTCAACTTTGCACCTTCATCACCAAGAGTATCGGGTCTTATCATTATGTGACTAACTCTGAACTCTTCTATTCTTCTGTCAAAAAGTTGCTTTATTCCCGGTTCATTTATTTTCTTTTCAATAATGTAAGAGACACCAACCTGGCGCTGATAATCATTTAACTCATTCATCAAGTCTGGATCCTTATCATATGCCCTTACCTGAGCATCGCGCAACTTCATTCTGAATTTAACATAGAGATCCAGAAAATTTTTATAGTCAGTCATATCCTGCTTCATTGCATTCTCCCAACCACCAACATTCTTGGCATAGGCGTGCTCAAATTCATCTAGTGTTATTTCGTATTTTCCGAACTCAGCAACAACCTGTGCAGGAACATTTACGATTGCAACAATCTGGACAAAAAGAATTAAAAGAAATGCTTGTATAAAACGATTTAATCGCATTTGACATCTTCTCCTGAAAAATTATTAAAAATGAGAGGAGAATTTTAGGTATAGCGTATCTGAAAATCAAGGGAAATTGAGCCTGACCTTGTATCTTTCTTTACAAGATCAGGCACAAAAGTTTACTTAAGAAGTGTAATTTTAATTGTTTTTTGATAATTGTCTGCTATCATTCTAACGAGGTAGATACCGCTTGATAAATTACTTCCATTTAACTCAACTTCTTTAATTCCAGGATTTACTTCTTTATCCAAAATTACTGCTATTTCGTTTCCCAGAATATCATATAAATAAAGCTTCACATTCGATTTTACAGGTACTGCAAAGCGGATTTTTGTTGACGGATTAAATGGATTTGGGTAATTCTCAAGTATGTAATAATCCTCAGGATTCTGATTCAGATTGATACCAGTTACTATTGATTGGGCAGCTGCGTAAGTATTTATTATTCCCCAGCCATATAGATTGTCAGGGTTGTTACTTTGTGAAGCAGTATTTTTCAGTACTGCAGCTAGTTGCATCGGTGTTAAACTTGGATCTGCTTGTAGTATTAAAGCGGCTGCACCAGCAACCATTGGACAACTCCACGAAGTTCCACTACCAAAGCTGCTGTAACAAGTATTAGAACTATTACAAGCAACATAATTACTCGATCCCATTGCCATCAGGTCTGGTTTAATTCTGCCATCTACTGTCGGTCCAACACTGCTAAAGTTTGACCTGTTTCCACTGCTGGTAACTGAACCAATTGCCATAACACTATCGCCATCTGAGGGTGCACCTAGAGTATTATGACTCGCATTAAATCCAGCATTTCCTGCGGAGTTAGCTACAAATATTCCAAGTCCTACTGCATAATCAGCGGCAATAGTAATCTTTGAGGTATTTCCGTCCATATCTTCCCAGGTATAACTTGGATAAGGAGGATCAAAATCTAAATAAGTAAGTGAAGTGCTTGTGACATCAACTCCAATACTATCTGCCCATTCCATAGCTGCTATCCAATTGTCTTCTTCTATCGGGGTTTCGCTATCCGTATTTTCAGTTTTTGCTAAAATAAAGTCTGCATTAAATGCAGGACCTATTAATTCTCCTTCAAAGAAACCGCCAATTAAAGATAATGTTGAAGTCCCATGAGAACCGTTACCCATATCACTTCCATTTTCAACATCAGGATCTCCATTTACAAAATCCCATGTCGCAATAACATTCATTGAACTAAAAACCTGATGTGTAGTCCAGCGATCAAAACCGGCATCCATCATACAGATTGTAACACCCTCACCTCTGTAGCCAAGATCGTGAACCTGCGGAACTGTAATTAAATCTAGCTGAGTGAAGGACTGACCATAGTTAAATGAACTTGTTCCTTCTGGCTTGGATAGATTTTGGTTTTGTTCCTCCGGAAAATCGTTAACAGATTCTTCTTCAAGATTATCTTTCCTGAATTTGTAAACTATATCAAGTTGCTTTACGAATGGCATATTTGCAAATTGAGCAAGCTCAGATTTATTTGCCCACCCGCTAACACCATTAAACCATTTTGTTTTTTGTTTTAATTTAAAACCTGCAGTCTCAAGCTGATTAATATAATCCTGATTGACTGGCAGATCGTTTTCCGAAATGAGTTTGTTTTCACTTAAAACTTTTGCTCGTCTCTTAAGTGATTTTTCACTTACCACTGTCGATGGTTTACTTAAATAGTTTTGAGTTTCATTTCCTTTATCTGTAAAGAAAACCCAAACGAGTAAATTCTCATTTTGACTTGAATTATCAATTACAGTATTTAGCTGAGGAGTGAATTTCTCCATTGAAGATTGGGCAAACATTATTCCTGTAAAAAGAATAATGACAATAATCAATACACGCATTTTGTATCCTTTATTTTTTTCAACAAAATTAATTTTACTTAACTCGGGTTCCATTTTTTACTAAATTATCTACTACAAGAACTTGCAAACCTCCCTGCTCTTTGTCAACGGCTAAAATCATACCATTGGATTCTTCCCCCATAAGCTTTGCCGGTTGAAGATTTGCTACGACTACTACTTTTTTACCTATCAAATCTTCCGGACTATAATGTTCTGCAATTCCTGCTACTAACTGCCTTTCACCATCATCGAGCAATACTTTTAGCTTCATTAGCTTTTTGCTCTTGGTAATTTTCTCTGCACTTAAAATTTCAGCTACCTTCAGTTTTGTTTTCATAAAATCATCGTATGAAATCAACTCGCCCTGCTTTTTTTCATCTGGTAACTCAATATTGCCAAGTTTTGAAATTTGTTCTTCTATCACTTCGTCCTCGATCTTAGGAAATAATATTTCTGCAGTGTTAATTTGATGCCCTTCTTTCAAAAAGGATTTACCACACTCGCTCCACTCAACAGGTTTGGAATTCAGCATTTTGAATAATTTTTCTGAAGAAAATGGCAGAATGGGATAAAACAGTTCAGCCAGGGTATATATAGTATGCAAGCAGATATTCAATGTATTACCGCATTTTGTTCTATCAGATTTGATAGTAATCCAGGGCTCAGAATCGTTAAAGTATTTGTTACCATCACGGGCAAGGTTCATCATTTCGTTAACGCCATCACGGATTTTGAATCTTTCAAAAAGATCTGCTATCCTCTGGGGATATTCAGAGATTTCATTGAGCATATCTTCATCAATTTTTTCAAGCTTGCCTCTCACCGGTACTTTACCTTCAAAATGCTTATGGACGAATGTGAATGTGCGATTAATAAAATTACCAAGAATATCTGCCAGCTCGCTATTATTCCTGAGCTGAAATTCTTTCCAGTAAAAATCCGTGTCTCGATTTTCCGGAAGATTAGCCGCAAGTGTGTAACGTAATGGATCTGCAGGAAAGATTTTCAGGAATTCATCTACATCAATTCCCCATCCACGGCTTTTAGAAAATTTCTTCCCCTCAAAATTTAGGAACTCATTTGCTGGAACATTTTGTGGCAAACAATATTGTTCTTTACTTCCCTCATTCCAAGCCATTAAGATTGCAGGAAAGATTATTGTATGAAATACAACATTATCTTTTCCAATGAATGCAATGTACTTCGTGTTAACATCCTGCCAGTATTTTTTCCAAAGATCAGGCTGATTTTTTAGTTGAGAATATTCTTTCGTCGAAGATATGTAACCAAGCACAGCCTCAAACCAAACATAAATTACTTTGCCGACGGCGCTGTCAACAGGAACTTTAACTCCCCAATCCAAATCACGAGTAATTGCCCGTTCCTTTAATCCTTCCTTAAACCAACCTCGGCAATATTGTAAAACGTTTTCTTTCCAGCCGTACTTTTGATTCATCTCGTTGACATATTTTTCAAGAGCAGGTTGATACTTACCGAGCGGGAAAAAGTAGTGAGTGGTTTCTTTGAGTATTGGTGTTTCTCCGCTTACTTTGCTTTTAGGATTTTTCAACTCCGCCGGATCGTAGAGCGAACCGCAGTTTTCACATTCATCACTTCGTGCTTGTTCATTTCCACAACTCGGACAAGTTCCCTCAACGTATCTGTCAGGCAGAAACATTTTTGCTTTTTCATCATAAAATTGATTTGATCTTTTTTCAACAAAAAGTCCGCGATTAAAAAATTCAAGAAAAAATTCTTTTGCTGTTTCATGATGGATTGGTAAGCTGGTGCGCGAGTAATTATCAAAACTCATTCCGAATTTATCGAATGCTTTTTTATTTGCTTCGTGAAACCTGTCAATAATTACTTGCGGAGAAACTTTTTCTTTATCTGCGGTAATGGTGATTGGTACTCCATGTTCATCAGAGCCACAAATGTAAATGACATCATCTCCATTTAGTCTTTTATATCGAACATAAATATCCGCAGGTAAGTAAGCTCCACTCAGATGCCCTAAATGAATCGGACCGTTTGCATAAGGAAGCGCAGAAGTGACTAATACTTTATCTTTACTCAAATTAATTTAAACGAATGATTATCAAAATTTTAAGATGAAATATAAAGATTTTAGAACGAAATTGAGTTAAGTGAATACCACATTTCTGCCATACTTCATCTAAAATTCTTAACTTTGCATATCAATTTTAAAAAACTAAAAATGTTAAAAACTATTATGACCGGGGAAAGGAAAATAAAATGAAGGATCATTCAAAACTAGACTTTAACACAAAATGTGTCCATTCAGGAATAGACGAGTACGAATACGGTTCAGTTGTTCCGCCGATTTATCAAACTTCGACTTTCAAATTCAAATCAGCTCAGCACGGTGCATCGCTTTTTGCAGGAGAAGAAAAGGGCTATATTTATACGAGAATGCTCAACCCTACCATTGAAGCAATGGAGAATGCAATCGCAGAGCTTGAAGGGGGACATAAAGCACTCGGCTGTGGAAGCGGCATGGCTGCAGTTCATACAATTTTTGCGGCACTATTATCTGCAGGCGATCACGTTGTTTGTTCCGCTGCAGTTTACGGACCAACCACCACTCTGCTAAATACAATTATGAAAAAGTTCGGGATTGAAACCACTTTCGTTGATACAGCAGTAATTGAAAATGTAAAGAATGCAATTAAACCAAACACAAAAGTTGTATATGTTGAAACTCCGGGCAATCCCACACTTTGTATTTCTGATCTTGGAGAGATTTCAAAAATAGCACAAAAACATGGAGCTAAAGTTGTTGTTGATAATACTTTTATGAGTCCAGCACTTCAAAATCCAATTGCACTTGGTGCTGATGTTGTTATGCACAGCTTAACAAAATTTCTGAATGGACATGCAGATGTTGTCGGAGGAATTATTGTTGTTAAAGATGAGGAAACTTATAAACATTTCAGAAAGACACTTAACCAGCTTGGTGGTGTAATTGATCCTTTCAATTCATTTCTTGTGCATCGCGGGCTAAAAACACTCGGAATAAGAATGGAAAAGCATTGTGAGAATGCTCAAATAATTGCCGAATGGCTTGAGAAACATCCGCTTGTAAAAAGTATCCGCTACCCTGGATTAAAGAGTCATCCACATTTTGAAGTTGGATTAAAGCAGCACAAAGGTCACGGTGGAATGATTACATTCGAAGTTGAAGGCGGAATAGAGGCTGGAAAAATTCTTATGAACTCGGTTCACCTTCACCAGCTTGCAGTCAGTCTTGGTGGAGTTGAGTCACTTATTCAACATCCGGCCAGTATGACTCATTTCTCAATGGGAAAGGAAGCAAGATTAGCTGGAGGAATTACTGATGGCCTTGTTAGAATTTCAGTCGGTATTGAAAATGTAAATGATCTGATTGCTGATCTTGAACAAGCCCTTGAAAAAGTCAAGGAAGCTCATCTGGTAGAAGTGAAGCATAGCTTGAACGTTGATACGAACTTTGCATGGTTGCATGATGATATGAATGTTAAATTGATAACATACAGTCATTCAACCATACAATCATTCATCCCCTTTCACCGAGCTTTTTCCATCACTCACCGAATTCTTCTTTTTTACATTCATTATTTTTACATAGGTTCTGGGTGAGATTTAATTAAAGGAGTTAAAAATGCCTGAAAATAGTAATAAGTTAGACAAAAGGGTTTTGCTTGGTGGAATATTAATTTTCCTTGGCGGATTGTTTCTGCTCAACACAATGAATATTCTGGACTTCCGGTTTACTCATGTTGTGTTTTCCTGGCCGTTTATCATGCTCGTTATAGGTTTGTTCGTGCTTGTAAATACTGAAAAGAAATTTCTCGGCGGAATACTTTCCGGAATTGGTGCACTCTTTTTACTTCCAAGAATTTTTCCACAGATTGATTACGATGGCGGAATAATTATTCCGATATTATTTATTGTTCTTGGTACTTATATCATTCTTAAAAAAAGAAAACGAGATTCTGGTTCTGAATTCTTTTCAGATACATCGAAAGTGAATAAAGATAAAATTGATGACGTCTCCATTTTTGGCGGTGGGACAAAAATTATCTCTTCTAATAATTTCCAGGGTGGTAATATTACTGCAATCTTCGGCGGTTCAGAAATTAATCTCATCAACTGCCAGCTTGCTGAAGGCGATAATATTTTAGATGTGCTCTGCGTTTTTGGCGGAACGACTATCATTCTCCCTAAAGAATGGAATGTCGTAATAAATGTAACTTCAGTGCTTGGCGGATTTTCAAATAAGGCAATTAGAAATCCAAGTATCGTAATAGATCAATCAAGAACTTTACACATAAAAGGCCTTGCAATGTTTGGCGGCGGTGAAGTAAAAACTTATCTATGATTGTTCTGACTGATGCAAGATAATCCAATACTGCGGAATTTCAGGAATATTATTATCCTTCTGCTCTATTCAGTTTCTTTCTCTGTTATAAGCTTTCTTATTTTATTCTTTGGATTAGAGCTGGATTTAAATTCTTCTGTGGTCGAAAGTTTCGTAGCTGCGGCATTATTATGCGGGATTACAATTATCTGGCATTATCCTGCCAAATATATTTCAATTGAACAACACCATCTTTTCAAAGTTTTTTTTAGCCATATCATCACTGCTGTTATTTCTTCAGCTTTGTGGATTTTATTTATTTATATAGTGATGATACCAATATTAGGATTTGACGAAAAGTATCAAAATTTTTTTTATCATACGATTCTCTGGAGGTTTCTGGTTGGATTTCTGCTTTATGCAATTGTTGTTTCATTCTATTACCTGGTATCATATTATTCCGAACTACAGGAAAGATCAGTGAAAGAAAGTGAGCTTAAAAATCTTATTACACAAGCCGAATTAAGATCTCTCAAATTCCAGATAAATCCTCACTTCATATTTAATAGCTTAAACTCGATGAGTGCTTTGACAGAGATTGATCCTAAAAAAGCAAAGGAAATGATAATAAAGCTGGCTGATTTCCTTCGTTATATTCTTGCGACAAATGAAAGAGAGAAAAACAAACTGAGTGAAGAGCTAAAAAATATCCGGTTATATCTTGACATTGAAAAAATACGATTTGAAGAAAAGTTTGACTACGTTGAGGAAATAAAAGAGGAATGCAGCAAAGCAGAAATTCCAAATATGATTTTACAGCCATTGTTTGAAAATGTGATCAAGCATGCTGTATATGAAACTTTCGACAAAGTAACTTTAACTTTGAAGTGTAGTTTTGACGATGGTTACCTGAGAATTCACCTTCAGAATAATTTTGATGAATCCTCAAAGTCAAGAAAAGGTGCTGGTGTAGGATTGAAGAATATCAATGACAGGCTGAATTTGATCTATAGAAGAAATGATCTTATGGAAGTAAAAAAAGAAAAAGGTATTTTTAGTGTAACATTATTTATACCCATTACTATTGACTAGTGAACTTGTCCGCCTTTGGCGGATTCGTGACCAAATAAATTGCCGCTAATGCACGAATTAAATAAAAAATAATTTTCTAAAACAAAATGAAAAGTAAAATAACTACCATAATAATAGATGATGAAAAGCTTGCAAGGGAAATAACCAAAGGCTATCTGAAAAATCATCCGGAAGTTGAAATTGTTGCCGAATGCTCAAACGGTTTTGATGCAATAAAAAAAATAAATGAGCTGAAACCGGATATTATTTTCCTAGATATTCAAATGCCGAAGATAAGTGGCTTTGAAATGCTAGAACTGCTCGAAGAACCACCTGTAATTATTTTCACCACAGCGTTTGATCATTATGCAATAAAAGCATTTGAGGTTAATGCTGCAGATTATTTACTGAAACCTTTTCCTGAAGATCGATTTAACGATGCATTAAAAAAATCATTTAATTTTCTGCAGGATAAATTTGAGCATGATGCTGTTATAAAAAATATTATTGATTATAAAGATGAAAAAATTGAATACCTTGAAAGAGTAGTTATTAAAGAAGGCTCAAAGATTTCTATTATCCCGGTTGAAACTATAAAGTGGCTCGAAGCACAGGATGATTACGTGATGATAAATTGCGACCAGGGAAGATTTCTCAAGCAAAAAACTATGAAGTATTTTGAGAATCACCTTAACGAAAATAACTTCATCAGGATACATCGTTCTTACATAATTAATGTTGATTTCATCCAACATCTGGAGCAAACCGGAAAAGAATCTTATCAAATAATCCTGAAAAACAGCAAACAACTACCGGTAAGCAAAACGGGATTAGCTAAGCTGAGGAATACGCTTTAATTCTTTCTCCCACTTTTCCAAAAATTGAACTTCTCTTTCAGGTTGAATATATTTGTCCTGACCATTCACGAGGAATAAAATGATACTTGACAAAGACCTACTTTCAATCCAGGAAGCTCGCAGCTTAGCGGCAAAAGCAAAAGAAGCGCAGCTTGAATATAAACACTACCCACAACAGCAAGTTGACAAAATTATTAAAGCGATGGCTGAAGCTGGCTACAATGCATCGGAAATGCTTGCTAAGATGGCTTGCGATGAAAGCGGATTTGGCGTTTATAAAGACAAGATCATCAAGAATCAGTTCAGCACAAAGAATGTTTATGAATCGATAAAGAATTTAAAGACGGTTGGTATTATTGCAGAAGAAGCAAACGGAAAAGTTTTAAAGATCGCAGAACCAATGGGAGTTGTTTGTGCACTTGTTCCTTCCACTAATCCAACTTCTACTGCGATGTTCAAAGCAATAATATCGTTGAAGAGTAGAAATGCAATCGTCGCAAGTCCCCATCCTAAAACATCAAAATGTACCATTGAAGCCTTAAAAATATTATCAGATGCAGCAGAAAAAGCTGGCGCACCAAGAGGTTTAATTCAATGCATGAGTGAGCCGACAGTAGAAGGAACTGATGCATTGATGCACGATAGGAATATTGCAATTATCCTAGCAACCGGAAGCACGCCAATGGTTAAATCAGCTTATAGTTCTGGTAAACCTGCTTATGGAGTGGGTCCGGGAAATGTTCCTGCTTTCATCGAGCGAACAGCTAATTATCAAAAAGCAGTAGCTGATATTGTTTATGGAACTACATTCGATAACGGCACACTCTGTTCATCGGAACAATCAATGATTGTTGATCTTCCATTAAAAGAAAATGTTATGGAAGAGGCCGTGTCGCAGAGTTGTTATTTTGTAAATGCGGAAGAAAAAGAAAAGCTTTCTAAGGCAATTCAAACGAATCTTAGAATTAATCCTGAAATTGTAGGTAAGCCTGCAACCTTTATTGCTAACTATGCTGGCTTTGAAATCCCTGAGAGATACAAAAGTATTAATTGCAGAGTGTAATGATGTTGGAAAGGATGAACCTCTCTCAATCGAAAAACTCTCTCCGGTATTATCATTATATGTTGCTAATGGCTGGCTTGAAGGTTGTCACCGCTGCATTGATCTTTTGCAGTTTGGAGGAATGGGACATACAATGGTGATTCACTCGAATGATGAACCGATAATTATGAAATTCGCTCTCGAGAAACCTGCTTTCAGAATACTCGTTAACACTCCTGCCTCTGTTGGAGCAGTTGGTTACACAACTGCACTCGATCCTTCGATGACACTAGGTCCCGGAACCTGGGGAGGTTCAATAATATCAGATAATGTAAGTGCAAAACATCTTCTGAATATTAAAAGTCTTGCCTTTGAAACTAATCCCATCAATAAAGGGAAGAGTGTAGACAAATTCCAAACTCAGAAATATAAAGGTGGCAAAGACTGGTTCATTAAAGAGATTGAAGAAAGATTGCGTGAACGTGCTGGTAATCTTCCACTGAAAGATGTTTATACTTATTCTGAAAAAGAAAAAACAGTTGAAGAAAAATCTGAACCTCCGAAGCCAATTACCTATGGCAATGGGATTACAGAAGAAGAAATCAAAAAAATAATTAAGGAATTTTCTTCCTGATTTTTCCTAATGTGTAAACTGTGGAAACAAGTTAGGAAACTTCAGCACTACAGCTTCTGCAATTAAATATGCAGCACCTTTATGAGTCAGCAAATCAGTATTAACAGTCATATGATAAAGTAACGGATCATCTGCATCAACGTGAAAATATGATTTAAGATATTTCTTTCGGTTCTCATCTTCTTTCTTAATATAGTTCAAGGCTTCTTCCCCAGATAAATTCAATAATGATTTTATATGTTCAATCCGCTTTTCCAATGACGCAATTAATCTAACATGAAAAGTATTTTTCAATTTTGAAGTGATGACATTTGCACCTCTTCCGACGATTACCACATTTCCCATCCTGGCAAGCTGAAGTATTGTATCTGTTGTTTTGTGAATAAGCGTCCATTCTGAAGGTTTTAAACCAAGTAGCTCATTTACAACTGCATTAAGATGTTTGTACTTTCCTTCCTGCATAAATTCTGAAATCTGCTTTGGTAGCTGATGGTCCTCAAGTACCTTTTCAATAAGATTACGATCAAAGAAAGCCCACTTAATTCCTTCAGGTTCTGAATATTCATCCATTATATGGATAAGTTTTTCACAAACAGGTTTGGAACCTGCACCGGTCTGGCGAGAGATGGTTATGCAAGGATAGACTTCTCTTTTTGTAAAAGATATTTCGGATTTTTCAGTGTGGGATTCAATGTACCTTTTACTTTTTTCGTAAGCCCCGATAGCCATGGTAAATAATCTCCTTTCTCAAAAGAAATCTTCAAAGATAATAAACTATTCTACTGTTAAGATTTAACACAAGAATGTTTACTTGTACCATTAATATAATTTTAAAAAGATGAAATGCAACAGTTGAAGGATAGAAAAGCTTTACTCTATCTCAAATGATTCTTTTTGCGAGAGGTCAAACCAGCTCTTTACTCTTTCTTTCTCTTTCGCATCTGAGGAATTGTGAAAGAATTCATTCTTATAAACGTCGTATGTGTATTCAGTTTGTAAAACATCAATATTCTCTACTATATCTCTAAGTGCTTTAACTATAAAGTGGAGATCTTCATTTGTCATTGTTGGATGGATTGACATTCTGACCCAGCCGGGTTTTTCCGAAAGGTCACCCTGATCAATTTTGTCTGTGATGCGTTTTGATCGCTGAGGATCAACGTGAAGAAGATAATGACCGTAAGTTCCTGCACAGGAGCAACCTCCTCTTGTTTGAATTCCATAACGATCATTTAAAAGTTTTACAATCAAGTTGTAATGAATATCTTCGACATAAAAGGAAATTGCGCCGAGACGGTTTTTGATATGAGGTGCAAGAATATTTAAACCGTGAATCTTGCTCAACTCTTTGAAAGCAATACTTACCAGCTCCTCTTCCCTTTCCCGCAATTTATTAACCTGCATTTCTTCCTTAAGCTTAATGCAGAGTGCTGCTTTAATTGCCTGAAGGAATGCCGGGGTTCCGCCGTCTTCGCGAGCTTCAATACTTGAAACGAATTTATGCTGTCCCCAAGGATTTGTCCAATCAACCGTTCCACCGCCTGGCTGATCTGGCACTTTGTTTTTATATAACTGCGAATCGAATATCATTACTCCGGAGGAACCGGGTCCTCCAAGAAATTTATGCGGAGAAAAGAAAATCGCATCGAGTTTCTCTTCCGGATCAGAAGGATGCATGTCAATTTTTACGTAAGGAGCCGAACAGGCAAAATCAAAAAAACAATATCCGCCGTACTTGTGAACAATTTTAGCAAGCTTGTGATAGTCTGTTTCAATACCTGTAACATTTGAACAGGCAGTGAATGCACCAATTTTTAATTGCCGATTCTTATACTTGTCTAACTTTCTTTCAAGATCTTCAAAATTTACTAACCCTTCTTCTGTTGGTGATACTACAATAACATCAGCAATTGTTTCAAGCCAGGTTGTGTGATTTGAATGATGTTCCATATGAGTAACGAAGACAACAGGTCGAAGCTCCTCGGGAAGTTTAAAATAATCGTTAAGTTGTTCGGGAATTTTTAGTCCCAGCAGTCTCTGAAATTTGCAAATCAGTCCTGTCATCCCGGAACCGGCAGTAATTATCACATCATCTTTTCCTGCATTACAATGTTTCTTAATTATTTCGTGAGCTTCGTGGTAAGCGTGAGTCATTGAAGTGCCTGTCTCACTTGATTCGGAATGCGTGTTGCCTACAAGAGGTCCAAACACCTCACTGATTTTTACCTCGATTGGTTTATACAAACGTCCGCTTGCAATCCAGTCAGCATAAATAATTCTCTTCTCGCCATACGGTGAGGTGAAAGTTTTATTATAGCCTATAATATTCTCTCTGAACTGACCGAAATATTCTTCCAGGTTTTTCATTTTCCGTTCTTCAATGTTTTCTTCATTTAGTATGTGAATATAATGAATTGGTAAAAGTAAAACATCCCATCAAATAAGGAATTAACAAAACATTTTATCAGCTAGATTCGGTACTACGGGGATGAAACTGATTTTTTATTCTGCCATTGTGTAACAGTCAATTAAAAGTAAGTTGCTTGTTTTTTTCCTTAGAGCTTGATTTTCGGTATTTTTGAACTGAATACAATACAATATTATTTATGAAATACTTAATTGGTATAGACGGCGGCGGAACAAAGACAGATAGTGCTATTGCAGATTTGTCAGGGAAAATAATTCATCACACTACAGGTAAGCCTTCGAATTTTCTGGTTGTCGGAATTGAAGAAGCAGTAGAGAACATATTTGATTTAATTGAAGAGAACCTGTTTAAACTAGATGGTGATTTTGCTGATGTAAAACAAATTGTAATTGGTGTTGCAGGTGCAGGTCGTGAAGAAGATGCACTACTTCTTGAAAAAGGATTTAAAGATTATGCAGCCTTGCAAGGAATTCATTTCAAAGGTGTAAAAGTTCTAAGCGATGCGCACATTGCCCTTGAAGGTGCTTTTCCTGATTCAGCAGGCTGTATCTTAATTGCAGGTACTGGTTCAATTCTATTTGGAAAAGATGAAAAAGGAGTTATACATCGTGTTGGTGGTTTCGGCAGATTGATTGGTGACGAAGGAAGCGGTTACTCAATTGGAAGAAAAGCATTGAACGCAGTCTCAAAAGCGTCAGATGGCAGGGGTGAAGAAACCCTTATATCTGAATTGCTAAATGCTAAAATGAATTCAGGTTCAGCTAATGGAATCATCAGTGAAGTATATAAAGAAAAACTTGATGTCGCTTCAGTTGCTAAGATTGTAATTGCAGCCGCAGAGGAAGAAGACGCAATAGCAGAAAACATTCTCGATGAAGAAGCCGATGAATTAGTTCTTCACATCAAATCAGTCCTTATTAAAATTCAATCAGATATTCTTAACGTTGCTTTTTCCGGCAGCCTGATCGATAACAAAAATTTCTATTCAGATTTACTTAAGCAAAAAATCAAATATACTTTGCCAAACGTTAAAGTTATCAAACCTGCATCTTCTCCCGTTGATGGAGCCATCCTGTTTGCGAAAAGATTAGCCGATGAAAAATAAAAGAGAAGAAAGAAATCCATGGTTATGGGTTCCGTCTCTCTATCTTGCCGAAGGTTTTCCTTATGTTGTGGTGATGACAGTTTCTGTCATAATGTATAAGCGGCTAAATATTTCGAATACTGAAATTGCCCTTTACACAAGCTGGCTTTACCTTCCATGGGTTATAAAACCTTTCTGGAGCCCTATCGTTGATCTGCTTAAAACCAAAAGGTTCTGGATAATTTTTATGCAGTTTTTCATAGGTGCTGGACTTGCTGGAATTGCACTCACTCTTCCAACAGAAAAATTTTTCCAATACACACTAGCTTTTTTCTGGCTACTTGCCTTCAGCTCAGCTACACACGATATAGCAGCAGATGGATTTTATATGCTTGGCTTGAAGCAGCATCAGCAAGCGTACTTTGTAGGCATAAGATCAACCTTTTACAGGATTGCTTTTTTAGCCGGGCAGGGATTGCTTGTTATTCTTGCAGGACAAATTGAAGAGAGTTCCGGTGAAATTCCCTATGCGTGGATGATTACATTTTTGATACTCGCGGCTATGTTCATTGTATTTTTAGTTTATCATTTAATTGTTCTACCTCATCCAAAAAGTGATTCGCCAAGAGAAGTTGTTCAACTAAAGCATTTCTTTAATGAATTCCTTAAAACATTTCTTTCTTTCTTTAAGAAGAAGGAAATATTAATCATAATACTTTTTATTCTTCTCTACCGTCTGGCAGAAGCACAGCTTGTCAAAATGGCATCTCCCTTTTTGCTTGATAGATCCAAGGAAGTTGGTGGACTTGCACTAACAACAAGCGAAGTTGGAATTGTTTATGGAACTGTCGGAGTAATTGCACTTTCTCTCGGAGGGATACTAGGTGGAATTGCTGCATCAAAACACGGATTAAAATTTTGGATTTGGTGGATGTTAATTGCAATAAACCTGCCTGATTTAGTCTATGTTTATCTGGCAGCAACTCAAACATCAAATTTTATTTTGATTAATATCTGTGTTGCAGTAGAACAGTTTGGCTACGGTTTTGGTTTTACTGCTTTTATGCTTTATCTAATTTACATTTCAGAAAGTGAATTTAAAACAGCACATTTTGCAATCGCAACAGGATTAATGGCGTTGGGAATGATGCTGCCGGGAATGATCAGCGGAATGATACAGGAAGAAGTTGGCTATCTTAACTTTTTTATATGGGTTTGCATTTCAACTTTACCTGCATTTGTAATTACTAAATTTGTAAAAATTGATCCATCATTCGGGAAGAAAACTCAGACTCAGTAACTCATCTCATCAATTTTAACCTTGCCTCTGAAAATCCAGTAAATCGTAATTGTGTAAGCAAATACAAATGGAATTCCAATCAAGGCGATGATAAGCATGATCGTTAAAGTTTTATCAGAACTCGCTGCATTGTAAATATTAAGACTGTATTCAGGATTCGGATTTGAATAAACGATGTTTGGAAAAATTCCTATCGCAAAAATCAGAAGCAAAGCAGCAATGGAAGCTGCAGATGAAAAGAAAGCTTTTAATTCTTTTCCTCGTGAAATTTCTCTGGGAATATTTGCGATGGCCAGCATATTAAGTAATGCAACTATGAACAAAATTGGAACTGCTCTGAAATTCTCTACCATATGCGGGAAATAAATTAGTGTTGCCATTGTTGCAGTTACATAGCAGATCACAAAAAATATAATTGAATTGTTAACCCATCCCCTTAATCTTGTTTGAAGTTCATCCTCTGTTTTCATGACTCCATAAATAGCCCCGTGCATCATAAAAAGTGCGACGGTCGTAATTCCAACCAGTAAGGCATACGGATTAAGAAGTTCGATAAAAGTTCCCGCAAATTCTTTATCCGGTCCGATTGGAATGCCTGTAATAATATTTCCAAGTGCAACACCCATCAAAAAGGCAATAAGAAAACTTGCAATACTAAAGGCAGCATCCCACATTTGTCTCCACCATTTCATTGGTTGCTTACTTCGGAATTCAATTGCCACCGCACGAAATATCAGCATAAACAAAAGTAATATCATTGCATTATAGAATCCTGAAAATACTGTTGCGTAAACGTGTGGAAAGGCTGCGAAGAGTGCACCACCACCTGTGACAAGCCAGACTTCATTACCATCCCATACCGGACCAATAGAATTAATCATAATTCTTCGTTCTCTGTCATCTTTTACAAAAAGATGCAGCATTCCAACGCCAAGGTCAAAACCATCAAGTATTGCATAACCGGAGAGCAATGCTCCAATCAATAAAAACCAGATTGTGTTTAAATCAAAGCTTAGTTCCATATTTCATTTCAATTTTTGATTTTAGGAAATTCCAAATAACAAATTTCAAATCGCAAATAAATAACAATCTCCAAATCCAAAGCACAAAAATTTTATCATTTAGATTTTTCGATAATAGATGAAAATATTTTCTTTAATTCAGTTGCTTCCTGAATTAATCGTTCTGCTTCACTTTTATTTTCAAGATTATTAGTCTGGTTGATTAATCCAAGAAAAAAAACGCTTTCTTTTGCTTCCTTTCTACAGATTTTAACTCTCATTAGAAAATCTTTTTTACCCAAGGATTCGTTTGCTTCAATATAGTTTGCACCAACCGAGCCAGAAGCTCTCACAACCTGCTTTAAATCT
Source organism: uncultured Ignavibacteriaceae bacterium (assembly GCA_963699475.1). Classification (GTDB taxonomy): domain Bacteria; phylum Bacteroidota; class Ignavibacteria; order Ignavibacteriales; family Ignavibacteriaceae; genus IGN2. Next base: position 581,434 of record CAVOUA010000004.1, on the reverse strand, counting down.
TCAAAATTAGCTGTTGTCTTTGGTAACGTTTTAACAAACAATCGCACATCCTTTGCAAACTGAAAAGTTCTTGCTTCAAGATCATATTTTGGTTTCGAATTTTGAGAATTGGTCATTGGAATTTGTTTGTCATTTGTTTTTTGCTATTTGGTGCTTTGCTTTTATGTTATTTATCTTTTGTGTTTTGGTGCTTAGAAAAGATTAATTTTTTATGTTCATATTCAGTTGACAATTGATCGACTCCTTCAGGTCCGTGCTGAATTTTTTCATTTAACAAATAAATAAAAAGAATGAATAGGAATAAATAGATTATTGTGAACATGATCAGCGAAAATAAAACCTGACCAGCTTCAACAGCTTTTGAAAGACCTTCTGATGTCTTAAGAATACCATAAACAATCCAGGGCTGTCTGCCGACTTCTGCTGTTATCCAGCCAACCTGGTTTGCAATCTGCGGACCGAGGACAGAGAAAACGAAAATCCACAGTATCCATTTTTTTTCGAACAACGTGCCTCTCCACCAGAAAAATATTCCAAGCAGACTAATACCAATCAACGCAAAACCTATTGCAACCATTATATGGTATGATTGGAAAACGATATTAACAGGTGGTCGTTGATCTTCAGGAATTGAATTCAATCCTTTAACCGTTTGCTCTGTTGTCCCTCCTATCAAATAGCTCAACATTCCGGGGATGGCAATTCCAAATTTGACTTCTTGATTTTCCTCGTTAACCCAACCAAATAAGTATAACGGTGCATTTGCCTGATTGTTAAACACAGCTTCCATTGCAGCCAATTTAGCCGGTTGATTTTCATTTATTCCAACTGCACTTTGATGCCCGGTAAACAACTGAAAGAGCGAAGCAAAACAAACCACAACCAATGCAATTTTTATTGAAGATTTTGAAAATTCGAGATGCCGTTTTTTCAAAAGGTAATATGCAGCAACACTTATAACCAGAAAAGCACCCGCAAGCCAGGCACCGGAGAGAACATGCAATAATCTGTCAACAGAAGAAGGATTAAAAACCATAGCCCAGAAATCTGTAATTTCGGCCCGAGCATTCATTCCTTCGCCAACAATGTGAAAGCCTGCCGGGGTCTGCATCCATGAGTTTGCCACTACAATCCAAATTGCACTGAACATTGCACCCATTGCAACCATCAGTGTTGAAAAGAAATGCATAGGAGGTTTTACTTTATCCCAACCGAAAACTAGTATTGCAAGAAATCCTGACTCGAGAAAAAATGCAAAGATACCTTCAGCGGCAAGTGCGCTACCGAAAACATCGCCAACATATCTTGAATAGGTTGCCCAATTGGTACCGAATTCGAATTCCATTACAATACCAGTAGCAACACCGATCGCAAAGGTAAGTGCAAAAACCTTCACCCAGAATTTTGTCATCTTTTCGTAAAGTGGATTTCCAGTCTTGAGGTACATTCCTTCCATAATTACCATTATGACACCAAGTCCGATACTCAAAGGCGGATAGATGTAATGGAAGGCTATAGTAAAAGCAAATTGCAGACGGGAAAGTATTTCAACATCCATTTTTCTTAAGTTATAATTTTTTGTCGTTCAAACTTAATTATAATTTATTAGCTCATATAGTCTAAAATTTATCTAAAACTAATACTTCTGATACTTCGCAAATCCTTCCGTAACCAGCAGATCATTTATATTGGTGAACTTTCCTTTCTTTTCCTCAAGCCAGATTTCTGCTAGGTATCGTCCATATTTTCCTTTCTTATCCTTAATAGTCTCTATTACAATTTCTTTTCCCTCAATCTTACTCTTCAAAAAGTCACGTGACTTTAAACCCTTAGGTCTCTCAACCCCTCTAAGCTCAGGTGCATTTATTCTGTGCAATCTTAATTTTTCGCCCCGAATCCAGGAATGAAGACCTAGATCGATATCCACAGTGCAAGTATCTCCATCATAAACAGAAGTTACAATTGCTTTGTAATTATATAGTGTGTGCTCCATTTTTTACCTTTATCTTTGTGAGTTGATAAATAATTTTAGCATAATATTTCTGAAGTTAGTTGAAAAATTTTTATTTGCAAATGAGAATACTGATATACTTGATTCTTTTCACAGGAATTTCGGCAACTGCAAATGCACAATTTATGTTTTCTGCAGGTGCAACTCTCGGGGGAGGCTATTTAAAAAGTAATTCTCCTTCAGTTGGAGCAGTAACAACCTCTTTTTTCATTGAAACTAACACGGTTCTTTTTTCCGAAGTCTTTCCAAGATTAGGAATTATTTTTGTAAAGGATTTCAATGCAATCGTCCCGAATGTTGAGAAGCCATACTTTCCCTGGATACAGGGAATAACTTTTAAAGGTGTTACTACTCAGTATTTTGACAGCGGATATTTTTTAGAAGAAGGTGTTGGTTTGCTGGCATTAAATGACAGAACTTTCAGTGATACAGATAACTGGAATTATGGAGTTGTTCTTTCCATCAATGGTGGATTTGATTTAAGAGGATTTAATCTCGATGGATTTAAACTAGGTGCTGGTGCAGAATATGGAATTACTTTTACAAATGCACTACCGCAGTATTCATCAATACATTTGCTTGTTACTTACACTTTTTAGCGTTAGACACTAACCCAATTTCTTAAAGAAATTGGGTTAGTAGTTTAACATACAATTCTTATGATATTTTTAAATAAAAGGGAAAGCAATTGCCAAATTTTAATCAATAATCTTACCACCAACTAATTCTTCCGCAAGTCTTTCAAATTCATAAATATATTTTATTGCTTCCAGCATACCTGAAGATTCAACTCCCACACACCTATTGACCTGTGGATCGTAAATAAAATCTCCGGGTAAACTCTGGATATTTCCATCGAAAGCAACGCCAACAATTTCGGCATTTCTATTAATGATAGGACTGCCGGAATTTCCACCGACAACATCATCAGTACAAACAAAATTAAACGGAGTTGAAAGATCAAATTCTTCCGGATGATCCAGCCAGCGTTCATTTAAGCTCCACGGAAATTTTCCATCAAAAGCATAATAACGATCATACAACCCATAAAATGTAGTAATCGGTGGTGCAATAGTTCCATTGTATGGAAAACCTTTTACAACGCCATCAGAAATTCTTAGTGTAAAGGTTGCATCGGGAGGAATTGATGTTCCATAAACTTCAAATAATACTTCACCAAGTTTTTGATCAGCAGCCATTTGTTTTGTGGAAAGCTCGTTCAATCGATTAGAGATTATTTCATTTTGTTTGTCAACGTAGGCCACATATTCAATAAACGGGTCACCGCTGTTTAATAAAGAATCTGGTCCTGCTTTTACAAGATCGTATATTTCTTCTTCTGAATTTAATTTTGTGCGTGAAAGAATATTCTCAACTGCATTGTCTCCCCTTTTACCATCAGTAAACTTGTTTATGAATTCAGCATCTCCAAATATTTCGTAAAGAAGTTCAATTTTATTTAATAATAGCTTTTTATTTGTATCGTAATCGAAATCATCAGGGACAAGTAAATCCACTGATTCTTTTAGATTTTCATCAGTGTATTTGACACTTGTATCTGTTTTTGATAAATAATATTCATTTGCAATTGGAATCAACTGGCTGGCAATTAAAAAATAATCAGGTGAATCATAAGAATCGTATGACAATGCAGATTGTTTTGTTGTCAATTCTTCCGTTTCGGAAAGTGCATCTTCTATATCAGTCCACAAGCCGCCGTATTTTTCATTTAGATCCTGATCAGTTTGAACTTTTTCTTTTAGCTTATTTTCAAAATCCAGTTTCTTAGTCATCAATACGGGATCTCTCAATCCGTCAAGCATTCCACTGTAAGCTTTCTTCGAATTATAATAAGTAAGTAACTGATCGTTAAGATAATTGGATGAAGCGGGGTTCTCGTTAATTACACCTTCCAAAAACTGAATATAACCGTCAATAAGATTTATTGTTTGAGGATAAGTGTAATCTCTTGCATACTCGAGTTCAGCAACTGTGCTAAGCCTGTTAGTAGAACCGGGATTTCCCGGAACAAAAACAACTTCCCCCTCTTCAGCACCTTTTTCACTCCATTTAAAGTAATTATCAACTTTTAAAGGTTCTCCGTTTTTATCATAAACGCGGAAGAAAGAACAATCCAGGTTGTATCTCGGATAAGTAAAGTTATCATAATCGCCTCCGAAATATCCTGCTTGTGACTCAGGTGCAAATACTAACCTCACATCGTTGTATCTTTTATAGATATAAAGTGAGTACTTACCTCCGAAATATAAGGGAGTAACCTGCGCTAATGATTCTTCATCATTTTTATACCTACTCTCGATCTCCATTATTTTTTCTGATTCAATCGCAAGTCTCTCGCTGTCAGATTTTGCAGATTCAAGTGCATTTTGAATTTCTTTTGTTACATCTTCAATACCAATACACTGCTCAACGAATAATCCCGGCACAGGTATTTCCTCTGAAAGTTCCCACGCAATAAATCCGTCTTCATGAAAATTATCTCCATCACCAATAATTTCAGTAACACTTTCTCTTGCACAATGATGATTGGTCATAATCAATCCATCAGCAGAAACAAATGAAGCTGAACAATAATCAGCAAATTTTAACGCTGCAAGTTGAACGTGCTTGTACCAATTTACATCTGGTTCGAATCCATAGGTATCTTCAAAATATTCTGTGGGTGGATATTCGAAAGTCCACATTTTACCTGTATCAAATTTTCCTGCTTTGACCGTATCAAGATCGAGCCAATCAGCATTCTGAGAAAAAGAATTTGATTGAAAGAAGAATAGAAATAGAAAAGTAAGCGGTGTCAAAAGCTTATAAAGGACAGAATTAAATTTCATTTTATACCTGTAGCTGGTAGAGAAAATACAATAAGATGATGTAAAAATACTGAGAAACTTCACCTCAGCGAAAGGAAATAATTTAACCTCAGAAAAAGCACATTAGAAATAGCAAGCTGTTGTAACCGAAGAAGATTTCATTCTTTTTAATCCAGACGTACTTGTCCAGAATCTGCGTGGTATAGTCATATAGATTCCAGTTCTTCTCCCGATTAATCTTGATCGACTTGATTGATAGTGTGATGTAAATAAAAAACCGGATAGACTAATCCACCCGGTTCAAATAAGAACTTCCTCGCAAAAATTATTTTGTAATGCTCAGACTAAATGTATGATTCCGGAAAATAGAGAGGTTCTACTTCCCATTCATCTTCAATTGTTCCGATGCAATGTGAACACTTGGTCACGTTAAAAACAACTTTTTCTTCATTTGGTGCTGCACGAACAAAATTCAAAACTGTTTTACAGCTTGAGCACTGAACAATGTGAGATGAAGTTGTTTTTCTGCTGCAATCGGGACACAAATAACCCAACTCCCCTTGAGATTCTTCCGGATCTACCAGGAATATTGAGTTACATTTAGAGTTGTTGCATTTAGCGAAGTGCCACTTAACAGTATTTTTAGTTTCGATAACGCTCTCCACAAAATTTGTAATGCCAATGTAGTAAGTTCAAAATTAAAATTCCACTAATAAATTTTTCACCCCATATTTTTCCTGCCACGAAAACAAACTTATAAGAATCTTCAGGAGGAAAAAATCCATATCTTTGTACTTGAAATATTCATCCACAATAAAGCTTAAATGGAGAAAATATGAGTAAAATCGCAGGCTTTAAGGCATACGATGTTCGAGGCAAAGTTCCTTCAGAATTAAATAATGAACTGGCATATAAAATTGGCAGAGCTTTTTCAAAATTTCTTGGTGCTAAAAAAATTGTAATTGGGTACGATATTAGAAAATCATCAGTTGAAATTTCTGAGGCTTTAAAGAATGGATTGTCCGATAGCGGTGTCGATGTAATTGATATCGGGCTTTGCGGAACCGAAATGATTTACTTTTCTACTCCTCACTTTGATGCTGACGGCGGAATAATGATAACTGCAAGTCATAATCCTCCTGAATACAATGGGATGAAATTCGTCGGTAAAGGATCTGTTCCTGTTGGATATGATTCCGGATTGAATGAAGTGGAAAAAATGATTGTGAATAATGACCTCGGTGAAATAAGTAAAGTAAAAGGTACAGTTACAAAAAAAAATGTGATGAATGATTTCATCAATAACCTTTCAAAGTTTTATGATCCAAAAAAAATAAATCCGTTAAAAGTTGTAGTGAATGCAGGTAACGGATGTGCAGGACTTGTCATTAGACTCACTCGAACCAAAGCTGCCAATAAAAATGATTAAAATTTTCAATGAGCCTGATGGAAATTTCCCAAACGGTGTTCCAAATCCAATGCTGGAAGAAAACAGAAAATCAACAATTGAAGCAATTAAAAAAGAGAAAGCTGATCTCGGAGTTGCCTGGGATGGTGATTATGACAGATGTTTCTTCTTTGATGAAAAAGGAAATTTTATTGAAGGATATTACATAGTTGGACTTGCTGGCAAAATCAATTCTTAAAAAACATCCCGGAGAAAAAATTGTTCACGATCCAAGACTTGGTCTGGAATACAGTTGAAATTGTTGAAAAGTCCGGAGGAAAAGCTGTTGTTTCAAAAAGCGGGCATGCATTTATTAAACAGAAGATGAGAGAAGTAAATTCAATTTATGGTGGAGAAATGTCTGCCCATCATTATTTCAGGGATAATGCTTACAGCGACAGCGGAATGATTCCTTTTCTTTTAATTCTTCAGTTGATGTCAGAAGAAAAGAAAACACTTGCACAATTGGTTGATGAAATGATTGCAGATTATCCTTGCTCAGGAGAAATTAACTCAACGATTAATGATCCTGCAGGAAAAATAAAAGAGATAGAAAAGAAATATTCTGATGGAAAAATTGATGAATTGGATGGAATTTCTATTGAATATCCAAATTGGAGATTTAATTTAAGAATGAGCAACACAGAACCAATTCTGCGATTGAATGTTGAAAGCCGTGGTGATGAAAAACTGATGAAAGAAAAAACGGAAGAGTTGTTAAAGATTATTCGTGAATAAAACTGTGGGAGAAATTGAGGTATAGGGTATAAAATTATAAGGGAACGAAGTTATTTACATTATACCCTATACCTAATGACCTTATTCCTTATATCTCCACCTCAACAGTAAAAGGAACTTTTAATTTTTCCCATTCAAGTCTTATAACCGCAGTGTTATCAGAAGTCTTGGTTATTGAATAAGCCAGCCATTCCTGCCAGCAGTTATTTTCTTTCTCAGGAGTAACTTCAACGCGTAATGCATCCTCAACATCGTTGTATTCAAATGCACCCCATTGGTCCGCCACTTTGTTAAAAATTATTGTCCAGTTTTTTGTGTGTTGGAATAGCAAAGAAACTGTAACTGCCAGCTTTTAATTTTTTACCATTTATTTTTACATCCGTGCCGAAAGTAATTTTTGTTGCTTCGTTTGCACCTGCACGCCAAACTGCATTGTAAGGCACGAGTCCACCCCAGATAGTTCTGCCTTTAACACCGGGTCTGCTATAGTCGATAGTAACATTAGTAAAACCAACTGTCTGCATCACAGCTGCTTTGGGACTTATTCTTACTTCTTCTTTTTTCTGAGAGTAACCCTCATTTGATAAAATGCTTACAAATAAAATTGCTAAAAGTATTGTACTAATCGATATTATTTTACCGCAAATATTCATGCTGCTTCCTGTTTTGTTTTAATTCGTTAGGAGAAAGATTTCAGATGTTTTTCAAACTATCAATTACAAAATCAATCTCTTGTTTCGTATTGTAAAAATGTGGTGCAAATCTAATGTAACCTTCACGTAATGAGCAAACTATTTTTTTCTGGATCAAATGATCAAGTATTTTTTGTCCGTTTTCAGTCTTAAAGCTAACAATTCCAGATAAATGTTTTTCGGGGAGTGAATGCAATGCTGATTTGTAACCAATATTTGCGAGTTCATAAATAAAATATTTTGAATTGCTCAACACCTGTTTTTCAATTTCATCAAAGCCAAACTCCTGAAATAATTTCATTGAAGCATTGAATCCATAAATACCAAGGTTGTTCAATGTCCCCGGTTGAAATCTTTCAGCGGTTTCTTTTGTAGTGAGATCAAATTCCAGCAGGTTCCACGCATCTTTCACTGATAGCCAACCAATCGGTGCTGATTTCATCATATTCTGTAATTCTTTTCTTACATAGATAAAAGCCAATCCCTGTAAACCCAAAAGCCATTTTTGTGTACCGTTGGCAAGAAAATCAATATTATATTTTTCAACATCCAGCCTGACTGCACCCAAACCTTGAATAGCATCAACAGAAAAGATAATTCTTTTTTCTTTGCAAGCCTTTCCTATTTTCTCAAGATCAACTCTATAGCCCGATAGAAACTGCACAAAGCTGATTGAAATTAATTTTGTTCGAGGCTGGATGGCATCTATTATTTCTTCAGCAGTTACAATTCCGTTTGTGGATTTTATGAAATCAACAACAACTCCTTTTTCCTTAAGTTGAAGGAATGGTAAAACATTTGCGGGAAACTCGACATCATTCAAAATTATTCTGTCACCCGGCTTCCATTCGATTCCTGATGCAATCCAGATCATACCGTTAGTTGTATTGTCGAGGAAAGCTATTCTGTCTGATAGGCAATTAATCGTCTCAGCAATCATGATTTTTGTTTCATCGGCTACATCTTTGAATTCATGGTAGTCATCAATTTTTTCTTCACTTCGTTCTTTTAGGAAATTTTCGATTCTTTCTCTTACTACTTTACTTATTGGTCCTGTAGAAGCATGGTTGAAATAAACAATTCCATTATTCAAATAAGGGAAATAACTTCTGGCTTTTTCAATTGTTTCAGGATTCATTAGGTGAATTTGCTTTCTTTGATATTCGCATCAATAATAATTAGATTTTGATACGAGATTTTACAATCATATATCGTAAAAAACCAACCAATTTCAAACAATGATGGGCAAAAAAATGGCTTATCCAAAGGCTCAAAAACACAAAGAACTCTCTCCTGAAGACTTAAGATGGAAATGTGACCCGGAAATTTTAGAATTTGACTCTACGGGAGACTTGTTACCAATTGAAGGAATACTTGGTCAGGAACGGGCACTGAAAGCAATTAAGCTTGGTGTAGAAATGAGGGCACCGGGTTATAATATTTTTATTGCAGGGATGTCGGGTTCAGGTAAAGCAACGACCGTTAAGCAAATGCTTGAAACTATCGGAGCGGATTGCCCGCCGTTATCCGACTATGCTTATGTGAATAACTTCAAAGATCCGGACAGACCTTTGCTTTTAACTTTTCCGAAAGGTAAAGCAAAAGTCTTCAGAAAAAACTTGATTCGTGCAATTGAAATTCTGAAAAGAAAAATTCCGCAGGCATTAGAAAGTGAAGACTATCTTGAAAGAAAGAAAAAAATAGTTTCTGCTTACACTCAGCTTGAGCAAGAGTTGATGCAGGAATTTGATGCAAAGATGAAAAAAGTTGGATTCTCTCTCGGCCAGGTTAAAATGGGAGAAATTGCACGTCCTGATATAATGCCCATTATAAAAGATAAACCTGTACCTGTTTTCCAGTTGAATGAACAGATTGAACAAGGAAATATTACTCAGGAAGAAGCACAGGAGTTGATAAAAAAATATAATGACCATCAGCATGAGCTTCAGATTCTCTTTAAGAAGGGATTAAAGGCGAGTGAAGAGTTCCAGGAAAAGCTGCAAACACTTGAAAGAGGCAGCATTGTAAATGTTGTAAAAGGAATCATTGATAACCTTCAGGAAAAATATAATACTCCTAAGGTCGTTGACTTCCTCGAGCAAGTTGAAAAAAACATTTTGGAAAACATTCAGGCATTTAAGGGTGCCAAGCCCCTGGGTGAATCAACTGAGGCAGGATTTATAATTGACTACTTTAAAGAATATAACGTGAATATCATTCTTGATAACTCAGATACAAATGAATGTCCTATAATCATTGAAACTTCTCCTACATACTCAAATCTTTTTGGAGCTATAGAAAGAATCAATGACGGCAGAGGAAGTTTTTTCAGTGATTTCACAAATATTAAATCTGGTTCTCTTTTACGGGCAAACGGCGGTTACATAGTGCTGAATGTTATGCACTTGTTTGAAGAACCGGGCGTCTGGAAAACTTTAAAAAGAGTTTTAACGTACAATAAGCTTGAGTTTCAGGATTCACCGACAATTTTCCAGACGTCAACATCGACACTTAAGCCAGAACCGATAGACATCGAACTGAAAGTGATTTTAATAGGAAGCCAGCACATTTATACTTTGCTTTCTGGGTATGAATATGATTTCAAGAAAATGTTCAAGGTAAAAGCTGATTTTGATTATGAAATAAAACGATCAGATAAAGTTTTAACAGAATATGCACGTGTGATTAAAAAATTAATCAAAGAAGAAAAACTGAAGGAGTTTGATAAATCTGCAATCGCATATCTGATGGAATTGTCTGCCGTCTTTGCCGGGCAAAAAAATAAATTGACAACTCGCTTTTCAAAAATTGCCGATATCGCTCGGGAAGCAAATTTCTGGGCTATTGATGATGGTTTTGATTCCGTAAATGAAGAACATATAAAAAAAGCATACAAAAATGCTGTCGACCGTCACGGAATGCTTGAATCAAAAATATCTGAGATGTATGAAGACGGCACGTTCTTGATGGATACTAAAGGGGAACGGATTGGACAGATAAACGGGTTGGCAGTTTATGAAGCTGATTTTTATTCCTTCGGAAGACCAACTAGAATTACTGCAACAGTTTCACTAGGAAGTGGTAACATAATTAATGTTGAACGCGAAGCAGGTATGAGCGGAAGGCATTACAACAAAGGAGTTCTGATTATCTCCGGTTACTTCAAGGAAACGTTTGGACAGGATATTCCACTTGCATTCAATGTCAATCTCGTGTTTGAGCAATCCTATGGAACGGTTGATGGGGACAGTGCTTCCTGTGCCGAGATTTATGCTTTGCTTTCCACACTTTCCGGTTTACCAATTAAGCAAGGAATTGCTGTCACTGGTTCGTTGAATCAGAAAGGTGATGTTCAGCCAATCGGTGGTGTGAATGAAAAGATTAAAGGTTTCTTTGAAGTCTGTAAACATGAAGGATTGACTGGCAAACAGGGTGTCATTATTCCAATTCAAAATGTTAAAGAATTAATGTTAAGCGAGGAAGTTATTGAAGCTGTAAAAAATAAACAGTTTCACATCCACACGATATCAAGAATTGAGGAAGGCATAGAAATTTTAACGGGAGTGAAAGCAGGTAAGAAAACTCCAAAAGGCTACGAAAAAAATTCTGTGTTCGACCTCGTCGAGCAAAAGCTGAAAGAAATGTATAAAAAATCCCGTGCAATTAAAGATGATAATTCTAAAACCACAAGAAAAAAGAGAAGGAAATAAACTGCTTGAATAATAATTCGGGAAAAACAAAAATACTTGCAACGCTTGGTCCGCAGACTTCAAGTGTGGAAAAAATAAAACAGCTGATTTCCTCCGGTGTTGACGCCATCCGGCTGAATATGTCCCATGGTGATTATAGTTTTTTTTCATCAATTTTTGAGAACATTCACACAGTACGCACTGAATTGAATTCTCCACTCGCAATTCTTGCAGATATTCAGGGGCCAAAAATCCGGATTGGTGAATTAAAAGAACCTCAGATAGAAATATTTTCAGGCAATCAAATTGAGATAACTATTGATGAGATCATTGGTAACGAAAAAAACATTTCAACTTCGTATAAAAAATTAAATACTGATGCTGAAGTTGGAGACCTGATTCTGATTAACGATGGTCTGATCAGATTAAAAATTATTAGGAAGAAAAAAAGTTCAGTAGTGTGTGACATTGAAAATGGCGGGATTCTTTCTCCACGAAAAGGAATGAATCTTCCCGGAATGAAGCTTTCAACTCCATCCATCACGAAAAAAGATTTTGAAGATCTAGAATTCCTAAGTGACAAGCCAGTTGATTACATTGCTCTGTCATTTGTACGTAAAGAAGAGGATATAATTCAATTGAAAGATTGGCTGAGCAAAAAAGGAAAGGCAATACCTGTAATTGCAAAGATTGAGAAGAAGGAAGCGATTGATTCTTTCGAGTCAATATTAAAAGTAGCTGATGGAATTATGGTTGCACGCGGTGATCTGGGTGTTGAATTATCGCTGGCTAAAGTTCCGGTAATTCAAAAAGAAATAATCAAACGATGTAATGAAACCGGTAAGCTGGTTATTACTGCTACTCAAATGCTTGAGTCAATGATTCACTCACCAATTCCAACACGAGCAGAAGCAGCAGATGTGGCAAACGCTGTTTGGGATGGAACCGATGTCGTTATGCTTAGCGGAGAAACTTCCGTTGGTAAGTTTCCGGTTGAAACGGTGGAAATGATGAACGAAATTATTCTTAATGCCGAGCATCATTATTTCGTTAACGAAAATATTAAATTCCAGGTGCCAGAAGCATTTGAAGAAAATTTGTTTGATTCGGTTCTGAAAGGAATTACTTCAGTAGCTGAACAGATTAAAGCAAATGCTATTGTTGTTTTTACCTATAAAGGCAGAGCTGCAAGAGGTTTAGCAAAATTCCGCCCTGCTGCAAAAATTATTGCGATATCTGATAGCTTTGAAACAATGAATAATTTGTGTCTTCGCTGGGGAGTCAATTCACTTTTTATTGATAAAATTGATAAGCAGCACGCAGCTATCGAAGACGCAAAAAATTTAATATTGAATGCCGGGTTTGTTAATAAAGGTGACCTTGTTATATTTTTATCACGCGCACCATTCTCTGAGAAAGGCAGAAGCGATTTCTTACATTTTGAAATTTTATAATTAATGTTAAACTTGTTTTACTATGAACAAAGTATTAGCAAAATGGTGGGAACCAACTGAGGAAGATAAAATACTCTGCACACTCTGTCCACGCTATTGCAAAATTGGCGATGGGCAACCGGGCTTTTGTTTTATCAGGCAGAACTTCGATGGAAAACTTTATTCAATTGGATATGGAAGACCAACCGGTTTTGCGGTTGATCCGATAGAAAAAAAACCTCTGAATCATTTTCTCCCCGGCTCAACAATTTTAAGTTTTGGAACAGCAGGTTGTAATCTTGGCTGTAAGTTCTGCCAGAACTGGTCAATGAGCAAAGCAAAACTGGACGATCTTAACTCTCTTGAAGCTTCTCCTGTAGATGTAGTTAATCTCGCCAAAAGGTACGATACACCTTCAATTGCTTTTACATATAACGATCCAACAATTTTCGGCGAGTATGTAATTGATATTTCAAAGATTGCACGAGAAGAGGGAATTAAATCAGTGATGGTAACAGCAGGATATATTGATAAAGAAGCTCGAAAAGATGTTTACAAATACGTTGATGCAGTGAACGTTGACCTGAAAGGATTTACAGAGAGATTTTACTGGAAGAATACTTACTCACACCTTAATGATGTATTGGATACTCTCGTCTGGTTAAAAAACGAAACAGATGTCTGGATTGAAATCACAACTCTTCTGATACCAGATGAAAACGATTCTTCTGAAGAAGTTAAACAGGAATGCGAATGGATACTAAAGAATCTTGGTGATAGCGTACCATTGCATTTCACTGCTTTCCATCCTGACTTTAAAATGAGAGATAAAGAAAGAACTCCCGAAAAGACTCTGACAAGAGCAAGAAAGATTGCAATGAATATGGGAATTAAGTATTGCTATGTAGGCAATGTTCATAACAAAGAAGGACAAATTACATACTGTCCTAATTGTTATGAAAAGCTTATTAAAAGGGACTGGCATTCGGTGATATCGAATAATTTGATAAATGGAAACTGCAAGAAGTGTGGTGAAAAAATATCAGGAGTTTTTAGCTGAATATCAATTTTACCTGCTAAAATTAATTCTCATTTCAATTATTTTTAACTTTGTCTAATTAGTTATTCAATTTTAGAGTTTTAATATGAATCTATTAAAAAGGAAAATTACATTTATCACCGGTGCTTCTGCTGGTATTGGCAAAGCCTGTGCTGAAGTTTTTGCAAGAGAAAAATCCAACTTGATTTTATCAGCCAGAAGAATAGAACGATTAAAAACTACTTGCAAAAAAATTAGAGAAGGAACATCAGAATAAGAGTAAAATGTTTAAAGCTTGATGTAAGGGATTATGACCAGGTTGAGGAAGTAATTAACTCTTTGGAGAATAATTGGAAAAAGATTGATATCCTTATTAATAATGCCGGACTTTCAAGAGGACTTGATAAAATTTACGAGGGGAAAAAAGAAGATTGGGATGAAATGATCGATACCAACATTAAGGGCCTTGCATACGTAACAAGACATGTAGTTCCGCTGATGGTTAAAAGAAAAAAGGGACATGTTATAAACATAGGTTCAACTGCCGGGCATGAGGTTTATTCCAACGGAAATATTTACGCTGCAACCAAGTTTGCAGTTAAAGCTCTCAGTCAGTCAATTAGGTTAGATGTTTTGGATAAAGGAATAAAAGTAACGAGCATAGATCCTGGAATGGTAGAAACCGAGTTTAGTTTGGTCAGATTCAGAGGAGATAAGGAACGAGCAAAAAATGTTTATCAGGGATTAAAACCATTAAGCCCAAAAGATGTGGCAGAAGCTGTTCTGTTTTGTGCAACCAGACCAAAAGAAGTTAATATCAACCAGATAATTTTAACTCCCTTAGCGCAAGCTTCATCAACGCAGGTTTACAGGAAAGGCAAATAGTCAAGCAAAAATACTTATATCGCCTGCACCCTCTCTTACAATTACAGGTTCTTCATCACTAAGGTCAATCACACTTGATGGTTTTCCGCTCAGGTTTCCAGATGCGAGCATCAGATCTACCTGAAAATTAAAAACTGATTTTATTTCAAGTGGATCAAGAATTAATTCACCTTTACGTGTAGTTGTACTTGTACTAACAATGGGGTTCCCCAATCCTTCAACAATTTTCAAAGCAACCGGATGATCAGGAATTCTTATTCCAACAGTTTTTCTCTTACTCCATAATTTTTTAGGGACATTCTTTGCAGCTGGCAAAATAAAAGTATAAGGACCAGGTAAAAGACGTTTCATTGTCTTGTATGCATAATCTGAAACTTTAGCGTACTTCGCAATATCCTTAAGATCAGGACAAATGAAGCTTAACAATTTTATGTCAGGATTACTTTTAATCTCCTTAACTCTGTCCAGTGCCTGCTTATTGAAAATATCGCATCCGATTCCATAGACAGTATCGGTCGGATATATAATAACACCACCATCCTGAAGAATTTTAATAGCTTTATTTATATATCTAAGTTCCGGATTTACGGGATGTAATTCATAATATTCCATTGTATACCTCGAAATATTTCCAGGGTAAATAATTTTAGATAAGAAGTAAAATACTAAACCTAAGATAGAATTATGATTGAATTTAGCAATTCAAAATTAACATTTAATAGTGCCATAAATAGTGTAAAAACAAAGTAAAAATATTGTTTTGTTTAAGGAAAAAATCTTTATATTTAGCGCTCAAAATTTCATAGTTATTGATTTTAAAGGAGTTAATATGGCCAGAAAATGTCAGGTTTCAGGTATCGGACCACGATATGGAAGCAGTATTTCCCATGCTCATAACAAGACTAAAAGAAGATTTTTACCCAATTTGCAGAAGAAAAAAATCTGGGTTCAGGAATTAAACCGCGAGGTTAGTGTAAAATTATCAGCAAAAGCATTGAAAACTATCAGCAAAAACGGAACAGCTGATCTTGCTAAAATGATCAGGGAGAAAAAAATTAAAGTTAATTGAGATTAACATAATCTTTAAAATGTAAAAGGGAAGCAAATTGCTTCCCTTTTTTTGTCTGAATGCAAAAACGTCTACTCTCTTACAACCCAAACTTTCACTTTTGCGCTTACACTTGGATGAAGTTTAACATTTACGCTGTAAATGCCAAGTGTCTTAATGGCTTCTTCAATTTCAATTTTTCTTTTATCAATCTCGTATCCCTTCTCTTTAAGGTTTTCTGCTATCATCTGCGAAGTAACAGTACCGAAAATCTTATCCTCTTCACCAACCTGAACAGGGATAGTAATAGAGACTTTTTCTAATTCAGTTGCTAAAGTTTCAGCTGCCTGCAATTCGTGCTTAACTTTTTTAAGTACAGCTTTTTTCTCATCTTCAAGGGCTCTTAAATTTCCATCAAGAGCAATGTATGCTATCTTTCTCGGCAGGAGGAAATTGTGAGCATAACCATCTTTGACATCAACAACCTCGCCTACCTGTCCAAGCGGTTCATAATTTTGTCTTAGTATTACTTTCATCTTATAACTCCTTTAAAACTATCTGATGCTTTCTGAAACATAGGGTAATAAAGCCATATGCCGGGCTCTTTTGACTGCAATAGCAAGCTGTCTTTGATATTTTGAGCTTGTTCCGGTAATTCGTTTGGGAATTATTCTTCCCTGCTCAGACACAAATTTTTGAAGCAGCTTAACATTTTTATAATCAATATATTTGATTTTCGCCTGCGTAAAGCGGCATATCTTTTTTGTTTTAATATCTTTTTTTGGTGTCATCATTTTTATTTATCCTTCATTAAATCTGATTCTTCATTTGATAAAAATTTATCGAAAGAATCCTCGGTGTAATCTGTATCATTTTCTTCAGCAACAATAGCATTATCTTCATCCTCTACACCTGCGGTTTCAGTATCAACAAATTTTGCTCTCTTATTAAGAAATTGAATTCTTCTTGCTTTGATTTCAACTATGCTGCGGTTATGTCCATCATCTGTTTTCCACGTCCTGCTTTGCAATTCACCATCTACTAAAACAGCGGAACCTTTTTTTAGTCTTTCCTTACAACTATCTGCTAGCTTATTCCATGCAACAATGCCAACATAGCACACATCCTCCTGCCATTGATTCGTACTGTCTTTGAATCTTCTGTTTGAAGCTAACGAGAAATTTACAACGGGGGTTTTATTCGTAGTTTCTCTGAAGATTGGGTCTTTTGTTAAATTGCCAGCAACTATCACATAATTAATTTCCGGCATTTTCAATTCGGCCATGGTTTAATCCTCCATCCTATCATTGGTTAATGTTTATTCGTCTTTTACAGCAGTCTCTACCTCATCCTCATCAGCTTCTTCTGGAGGAACTACGGGTATTTGTTCCACTTCTTCAACTAATTGAGGCAACAGAGATTTATCAATTTCAATTTGTTCAAGTGCTTCTTTTGAGAGGGTAATAGTCAGATATCTTAAAATAGTTTCATCTAACTGATAATATCTTTCAAGTTTTGGAACGAGATCCGGGAGGGAATTAAATCTGAAGATAGTATAATAACCAATCTTGCTTTTCTTAACCTGGTAAGCAAGTCTTTTTCTTCCCCAATCTTCTACTTCGACTATCTCACCACCGTTGGTGGTAATTGTTTCTTTTACTCTGCCGATAAGATTTTTTATCGTTTCATCATCAAGTGCAGCATTTATAAGAATGGCACTTTCGTATACACGTTTGTTCATTTAGAAAACTACCTCCCTATGGACTTAAGGCCTCCTGCAATATTTTTGCAAGAAGCAGGGTTGTTAAAAATATTCTTTTGGGCGACAAATCTATTTAATTAATGGGGCAATAACAAGTGAAATTACCGCCATTAATTTTATTAAAATATTTAATGATGGACCAGATGTATCCTTAAACGGATCGCCAACAGTATCCCCAACAACGGCTGCTTTATGGGGATCGGAGCCTTTAAAATACTTTTCACCATTTATTTCATAACCACTTTCGAACATTTTTTTAGCATTATCCCAGGCTCCACCTGCATTTGCCTGAAAAATTGCCATTAAAACCCCTGTTACCGTAACACCAGCTAAAAGACCACCAAGCATTTCAGGTCCACCTCCAAAGCCGACCGCCACTGGAGTCGACACTGCCAGTAAGCCGGGAATAACCATTTTTCTAATTGCTGCCTGAGTTGAAATAGCAACACACTTTCCATATTCCGCAACTCCATCGGCTTCTTCAAATGTTTTGATATCTTCTTTTGACCATTCTGATTGTTCTTTGCCTTGATATTTTTTCATAATTTCAAGTGCCTTTGTAAGAGCAGGAATATTTTTAAACTGTCTTCGAACTTCTTCAATCATAGCCATAGCTGCTTTTCCAACAGCACTCATAGCTAATGCTGAAAATAAAAACGGAAGCATACCGCCAACAAATAATCCAGCCATTACACCTGCCTTTGAGATATCAATTGATTTGATATTTGCAGCCATCATAAAAGCGCCAAATAAAGCCAGGGCTGTTAACGCTGCGGACCCGATCGCAAATCCTTTCCCTATTGCAGCAGTAGTATTTCCAACTGCATCGAGCCTATCAGTTCTTTGTCTAACTTCTTTCGGAAGACTCGACATTTCTGCGATACCACCTGCATTATCCGAAACAGGACCATACGCATCAACTGCTAACTGAATACCTGTATTTGAGAGCATCCCAACAGCAGCTATTGCAATTCCATATAAGCCGCCGAAATAAAATGCAGCTATAATCGAAACTGCAATGATAATAATTGGTAGTGCTGTTGAAAACATACCATTACTGAGACCAGCGATTATATTTGTTGCACTGCCGGTTAAAGACTGTCTAGCTATTGATTTTACCGGCGGTTTTTCAAATCCTGTAAAGAACTCAGTTATCACTCCGATCAACACTCCGGCAAGTAAACCAATTACAGTAGCAAAGAAAATATTCAGGGAAGTTATTTGATAAGAAATTCCGTATAATGGATCGTCATAAGTCCATTGAGCAGGTAATATCCAGTCTATTATGAAATACAAAGCAATGATCATCAGGAATGATGAACCAAACTCTCCATAGTTTAGAGCTTTTTGAGGATCACCACCTTCTTTAACTCTTACAAATAATGTCCCGAATATTGACATTATTATTCCTGCACCTGCAATTGCGAGAGGAAGAAAAATTGCACCTAGCCCGTTAAAGTTTCCGTCGAATTCGGGTAAACCGAAGAATGCCGCACCAAGTACCATTGTTCCGATTATAGAACCAACATAAGATTCAAAAAGATCTGCACCCATTCCGGCAACATCACCTACGTTGTCACCCACATTGTCAGCAATAGTAGCGGGGTTGAGCGGATGATCTTCAGGAATTCCTGCTTCGACTTTTCCAACGAGATCTGCACCAACATCAGCAGCTTTTGTATAAATACCTCCACCAACACGCGCAAACAGTGCAATAGATGAGGCTCCAAAAGAAAATCCAGTTATCACCGTAATTACTTTTTGAAGGTTGTGGATATTATCAACTCCGAACATATCACCATAAATAATAAACAAAGTTCCTAATCCGAGAACACCCAACCCAACAACAGCCATACCCATAACAGAGCCACCAGCAAAAGCTATTTCAAGAGCTTTACCTAAACTAGTTCTTGCAGCATTGGTAGTTCTGACATTTGCTTTTGTTGCCACTCTCATTCCTATGTACCCTGCCAGGGCCGAGCATAAAGCACCGGCTATAAAAGAAACAGCAACTAAAGGAGAGGAATCATCAGTATCTGCAGAAACTGCAAGCAGTATTGCGACACAGACAACAAAAATAGAAAGTATTTTATATTCAGATTTAAGAAAAGCCATCGCACCTTCAGAGATGTGGCCGGCGATTTTCTTCATTTTATCGGTGCCGGGTTCTTTTTTATTTATCCAGGCAGATTTGAAAAAAGTAAATAAAAGTGCTATAACTCCGAAAAGAGGAATAATATAGAAGAATGATGGCATAATTTTCTCCCGTAGTAGTTAAATATTTGTAGTAGAATTATTTTGATTTTCAGATTTCATTAATATACTATTTGCCTCAAGCATCTTTTTGCTTCCCCCAATTACAAATTCTTCAATCAGTTGAATACCTTTATTAAATGTGTTCTGTATCTCTTCTAATTCACTTTTTGAAAATTTGGATAGCACGTAGTCGGCAAGATCCTCATCAGCAGGATTGCTACCAATACCAATTCTTATTCTTGGGAACTGATCTGTTACCAGATGATATATAATTGAACTCAGTCCGTTATGCCCGCCATCGCCCCCTGATAGGCGCACTCGCAAAACATTATTCTTTAAATTCGTATCATCACATACAACGAGAAAATTTTCAGGAGCAAGATTATATTTATTAAAAAGTTGTCTGGCTGCTATACCGCTATTGTTAACGTACGTGAATGGCTTAATAAGAGCATAATCCAGATCATTAATCTTACCTGAAGCCTGGAAATATTCACCGCTGGTTTCTGTAAATCTAAGCGATTTCTTTTGTGCAAAATAATCTAGCAATAAAAATCCGGCATTATGTCTGGTATTTCCATACCGAATGCCGGGATTTCCTATTCCAAATACTACCCGCAATGCAAACAGGAATTTTTATTCTTCTTCTTCTTTTTCTTCTTGTTTACCCTTTGAAATCACCTCAGGTTCTGTAGGTTCTTCTTCGACGACTTCTGCAGGAGCAACTTCTTCCTTAATCTTAGCATGAGTTACCTGAACTATCATCGATTCCGGAGAATCAATAAATTCTATATCTTCATACTTTAAGTCACTAATATGAATTGAATCATTCAGATTTAAACCAGATATATCTATAACTAGATGCTCGGGAATATTACGCGGTAAACATTCAATCTCAACCTTATGCATAACATGCTGAATAACGCCACCTTCCTTAACTCCAATCGGAGAACCAACGAGCTGAATGGGAACTTCGAGCGTAATCTTTTCACCTTTTGTTAATCCAAGAAGATCAAAATGAATTACCCTGTCCGTCACGGGGTCAAACTGAACATCTTTGATGATGCACTCATATTCATCGTGTCCTTCTAACACAAGTGAAATAAGATGAGTTTTGGAAGTAAATACAAGTGGATTAATAGCTTTGTCAGCAACATTTATATGAATTGGTTGATTATTTTTTGAATAAAAAACTCCGGGGATGAATCCCTCATTTCTGATTCTTTTTGTTTCAGATTTGGTAAAATCTTTTCTTTCTAATGCTTTTAACGCTGTTGTTTCCATTTAAGTTAGAACTCCTGTTAACCTTTATCAATATTAAATAATGAACTAATAGATTCGTTATGATACGTTCGACGAATTGCTTCTGCAAATAAATCAGCAGAAGTGATTACCTGTATTTTCTTTTCCTGCTCGATTCCTGCAATATTTATTGTATCAGTTACATACAACTTTGTAACTTGAGAATTACTTATTCTTTCCAGTGCATTACCTGAGAGAACAGGATGTGTAATTGCACCATAAATATCCAGAGCACCTTTTTCCTTTAATGCTTCAATTGCCCCGACAAATGTTCCGGCAGTATCAATAAGATCATCAACAATTAAAATATCCTTACCTTCCACATCACCAATCACATTCATAACTTCGGTAATATTCTGTTTTGGTCTGCGTTTATCAATAACAACCAGGCTGCAATCGAGCATTTTAGCATAAGCTCTGGCAATCTTTATACCACCAACATCAGGCGAGACTACAACAAGATTCTTTTTATGCATCTCAATCCTGCCTCTGAATACTGAGGATCCATAAAGGTGGTCAAAAGGAATATCAAAATATCCCTGGATTTGTGCGGCATGTAAATCCATAGTTACAATGCGATCCGCTCCTGCAAAAGTAATTAGATTAGCCATCAGTTTTGCTGATATAGCAACTCTAGGCTGATCTTTTCTATCCTGCCTGGCATAACCAAAATAAGGAATAACAGCAGTAATCGTATTAGCCGATGCACGCTTTGCCGCATCAATCATTATTAATAATTCCAACCAATTATCTGCCGGGGGATTGGTTGACTGAATAATGAAAACATCCAATCCGCGGATATTCTCCCCATACTTAACCCAAATTTCACCATCTCTGAACCTTTTCAATTCGATCATTCCCAGAGGTTTACCAATTCTGGAAACGATTTTTTCTGCAAGTGGAATATTAGAACCACCGGCAAAAACCATATAATCGTTCGTTGTCATAAAAACTTGGTTTTTCGTTAAAAAGATAGAGAACAAATATATGCAAAGCCTATAGTTAAGTCAACAAAATACTATAACTATAATAGTAATTTCAAGATGTGAAATCGTTCAACTTTTTCTTTTTTTCAATAAAAAGAATATAACAAGCAATAAAACGGCCCCGGATAAAAAGTAAATCCAAACCGGGGTTTCTTTAAGCTTATATGGCTGGAAAGTCACTGAAATTGTTTTCCCACCCCCAATTTCGGATAGGTTATAACGCCAGGTAAGCGATTTTCCGGATACCTGATGCGCATTATGACTTAAAATCTCTCCAGGGATTGTATACTTGTAGGTAACGCTGAAAGTGCTCGCATCTATACCAAAACCGGTTGCAATAGGAGGTATAAACTGGCTGAATAATATCTGACCACCCGTCTTCTCTACAAACGAAAAGTTGTACTCAGAAAACACTTTCATCTTGTTTAGAGAGTCAATATGAGTGAATGAGATATCGATTATTGCATGTGTTGTAAGATCGGTCGTATCCCTGTAAACGTTTACATTTTCAACCTTACTGTAAATAGATTGGAACCCTGATCGTATTGAATCAGGATTGAAGATACCTAAGTTGTCGACAACCTTTTCACTTTCTTCATTGACAAACTTCATCCAATAATCAATTCGCATCTTGCCTGAGCCATCAGGGTAAAGGGTTACTTCCTGATAATAATTTAAGCAGCTACTGAAGGTAATTAATATTAAAAATATCAGGAAAGAATAAACAATTTTACTTCGGTTTATATATATATTTTTAATATTATTCATTTTGGTTTGAATCCACTTTTGATATTAGTAATCAAATTTAGAGAAAAAAAACTAAATTCACTTAACTGAATAAATCACTTTTGTTTAAGTAAGGTTAAATTATGCCAACATATGACTATAAATGTTCTAGCTGCAATCACACTTTTGAATATTTTCAACCCATGAGTGCTGAACCATTGACCGTTTGTCCGCAATGCGGAGGAATTCTGAAAAGGATGATAGGAACAGGAGCGGGCCCAATATTTAAGGGAAGCGGTTTTTACCAAACAGATTATAAAAGCAATTCACCTCAAAACAAGAAAAGTAAAGATGCTGAAAATAAAACATCGATCACCGATAAAAGTACCGGCAAGGATGATAAGAAATAATAGTTGATTTTAATTTATAGATAAAGTGTGTAGAGCAGACTGATTAGTTTCTAAAATACTACTAAAAATCTGCACCCAAAGAGAAGTAAAATTTAGGGCTGGAAAATCCTTCAATATTATAAGCCCAGGCAACATCGAAGCGAAGCAGGAAATACAAGAAGTATACTCTTGCTCCTACACCGGTTCCCACAAGTAAATCATCAGTGATAATATTTCCATTCGAGTTTCTTGAAAACAGGCTGATTTTGTTGTTGTCATACCAGGTTGTCCCCGCATCAACAAAAGCTACTCCAATAATATTGTTGAATAGCAGCGGTAAACCTCCTGTGAGCAGATAGCGAATAAGCGGAAATCGCAATTCCATATTAGCAAGAACATATTTGGTTCCGATACGCTCAGAGTAATCGTAACCACGCAAAGGAAGAACAGCAGTAAGAAATGCAAAATCTGATGCAGATTCAATCGGGATTTCAGTAGTAGCAAAAGTTCTGTTTATCCAGTTTTCAGTACCACCGATGAAAAATCTCTGAGGGTTTTCACCACCAGAATAGCCGCCTGAAATTCTTAATGCAAGGGAATGATCATAGAAAAATCTAAGATACGTTCTCATATCACCAATTATAGAGTAAAAGCTCTTATTCGGATCTGTTACTCCGAGGTTACCAAAGACATCAAAACGATATCTGGTACCCTGAATAGGCGCAGTATAACCCCACAAAACATTATCATGAACAAAACTCACCTGTGGGATAGTGAATGTTACATTTTCTGCTGGCTCTAAAATATTGTCGAGATTTTCACCAGTAACATTTAACACGCTGGCTCCAAAATCAAATCTATAAAATCTGTTCAAAGGAAAACTTGCTGAACCTGAAACACCAAAATTTCTATAACGGAATAAGTTAGAAGTTAAAAACCCACGGGGGTCATATCTAAGTAACCGTACGAACCTTGCTGTGTGAAATCCTTCAATGCCCCAGTTAATTCTTTTTGCAAGATAGTAGTAAGCCAGTCCATAATCGCTGTTCTTCAAGTCAATTTGTAACCCCGTAACTCCAATCAAACGATGATTGCCCAGCACATCGCTGAAAGAAATAACTGTTGTTCCTATTAAACCATATAGAGTGCTATAGGCAGCGTTGGCATATATCAGATCGGGAGCGAAGTTGATCCTGTACTTATTAACCTTAAAATTGCCGACGTCATCCAGATTATCTATAGAATTGAATGAGCTGTTTTCATCTTCATCTTTTGTAGCAATGACTTTTTCTGTTCCAAAAACATAATTACCAAAATCAACTGTAACAGAATCTCCATAATTCTTGGTTGAGTCAACAAAGCTACCACTGAAGAACATTGATGGATCAAAATCAGAAGAATCGGCTGCAGCCTCTTTATCAGCAGTAATGTCTTTGTCTTTTTTAGAAAAATCCAGTCGGGGGGCATCCAGGTCCAACTTGCCTTGCCTGAATTTAGTTAATGGTAATTCCTTCAAATCAAGTTCGGAATCAAAAGGATTGTTCAATAGAAATATATTAAACGAAGATTTATATAACGAGGAGAATGCCAGCTTCTTACCATCCTTTGAAGCTGATATCTGATACAAACCTGATTGAGAATTTGTTACTGGTTCAGGTTTAATATCTTTAATGTCATTTACCAAAATATCTGTAGAAGAGAAAACAAGATTTTTTCTGTAAATATTATTTATACCATTAAGATCCGAAATGAATAATATCTGGCTGCCATCCGGACTAACAATTGGCGATGTTTCATCACTGTTAGGTAAATCAGTTATTCGTTTTACCTGACTGGTTTCAACATCTATAGCATATATTTCCAATTGGGAATAATCGTGCTTGTAAATCTTAAATCCATCGGGGGCTTCTTCAATATTTTTATAACTGTTTCTATCTGATGAAAAATATATGGTCTTACCGTCATAAGACCAGGAAAGGTCTTTATCAGTAAAAATATCGTTAGTTAAATTTTTAATCTCTTTTGTTTCAATGTTGTAAGTGTAAATATCTGTTTGTCTTGGTAGTTTGTCCGACAAAAGCGAGGTACTTTCCATCCCATGACCAGCTAACGCTCTGAACTCCATCCATCTTAATTGGAAGAGTAATATAATCCTCTTCTTCAACATCAAAAATGTAAACAATATCGTAACCATGGCTCAAAGCAGCAATTGCAATCTTCGAACCATCCGGTGACCAGGTTAAACCGGGAGTCAAAATATTTAACTCTTCAAAATTTGGAGATCTGTTTCCCTCTGCCAGTCTTGTAATAATCTCACCTGTATTTGCATCCATTATATAAAGGCTGAAAAAGAAATCACGGTTTGTTATAAATGCAATTTTATCACCCTGGGGAGAAATCGCCGGACTGGTATTATAAAATCCTTCATCTCCGTCCGGATCTGTTAGACGCTTTGCAAACTCATCGGGATCCTGAGTTATTTCAACATCAGGCCAGTAAACACGTTTAATATCCTTCTTCCATCTCTCATTAAACTCTTTAATATTTAAACCGATAGTTTGCTTGAATGCAGCATCAACATTTCCAAGACTTCTCAAAGCATTAATCAGCTCGCTAATTTTTTCTTTACCATATCTTCTGGCGATATAATAAAAAACTGCCTGACCACCACGATAAGCAAAATAACCCGATAACCTTTGAACATCAGGAAGATATTCATTTATGGCAGCATCCCTGATGAACATATCAGTATCTTCATCCCAACCAAGTGCCTGGTACTCAGCCATCCCTTCGCTGAACCAAATAGGTATCTGAACCGTAATATTATTAGCTATTATATTCTGGAGAGATCCGCCGTAAAACATATCATTCATCACCGCGTGAACCAACTCGTGATGAATTAAGTGGCGAAATTGTTTGTACGATCCGTGAAATTGAACTACAACTCTGTTTTTGAATAATTCAGTAAAGCCTTCTATTCCCTCAGTTAAATAGCTATCCGTAACATTTGTTTCCTGGAAATCATTCTGAGAATTGTAAATAATAACCGTGACCCGGTTGTTTAAAGAATATTTAAAACTTTCCTGAATTTTTGCCAAAGCGTCCTCAGCAGCGTGTGCAGTAAATTCAGCAAGTGTTTCCCCTTTGTTTGCAAAGTAAATATCAAAATGTTTTGTTTGGATATAATACCAATCAAAATATTTATACTGCACTTTATTTTTACCAAATTGCGCAAACAGACTTATCTGCACTATAAAAATCAAGACAAGTATTTTAATAATTGATTTTATCATTTAAGTAATTCACTATTGCTGGTAATAAAATCCAATTCAAGATTATCTGCATCCACGCGAACAAGTTTTACAGTAATTTTATCTCCCAGCCGAAATTGTTTTTTTGTTCTCTTACCAATTAATGAATATTTTTTCTCATCCAAAACATAAAAATCTCCCTCCAAATCTCTCACACGAATCAGACCTTCGGCTAAAATATCTGTTAATTCAACAAAAATGCCATAATTTACAACTCCCGAAATAACTGCGTGAAACTCTTCACCCAGTTTATTTTGCAAATATTGAATTTGTTTCAGTTTAACTGAACGACGCTCGGCTTCCATGGCTGTTCGTTCTGTTGCTGAAATATGTTCGCAAATTTTAGTTAATTGTTCAAGAGAATAATTCCTGCCGGATTTTGAGATCAATGCTTTATCTAATACTCTGTGAACCAATAAATCTGCATATCGTCTTATTGGTGATGTAAAGTGAGTATAATTTTTAAAACCTAAGCCATAATGTCCAATGTTTTTTGTTGAATATATTGCCTTTGCCATGGAACGAACGGCTAACTCATTGATTACTCCTTCTTCCTCCGTTCCTCGAACCTGCCTAATAAGCTGATTGAACTGGCTTGCAGCTTTGCCAGCTTTCAGATTGAAAGAATATCCAAGAGATTTTACAAACCGGGCAAATTCAGTAATTTTTTCCTCGTCGGGGTAATCATGCACTCTGTAAACAAAAGGAATATGACCTCTTGAGAAAATTCTTTCAGCTATAGTTTTATTAGCAAGAAGCATGAACTCTTCCACCAGCATATTACTATCTTTAATTTCTTTCTTTAATATTTTTGATGGGAGACCATTCTCATCCAGCTGAAACTGAACTTCAGGAGTAAAGAATTCAAAGCTTCCTGATTTCATTCTTTTAATTCTTAAACTTTTAGCAAGTTCATTTAGCAAAATAATATCATCAGAGAAATCACCCTCACCTGTCTCGATAATTGTCTGAGCCTCCTCATAAGTATATCTTCGCTTGCTATTTATGACCGTCTTGGCAATTTGATGATTAATCGCTTCTCCCTTTTTTGTCATCTCAAAAATCACTGAAAAAGTTAGTCTGTCCTCATTTGGAACAAGCGAGCATAAATTGTTTGAGAGTTTTTCGGGAAGCATAGGAATAGCTTTCCCAACAAAATAAACGCTGTTACCTCTTGCCGATGCTTCTTTGTCTATTGATGTGCCATTTTTTACGTAGTGGCTGACATCTGCAATATGAACTCCAACTTTGTAATTTCCATTTTCCAATTTCTCGATAGAAAGAGCATCATCAAAATCTTTTGCATCCAAAGGATCAATTGTGAACACATTCTTGCTTCTAAAATCTGAACGTCTGCTAATTTCTTTGTCATCCATTTTCAAATTTATTTTCTCGGCTTCAGCAAGAATTTTTTCATTGAATAAAAACGGGATACCAAATTCGCGGGCAATTGAAGTTACTTCCGCCTTTAAAGTACCTTCCTCACCAATCACTTCAACTATTTCCCCAACAGGATTCTGCATTCGGTCTTCCCAGGATATATTTCCAACAGCAACTTTATCTCCCGTTTTTGACTCTTTCAGACTTTTCTCAGCAACGTAAATATCTCTATGAATTTTAGGATCGTCAGGTGTAACAAAATAGAATGATCTGGATTTTTTCAGTTGCCCAACAATTTCCTTTCTTTTCCTGTTAATTACTTTTGTTATTTGCCCTTCAAGATTTTTTCCTTTCTGTTTCGCGAACAGTACCACTTCAACCTTATCTCCGTGAAAAGCACTGTTGATGTTGCGGGCAGCTATGAAAATATCTCCAGTTTTTGAATTTTTAGGAGTAACAAAACCATAACCACCATCACTAAGATTGAAATAGCCAGTCAACTTGTTTGTGTCGGGCATTGAATACAGTTTGTATCTTTTTCCATTCCTTGAAAGAAATTGTTCTGCTTCGAGTTGATGTAAACTGTTTTTAAGAAGCAGGTAGCTCTGGTCATCCTTAATCTTTAACTTTTTAGCTACTTCTTTGGATTTGAATGAACGACCGGGATTATCTTTGAACAAAGATTTAATTTGATTTTTCATTAGAATACAAAACTATATTTCAACCCAAGCTCATTTATCATTTCACTGTAGGTTGATGATTGGTAAGGAGGTTCTTTTCTATCAAATCTGATAATTAAATTAGGAAAATATACAGGATGTTCAATTTTTACATTTGCGCGACTTAGATCCTGGAATACCTGCGAAGTTCCGCCAATTTCATATCTGAAATCTGCAACTTTTCCTATTAGGCTAAATTTGGTTTCAGTACCCACTTGCTGAACATTCACGCTTCTTACAACGTCTCCCAGCTTTTCATTCAGCACATTACCGACAATCGAACCTGCCAGCGACGCTGCAGTGGATGCAGCAAAGTTTGATTCCTGAAGTGATGCATCTTCCGGAAATTTATTTACAATTATAAAGAACATTGCATCGGAAAATGTTTTAGTTGCATCGAGTTCAAATTGACCGGCGTTTCTTCTGCTTTTATATACTTCAATGCTGCTTTCATTCTGAAGGAAATTAGTAGTAATACTTTTTGCAGGACCTTCCAGCTTTATTATGATTTGAACGTCAAATTCATTAGCTCCTGTTCTCACGGTATCCGGACTGTAAAAACTTTCATAAGTAGCTGTTACATTTACATAAGGATTATCGAGCTCGTCAAGAAATTTTAAGTTACCTTCTGCTTGAAAAGTTTTAATGAAATCTAATTTTGAACCGTCAAGTAATACTAATTCTCCTCGTGTCGATGGTACATCATTCACTATTGAATATTCAAAATTTCCTCCAAGATAGGCAGTGAGATTTTGTTTGAATTCTCTTGAAAGCACGAACATAACCTTCGCTTCACTTTCAACATCAATTTTCAAATCAAGATCAAATGGAGTTTTGGACTCTGATTGAAGTTCTTCTTTCTTTAACTCAGTTACCTGAATCAGACTGTCAATTTCTTTTTTAACTAAGTCTCCATCAGAAGGTGATAAAAAAACATAAGTGAATTTATCATTTTCATTTGAAAATGCTGATTGAGTTGGAGAATAAGTTATGCTTGCACCCTTTGTTAGTATTAAATCTGCGCTAAGGTAGCTGTGGTTTTCAATTAAATTATATACTATTTCCTTTCGTGTCTTTATTTTTATATCGCCATAAATGGCAGGATTAGCTGATCGTGATCGTTCGTCAAGCAATTTTAAATCACCGGATGCGCTCAGATTAATACTTTCAACTTTAAAATTTTGATGAATAATTTCGCCGGATGCTGTCATCGTCCCGCCGTTTTTTAATTTGCGGTCATTACTTAATATTAAGTCAGAAAGTACTATTTTATTATTTTCAAACTTAAGGTTTGCATCAAGAAGGTAATTAAGATTTACCGCAGCTAATACAAACGATGTATTATCAATGGACAAATCTCCGTTGTTAGTAATATCACCATAAGGTCCCTTTAAACTTACATTTCCATTCAGTGTACCTTTAAGATTTTTTACTCCAGGTAAAAAACCACCGGCAAAACGTAAATCAAAATTATCTGCAAATAAATTTATATCAATTACTTCATTGCTTGCAAATCTATCCTCTGAATAAAATGAAAGATCAATTGGAAGTGTGCCTTCAATCCCTAAACTTTTTTTCGACTGAGCATTTTTTTCTTCAAGGAAGCTTAGATCAACATTGATCAATTTGTTCGAATATAGAATAGCACTTTCAATTTTACCAAGATTGTAATTTTGCACTTTTATTGAATCAACCGAGTAGCGCAGATTCATTACGGGATTTTCCGCTGTCCCGGTCATTGTGTAGTCAAGATTCAGCTCGCCGTTAAACGAACTTTCGGAAGAAAGACCCAAAAGGTTTTTGCTTAAATCTTCTATTTTAAAGTTAGCTAGCTTTAAAGTTAAGTCTTCATTTCCAGTAAAAGATAGTTGACCACCGAGATCAAGTTTTCCTCCATTATGAAATAAAGTGAATGAATCAAAATACAGTTCATCATTTGAGTAACTGAATTTTATATTTCCGAAATTTTCCAGATCAAATTCATTATATTTTAACAATAACTTTTTTAATAGAACATCCACATAACCATCATTAACAAAAAGTGAACCTGCCAAGTCTAATTTTGTTGAATTATCATAAACTACATTAAAATCAATTTGTGCATCGCTTCCGTCGAAATCTAGATAAAAATTCAAATCATTGATTTCACTGCCTGCGAAGATTCTTTTTGCATCGATTTTAATATTGGCCATAAATCCATCGAATGGATTAGTTATTGATCTGTTAATGATTTTCGTCGATAAGCCAAAATCAGAGAGATAGTAAAGTTCCAGCCCATTCCAGTATTTCAACTGGCTAACTTTAGTATCGAGGTTTAAAATGGTCGTATCACCTGCAGCAAATAGTTTGCCTGTGATTTCCCCATCAACTTCGATATCAACGTCACCCAAAAAAAGTGAAAGCAATTCAAATGACTTCAGTTCCAGCAGGTACTGTATGTTTAAGTTTCTGTTTGTGGGTAATCTCGTAATGCTCGGTACCAAATCTTCAGATTCTGATTGCATCTCCGACCTAGTAAAATCGGGAGGTTTTATCTGATCGATTTTCTTTTGGATTGATGAAGAAAGCAAACTTGCTTCCTCACCAATCACATCAATTATTTCAAGTAAAGTGTACTCACCGGTTATCGTAAGATCCGCAAGATCAGAGACAATATTTATAACACGATTTTCTTCACCGCTCCTTATATCAGCGACTAAAGTAGTGCTGTCTATTTGAATCTCATTCATACGCGAGCTGTCAATTTTAAGAACTGCGAATAAGTTTAACCTGTCCATGTCAAAATTCTCGCCGTCTCCTTTAAGGGAAATATTAAGATCAGAAGTAAGTTCACTTTCCTCTACGAAATCATTAATATTAAAACCATTAAGTGAAATATCGAAATTATACTTCGTGGTTGTTGTATCCTTAAAATCAAAATCAGTCCTTAACCTGCCCTGAGTCTCAAGAGATTTGAATGATACATCAGTATTAATTATTCCTTTTGAACCTTCTGCGGCAATGTTAAAACCGCTGAAAAATACTCCCTCAATGGTTGATGCATCAGCATTTACTTTAATTGATGTTTCCAGAGAATCAGGCGAAAATCCTTTTCCACTTAATCTGCAATTTAAATTAAGCTTTGTCTTTATTCCCGCAATTGGCATCAGGTTAAGATTTTTTGTTCTGATCCGGTAATCATATACAATATCTTCACCTGTTAAATCCATTTTTACCAGGCCGCTTATTTTTCCTTTTTCTGTCTGCAAAATCATATTTGCACTGAAGTCCAATGGTTTACCTTCGAATGACAGAGTATCAAATTGCAGAACACCATAATCCTTGTAAGTCGGTATACCAATGCTGGGCAAAAGGTTTGTTACATCGTCCTGATTTACAAATGAATTTCGAAACCGTGCATTGATTAACATCTCACCACCATCCAGGATATTCTTAAGATAACCTGTAGCATTGAGATTAGTTTCATTAAATTTCACTTCAAGTTTTTTTAGTTCAAGTTCGCTAAACGAACCTTCTGCACTAACGTGAGTCTCAACGCTGCCCTTAAGAATATCTGTTCCGTCAATAAAATTGGTGAGGTCATCAAAGTTAAAATTCACAGCGTTCAGTTCAATTTTAACCGGAGACTTCTTAAGATTAATACCTTCTTCACCAAAAAGATAGAATTCTGAAAGCGCTGCATCGAGTGAAATAAAGGATCTCTCAGTAATAATCTTCAAGTCGTTTATTCCAGCCATATCATTCAGTAAAATGATATTACCAGAAAGATTAAGTAGATTAAATCCAATTAGATTTGGTTTCACACTAAATTCCGATATGTAAAGCTGATATTCATTTGCAGCAATATCAGCTATTGCAGAAAGTGACAGGTTAAGATTTTCCATCCTGAAGTCATCCATTTCAGGTTGAGGATAAAACGCAGTGCTATTTTTATTAGCGAGTGTTTGATGTTTGAAATTAATATTTTTCAATTTAAGGTCGGCTACATCAATCTTCCAGCTAAATGGTTCAGACGTGGTTAGTGTATCCGCAATCTCCTCTTCCCCGGACGGAGTGGTAACTTTCGATAAATTTAAAACTCCGTTTTCATCTTTTAACAACGAAATGTTTGCATTTTCTATTTCGAGTTTGCGAACATAAATTGTCTTTAAGAATATCCTCAAAGGACTTACTTTTAGTTCAATTCTCTCTGCAAAAAAAAGTGTATCATTATTTATTAAATAAGAAGTGTTAGATAAAATTAAAGAAGTGAAGATGGTTCCGTCCAGCCGTCCAATAATCAAGTTGCCATTCGTTGAGGAATTCACCTGCTCAACAAGAAAATCTTTTAACCAGCCCCTGAAGGATGAAGTTTGCGTGTAACCAAAAGTCACTAATAAAATAATAATTAAGGCGACTCCTGTTCCTATGAAGTAATTAATTATTCTCCGTGCAAGAGGTCTTTTAATTTTTGGTTTTTTACGGAAAAGCATTTTGCTTCCACTTACTTCGAGTATTGCTGAACGATCAGATCAATTATTTTTGAAGTTGATTGATCATTTACAAATTCTATGTTGATAACCTTACCGCCGCTTTTTTCAACTAGTTCTCTGCCGACTATTTTTTCAACAGCCCAGTCAGCACCTTTCACTAATATATCGGGGATGATTTCAGAAATTAGTTTTTCGGGTGTGTCTTCATTAAAAAAAATTACATAATCCACCGCTTTGAGGTTAGAAAGAACAAATGCTCTTTCGTCCTGTTTTAGAATGGGTCTTTTGTCACCCTTAATTCTTTTAACCGAGTCGTCAGAATTTAAACCAACAATCAAAACATCGCCAAGTTTTTTTGCTTTCAAAAGATAATCAACGTGTCCCGAATGAATAAGGTCAAAAACCCCGTTGGTGAAGACGACTTTTTTTCCTTCAGCCTTGAGCTTTGAGCGGATAGCTTTTAGCTCTGAAAGTGAGATTGCGGAACTCATAAATTATCTTTCAAAACTGTTTCGAACAGCTTCTCTTTTTCGATCGGAACAATTCCAACTTCGCCGCAGACTACACCTGCGGCATAATTTGCAAGGAAACAAGCTTCATAAATATCAGCCCCTGCTGCAAGTCCAATTGTTAAAGTTGAAATTACTGTGTCACCTGCACCGGAAACATCAGCAACTTTTCTTGCTTTAGTCGGCATTCGTCTTTCCTTATCGCTTTTTTCGAATACAGCTATTCCTTTTTCTCCAAGAGTAAGTAAAACATATTCCGAATTTAATTTATGTAGAAGGTTTTTTCCGGCGGATGAAATATCTTTATCGTTTCTGATCCTGGTACCAAGAACAGTTTCTGTTTCCTTTAGGTTTGGTTTGAAGACGGTTACATTTTTGTATTCAAAGAAATTATCAAACTTCGGATCGACGGTAATCAAAATATTTTTATCGTTTGCAAGTGAAATAATTTTAGATATGAGAGATGAAGTGAGTATTCCTTTATTATAATCCTGAAGAATTATTCCATCAAGCTTACTAACTGCACTTTCCAGGTAGGATAAAATTTTCGACTCAATCTTATTACTTATATAAGCTTTACTCTCTTTATCTATTCTAACCACGTGCTGACTGTTAGCAATTACACGTGTCTTTGTTGTGGTTGGTCTATCGTTGTCAATAATAATTCCATCGTCTTCAATAGTTTTTTCTTTTATTAGTGATGAAAAAATATTACCGTAATTATCGTTGCCAATTACTCCCACCGGAACTGGAATGCCTCCGAGAGTTAGAATATTGTATGCAACGTTTGCTGCACCACCGAAACGGAAAAATTCGTCTTCAACTTCGAGCACCGGAACGGGAGCTTCGGGTGAGATTCTTTTAACATCGCCCCAGAAATAACCGTCAAGCATCATATCACCAATGACCGCTATTCTTTTACCATCAAAGCGTTTTTTCAGTTCATTTAGTCGCTTATTTGAAATATCTACCATTTTTTACCTGATTTATGAAAAAATTAACAAGCAAAATAAGTATAAATAGATAGGTTAGAAAGCCCCGAATAACAGGGCTTTCTGAAGTACTTGTGAATGAAATAATTATTTTATCAAAATCATTTTTTTTGTTTGGAATATTCCTTGTCCTGTCTGCTCATTTTGGGAACTTGTTTCAGGACCTTTAGTTCTTAGCTGATAAAAGTATACTCCACTGGGGAGATTCTGACCTTCGTCAGAATGACCACTAAATTCAACTTCATATTCTCCGGGCGAAAGTTCTTCGTTGATTAATGTTGCAATTTCATTTCCAAGAATATCGTAAACTTTTAATGTCACAGGTAGAGACGCATCGCGATGCGTCTCTACAAATGGCACGGTAAATTTTATTTTTGTACTCGGGTTAAATGGGTTAGGGTAGTTTTGCTCTAGTTTGAATGAAGAAAATGGCTTCGGTTCATCTTGAACGTTAACTAATGGAAACTCAGTTGAAAAATGATAATACTGTGCAGCAATATAGGGTGGCATAAGACTCCATCCATTTATCGATGAACCTGGAATTGTATCACCCTGCATGACAAGGTGAACATTAATTATATCATTGTTAACTGGAGATACCGGTACAATACTAATATATCTCCAGTCGAGAAGTGGATAAGTTGGAGTAAATCTTTCTGGAGTTGACCAAATATTACCACCATCTGCACTGTACATAAACATACCGCACATATACGCAGTTGAATCTGCTGAGCTTGCACCAGGCCAATAATCACCCGTTGTTGCATTAAACGCAACAAACAGATAATCATTTAATTGTGATCGCCCGATTACCGGTTTGCTTAATGGAAATTGAAGATCCGTAACTCCATAGTTAGGATAGAAAGGAACATTATTGCTATCAGCAAGAACTTTTGAACTTCCTCCATTAATATTTGGTGACCAGTATCTAATTTCTGATGGTAACCCCGGATAAAATCCCGTATCAGTATTCCAGCCAACTTCAAATACAACACAAGGTTCTTCACCATTAAAGCTAAGATTAACACCTCTGAAACCGCCACGAATATTACCAGTAACAGAATCTGTATAAGCTTGCCAGACAATAGTTGGTGGTTCCCAGGTTAAGCCACCATCAGTTGTCTCAATATATAAGACCCAATTAGCCTGACCGATTAATGATTGTACCTAAACAAACTAACCCAACTTTGTTCCCACTTTCAGAAACAGCAAGAGAATAAGTTTCAGGTTCACCACAACTAAATAATTGCCAGCCTGTAAAAATACCTCCGCTTAATTTATTTAAATAAAGATCAGAACTAAAAGCAGCTATTAAGACATCATTATCAGGAAGAATGGCAAGCTTTGGATAAAGAGCTTGTCCAGTTGTTGTTTCACCGGGATCGTACTCAGTAAAGTTATTTGCAAATGGAGAACTATCAATAAAAATAGTGGATCTTGTTGTATGCGTTGCACTATTATTATGATTTGCTATGACAGCTCTTCCATCTGAAGTTCCAACGATACAAGGAAAACCTGAGCGACCACTGGTACCATTATTTACCGGAACACCACCTAATTCGAACCAACTTTCACCAGCATCAGTGCTGCCAAAATAAAAACTGGTTCTATCTGCCCAGGCATTGTCATTAACCGCTGAATAAATAAAAACTGCGTGAAGATTATTAGGATTATTTATATCTAACCAAACTTGTTGAGGTGATGCATGTGACTGATAATCATAACCGGTTTTTCTATCCGATATAAGATTATATGACCAGACAAGATTTTGAGAATATAATGAGATCGAAAAAATGAAAAACAGCAAAAATATTTTAAGGGTTTGCATAAATTCACTCCAATGAATTAAGTGTATATTTAAAATTTAAATTGCTATGAATCACTTCATCAAAACCATCTTCTTTGTTTGAACGAATTCACCAGCCTTTAGTGTGTAAAAGTACACCCCAGTTGCAATGTCAGGACTGGAGTCCTGACCTACGGAAAATTCAACTTCATATTCTCCGGGAGAAAGTTCTTCGTTGATTAATGTTGCAATTTCATTTCCAAGAATATCGTAAACTTTTAATGTCACAGGTAGAGACGCATCGCGATGCGTCTCTACAAATGGCACGGTGAATTTTATTTTTGTACTTGGATTAAATGGGTTAGGGTAGTTTTGCTCAAGTATGAAAGTTGAAGTTATTGGTTCTTCATCTTCAACTGAAACAAGGGGATAGCCAAAGTTGTACTCAGTAAATGTCTGAGAATAATCAGAAACTATTCTTACGGCTGATATTCCACCGAGAGGTGTTGTCCCTCTGTCAATTTCATAGCCAACCAATACTTCTATTTCCTGAGCTTTCACTAAAGAAAAAGGCCCTGCAGAACCCATTCCGCGCACATCTCTATTCTGGTTACAAATCCATCCAACATTTGTGACCGGATCACCTGAAAACCAGAAATACGGATTTACCTGATCACAGGGAACACCTCCTCTGACTTCACCGTACGCAAAAGTGCAGGGATCGACTACTTCTCCTTGTTTGGTTGTTCCTAATGTAAAATTTCGTGCTTCATTAACACTATTTGGGTCACTAATATTAGGATCGCCACTTATATAAAAAACGGACGTAGCCAGACCTAAATTTGTCGCCCCGGGAAAAACTCTTATACCTAATGGTCCTAGATAATTAAAGGCAGTGTCGATAGGGACGTCGATTCCATTTTCATAAATATTGTTTCCATTTATATCAATAAATGTAACTCCTGGAATGTAAGAATGAGGTCCGGTCAGCATATCCATCATAAAAGATGGGACCTCATTTCCATAAACTTGATCGGGTGTGTTATTATAAAAATAAGATCCTTGTCGTACTGTATCACATGCATAGACATCATCCGTATAATCACCAATATCTCCATCCGCCCACATACTCACATAAACATCCTTTAATGTGTCAGCCAATGTTCCGGTGTTTTTGATTCTGTATCTCACAAACACAACATTTCCTGTTGCACCTGTTGAAGCTTCTGCAAATATTGTTTGTCTGATTTCAATTCCTTGTGGCTCTGCCTGCCATCTTCTCTGGTTTGCAGGAAGTCCATCATTGAAAACACACCAGTACGTTTCATCTAAAATCAAATCCGGTTTATCTTCATCAGGATCCCATTGGTTGTTTCCATTTAAATCTACAGGTGTGTAAATGCCATCACCATTACCATCATAAAAATCCGCACCGAGGTCAACAGCATCAATCCAATCCTGCCAGCTTTGTCCAAATGGTATATCGTTTACGCTAAGCTTGTAAATCGACGCTTTAGGATCATTTGGATCCATTCCAACTGTGCCTGCGGTATAATCTTCTACCAATGAAGCTGAAGCAACACCGTTTGCCCAGAGAGTATTCCCAGTATACCCGCTCAACCAGAATCCTGACGAAAATAGAAAACCACCTCCGGCAAATTGGCCCTGTGAACCATTGGGTGGAACATTGACATCTGCGATAACTCCTTTATTATTAAAGGGAATGTAAATTTCATTTACCTCTATGTAAGTTGCTGAACCAATGTTCTGGCTGAATATACCTGAATGGCTAACCAGGAAAATCAGGAAGAACGAGAAGAGAATTCTTTTTTCAAGAACTAATGTTTTCATTTCTTCCTCCCTTTATTTTATTAAAATCATTTTCTTTGTTTGGATTATTCCTTGTCCTGTCTGCCCATTTTGGGAACTTGTTTCAGAACCTTTAGTTCTTAGCTGATAGAAGTATACTCCACTAGGGAGATTCTGACCTTCGTCAGAATGACCACTGAATTCAACTTCATATTCTCCGGGAGAAAGTTCTTCGTTTACCAATGTTGCAATTTCATTTCCTAAAACGTCAAATACTTTCAAGGTTACCATTTGTAGAGACGAGGCATGCCTCGTCTCTACGTTTGGGATGGTGAATTTTATTTTTGTGCTAGGGTTAAACGGGTTTGGATAGTTTTGTTCGAGTCTGAAATTATTTACAGTTGTAACTGGTTCATCATTTGATAATATAATCGGGTAACCAAAATTATCCTCATAGAGATCCTGGATTTCATCTGATAATGATTTTGCAACGTTAACAGAATTTAAGGGATCTGCATCGGTCCCGATTATATATGCAATTACTACTTCCTTAACCTGATTTGAAACTAACTCGAAAGGTTTTAAACTGAGCATCGCATGATTTTCTGTTAAATTTATATTTAACCAACCAACATTCGCAAGCGGATCACCTGAATACCAATAATATGGATTTATTGTGTGACAATCTATTCCTCCTCTTACTTCACCGTACGGATATGTACATGGATCAGCTTCTGCACCTCTTCTCTGTAAACCACTAAGATAATTCCTCGCTTCGTCAGGATTCCATGGTTCCCCTTGACCCGGGTCACCGTCAGCATAAGTCACTCCTGCTTTCATTTTCAGATTAGTAGCACCAATGTGTACCTCCACTCCTAATGGTCCGTTAAATGTATATGCTGTATCGCGAGGCACGTCAATCCCATTTTCGAAAGTTCCATTTCCGTTGACATCATAGAAACTTACACCAGGGATATAACTAACTGGTCCTGAAAGGAAATCAACCAAAAAAGTTAGCGGTGTATCACCCGGAAAAAATGTGGAGCTATCTCCATAGCAGTAATGTGCATTCCTTCCAATATCAGTTCCACCTAAATTGTTGAAATTACCGATATCAGCATCATAAGCTTGACCAAAAATTACGTCCTCAAG
This sequence comes from uncultured Ignavibacteriaceae bacterium, assembly GCA_963699475.1. GTDB lineage: Bacteria > Bacteroidota > Ignavibacteria > Ignavibacteriales > Ignavibacteriaceae > IGN2. The sequence continues at coordinate 542,073 of CAVOUA010000004.1, read as the reverse complement.
GTTAGCTACTACTAAGCCTGTGTTTTTAATTTTATATCTGATAAAAATTGCATTTGAGAGTGGTAGTTGATCATTTTCAAATGCGAAGATAGTCTGCTTAACTTCAATTCCGAATGGTGCTACATTCCATCTTCGTTCCTCCATAGGCACTGCATCATTGTATGCACACCAGTAAGTTTCATTTCCCAAAATATCAGGCTTATCTTCATCCGGATCCCACTGATTGTTTCCATTTAAATCAACAGGATAGTATAATCCATCTCCATTCCCATCATAAAAATCTGCACCAAGAGAAACAGCATCAATCCAATCCTGCCAGCTTTGCCCAAATGGAGGATCATCGCTTCTTAATTTATATATAGCAGACCGGGAATCATTTGGACCAATAGTAACGGTTCCTGATTGATAATCCTGAACAAATACGTTTGGCATTACCCCGTTCGTCCAAACCGAATCCATGATTCCACTCAGATAAAATCCTGCAGAATAAAGAAAATTTTCTCCATTAAAATTACCGCCTGACCCTATGGGTGGAATATTAACATCTGCAATTACGCCTTCTTTGTTAAATGGGAGATAAATTTTGTTAATATTAATATATGCTGAATCCCCTACGTTTTGGGCGTTAAGTCGGTTCTGAGAGAACAGCAAAATTATTACACCAAGGAATATTAAAAATGTATTTTTCATTTTTGCCTCCGTTATTTTATTAAAACCATTTTCTTTGTTTGGATTATTCCTTGTCCTGTCTGCCCATTTTGGGAACTTGTTTCAGGACCTTTAGTTCTTAGCTGATAGAAGTATACGCCGCTGGGAAGATTCTGACCTTCGTCAGAATGACCACTGAACTCAACTTCATACTCACCGGTAGAGAGTTCTTCGTTGACTAAAGTTGCAATTTCGTTTCCTAAAACGTCAAATACTTTCAAGGTTACCATTTGTAGAGACGAGGCATGCCTCGTCTCTACGTTTGGGATGGTGAATTTTATTTTTGTACTCGGGTTAAACGGGTTTGGATAATTTTGTTCGAGTTTGAAATTCGTTGCAATCGGAGTTCCTTCATATTCAACATCTGTAATCGGATAAGTTAATGTTCCAAAAGCGAGACTATCATAAGGAAGTGAATGAAGTATCTCTGCTTTTCTTCGCATTTGAGTTATACTGTTTAAATTAGTTTCACCCAACCCCGGAACAACAGCTATCATTACCCATTGAGTATCATTCGGTGCGAATGTGAATGGACCAGAGAAAAACATAAATCCAGCACCACCTCCAGTACCAAACTCATATATCCATCCCTGGTTTGTGACCGGGTCACCAGACAAAGGAAATTTAGTAGGACTGCTTGTTGTTGGATCAATTATAACATCTCCCTGCGAATCAAAACCTCGAGCAATGTTCCAGGCATCTTTTAATGAACGAGCTGGTCTATAAAGTGGTCTGACTTCTGAATCATCAATAACTCCATGGAAACTACTCAAGCTAAGATTCGCATAATTAGGAAGAGATCTACCCTTAAAAGTTGCAACACTCCCGGTTGACGGTACGACAGGTCCATAAAGCAAACTATAGCCAACTGCAGGAGGGATTGAATCATAATATGTTTGTGATTCGTTTGGCCAACAAAAACCTAACTGTCTTTCTATATCGATTCCTGGTCTGTTATCATACGATGGTTCAAAATCAATATCAGTCCAAAAACCAAAAAACGTTGAATCAATTTGCTGGTTGCCTTTATTGATTATTTCCCATTCAATAAAAACAGTGTTAGCAAAAATATCCTGCTCATCATTTCCGGAACCTGCCCTCGAAAACACAGTCTGATGAAACTCAACTGGAAACGGATCAAGACTTTCATCCCACCAGGCGTGAGTGACTGTACTGTCCAGTGAATTGAATACAGTCCACAATGTTTGGTCACCATAAACAAGCGGTTTACCTTCATTATCTACTGGCGCCCCAAATTCAACAGGCCATTCTGCATAATCAGGATTAGAATTATCGTCACCTCGGGTTATTTTGTAACTTCTATATTTTAGTGAATCTTCCGGGTGAATCAACATTGCAGCCTGCCCGTTAATTATTGGACCGGGTGAATAACTGGAAAACCACTGCGATAGTGAAAAGACGGTATCGCTTCCTATTTTTCCGATTATCCATGGACCGTGATCGTAGATAATAGTTTGATCCCAGTAATCAGAACTCAATACTTCCCAAAAGCCACCGTAACCATCACTGTTTCCAACATTAGAGCTCATCAGCCTGATGTTGTTGATGTTCAAGGTATCGTAATCAAAAAACGTAAAACGATTATGTTGTGAAAAGATATTTGTTGTAGCAGCAACGATGAAAAGAAAAATTAAATTTTTCATTTTTTTCTCCGTTTATTTTATTAACACCATTTTCTTACTTGTGATGAAATCATTGACGCGAAGTTGATAAATATAAACTCCGCTTGCCAATCCTGCTGAGTTGAATGTTACTTCATACCTGTCTGCTCTCTTAAATTCATTCAATATGGTTTTTACTTTTTGTCCGAGTATGTCGAAAATTTCTATAGTTACTTGTCCATCCTGCGGAAGTTCATATCTTATTGTTGTTGTTGGGTTGAATGGATTTGGGTAATTCTGATAAAGCACATAACTGTTTACAGGATTTGTTGGTGCCGGCGGTGTGTAAGTCATTGTTGCAAAGTTGCTCTGGTATTCCTGAATTGCTCTCTGAACATTTTCTCTTGCCACTGTGACTGAGTTAATTGGATCATTTCCTCTGCCAATTACATAAGCAATAATTATTTCCTGAGGTTTATCTTTTTCTAATTCGAAAGGACCTGTGCTTACTAAATTTCTTGTATCACGATTTTGATCGTACTTATCCAACCAATATCTGTCTACAGGGTCACCAGAAAACCAAAGTCTGGGATTGACCTGGTGACAATCTACTCCGCCACGAACCTGACCAAAAGGCCAAGTGCAGGGATTGGGATAATCTCCCATGCCTATCTCCTCCCAAGAATATAATTCCTTGCTTCGATTGCAGTATTTGGATCTCTTAAATCAGGAGTCCCACCAATAAAAAATATATGTGAAGTAATATCCAGGTTTTTTGAATTTGATATTGTTTCTGTTCCTAACAAATTTCCAAAATTAATTCTTAGCTGTATCTGAAGGATTATTTGTATTTAGTATTGGTCCTTGCAATAATGTTGAAAAGAAAGCAGGTGGATTGTCTCCATATTGAGCATCAGGTTCATTCCCATAATAAAAACCAGAGTTGAGCAGCGTGTCACAACCAACCACATCATCTGTTGCATCACCCAAATCTCCATCTTCCCAGATTCCAAAGTAAACTGAATCCATTACCTCTGCTACTGTTCCTGTGTTAAGAATTGAATATCGAATAAAGATTACATTCTCCAACTCAGAATTATCCGAAGCAAAGATTGTTTGTCTTACTTCTATCCCTTGTGGATCAACAGTGTTCCATCTTCTCACATTTTTAGGAAGACCATCATTGTAAACACACCAGGCAATTTCATCACCAATCAGCAGCGGCATATCTTCATTTAAATCCCAGGTACCGTTCCAGTTTTTATCAACTGGATTATAAATTCCATCACCATCACCATCATAAAATTCTGCACCAAGTGAAACTGCATCTTTCCAGATTCTGCCACGAATAGACTAAATGCGGGGTCTCTTTTATTTACAACATAAATTGAATTTAAAGGGTCTTTTACCTCACTTCCAACTTTCCCAGGTAAATAATCTTCAACTAAAGAAGCGGAAGCTACAGCATTACTCCACATTTGACCATTAGAATAACCTGAGAGAAAGAAACCACCAGAAAACAGAAATCCACCTTCATCAAACTTTACCCACTGAACCCCGACCGCCTCTGATCGGAATATCCGCACGGGTTTCCGTTGAGCCTTGTGCTTCCGGAAATATCGATCATCTCAAGTTCAAATGTGAATCCTTTATACCCGATATTTACATCAGCTATAATACCGCTGCGATTAAAAGGTAATGAAATATTATTAAGATCCATTGCATAAGCATTCTCCTGCTTTGCCTTCATTAATAATTGGAAGAACATTTCCGTATATGTTGTCGTTTGCAAGACTATCGTTATGTAATCCGTCATCAAATAATTCAATGCTTGAATTTATTTGGTTCAAATTTGCAATAACTTTTGATACTCCCTGATCATCTATGACTATTGCTCTGTAATTAACTTCCTTGTTTATCATAATCATAGCCTACAGTTTCAGAGTTGAGTAAAATTGGAGGAGTGTTTACATCTTCTGATTGTTCGAGTAATCCATAAAATCCCTGGTTGAATATTTCGTTTCGTGAGGAGTTGAAACAAACTAAAATATTTTCACCATCTGATGTGACTCCTGTGAGATAGTCATTCCCCAGAAAAGAAGTAAACGGATCTCTTTCCTGCCAGGTATTTCCGTTATCAGTGCTTAACAGAACAGACACATCTCTTTGAGTAATAGTCCTCAATCCCTAAATCATACTTGCGATCATACATAAGCCAGATATTTTCATCTTTGTCACGAACAGTTTTAACAGAAAGAAAATTACCGGGATAAACGACACCCAACCGGGTATCTATAATTCTGGTTGTGTCACTCCAGGTATTACCTCTGTCTGTGCTTACTTGTGAATAAATTATGGATTTTGTAGAGGAATAAATTGCTAATAACGAATCACCGTTGCCTGAAAGATTAATAAATTGAGGATTACTATAGCGCCAGCCAAGTCTAGATGGTGGTTTGTAGTAGGTATCTTCAATCCAGGTTTCTCCATTATCTTGTACTGAGACGTGTGGACCAACGTATTAAGTAGAAAAAGATAAAATTATTTTATCCGGTTCAATTTCTGTAACTGATAAATCTGTAAATGAAAATTCAGTTATTTGCGTTGCCTCAACCCAACCAATGCCATTGTTATCTGAGAAATAACAATTTATTCCATAGTTTGTTGATACATAGAAGAACAACAACCTGCCAGTAGAAGTTTTGAATAAATACATATCGTAATAGAAGGCATTAATCCCCTCACCTGCTTGCTCAAATTTTTGATTAGCTCCAGGTTTGCCCAGAGTTACGTAGTTCTTCTGGAAAATATTGTGTCCTCTTGTCGAGTTTTTATAAAAGACAAGAATCTCATTGTTTGAAATCCAGACCGGAGTCAAATCAAAGATTTCCTGAGATGCATAAGCTCTTGGGAATTCTTTTATGCTTTCCATCTGAGGGAAAGCTTGAAGCACTGTTACAAGGATAAATAAAACTGAAGTTGTTATGAATTTTTTCATTTCATAAACACCATATATTTTGAAATGATTGTGAAATTTCCTGAACGGGAAGTCTGGTGATTTCCGTTATTTGAGAGAAGGCAGATGTATAAACCCCAAGTGCCAGAAGAAAAATTTTGTAAATAATCTTCATATTGCACCAATTATTGTTACCCTGATGGCTTCAAAACTAAGAAATTAAAAGGATAGAGTAAATGAGGGGTCAGTTAAAAAAGCGGGATTAATTTATCCCATTTCGTTTTAATACAGATTTCGATGTGAAAATCTCATTTCTTTTTTGGCCATTCAGCCAGTTTGTTATCAATTCTAAGTCTTACAAGTCCCTCGCCCGTTCCAATCCAGATATTTATACCATCAAAATGAAAGGATAAAATTGAAGATGAAGTGATATCGAGTTCGTTAAGATCAACGGGAGTTACTTGCTGTGTAACTCTGTTTATGATATATAAACCTTTGCCATATTCAATTTTCTTCTGTTTGTCAAATTCATAAACCCCAACCCAGATATAGTTGCCAATTCTGCACAGAGAATAAATTCCGTTTCCGCCGAGACCATTTCTTTTGTAAATCCTGTCCCAGTTGATCCTTCTGTCAAAGACGTAAATCCCCCCGAGATTAAAGTCCGGTTCTTCGGCAGTTATGAATTCATCTGTACCAAACCAGATATTTCTTCCCTCAAACAGAATCCTGGAAACTGAAACTGTCTTCCCTTCTTCTTTGAATGCTTTGCTTTTATTCGAAAAATATCGCCAGGCTTTTGGATCAGTATACTTTTTCTTTTTGTTGAAGATGTGAACTCCGGACTCGGTACCGAACCAGATGAGGCTGTCACCATCGAACTCAATAGTTTTTATCGTATTGGATTTTTGATCTGTTCCCTGTGTTCTGTTGATGTCTTCATACTTCCGGGTCCTAAGATCAAAGCGTGTTATATTTCTAAATCTTCCAATCCATAAAACATTTTGTACTGGATCATACTTGAGAGATCGTATCCAGTTGCCGAATTCACCGCCCTGAGCAAATTTTCTTTTATCCCAACGGTTACCTTTTTTAGTGAGAGTATAAAGTCCCTCAACTGATGCAGCCCAAACAAAATTTTTACTTACCTCAACAGCATAAAACAGATCATCACTAAGATTCCTGCTTTTTGTGGAATAGTTAATCCATTTACCATCAGCAGTTGAGTAACGGTAGATTCCCTGACCATAAGTTGCTATCCAGAGAAAACCTTCTTCTTCGGCGATATCAGTTACAGCAGCACCTTTGAGGAATAATTCAGATTGGTTTTGTGCAAAAGAGTAAAGTGTGACTAAAAACAGCAGTGTGAAAGTATAAAGTATTTTAGTATAAATCAGTTCTCTACTATTAAACTTTAAACTCATTTCGGAACTAATAACTTTCTTTGGCAGAAGGGAAGCTGCCTTTTTTCACGTCTATAATATAATTTCTAACTGCTTTATTAATTTCCGCAGCTATTTTGGAATAGTGTCTCACAAATCTTGGATGAAAATCAACATTAAGTGCAAGCATATCAGGGGTAACTAGTATCTGTCCATCGCAAAACTTTCCGGCACCAATTCCTACTGTAGGAATAGTTAAAGCAGAAGTAATTTTCTTGGCAAGTGCAGCAGGAATTTTTTCAAGCACTAATGCAAAAGCGCCGGCTTCTTCTAAAACTTTTGCATCGTTAAAAATTTCATCGGCTTCTTTTTTAGTTGTGCCTCGTTCTTTGTAACTGCCGAACTGATGAATACTCTGCGGAGTTAAGCCAACATGACCCATTACAGGGATTCCGTTTTCTGTAATTTTCCTCACTGTTTCTGCAACGCGTCTGCCGCCTTCTAACTTAACTGCTGCTGCATGAGTTTCCTTCAATATTCTTCCGGCATTTCTGAAACCATCGTCAGCACCAAGCTGATATGACATAAAAGGCATATCAACAACAACCATAGCACGGTTTACTCCTTTAGTTACAGCTTTTGTATGATAAATCATTTCATCCATTGTAACCGGAAGTGTAGTTTCATTACCCTGGAAAACATTGCTAAGTGAATCCCCGACAAGTATAATATCTATTCCTGCTTCATCTAATAATTTTGCCGTAATAAAATCGTAAGCAGTGAGTGCAGTTATTTTTACTTTTTTCTTTCTAAGAATATCAAGTGCTTTTGTAGTTACACGCCTAATTTCTTTTTCAGCTGACATAAATTTACCTAAGAATAATTTTCTGTAAATATTTCTTCTTCGAAATTAACATTAAAGTGATTTCTGAATCCCTCTTTTATCGCAAGTGATAATTTTTGATAATCTATTTTTTCACGTAGAATAGACTCAAGCTCTGTTGTAGTTTCTTCAATTTCTTTTTTAATTTCTTCAAGCTTATCAAAAGGAAGATTCAAGTAATTAATTATTTTTTTATGAAAACCTCCGCAAAGAATTGAACCGTGCTGAAGAATAACATTTCCAATTTTCCTCTGTGCACTTCCGACAACTTTTTTACCGCGATAATTAAGTTCATTCATTGCAGATACTGCAAAGCATAATGTGCTCTTTGTATCTTTATAAAAAGATGGAAAATGAGGCTGAATATTTTCGAGTTCAATATTTTCTAATTCAGGATTGTAAATGACCAGGCCTTTCTTTAGTGCAAGATTAATTTCACGGTAAATCTGTTTTGGAGTTTTATCTTCAGAGATCGGGTGGATAACCGAGTATGTTAATTCTTCGGCATGAAGTATTGCCCTGCCACCGGTAGGTCTTTTAACTATTTCAAATCCATAACCAGCAGTTTTTTTTTGATCAATTGAATTGATATCCTGATTTGCACCGAGCGATATGCAATAGGGTTTCCATTGGTAAACTCTAAGAACAGGCGATTCTGAAAAATTTCTGACAAGCTCCAGGTCATATTCCATATTAAATTTACCAGTGTTGAAACCTGTGTTAATAAAATGCCAGTTCATTTACCAACTATTCCTCTTTTCGTGCCGCTTAAAAAGGTTAGCACTTTCTGAACATAAGCATTGTCACCGAATTTTGATTCAATTAGTTCGACTGCCTGCGACACGTTCAAAGCTTTATCATATAAACATTTGTAAGCTTCTTTGAGAGTTTGAATATCCTGCGCTTTGAAACCTCTTCTTCTTAAACCTACGACATTCAATCCGCCAAACTCTGCAGGATCGTTTATTGCCAAAATATATGGGGGCACATCTTGTGTAATTTTTGCTGCACCAGCAATCATTGAATGCTCACCAACACGTGAGAACTGATGCAAACCTGCCAAGCCTCCGATAATAACCCAATCTTCAATATGAGAATGGCCACCAATCTGAACAGCATTTGCGATAATACAATTATCACCAACAATACAGTCGTGAGGAATATGGCTGTAAGCCATTAGCAAACAATTTTTGCCTACCTGGGATTTGCCTGTTTCAAGTGTCCCTCTATGCAAAGCTGCGAATTCACGAACAACGGTGTCATCTCCAATTATAAACAAAGTTGGTTCACCAGCAAACTTCAAATCCTGTGGGAGATTAGCAACAGAAGCACCCTGAAAAATTTTTACGCGGTTGCCAAGTCTGGCACCACTATATATTACGGCGTGTGCACCTATTACGCAATCGTTTCCTATTTCAACATCGTCTTCAATTACAGCATAAGGACCAACAATAATATTTTCACCAAGTTTTGCTCCAGTTTTTACTATTGCGGTAGGATGTATGTTTTTCATATTTCGTCGGAAGTATTAATTGTCTTCGGTTTATCAACAATACCAGCCATAAAATCAGCTTCAGCCACAAGCACTTCATTCACAAATGCTTTACCCTTCATCAAGATAACTTTACTTTTCTTTTGAACTAATTCCACTTCCATAAATAATTGGTCACCGGGAACTACAGGTTTTCTGAATTTGGCATTGTTGATCTGCATAAAGTAAACAAGATGATTTTCCGGATCCGGTATTGAACCAAGAAGAAAGACACCGCCTGTTTGTGCCATAGCTTCGAGGATCAGTACACCGGGCATAATTGGATTGCCGGGGAAATGACCGGGGAAAAAAGGCTCATTTACAGTAACTGATTTAACGCCGATTACTTTTTTATCAACTTCCAGGTCAATTATTTTATCGACAAGCAGAAAGGGATACCTGTGAGGCAGTATTCGTTCGATTGCATTGGCATCGAATACCACTCCTTCTTTTTTTACAAGCTGGAATTTCTTTACAAGTTTTTTCTGCTGATAAAGTTTTCGTACCTGTTTAGCGAACTCTACATTTGCTTTGTGACCGGGACGTGCAGCAAGTATCTGTGCTTTAAGTGGTGCGCCTATTAATGCAAGGTCACCAATCAAGTCGAGTAGTTTATGCCTTACTGGTTCATTTCTGAATCTTAACTGCTTGTCATTTAGAATACCGTTATTACCAAGATTTATTTTTTCCTTCACTCCTATTTTTTTTGCAAGTTCCTGCAGTTGTGTATTATTCAACTTGTGATCAACAATTACAACCGCATTATCAATATCGCCGCCTTTTATCAACCCCTGGTCCGCTAATGCTTCAACTTCACTTAGGAAGCAGAATGTTCTTGCAGGTGCAAATTCAGTTGCAAATTCTTTTTCAAAATCGAAAAGCCCTGTATGCTGGCTGCCTAGAGCTGGATTCTGAAAATCGATCATAACAGTTACACGATAATCGTCAAGCGGCAGCGCAACTATATCCACTTGCCTGTCATCTTCATGATGCATAATTGTCTGATCAATAACAAGATAATCCTTCGGAGCTTCCTGCTGATCGAAACCAGCTTTCTGCAAAACTTCAACATAAGGCAGTGCACTTCCATCACCAACAGGCGGTTCAATTCCTTCAACCTCAATAATTATATTGTCAATTTGTAATCCCATTATGGCAGCTAAAACGTGTTCAACAGTGTGAACTTTTGCATCCCCGATTCCAATTGTAGTTCCCCTGGATACATCTACAACGTTTTCTGCTATTGCAGGAATTTCAGGATTTCCGCCAAGGTCTGTTCTAACGAATTTAATTCCGTGATTTTCAGGCGCTGGTTTAAAAGTAAGCTTGCATTCAGTACCTGTATGAAGTCCTATTCCACTCATTGAAACAGCTTTAGCTAATGTTCTCTGCTTTTCTAACATTTAGAATTCCGATTTGTTTTTACGATTTGAAAGTATTAATTGATTGGAAAATTAGTAAGATGAGTCTTGAAATCCAATAAATGAGATCCGCTTAAGTGCTGCTCAACGTTAGCGATTATTTAGTGAAATTTTCCTCTTTAAGCTTTTTAATTTCATCTTCAAGTTTTTTGATTCTTTCAGAATACTCGGGCAGATTCCGAATATGGGCTTCCAGAATTTTTGCAGTTCTAAATTCTTTGGCTGGAGAACCAAAATACATTCCGGGTTTTGTTATAGATTTGGAAACACCGGATTGTGCTATCAATATGACATTATCTCCTATTTCCAAATGCCCGGCAATGCCTACCTGTCCGGCAAGGATCGAATTATCACCAATTTTAACGCTGCCAGAAACACCACTCTGTGCTGACATTACAGTATTATTTCCAACCGAAACATTATGAGCAATCTGGACAAGGTTATCGATCTTGGAACCCTTCTTAACTATTGTACTGCCCAAAGCAGCTCTGTCAATTGTGGAATTAGCTCCGACTTCTACATCATCTTCAATCACTACATTTCCTATCTGAGGAACTTTGTGGTAAACTCCCTTCTCATCCTTCTGGTAACCGAAACCATCTGCTCCTATCACAGCTCCCGGATGAATGATAACCCTTTTACCAATTTTACAATCTTCCCTGACACTTATATTTTGAAAGAGAATTGAATTTTCACCCACTTCCACATTATCAAGAAGAACTGTATTATGAAATATTTTTACATTGTTCCCGATGACACAATTTGCCCCTATCACAACGTTTTTACCTAGCGCAACATTTTTACCCACAGATGAGGAAGGATCTATGAACGCAGTTTTATCAATCCCGTTGAGTTTAAATTCGGGTGAAAAGAAATTTATAATAACAGAAGCAAATGCTTTTTCCGGTGCATCAACTTCGATGTAAGAAATATCACTTCGAGTTTTATTGAAATCCGGTTTCACTAAAATTGCAGATGCACCAGTAGAGGAAAAAAATTTCTCGTAATGTGAAAGGTACAGAAATGTAAGATCTCCTTTTTTTGCTTCATCAATTTTTGCAACTGAGTTAATTATGAGATCCGCATCACCTATAAGTTTACCACCGACAAGTTTTGCGATTTCGGATAATTTGATACTTAAATTATTATTCAAGTTTTAGTCTTTCAATAACTTTGGTAGTTAGGTCATAATCGGGCTTAGCAAAAAGGAAAAGGATGTCTCCGCTTCTATCGAATACAAAATCCAGATCATCTTCTGTGGCAACTTGCTGTATAATTGTAAAGATTTTGTTTTGAAGAGGTTTCATCAGTTCATTTTGCTTCTGAAATAGTTCTCCGTTGGCTCCAAACTTTTTATCACGGTAATCAGCTATTTCCTTTTGAAGTTTGGCTATTTCTGTTGTTGCTTCGTTGCTCGTTTGCTCGGTCATAATCAGTTTTCTTTTTTCATAATCATCCTGCTTAGCTTTTAGATCCGATTCAAGCTTTTTTAATTCAGCTTGCCATTCCTGGATTAAAGCATCTAGCCTTTGCCTTGCATCCTGCACATCCGGATAATTATCCATAATTGTATCAGAATCAACATAGCCGATTTTTAACTGCGCATTGCTAACGAATGACAGTAGTGGTAAGTATACAAAGAGAGCGATGAAAATTAATTTCATAATGACTCCGTGGAGTTTAAATTTTTAATTACAGGTTCCTTCCCAAAAAGAAAGAACCTGCACATTAAAATAAATGAAATTATTTGCCCCTTTTCAGGTTATCCAGAACTTTAAAAGTTATATCAAATGCTTCATCAGCATAAAGAAGAACTATATCTCCGCTTTTATCAAAAATGAACTGCATCCCTTCACCTTTAGCAACCTGTTCAATTCCTGTGTAAATCTTTCTTTTAACAGGTTCAAAAATCTCCTCCTGTTTCAGATATATTTCGCCATTTGGCTGCCCGAATTTCTGGTTCCTGAAACCAAGAATTTTTTGTTCCATTGCAATCAGTTCTTGCTGCTTTGATAATTTTTGCTCATCGTTCATTGTAGCAGCCTGTTTTTGATAATCTGTGAGCAATTGCTGATAAGCAAGTGTCATCGAATCAAGCTGATCGGACCAAAGTTTGGTGGTAGCATCAAGGTCACTCTGGGCTTTAATTGCCTCTGGTAATTGAGTGAGAATAATTTGAGAATCTACATATCCGATTTTTTGTTGGCTCTGTGCAAATATTGTAGTACTCATAAGCACAAATAAAATTACAAGATAATTTCTCACAGTTTTTTTCCTTATGTTATTTTGAATATTGTTAAACTAAAAACCTCTGCCGAATTGAAAATGGAAAAGCCACTCGGGATCTCTTCCGTCAACAATTTTTCGGTCAAAACCATAACCAAAATCGAATCCAATTAAACCAATCGGATTAATTAAGATCCTTGCCCCCACTCCGGCCGATCTTCGCATATCAAAAATATCTGTTTTATCAAAACTTTCAAAAACATTACCAGCTTCTGCAAATGTAATAAGATAGAGTGGAATCGGCTCAAGAGTAACAGCAAAACGAATCTCTGCACCTATTTTCGAATAAACTCTGCCGCCAATAACCTGACCGAAAACGTTTCGCGGACCAACACTCCTATCTACATATCCTCTTAACGGAACGGTTGCAATTACTAAACCATTGCCACCCATATAGAAAAATTCAAACGGCTGGATTGGAGTTCCTTTTACAATTTCATCAATATAACCAAAGTCCGCAACGGTATATAAAACAAGTTTGTTAGTATTGAATAACCTCTTATACCATTCTGCTTTAAATAAGTTTTTAAGATAATCTACATCGCCTGGTAGGAATGGTCCACCTGATATTTCCATATCAACTGTAAATGCCGAACCCTGAGATGGAAAAATTGGGTTATCAATATTTCTTCTGCTGAAAGTAGCCCCCAGTGTATATTGGTGCGTTACTCCTTCCTGGTAGAAATTTTGTCCCTGTAAAACATTGTTATATTGATATCTGAATCTTCCCTGAACATAGAAAAAGTCATCAGGCCATTTTAGTCTTCTTCCCACTCTTAAAGTGCCACCGGTTTGACGCAAATCATAAACGTACTGCTGGCGGGTATCAAATACATCAACACCTACAGACGTTGGAGTGTCAAACATCCACGGCTCAGTAAATCCAATTGTAAATGTGCGATATATATTTCCAAAACCAAACTGCCAGTTAAAGTTTAAAATCTGTCCGCCACCGAGTGAAAATGGTTCAGCAATAGAGAAGTTAGTAAGGGTTACGCCTATGGATCCACTAAATCCAAAACTTCCGCTATAGCCAACAGATGCATTAAGGTAATCGCTTGATTTTTCTTCCACATTAAATATTACGGCAACAGTGCTGTCGCTCTCAAGCTTTGTATCAATACCACCTGGTCCGTAAAGCTTCTCTGCACTAAAGTACTGCAGATTTGCAAGCTGCTGAACGCTTCTGAATAAAAATGCACGGTTAAAATAATCTCCCGGTATAGTATAAAGTTCTCTACGAATTACCTTGTCTTTTGTTTTGGTGTTACCCCCAATATCAACACGTGAAACTCTAAACTGGTTTCGTTCTTCTACCCGAATGTGTATATCAACCGAGTCTTCAGCCACTCGTTTTTCTTCAGCCTGAGCATTGAAAGTTAAATAACCATTATCAAGGTAAAGAGCTGAAATATCTGTTTGGGCCTCATTACCACGTAAATTTCTTTGAAACTTTTCATAGTCGTAAACATCACCTTTTGCAAAATCAAGTCTTTCACTAAGTGCATAATCAGGATAAACTGTATTTCCTTCCCAGGTTATATTCCTGATTTTATATTGAGGACCTTCGTAAACATTTATTATGATTCGCAAGTCTTTATTATCATTGAAGTAGTCAAGAGAATCAGCCAAAATTTCTGCATCCCTGTAGCCATTTTTCTTATAATAATCTAAAATTAGCTGTTTATCTTTTTCAAATTCTTTCGGTTTGAATTGCGCACTTGACCAAAATTTCCACCATGAGGAAACGGATGTTTCATCCATTTCTCCTGCAAGCTCATCATCATCGAAAATTGTGTTGCCATCGAATTCAATTTCTCTTACAATAACTTCATCCCCTTCAACAATAGAAAGCTTTAATACAACACGATCTTTAATTCTATCAATAAGGTTCGAATAAATTTGTTCACTACTTTCATAGGTGTATTGATATTCATCAGAAAAATCTTTTTTATTTCGCCAGGTTACAGTAATATCTTCGTCTATTGTATCAGCAGTGAAGAACTCATAAATATCGTCTTTTATTTTTGCGTTAAGAAATCCCTCTTCGGCATAAAGATCTTTTATCCGAAGCTTTAATTTCGCAATTGATTGAGGAGAAATAACAGTTCCTCTGAGAAAAGTAATTGTCTTTTCTATATCCTCAGTATCTAGTTCATCATTCCCTTCTATAGCGACACGTTCAAGTCTGGGATATTCTTCAACTTTTATAAGCAGGAAAACACCTTCTGCAATTTCTCTTTCTATTGAAATCTGAACATCGGAAAAAATATTAAGTGTCCATAACTGTCGGATTGCACTAAGTGTTTGATCACCCGGCACTTGAATTTCGCTGCCAACTTTCAAACCGCTGTTTGCAATAATTGTTGCGGCATCAGCTGATTTATTTCCTTCAACTGAAATTCCCAGAATCTTATAACTTTTCTGAGTTCCTTGGGGGAAGGATGAAATCGAAAAGAAACAGGCTAATAAAAAAACCAACAGCCTATGAAACTTCAATAGAGGAATCCTTTTGATGATTTGCTTTTGTAGAATTATGAATCTGCTCACTAACTTTGCCAAATCTTCGTTCACGCTTCTGGAATTGCCTGATTGCATCGTATAAATGGTTTCGGGAAAAATCAGGCCAATAGACATCAAGAATAACAAACTCTGAATATGCAATTTGCCAAAGTAGAAAATTACTTACTCTGAATTCACCACTTGTTCTAATTATTAATTCAGGTTCGGGCATATTTTTAGTAGTAAGATGATCTGATATACTTTTTTCTGATATACTATCAGGAGTAATTTTACCTGCCACAACATCCCTGGAAATATTTTTTACTGCCTCTAAAAGTTCCCACCGACCGCTATAACTTAATGCCAGGTTCAACGTCATTCTTTTATTATTCTTAGTCCTCTCAATATCTTCAAAAAGCTGTTTCTGTACGACGTCCGGTAGTGACTCAATGTTTCCTATGCAAGTTAGTTTAATATTGTTTTTATTAAGTTCATCAAGCCTGTCTTTAAGACTCTTTAACAGCAATCTCATTAGTGTTGAAACTTCATCCTTCGGCCTGTTCCAGTTTTCAGTTGAGAATGTATACAGGGTGAGATACTTTACTCCCACTTCCGCACAAACCTCTACGATATCGCGAACAGTTTCAACCCCTCTTCTATGCCCGGCAACACGAGGTAGCCCACGTTTTTTAGCCCACCTGCCATTTCCATCCATAATTATTGCAATATGAGTTGGGATATTACCGCTCTTCTTAAGTTCCTCCTGGAGAGCGCTATCAGATTGTGTATTTTTTCTTGCCAATCCTGAACTTTTAATTTGATGAAGCTTGTAAAATTATACCCATAAGCCTATAAAATCAAGGTAAACATCGAAAGAAAAAGTAAATTATAGATGCAAATCAATATTATCTACTTTGTTGCAAGTAATAAAGGTAAAAATATAGAGTGGGTAGTAAGGATTTATGAAAAAATCATCTGTTGTGTGTGTCGGTTGCTGCTGTGGTTCTTAAAATCTTGTTCAACAATCCGGGTAAGTTTAATATTTCTTTTGACTGTTTCGTCAACATTTAATAAAAGCTCTTTTACCTGTTTAAAGTAAATATCTGTCACACCTATGAGCAGCGTAATAGGCTTATCGGATGACCTGGTTTTTCTAGAAGCCAGGTAATTAATTTTTTCAATGAGACCGGAGTTAAATATATCCTCTTTATTTAAGTATATGCCGATGGCGTATTTTTCCTTTTGTCTTCCGATTACGTCAACTTTAAATTTGCCAACATCCTCAGGTTCTGGTAAATAGGTGCCAAGTCTTCGGCTAATGGTAAAAAAACCAAGTCTCCAGAACTCATTAACTAAAAGATCAATTGCTTTTCTTTCTGAAATATTCATATCAAAATCCTAACTTAAACTGCAAAAGAATTAATTGGAATAAGCGGAGAAAACCTGAATGACTGAAGTATCCTGATATTAGCAATTCGATTGTATTCAAATTTTCTTATCTCGTTTGTACTTCTTAGTCGTCCATAAATAACTTTTTTACCAAAAGAATTTTTAGAGATGTAATACGGTTCAAGATTTACTTCCTGCAGGTCATAAAGAAACTGAAGATTATTTCTGTTTCGGATAGCTTGAATAAAAATATCTGTTTTCATTTTTTGCTCCATTCTAGTTCAACCATCGAACAACACCTTTGACCTTGCCAATAAGTTTAAATTCATCCTCACTTTTAACTTCAATCGGTAAGTAGGCGTCGTTCTCTGCAATGAGTTTTATTCTATTGTTTATAAATTCAAAAGTTTTAACTGTTGCTTCATCATTCAGCATAGCAACAACAATATCGCCGTTTTTTGCCTGTTCATTTGGCGAAACGATCACCAAATCTTTGTCATTGATTCCAGCATTAATCATACTGTCCCCTTTTACCCGTAAAGCAAAAGCATTCTGAGATCTTTTGAGAAATGAAGGATCAACAACCAACGAACCTTCATGATTTTCAATAGCATCTATAGGAATTCCCGCGGCAACACGACCAATTACCGGAATTTTTAGGAACACATTTTCATCTCTTAAAATTCCATCGATGTAATCATCAGAATTTTTTCTGATCATAGATATGCCTCGGCTGGCATTGCTTTCAATGTTTATAAAACCTTTTTTAACTAATGCATCAAGGTGTCTTTTGACACCAAATGTAGAGGATATTTGGAAGTGCTTTCCTATTTCACGAAGTGTAGGTGGATATCCGCTCTCCAGTGTAAACTGTTTAATAAAAGTTAGGATTTCCTCTTGTCTGTCAGTTAATTTGTTTTTCATAGTAGTGCTCAATTGTTCACTGCAAATATAGTGCACATATGAACACTTGTCAAGAGGTTTTTTAATTTATTTTTGGGCGGAAAGCATATTCCAGATAAAGAAGGAGGAAAAAGGTAGAGCTCAAATCCTACTCTACCTTTCAAATTTTAAGAGGTGACAGCTTCTTTTTGTTTGACCGGCATTAACCAGCTATGTGTATCTTCCTTTAATCCATAATGAATTGATGTGAGTTCGTTGAAAAGTTTGAGATCCAAATCTCCTGGCTTTCCATCATTAAAGACCATTTGTTTGTTTTTATAAGTAAGCCAGCCCACTGATGAAATTATAGCTGCTGTACCTGTTCCAAATACGCCTATGAGATTTCCTTTATCGTAAGCATTAACTACTTCATCAATTGTGATCTCTCTTTCAACAATATTCATTTTCCATTCTTTTAAAATCTCAATTACAGATCTTCTTGTAACACCAGGAAGGATACTGCCATTTAACTTTGGAGTTACAATTTCATTTTTGAGGTTGATGAAGATGTTCATTGTCCCAACTTCTTCGATATACTTTTGTTCAACTCCATCAAGCCATAAAACCTGTGTGAATCCTTTTTTAATAGCTTGCTCACCAGCCAGCAGACTTGCTGCATAATTAGCGGGAGTTTTACAATCACCCAGACCTTTGCGAACAGCTCTGACGTATTCGTCTGTTACTAAAATCTTTACGGGTTTGAAGCCTTCAGGATAATATGCACCCACAGGAGATAAGAGTAAAATAAATTTATACTCTTTTGCTGGTTTAACTCCAAGAAAAGGATCGGCTCCAAAAATAAAAGGTCGAATATATAGCGAGTCACCTCGTTTCGAAGGAATCCAATCTTTATCTATGTTGATCAGCTCTCTCAGAGCTTCGAGGACAAAATCAACATCAATTTCAGGAATACAAATCCGCCTAGAGGAATTATTCAATCGTTCAAAATGTTTATCAGGTCTGAAAATTACAATATCGCCCGATTCCTGTCTGAATGCTTTTAATCCTTCAAACACTGCCTGCCCATAATGGATAAACATTGAAGCCGGATGAACCTGTAAATCTTCCACCGGCAGGATAGCAGGATTGTGCCATCCATCCTTTGGATTGTAATCCATTTCAAACATATGGTCGGTAAAAATTTTTCCAAAGCCCAGTGATTCAGGCAGGATAACTTTGGATTTTCTTTCTTTTATATTGAGTTGAATTGCTTCCATTTTTTGCTCCAGAAATTTCTTAAATGCAATTACATGGTACTGAATTTTGAAGAGAATTTAAACTCTTTATTGATGAAAGTCATCGAATGTTTAACCGAACAAAATTCAAACTAAAAAAGTAACGTCCACAAGAAATAATCGAGAATTAAAATCAAGGCCGCCGAGAGTACAAAAGATCGAATAGTTGAAAGACCAACACCTTCTGCCCCACCTGAAGTCCGAAAACCAATATGACAACCCAGCAATGAAGTAACGCCTCCAAATACAACAGTTTTTACTAACCCTCCCGTAAGATCGGAGAACTCAAAGAACTGCCTTACTGAACCAAAGAAAACATTATACGGTACCTGAAGAAAATAATCGGATACAACGTACGCACCAGCAACTGCGATTGTATTTGCAAAAATCACTAATACCGGCATCATTAATAAAGCAGCTAAAAACCTTGGCATCGCTAAATATCTAACAGGATCAATTGCCATAATTTCAAGAGCATCAATTTGCTCGGTTACTTTCATTGTTCCAAGTTCAGCTGCTATTGAAGCCCCAACTCTGCCCGCTATTACAATTCCGGTTAACACAGGACCAAGTTCTGTAATGATAGCCCTGCTTGTTGTTCCACCTAATAAAGACAGAGGTGCGATACCTTTTAACTGATACGCCGCCTGCCAGGCTGCAACAGCACCGGTAAAAGTAGCAATGATTATCACCAGTGGTAAAGAATCTACACCAATATGTTGCATCTGATACAGAACTTCCTTCCGTGTGCGGTGGAGATTTTTAAGATTCTTTATTATCCCAAAAAGCAGTAAAAAAATTTGTCCTGCTTCTTCAAAAAATGCTAATGATCGATTACCAATTGTCTGAAAAATTTTTTTTATCATAGGAATGTTTGCTCTTCAATACCAGAATTTACAAAAATTTATTTCTGAAATGCTTATATAAGCTAAATTAAAAAAACAGGTTTAAACCACACTTTCATTACTAAGATGAGAGATAACGGTACCAAAATGAGACGATATGAAATAAAATAACTAATTATTAATCTCCCTCAACTATTTTTATAATGAGCAAATAGATTTAAAAAAGCTTATTTTTATATTATTTCTAACTATAATCAGAATTTAATGAGAACTAAATCATTAATCAGAAGTTAGATTACAACTACAAAAATAAGAAATCTCATAGCATTATTATTGCTGTAAATTGTTGCTGAGGCTTCAATAAGGGCAAAATCCTAAATAATAAATTCATCCTACCCGGGAAATTTAGATTAATGGAAGAAAGTCTATCCATACTTATCGATCAAATTCCATTGGGAATTATTTTGTATTCCCGTGATGGTAGGGTGGAGTATATCAATAAAAACTTCCACAAGTTTGGCATTTTATATCACTTCGATTATCCTATTCAGGAAATTAATTTATTTGAATTTAACTTATTTAAAGATTCAGATACAATTCACGATTTAAAAAATATTATTAAAGGTATTCCTTTTGAAAAAGAGATAAAACGTACCGAGACAAAAAATGGTGGATATATTTCACTATTTGTTAAGGGATTCCCTGTCTACGAAGAAGAAAACATATCCGGAGGAATGCTGATTTTTGAAGATTTAAAAATTCTTGCTGAAACTGATAAAGAGTTAACGCTAAAATCAAAATTAACTGAAGATTACTTAGAGAGAAGTGAAGATTTTATTATTGTCACAGATACCTCTGGAGATATAAAATTTTCTGCAGGAAAAGATAATACCAGGCTGAAGCTTTTTAGAAAAGAGATTACAGGGAAGAATATTGGAGAGGTATTTAACTCCACAACAAAACAAAAAATACTTGAAGGCTTTAGTACAGCAGTACGACAAAGAAAACCTCAGCTACTACATTTAGAAATCAGGGCTGAAGAAACTTATAGACCTACTGATTGTAAGATTGATCCGGTAACTGGGGATAGTGGTTATATTCAATTCGTGTATTTGATATTCAAAGAAATTCCAGTGAAGAAACCTGAAGTCATTTCTAAATTCCCGGAGTTCAATGAGTTAAATTTTTATAAAGAACTGGCGAAAAAAAATAATATTGCTTTAATACTTATTTCGAAAAATGGAGAGGTGATATATCAGGATGATTTGTTTCAAAGCTTGACCGGATTAAAAAAGGAAGATGAAGATAATCAATTAATTAGTACTATTTTCCCGATCATAAATCAAGCTAAATTAAAAAATATTCTGGCAGAGTTGAATATTAATAAGCAGTTCGAATTTGAAACAACCATCGATAACAATATTGAAGAGCAAATTCCATTAAAGCTAACTTTCTTTAGTAGTGAAGAGGACAGTTCTGTTGTTATTCTAATTTGTGAAAGAAGAACTAATAATTCTGTAACAATTCAAAAGAAAAAAACAGAACTTTTTGAATCCATCAGAAGCTATAAAGAAAGCAGTGAGCCAATGATTAAAATAGACGGCACAGGTTCTATTTTACTTGCGAATCAATCTCTTAAAGCTTTGCTGAATTTTCCTGACATCGAATTATACGGTAAAAATTTTTTCGAACTAACCAGGTCTGATGAACAATTAAGTTTAAAAGATGAAATAGCATCTCTTAAAATCGGAGAGAAAAAAAATTTTCCGATTAAAATAAAAAATTTCACAGGCGATGAAATCCAGACTAATTTAACCCTGCAGGTTGAGCAATCAGAAAACGATTTGCCACAAATAATTTCCTGCAGCTTGAGCAAAGGTTATGAAATTGAAAGGAAAGCCCTTCCAGAATTTATTTACAAATCTCTTTTTATAGCTTCACAGGATGGAATAGCAGTTGAGCTTAATGGGAAAATAATCCTGGCAAATGACAGCTTCGCAAATATTTTCGAATACAAGAACGCACTCGAGTTGCACAGCAAGAATATTCTTGAACTGGTCTCCGAAGATGATGTATTCAAAGTAGAAGAATATTTTATTTCGAAAAAATCAGGATTAAAAACTCAGGAGAGGATCGAGTTTCTTGCTAAGAAAAAAAGGGGTTCAACTCTGCATGCAGAGTTTTCGGCAGCTGCTTTTAACCAGGATAATAATACTTTCCTAGTCGTTTTAGCAATGGATGTAACTGAGAGAAAAAGAACTCAAAAAGTTATCAAAGAGTCGGAGGAGAAATACCGCAGCATAACTGAAAATATTGATGATTTTCTTTATACTTTTGAAAGAGGAGGCAAGTATTTCAAACCACTTTTTTTCACAACAGCTGTTCAAAAGGTTACTGGATACACGCAGGATGAATTCCTCAGTGATTCAAGGTTCCTTCTTAAAATAATCCATCCTGATGATTTTTCAGATGTAAAAAAGAAATTAAAAATTCTTTGGGGAAGAAGTACAGATACGACCAGCGAGATAGAATTAAGAATAATCAATAAGGATGGCAATGTAGTCTGGGTAAGAAATAAACTGAATTTTGTAAGAGATTCTGAAAATAAGATACTAAAAATGTACGGACTTGTTAGCGATATAACTTTAAATAAACGTGCGGAACAAGAGCTCAAAGAATCAGCCGAAAACCTTAAGAAGCTAAATGAAGCTAAAGACAGATTTCTTTCAATCATATCTCACGACTTACGCACACCATTCAGTTCAATTCTTGGTTTTACAGATTTGCTTATAGATGATGATACTCTTTCCGATTTTGAGAAAAAACAATACATTTCCTATATACAGGATTCATCCAAATCAATGCTGGCTCTTGTTAATTCATTACTTGATTGGACACGTCTGCAAACAGGAAGAATTAAATTTGAACAAGAAAAAATAGATGCCAGAAGTTTGGTTGATAGTTCAATAAGAACTGTTTCGGGTAACGCTATGAAGAAAGGTATCAGGATTCATAACCTTGTGGGATCAAACCACCACCTCTTCGTCGATAAAAGTCTTGCATTGCAGGTATTTAACAATCTCCTCTCAAATGCAGTTAAGTTTACTAAAAGAGGTGATAGTATATCAATCTCAGCAGAACCATCTTCAATGTTAAGGTTCATTCAGTTTTCAGTTAAAGATACAGGTAAAGGTATAAAGCCTGATAATCTAAGTAAACTTTTTAATATAGAAACAAAGTTTACATCAGAAGGTACGGCTGGCGAAAAAGGAAGCGGTCTTGGTCTTTCACTAGTGAAAGAGATAATACTTAAGCACGGCGGAACGATTGATGCAAAAAGTGAATATGAGAAAGGCTCTGAATTCATTTTTTCACTTCCTATTGCATCTTCTAAAATTCTTCTGGTTGAGCCAAACAAGCGGGACCGGATATTATATTCCAAAATACTAATGAACATAACTCCTGAATATGCTGTTAATATTGTCGCGAATGGGAGTGAAGCACTTGAGAGAATTATCAGCTCGCCCCCGGCTTTGGTTATCACCGAACATCAGATGCCCATTATGAGCGGTTATAATTTATTACGGGAACTAATAAAGAGTGGTCTAAAATCAACAACTCCACTAATTGTATTAACAAGCAAAATCGATCGAACTGAAGTCCAGCAATATGCGGAACTCGGCATTGAGCATATTTTCACTAAACCTGTTAACCTGAGAAGTTTTAAGGAGGCTATTGAAAAATCTTTAAAGAATAGAGGTCAATAAACAAGTTCATTTCTATATACTACGAAAAATAAACCAACCCGGGACTACTTCTTCAACATAAATAAAATCGTTTAAACTGATCATCGGAAGTTTTGCATTTTCTGTAGCAAAGATGAATCCACTTGCCAATCTCTGAACGGTGTTTATTATTACAAAGACACAGCCAGGAAAATTATTATCAATAAATATCCCGTTTAACCCGAGGTATGCAAGTAATTTATCGCCCTCCTCTTTATTACCCTGATCAAAATAATTTATTAGAATATTGAATGAATCTACATTGCTGATTAAGTAATTTTTTAGTTGAGCATCATTCATTGTGAAAAGCTGCAGTGATAAATAGAAACTTGAATCAGCCAGAGAGGGCAGTTGTGACAATGAATCTAAAACCTGATATACAAAATCCGGAAGGATAAAACGGCGTATGGCAAAAATCTTCCATCTTTCATTTTCTTTTTTAAGGTACGAATAGAAATCAATCGTTTTGTTTTCTAATTTTACTTCTACAGCAAAAACTATTTCATCATTCACAGCCTTTATCTGGTGGAAGTAAATTTCCCCCTTTCCGTTAATCTCTTCTCCTATTGTTGGTTGATCAGTTTCATTTAACATTTCACCCGTGTAGTATTCAGCCTTCTCCGGAAAGTCTGTTTTGCTGAAGAACATATCCACAAGCCATTCAGGCGAGTCTGGCATAAATTGCTGAGAGTTGATTTGCCCGGCAAAGAGAAGAATGAAAACAAAAATATTTAAAAACACTTTCTTCATTTATTTTTTCTTTAATACAATTCCTGAAGATGAAGGAATTGATAGCGTTTTTAGAGATGGTTTTAAGTGGTGAAACACCTGCAATATTCTCATCAACTAAAATTTCCCATTCACCTTCTGGTAGATTTACATCTAAATTTAGTTTGGGGTCTGCATTTAGAAAAACAATAAACTCATCAGTTTTATATTTCAAATTATATCCAAGCGTAAAAGATTTTTCTTTAAAATCCATAAAGGTTACATCTTTATAGTTTGCTCTTCTGAATGCTTCATACTTCTTTCTTAGCTCAATTAATCCTTTGTAATAATTAAAAAGCTCTTCATTAATTTTTGCATGATTATAATTGATGTAATTTGTTTCGTTGTCTTTATCATAACTGTTATGATCAATCATTCCTTTATGTGGATCATCGACAGGAATATTGAAAGGAATAACTTTACTTCTCGCAAATTCCTGCCCGGAATGAATCATCGTAATTCCACGAGAAGTAAAAAGAAATAACGCAGCAAGTTTATTAAGTTTTAACTGAGTTGGAGTGAGCTTTACATGTTTATCAACATCTTTAATTACCTGAATCTTTTTTAACATCCCCTAAACCAAGACGAATAAAATCACCGAGTGTATAGCCATCGTGTGATTCAAGATAATTTACTGAGTGCTCAGGTTTTTGAAATAATCCTAAAGTATCCTTTGTAAGAGTTCCATTTACATAACTTTTAATTCTTTTGGGATTATTATTTCCGTACCATTTTCCGAAAATCCATCCATGTCCGTCAAAAGGATTTTCACCTTTAATTCCATTTCGTGATCTGATCATTCCATGCACCCCAGCCGCGAACAGAAAATCCTGCAGGATCGTATCCGCCGCCCCAGGGTTCGCAAACAAAAATTACATTTGGATTTATTTTTTTTGCTTCGTGAATTATTTCTTCAATAGTTTCCCAGTCAATTAATTTTCCAAGATCAAAACGGAATCCATCAACGTGATATTCTTTCATCCAGTAAAGAATACTTTCAACAATCATTCTTCTCGCCATTGGTCGTTCAGTTTTAAAATCATTTCCGCATCCACTTTGAGCAATGTAATTTCCTTTTTCATCCAGTCTGAAATAATATTCTTTATCAATCTGTTTAAGATTTCCTATTTCATATTCTGAAATGTGATTGTAAACAACATCCATAATAACAGCAATGCCTTCTTTGTGA
The DNA here is from genome assembly GCA_963699475.1 of uncultured Ignavibacteriaceae bacterium. Lineage (GTDB taxonomy): Bacteria > Bacteroidota > Ignavibacteria > Ignavibacteriales > Ignavibacteriaceae > IGN2. Next base: position 516,629 of record CAVOUA010000004.1, on the reverse strand, counting down.
AATGCTTTTACCATATCTTTGAAATCAGTAACAGCTTTTGCATCTTTTCCGCTCCATTGATTCAATTTGAGTTCACGAACATTTTCGCTGTAATAACTTTCAGGTGCAAAAAATGCTGCAGTCATATATCCCCAATGATTTCTTTCGTAAGGATTCCAGCTATTATATTTGCCGTTAAGTGAATCTTTGAATGGTGCTTCATTATTGGCAAACTCCTGTGAAGGAAGAAGCTCAACAGCATTTATTCCTAAATTTTTTAAGTAATCAATTCCACCGGTTTTCCCTTTTTCGACTAATCCTTTATATGTTCCTCTTTCTTTTACTACCTGATGATTGGTGTTCAGTCATATCGCGAATATGCATTTCATAAATTATAAGATCACGCCAATCACTTTGAATCCATTCATCACCTTCCCAATCGTAATTTCCTTCTTTAACAACAATTGCTCTTCGCGGACTGAAATAAGTTTGATAAGTTGCAACAGCTTTTGCATAAGGATCGATACAAACAATATCTTCAATACAAGGAGTTTCAGTGATGACAAACCTTGAATCCGTAAAACAATCCGTAAAGTTCTCCGTCAAGTGATGTTTCCCAAACACCATTATTATCTTTTGCCATTGGAAATTCTTTTCCTTTGATTTGTTCGGGTTGTTCGAAAGTCAGCAAAGAAATTTTTTCTGCAGTTGGTGCAAACAATCTGAAAAAAGTTTTACCGTTTTCTACAAATGAACCAAGCTTTTTATCAGAATATAATTTGTCAAGTTCTTTTTGTTTTTTTTGAAATGGTGTGAGTGGTGTTTTCGTTTTATCAGAGATGTACAATTTACTTCCCATAATTGTGAACAAAATAATTATTAATAGAACGATTTTGTTTGTTGCTATTTTCATTTATGAATACAAAAAATGTGCTTAATTAAATACGAATTTTCAAAAGAATCACAGTTTATTTTAAACACTGCTGTAAATTTCTCCATCCACAACAGGAGTTACACAAATTAATGGATGTTCTGCCACTTTAAAACTTGAAAATATTTCTTCAAATAACTGAAAGTGCATTCCACGTTTTTCAAGTTTGTGAAAACTGATTGTAGTTCATAAATTTTCCTTTTTTATCTGTCGGTGCATCAAACTTATATGCTTTCTCAAAATCTTCTCTTGCTTTACTTTTTAGAAAATCAATTTTCCTGTCATCTCCGCCTTCCATTTCGTAAGCAACTACACGGAACTCGACAACAAGCCCGTCATTTATAACCAGATAAATATTTAAAATAGTTTCGTTCATCTTTGAATGGAGAATTATAAATACAAATAAAAGTTAGACACACTGCATACACAAATGCAAACTTGCACATTATACTTTCTATTGCCGAAATAAGTGAGTACGATCCGGCAAACATCAGAATAAATCCCAATATTGGAGGAATGCTTATAAATATTGAACTAAAAAGTAAAACCTTTCCAATCAATTTTTTCTTTTTATCACTTTCTTTTTTGATGAACCTAATTAGCAGAATAATTGAAATCAGAATTGGCAGATAATAAAAAAAACCAAACAGGTCACCGAGTGGATAATGATAAGTTGCGTAAAGTACTGTGCAGCTTGTTACTGCAAATTCAGGGATAATAAAGTATAATATATTGAAAAGAAAATAGCCGGAAGAAAAATGATTTTCTTTAAAAGTTTAAGTTCTGATTTTGGTTTAAATGCAAAGACAATTAACAGGTTTAATGGTGGAAGAAAAGAAATTATAATAAAGGCAAAGTAAGGAAAGAAGGAACTTTGCAATTCAACCTGGCACATCAGAAATTCCATCGTCTGATAACCTGCAAGTAATGCAATCATTATGATTGCAATTTTGTTGAGCTTGTTCTTGTCAGCAAAAACAAGAAGATTAAAAAGAAGAAGAAACTCAAGACACGCAATTAGCAGAGATACTGTTCCGTTCCAATTCATAATTATTTTTTTCGTAATCGTCATTGCGAGGAGTTCGGCACTTGACGAACGACGAAGCAATCTTTTACCGTCATAGATTGCTTCCCCCGACTTTTGTCGGGGTCGCAATGACAAATGCTTTTTTAATCCTTTGGTCCAATCATTTTTTCAGGTCTCACAACTTCATCAAACTTTTCTGCTGTTAGCAATCCAAGTTCAATAGCTACTTCCTTCAAATTTTTATTTTCTGCGTGAGCTTTCTTTGCAACTTTTGCAGCATTATCATAACCGATGTGAGGATTCAAGGCAGTCACAAGCATCAATGAATTATCGAGATGCTTTTTGATGTTTGCTTTGTTAGCTTCAATTCCAACTACACAATTATCTGTAAAGCTTTCGCACGCATCAGAAATTAATCTGATTGAATTGAGAACATTAAATATGATGACAGGTTTGAAAACATTAAGCTCAAAATGACCGGTTGCACCTCCGACGTTTACTGCAACATCATTACCAAAAACCTGTGCACAAACCATCGTCATCGCTTCGCTCTGGGTTGGATTAACTTTCCCCGGCATAATCGATGAGCCCGGTTCATTTGCAGGAAGATTTAATTCTCCCAAACCGCAGCGTGGACCGGATCCTAGGAACCGGATATCATTTGCTATTTTCATTAAAGAAGCTGCAAGTGTTTTTAATACTCCGCTTAACTCAACCATTGCATCGTGTCCTGCGAGTGCTTCAAATTTATTTCGTGCAGTTACGAATTTTAATCCGGTTAATTTTGCAATATGTTCTGCAGATTTAACTGCAAACTGTGGATGAGTATTCAATCCTGTCCCGACTGCGGTACCGCCAAGAGCCAGTTCGTACAATCTTGGTAATGCAGCATTAATTCTTTCCAAACCGTTTGTTAACATTTGAGCATAACCGCCAAACTCCTGACCAAGTGTTAATGGAACAGCATCCATCAAATGTGTTCTTCCAATTTTAATAATATCTTTATATTCATCAGCTTTTTTCTGCAAGTGCATCGCGAAGTTTTGTAATCATTGGAATTAATCTTCGATGAATTTCTTCAACTGCTGCGATGTGCATTGCAGTAGGGAAAGTATCATTTGATGATTGTGCTTTATTTACATCATCATTTGGATGAATTGGTTTCTTGCTTCCCATTTCACCACCGGCAATTTCAATCGCACGATTTGAAATAACTTCATTAGAATTCATATTCGTTTGAGTTCCGCTTCCGGTCTGCCAAACAACAAGTGGAAAATGTTCATCGAGTTTTCCTTCAATTACTTCTTCAGCTGCTTTCACTATCAACTCAGCTTTATCGGAAGGTAATGTACCGAGTTCTTTATTAGTGAGTGCAGCAGCTTTCTTCAAAATTCCAAGAGCTCTAATAAGCTCTCTCGGAAAACGATCGCCACCAATTTTGAAATTCATTAATGATCTTGCTGTTTGTGCACCATAGTACATATTGGAAGGAACTTTTATTTCTCCCATTGTATCTTTTTCAATTCTGTAACTCATTTTTCTTTCTCCCTCTTGAAGTGAAAAAATTTGAGCCAGAGGCTCATCAGCCTTTGGCTGAACTATTCTTGATAATTATTACTCGAAATTTACTACATTTTTATATTAAAGAGTTTTAGCTAACATTTGATATAAATTATTTCTGCACAGAATACTTGTTAATTTCTTTTTTTCATAATTGATTTCTGGTAATCATAAATATTAATCAGTAAAATTGATTTTTGATTCGGTAATAAAAACTTAACAAATATAAAATGATTACGTTATTTGATTGTTAAATCGTAGGAAATGACGTAGGGGAACCGTTTATCACTTTGAATTTCAACTCTTCAATATTTAAATTATTGACAGTTCTTATGGTATTATGTTTGAGTGTATTTGTAAAAGTATTTTTTGATTCAATCAAAATAATTAGCTTTATTATAATCAAACCAAAGTGAGGTTAATGTGGAGATTCCCCAACTTGATCGTAGCAGTTATTTAAAAGGATTATTAATCACCGCCAGAAAAGATAAACAATTAAACGAAACTGAAATAACAATTATAAAAAATTTGGCTAAACGCCTTGGCTTTTCTTTAGATTTTTTTGAAGAGACAATTGCTCACCTATTAGAAAACAAATACATAACAGAGGACCCCATTAAATTTTCAAATAAGGATATCGCGAAATCATTCATAGAAGATGGCTTAAAGCTGGCTCTATCCGATCAGATTATGACTGATAATGAACTAAGCTGGCTTAAAGAAACAGCTAAGGAAAATGGATTTGACGAAGACTGGTTCAACAAAAAATTGAAAGAAATTCAGAGCCGTCCTCATCTGATAGGCAAGCCTGATTTTGCACTTTTTTCTTTAATCTGAATCCTTCCTAATAATAAATATATTCCTTCTACTCTACAGAAGAGAATTTTTATTGTTGTTTACTTCCCTATTATCTAAGTTTAAAACGTATTTAATTTTTCTTTTTCATTGATTATTAATGAAGTGCTAATCTCCATTTCTTGAAAGGTATCAAGTATGAAAAAAATGAAAGCTCTCGTTAAAAAATATGCGAAGCCTGGAATCTGGATGGATGAAGTTCCTGTTCCTGAATACGGACCAAATGATGTTCTCATAAAAATTCATAAAACATCTATTTGTGGAACTGATATCCATATTTACAACTGGGATGAATGGGCACAAAAAACTATTCCCGTACCGATGCACGTTGGGCACGAGTATGTTGGAACGATAGAAGCCTTTGGCGAAAATGTCCAGGATGTAAAAGTAGGTGAGTTAGTTAGTGGTGAAGGACATATCGTCTGTGGTCATTGCAGGAATTGTCGTGAAGGAAGAGGTCATCTCTGTCCGAATACAAAAGGAGTTGGAGTTAATCGTCCGGGAGCTTTTGCGGAATACCTCGTGATTCCAGTTTCCAATATCTGGCATTGCGATCCAAAAATCCCAAAGGAAATTTTTTCAATATTTGATCCTCTGGGAAATGCTGTTCACACAGCATTATCATTTGATGTTTTAGGAGAAGATGTTTTGATTACTGGCGCTGGTCCTATCGGAATTATGGCTGCTGCTATAGTAAAACATTCTGGTGCACGAAATATTGTTATTACAGATATGAATGAATACAGACTTGAACTTGCAAAAAAGCTTGGAGTTACGAGGGCAGTGAATGTCACAAAAGAAAAACTCCCTGATGTTGTTAAAGAACTTGGTATGGTCGGTGGTTTTGATGTTGGATTGGAAATGAGCGGCAGTATTCACGCATTTAATGATATGATTGATGTAATGTATCACGGTGGTAAAATGGCATTGCTAGGTATTCTTCCTGAAAAAGCTGGAATTAACTGGGGCAAAGTAATTTTCAATGGACTCACCATCCATGGAATTTACGGAAGAATGATGTTTGAAACCTGGTTTAAAATGCAGGCAATGGTTCAAAGTGGATTACCTATCAGCCCGATAATTACTCATCGTTTTAAGATTGACGATTACCTTGAAGGATTCGAGATAATGAAGTCGGGAAATTCAGGGAAAATTATTCTTAACTGGTTAGAAGACTAAAAAATAAAAGGGATTTAATATGAATAACGAAACCAAAAAACATTACGCCAGCATTTTAACTAGTATCGAAAATGAAGGACTCTACAAAAAAGAAAGAATAATTACCAGTCCCCAAAGTGCAAACATTGAAGTTACAGGTGGACAAAAAGTTTTAAATATGTGTGCAAATAATTATCTGGGGTTGTCAAACAATCCTGAAATTATCGAAGCCGCAAAAAACAGTTACGATAAATGGGGATACGGACTTTCATCAGTAAGATTCATTTGCGGCACTCAACAAATTCACAAAGAACTGGAAAAAAAGATTTCAGAATTCCTCGAAACAGAAGACACGATTCTTTACACTTCCTGCTTCGATGCTAATGGAGGTTTGTTTGAAACGATATTAAATGAAGAAGATGCTGTAATTAGTGATGAACTAAATCACGCAAGCATAATTGATGGTGTTCGTTTGTGCAAAGCACAAAGATATCGATATAAAAACAACGATATGAGCGACCTCGAAGAAAAATTAAAAGAAGCAAAGATCCAAAAAATGCAAAACAAATTATTGATTGCTACAGATGGCGTTTTCTCGATGGATGGCTATGTTGCAAACTTAAAAGGCATTTGTGATCTGGCAGATAAATACAGTGCAATGGTAATGGTTGATGATTCCCACGCAGTTGGTTTTATGGGCAAGCATGGCAAAGGTACACACGAGCATAATAATGTTATGGGCAGAGTTGATATAATAACAGGAACTTTGGGAAAAGCTCTTGGAGGAGCGAGTGGTGGTTACACAAGCGGCAAGAAAAGAAATTGTTGATCTGCTCAGGCAAAGATCACGACCATATTTATTTTCGAATACAGTTGCACCTTCTATCGTAGCTGCTTCCATAAAAGTTCTGGAAATGCTTAGCTCAACAACTCATTTAAGAGATAAACTTGAGGAAAACACAAAATATTTTAGAGAAAAAATTAAGGCTGCTGGATTCGAAATAAAAGAAGGTATTCACCCTATCGTTCCAATTATGCTGGGTGATGCAGTTCTTTCGCAGAAAATGGCAGCAAGATTGTTAGAAAAAGGAATTTATGTTATTGGATTCTTCTATCCCGTGGTTCCAAAAGGAACGGCAAGAATCCGAGTGCAAATATCCGCCGCACACTCAAAAGCAGACCTTGATTTTGCAGTTGAGAAATTTAGTGAGGTTAAAAAGGAAATGGGAATTTAATTGTAGTTTTATATCGTAATTTACTCGGCGTTGCATATTATGCCATGTAAATTATTTGTGAAACTTATTTTTATATCACAAGATGTTGATTTTGAAGCATACTTGAAATTAGCCAGTCATTACACAATTATAACTAACAATACGCATTCAATAAATTACTTCCAAAAGTTATTCCTACAGAACTTAGTGTTTCCCAATTTCCAATCTTTACTATCATAATAATTAATACTTCAGTGGGACGAATGTAGAGATTTTTAGAATACCTGGTTTCTCTCTTTTACTGATAATCGTCCTGTAATATTGGTAATAAAATTCCAGTTTTTCGCCTTGAATTTCATTTATAGTTAAAATATCCAATTATTGTTTTACATATTTTTGTTAAGTATGGTTCGCTTTTTGATTGTTAAAAGTATAGACCAAGGTATGAAATATAAATACAAGTATAATTAAATGGCTTGCGACTGTTTATTATTAAATTTTCATACTTCAAATCAATTTTGATTTAATTATTTTTAATAGCTGAAAATAAATTGTTTTAATATTAAGCAATAACTATTCAACTTAATTCAATATTATTAAATGGGGAGAACCTGAAATGGGAATCTTTGAGCTAATAATAATTTTGTTCTTATTGGGATTTATCCCTTTCATAATAGCATTCATCGATATTCTGAAAAATGAATTCGAAGGATATAACAAATTAATCTGGCTGCTTGCCGTCCTTTTTGCACCACTTATAGGATCGATTGCTTATTTTTTAATCGGCAAGAAACAACGCGTAAAGATTAAGACAGAATAAATTTCTAATTAAAAAATATTTCGAATTTATTTACTTCAATATAATCATACGGGGATAAACTTTATGTACAGGATTTCTGTTCTTGATTTAAAGACTTTTCCAATTGCTTTTCTTTTCATTTTGCTTTTTAACAAGATCCTTTTCGCAATGGTATATCTAAGCTACAAGCTGATGAGCATAGAGAATGTGACTTTAATGTTGACAGACAGAGTATTTACTTTCAATCTGAACAAAATAATTCAAATAATTATAAAATCTCTGTATCACCTCCAGCTCCGATAGATCATAATAAAAACCTGGCTGAGTATATTGATCGCGAAACTAAGGTTGTTCAGACAAAAATAATGGAAACACAAAAGCAAAAAATTGAAGTACATGAAAAGAAAAATAAAATCCAGCAGGATATAATTGTTCAGACAGAAAAGATTGAAACACTGAAAGTTGAAAAAAATCAGACTGAAGACGAATCAAAGAAGATTGAAGTTGATTCTTTACTCCTTCTGGCAGAACAGATGCTTCAGGAATCGGAAGATTTAAATAAGAGAGCAGATGAAGAATTGATATCGAAAAATCAAGTGATACTTGAACAGGAAAGTTTATTGAATAAGTATCAGGATTCTCTTAATAAATCAAAAGATAATCCGGGACTTTCAGAAGAATTATTAAAAGAATTACAGGGAGGCAAAAAGTGAAAAAGAATATTTTGCTTCTGAGAATTAATTTAATACTATTAACGGGAGTTGGTTCTGTCTTTTGCCAGGGATCGTCTGAAGATTTAGCCCAAAAATATTTTGACCGCGGTATGGTAATTATAGAGACTGCTAAATCTAATGACGACTTTAAAGCAGCGATTTCTGAATTTGAAAGTGCTAAAATTTATTTAAATAATTGGGCAGATGTGTATTACAACCTTGGACTTCTCTATGATAAACTTGAGATGTATAGTAACGCCATCAAAAATTATAAAGCGTATATACAACTGGCGCCAGACGCAGAAGATAGTGAAGAAGTAAAAAGTTTAATTAATAAGATTGAATATAAAGCAGAACAATTTTTAAACCCCGAGACTTTAACCGGTATCTGGTACTCATCAAGACCAAAGTATTGGTCAGAGCCAAGACTCGAAATACGAATTAACAACGGAGTAGTTGAAGCAAGCGCACTTGTGATGGAGGTTGCAGTTGATGATTTGCCAGCTGGAAAATTTGTTCCACTGCTTTGGGATAGCAAAGATGGTAACTCTAAGATACTAGTCTTCGATAGAGCAGGAGGTGCTAATGTTGACATAGCAGAGTATTTACTTTCAAATGAGAACATTAAGGAAATTAAAAGGAATTCATTACAATTTGAAGACTTTGAAGGAATGAATGCCGCATTCAAAGAATATAAGTTTCAATCTTTGAAGGATTCTTGTATTAATGTTCAAGAGTATATTAATAACAAAAAAATAGAGTGGAAAGATCTTTATTAAAATAAGTGTAATGGCTACTAAATTATTTTTAAATTTTGACTGGTAAAATTGAAATACATAAAGGGGACATAACCAAACTAAAAGTCGATGCGATTGTAAATGCTGCAAACACTTCCCTTCTCGGTGGTGGCGGAGTTGATGGAGCAATCCATCGTGCTGCCGGACCTAAATTACTTGAGTTCAACAAAAAGCTTGGAGGCTGCCCAACCAGTGAAGTAAAAATTTCTCCCGGGTTTAATCTGAATCCAAAGTATATTATTCATACAGTTGGTCCTGTTTGGAATGGCGGGAATAATAATGTAACCGAAGCGGTTACTAAAGAAGATAAACTACTTGCAAACTGTTACAAAAATTCTTTGAAATTAGCAGTTGAAAATGGGATTAAAACAATTGCATTCCCTGCCATTAGTACAGGGATTTATCGTTTTCCATTGGAAAGAGCAACAAAGATAGCAGTATCAGAAGTTGAAAAATTTTTAGAAAAGAATAAATCGATAGAGAAGGTAATTTTTGTTTGTTTTGATGAAGAGACTTATCAAGTATATAAAGAAATTCTTGAAGAGAACTAATCTCATCTTAAAAATATTATCGCAGCACCAATGACTGCCACGAATGCACCAATTATAGCTTTCCAATCCAGCTTCTCTTTAAAATAAAATCTGGAGATCGGCAGCATTATTATCGGCATAGTTGCCATTAAGGTTGAAGCGATTCCGACTTTAGCATATTCAATTGCAATTAAACTCCCTGTAATTCCAAGTACAGGACCGAAGACAGTACCAATTAGAATTACTTTAGTTGAATAGCTGTCTTTAGGATAAATACCGAATGGATTTTTATATCTTCTGAAAGTTGCTGCTAAAGGAAGAATAATTATTGAAGCAGAAAATAACCTGATAAAACTTGCAGCAAATCCATTGAGCTCTCCTCCCTGGAAAGCAAACTTCGCAAATATTAATCCGCTTGCCTGACCAAGTGCGCCGAGAAATCCATAAAAAATACCGATTTTGCTTAATAGAAATTTTGTTTTGGTCAGGAATTTTCCTTTCTAATACAACAATCAAAATTCCGGCAATTGTCAGCAGCATCCCAAACATTCCAAGAAATGAAATAACTTCATTTAAGAAGAAAAAGGCAAGAATTGTGCTGAGAACTGGTACTGCAGCCATAATTATTATTCCAAGTCTTGCACCGATAAGTTGAAATGATTTGAAGAGAAAAGAGTCACCCAACACCAATCCCAGTATTCCACTAATAACAAGATTTGAAATCTGATTAAAAGTTAAAGCGAGGTTAACTCCAAAAATCCCAACTATTGAAATTAGCATAATGCTTGCAAGAACCATCCTGTCAATATTTACTTGCAAAGCCCCAATTCTTCTTGAGACATTTGTAAAGGCATAAGAAGTTATTGACCAGCAGAATGCCGTTGCAAGTGCAGCTATTTCACCAATGTAGTTCAGAAATTATCCGATAGATGGTTATTAAACTTAGTTTGTAATTTCTACCACATAGGCACATTAGATCACATAGAACTATGTGGACTATATTTCTAAGTGGTTAATTTTTCTAAAAATACTTCTTAAGAATTACAAATTAAAATACATCTTATACTCAAACGGATGAGGCATAGTACCAATTGAGTGAACTTCTTCCCGCTTTACTTTTATCCACTGTTCGATAAGCTCATCGGAGAAAATGTTTCCCTGCTTTAGAAATTTGTTATCAGCTTCCAATGCATCCATTGCTTCTGCGAGACTTCTTGGTAGAAAATGAATTTTTTCAATCGAGTCATCTTCTAAAAAGTTTTTATCGTAAGGACCAAATCCTTCTTTTACAGGATCAATCTTTTTTACGACGCCATCAATACCTGCTAATAGAATTGCTATCATTCCAAAATATGGATTCATTGTTGCATCAGGTGGACGATATTCAAATCTTGTTTCATCCGGATTGATTACATAATTAGGTATCCTTACTGCTGAAGCTCTGTTACCCTGTCCAAATGTTAAGTGCAACCGGTGCTTCAAAACCGGGAACAAGTCTTTTATAAGAATTAGTACTTGGATTTGTAAATGCAGATACTGCTGGTCCATGTTTAAGCAATCCACCAATAAAATATTTTCCCGTCTCACTCATATTTGCATAAGCACCTTTTTTATAAAAAATATTTTTTCCTTTCTTTGTCAAATACATGTGAAGATGCATACCATTTCCAGCCTGCTGGTACATTGGTTTTGGCATAAGTGTGATGTGTAATCCATTCTTTTCAGCAAAGTTGAAAAGAATATATTTTGTCATTACAATATTATCACCCGAGGTTAGTAGATCAGAAAAATAAGTTTCAATTTCCTGCTGACCTCTCTCACCAACTTCGTGATGATGATATTTTACTTTCACACCTTGCTTAATTAATAATCTTGTCAGCTGATCTCTGAAATCATCGTATTCATCAAAAGGATTTGCAGCATGGTATGCTTTCTTATAAAATTCTTCAACGTGTTCAACTTTATAGTATGAAGATGAAGTGCGTGTATCATATTCAACATTCGAGAAAATATAAAACTCAAACTCAGGACCCCACCAAGATGTATCTGCACCAGTAACTTTCTTCAATAATGATTCGGCTTGTTTTGCAAGAAATCTTCCGTCCTGGTTGAATGGTGTTCTTTTTTCATCTGCAAGTAAAATGTGAGAAAAAAATGTTAGAGTCGGTGCTTCACGAAAAGGATCAATCGCGGCTGTTTCCAGATCAGGAACTAAAACCATATCGCTGTTCTCAACTTTTCTAAAGCCATAACTTGATCCATCAAAACCAACGCCTTCGGTAGTTATCTTTTCGAGGATTTTATCATAATAAGGAAGCGTTATATGATGAAGTCTACCAACTAGGTCAAGTGCTTTCAGGTCAATGAACTCAATTTTATTTTTTTTGACTAAGTTGTTGCAGTTTTGAAGATGATTGTTTTTCATTGTTATGCCTGTTAATGGAGGATGATTCAACTTTATTTTTATTAAAGACAAAAATGCCCGGAAGATTTTTCATCAACCGGGCTAAATAATTATGCGTTATAATTTAACGCATCAACGCCGGGATAAATTGCCGTTACATCAAGCTCTTCTTCAATTCTTAAAAGCTGATTGTATTTTGCTATACGATCTGTTCTTGAAGCAGAACCGGTTTTAATTTGTCCGGCATTAGTTGCAACTGCAATGTCCGCAATTGTAGTATCTTCAGTTTCACCTGAACGATGACTGATTACACTTGTGTAACCATTTATCTTTGCCAGTTCAATTGCATCGAGAGTTTCTGTCAAAGTTCCAATTTGGTTTACTTTAATTAATATTGAATTAGCGACACCGAGTTCAATTCCTTTTGCAAGTCTGTTCTGTATTTGTTACAAATAGATCATCACCAACTAGCTGAATTTTATCACCGATTTTTTCTGTGAGCATTTTCCAGCCATTCCAATCATCTTCAGCAAGACAATCTTCAATTGAAACTATCGGATATTTGCTTGCCCAGCCTGCCCAGTAGTCAACCATTTTTTCAATCGGAATTTCCTGGTTGGGTGCAGATTTAAAGAGATGATAAGCATTTTTTTCTTTGATGAAGAATTCACTTGCAGCAGGATCAAGGGCAATTGCAATTTCTTCACCAATCTTGTAACCAGTTTTCTGAATAGCTTCAAGAATTACTTCGATTGCTTCTTCATTTGATTTTAAATTTGGAGCGAATCCGCCTTCATCACCAACTGCAGTATTATATCCTTTTCCCTTAAGTACTGATTTAAGAGCATGAAATGTTTCAGCACCCATTCTTAATGCTTCTGCAAAACTCGGTGCGCCAACGGGCATCACCATAAATTCCTGAAAGTCCACATTATTATCTGCATGCTTTCCGCCATTTAGAATATTCATCATTGGAACTGGTAAGGTTTTAGCATTTGTTCCGCCAATGTATCTGTAAAGTGGAAGATCAAAAGTTGCGGCAGAAGCTTTTGCACAAGCAAGCGAGACACCAAGTATTGCATTAGCTCCAAGATTAGATTTGTTCTCAGTTCCATCCAGATCTATTAAAAGTTTATCAATAGATACCTGGTCAGCAGCGTCAAGTTCTATTAATTGATCTGCAATTTTTTCGTTTACATTTTCAACTGCTTTTTGAACTCCTTTTCCGTTATAGCGATTTTTATCTCCATCTCTTAATTCAACAGCTTCGTGCTCACCTGTAGAAGCACCACTTGGAACAGCGGCTCTTCCAATAATTCCGCTTTCAAGCATTACTTCAACTTCAACGGTAGGATTACCTCTTGAATCGAGTATTTCTCTCGCTATTACATCAACAATTGTGGTCATTTTTTTCTCCGTATAGGTTTCAAATAATTTTCAAAATTTTGTGAATGAAAATTACCGAACTCGTCTCGGCTAAGCAAGCCGAAGTAAAAGGTTTTAAGAAAATGAAATGAAGTCCTGCATTTCAAATAATGAATTTAAACTCACTCTTGTAATTTGAACAATAGCTCAACAGCCATCCATCAATAAAAAATTGTTAATAATATGGTTTAACTTATCTTTGCATTCAATATTCCAGGGAACAATAATATGAATGAAAAATACGGGCTTAAAGCATACTCAGCCTGGATAACAATTTGCGTAGTTTGGGGAACAACTTACCTGGCAATCAGAATTGGAGTAACTGATTTACCTCCGATGTTATTTGCGGGTTTACGCTGGATTATAGCAGGTGTTCTGATGACCATCCTATTAAATTTGCGACAATATAAACTACCTGCACTAAAAGATTTAAAACATCTTGCAATAGTTGGAATTTTACTTCTTGGTGTTGCAAATGGATTAGTCGTTGTTGCAGAACAATGGCTGCCAAGCGGATTGACTGCTCTTATCTTGAGCACACTTCCATTCTGGGTAGTTGGGTTAGAATATTTTCTTCCGGACCGACCAAAAATAAATTTATTCATAATCGCTGGTTTGCTTTTAGGAACTACAGGTGTTGTTCTAATTTTTGCCAGAGATTTAAACATTGCTCTTGATTTTAATATTCTACTTGGCGGATTATGTTTATTGGGCGCTGTAATTTCATGGTCAGCTGGAAGCATTTATTGGAAATACAAAAAAATTGATGTCCGTCCTTTAATGGGCGCTTCGATCCAAATGTTAATTGCAGGGATACTTCAGACTGCACTTGGGCTAGCGCTTGGTGAACAACATGGTTTACATTTTACACAGAACGGAGTTTTTGCTCTCGGTTATCTGATAGTTTTTGGTTCAATACTCGGATATGCTTCTTACATTTATTCAATTACCAACCTGCCGCTTTCTCTGGTTTCAACTTATGCTTATATCAATCCGATTATTGCTATTCTGCTTGGATGGTACTTCCTGGATGAGCCACTTACAATAACTGTATTTATAGCTTCCGGATTGATATTGATTGGTGTCGCTCTCGTGAAGAGGGGAAATACATTAGCTCTTCGGAAATAAATTATTTAATAGAAGTCTTAACAGCTTAACTCTAAGATTAGTAATTGCATCTAATCTTTACCTTCAACATCTAACCATCAGTAAGAAAATATTTATGATGAATATCCCGAAAGCAATTGCATCTGCGAAAAAAAAAAAGTATTCTATTATAAACGAAGATGAATTGAATTATTTTCTATCGAGATCAAGTATTTTAATTGAAAAGGACACTCTCATCTCCGACAAAATACGTCTTTTAAAATTTAAAGATGAACTAATACTGCAGGAAAAAAGTACAAAGGATGAGTACTTAATCAGAATAATGAAAACAAAAAAAGAAGCTGAAGAGATTATTAAGGAAAGATTAGAAATTTATGATAAGATGTGGGATGGCTGTGGTTGTAAAGTTAATTATTATGATTAAGTAACTATGGACAAACGTCGGGTGCTGTAACTGTGCCCTTCTCAACCTTCCCAAAATACCTTTTCTGAAAAACCAGAGCAACATTAACAAGTGCAATTAATACAGGCACTTCTACTAAAGGTCCGATAACTGCTGCAAACACTTCACCCATTACTCAGGTTTATCAAATAATACTTTTACTTTTTTATGTAGGTCAATCTCATCACCTTTCATATATCCACGATGAGTGTAAACTATTCTACCAGATTTATTAATCAGCACACAAAAAGGAATATCAAAAGCATAATACATTCTGGAAACGTTACCATCAGTATCATATAAAACCGGGAATTTATATTTCTTAGATTTAATATACGGTTTAACTTTTGCAACTGTCTTTTCATCATCGGTTGCAATTGCAATCAAAGTAAATCCTTGAGCTTCATAATCATCATATAAATCTGAAAATGCTTCTATCTGTGAGACCGCAGATTTGCAGCAGGAAGACCAGAAACAAATGAGAATCGGTCCTTTTCCGATAAAATTTTTCAACTCAATAATTTCGCTGTCAAGATTTTCCAGCTTAAAATTCGGTGCAAGTCTGCCTGATCCCGCACTAATATTACTTTGTGCAAATAACACAGTTTGAATTAATAACATAATTATGAGTGAAATAAAGAGTTTCATATGTTGTGTAAATTAATTCACAGTAAATATTAAATACATTCCCCCAAGTATAACCAGCACACCGCAGACTCTTTTTATCCACAAAACTGTTTTTGATCCATCAGACCAATTCAAATACTTCTGAACTTTTCCGGTTAGTGTTCCGGCTCCAACTATAACAGAACAATGGCCTATTCCAAAAGCAGTGAGAAGAATAATCGAAAAAATGTAATCTGTTTGAGCTGTTTGAAACACCACTCCTAATACAGGAGCCATGTAAGCAAAAGTGCAGGGACCGAGTGCCAGTCCAAAAAGTAATCCAAGTATTAATGCTGCTGTTAAACCTGTGGACTTCGTTTTCCTCAAGCCTGCATTGTTCCAATCTAATTTGATAATATCCAGGAGATAAAGCCCAACGAGAAAAAATATTCCGGCAACTAAATAATTTCCTGTACTTCCAATATCCCCCATCAGCCTGCCAAGTGAAGCGGTTATAATTCCAGTGAGAGCAATTGTTATTAAAATCCCAAGTGAAAAAATCAAAGAGATATTAAATGTTCTGCCGATAGAAATTTTCCCTTGGGAACTAATAAATCCGACAACGAGCGGTATGCTCGACAAATGACAGGGAGATAAAAGTATTGACAACACTCCCCATCCGAAGGATGCTAAAACAGCAAGCCACGCTGCACCCATCATTGCTTCATAAAGTGCAGTAAAAATTCCCTCAATCATTTTGGCTCTTTTTATCCTGTGGTTTCAGTCCTTTGACTTTCAAAATTTTATCGATTTCTGCTTCAGGATAAAATCCTTCGTGGCGATGAAATTCTTTCCCGTTTTCATCAAGAAAAACCTGTGTCGGGATTAACCTAATTCCGTATTGCTGTGCATATTTTTTTTGTTCCTGTTTCCAGACATCATAAAAAATTACTTTAACCTGTTCACCGTACTTTTCTTCTATTGATTTCATCACCGGTTGCATTTGTTTGCACGGAATACAATTAATCGATCCGAGTTCAATAAAAGTTACTTTTGGTTTAACGCCTTCAGTCTGTGCGAATAAAACCACCGAAAATGTGAACAGTATTAGCAGTACTAAGAAATATTTCATTTTATTCTCCTCTTAACCAACTTAAAATCTGGTCATCTGTTGGAATAGTTCCATAGCTTTTGACTTTTTCATCAATCACCAATCCCGGTGTCATCATTATTCCGTAACTCATTATCGCCGTTAAATCCGTTACCTTTTCGACTTCTGCATTAATGTTATTTTGCTGAACTACTTCCCTGACTTTTGCTTCGAGGTTTTGACATTTCTTACAACCAGTTCCGAGAATTTTTACTATCATTTTATTTTTCTCCCTGTTTAACTTTTAATTAGATTATTTTTTGATCAATTTTTAGTAAATCAAGTTGAACAGGTAACCGACAATGATTATCCCTGCTGCAACAATGCTGATAAACACAACTATAAGTTGAATCTTAAGAACTTTTTTAAGAATAATAGTTTCCGGTAGCGAAAGACCTATTACGCTCATCATAAATGCAAGTACAGTTCCTAGCGAAGCTCCTTTTTCCAACAAAGCCTGAACAATCGGAATAATTCCTGCAGCATTAGAATACATCGGAATACCAATGACCACCGCAACTGGTACAGACCACCAGACAGATTTTCCCATCAGGCTTGCCATAAAGTTTTCAGGTACATATCCATGTATGCCGGCACCTACAGCGATTCCTATTACAACATATATCCAGACTTTACCAACAATTTCTTTAACGGCATCAATACCGGAAGTAATCCTTTGAGAGGAAGAAATCTTTGCTGCTTCTATTTCAGGATGTTCGACTTTTGTTTTATAAACCCAGTCTTCAACATATTTTTCAAGCCTGAACCTACCGATAACAAATCCGGAAAAAATTGCAATGATTAACCCAGTTGACACATACATTAATGCAGTTTTCCATCCGAATAAACCGAACAATAGAACGAGTGCGACTTCATTTATCATTGGGGCAGAAATCAAAAAAGAAAATGTTACACCGAGCGGTACACCGCTTTCAATAAATCCGAGGAACAAAGGGATTGCCGAACAGGAACAAAAAGGAGTTACAATTCCCAGCAGGCTTGCCGAAACATTACCGGCAAAAAGTTTTTTACCGCCTAAAATTTTTCTTGTTCTTTCAGGGGAAAAGTATGTGCGAACAACTCCGACTACAAATACGATTAATATTAAAAGCAGCAGAACTTTTGGCGTTTCAAAAATGAAAAAGCTTATTGCCGATGTCAGATGATTGCCCTGTGGTAATTTAAGCAAGCTGTCAACAATAAGATTTGCAAGTTTTTCTAAATTAAGATACAGCAGAAACCACAACGGCAATAAAATAGCCGGGATTAAAAATTTATTCTTATTTAATTTTAGTGTTTCATTGTTCATATTTTATCGCTTCCAGATAAAAACGCAGTTAGTTGTTCAATCATTTTTTCATCATATTCAATTTTATAAAGCACTTGATCATTACCATCGAACACAATTACAGATGGTGCGAATAAAGTTTCGTATTCAATTTGCAGTTCATTGTACCAGTAAGAATCGATAATCCAATAATCATATTCATCTATACTTTCAGAAATAAATTTTAGTAATTCGACAGTTTGATTTCTGCACATCTTCAGTGCACAATAGCAAGACATCGAAGTGCTGAAGAGAAGAATTTTTGTTTTGTCTGATGAAAAGAATTTTTGTTTTGAGTATTTATAGAAAATGTTCTGGAAGCGAAGATACCATTCATTGAAAAGGACAAAAGCTGAATCCGTGGAAATGTTCTTTAATTCAGATTCGAATTCAGTTAAATGATTTCTGAGACTATCAATACTTTGCTGGTTGATGGGCGTAATGGACTCTGATACATCATTTTCAAAATCTGATGAAAGCAGAATTTTCAGCTCAGTCAAATCTGTTGGATTAACTGAATCTATATCTGAAAGTGATACTAATATCCTTTCAGATTCTTTTTCAACTGAATCGAAATACTGAGCCTTAGTAATGCTAGTACTGAATATCGGTAAAATGATACAAAATGTTATTTTTATTAACATAATCTCCCCACAGAGATAATTAATTATTTGAACCTATTTATGGACAAACATCAAGAGCATTGACAGTTCCTTTGTCAATTTTACTGAAATATTTTTATGACATAGCTATGCTTTTGGTAAAATATTTCCTTTGAAACCAAAGCGCAACATTAACAAGTGCAATTAATACAGGCACTTCTACCAAAGGTCCGATAACTGCTGCAAATGCTTCACCTGAATTTATACCAAATACAGCAATCGCAACTGCAATTGCAAGCTCAAAATTATTACTTGCTGCAGTGAAGGACAAAGTTGCGGTTTTACTATAATCAGCACCAACTTTTTTCCCCATATAAAATGACACTAAAAACATAATTACAAAATAAAGTAGTAGCGGTATTGCTATTCTCACAACATCCAGGGGAATTTTTACGATGTATTCTCCTTTAAGCGAAAACATTACAAGTATTGTAAACAAAAGTGCAACCAGCGTAATCGGGCTGATTTTGGGAATGAATTTCTTTTCATACCACTCTTTGGTTTTTATTTTCAACAAAACAAATCTAGTAATCATTCCTGCCAGAAATGGAATGCCAAGATAGATAAAGACACTTTCTGCAATCTGACCGATCGTAATATCGACAGCAAAAGTTTGCAACCCAAGCCACGAGGGTAAAAGAGTGAGGAACACATATGCATAAATCGAAAAGAATAAAACCTGGAAAATTGAATTGAATGCAACAAGTCCTGCTGCATATTCAGTATCACCTTTGGCAAGTTCATTCCAAACAATAACCATTGCAATGCAACGAGCAAGTCCTATCAAAATTAATCCAGCCATATATTCCGGATAATCCTGAAGAAAAATTATCGCCAGGAAGAACATTAGTATCGGACCAACAATCCAGTTTTGAACAAGTGAAAGTGAAAGTACTTTTAAATTTCTGAAAACATCAGGAAGTTCTTCATACTTAACTTTTGCAAGTGGAGGGTACATCATTAAGATTAATCCTATAGCTATTGGGATGTTCGTCGTACCAACCTGAAATTGATTCCAGAAATCAACAACCTGTGGGAACAAATATCCTGAAAACACTCCAACGAGCATTGCAGAAAAAATCCACAATGTCAGGTATCGATCCAGGAATGAAAGTTTTTTTGTAATTGTGCTCATAAAATTTTCAATGCAATGGAACACAGATTCGACTGATGAGACAGAATTAAACGAATTTTAATCAGTGGGAATCTGTTCAATCTGTCTGATCCGTGTTCTATTGTGTTTTTAATTCCTTCTGATAAAATTCATAAAAATCTTTTTTGATTTCATCTCTCACCCTGCGATAGACTGGCATAACTTCTTCTTCTGTCCCAACTGCATCTGCAGGATCATCAAAACCAATATGAAATTGATTTTTTACTTTGCCGGTAAAGAGAGGACAGCTTTCTTTTGCATTATCACAGACAGTAATCACATAATCAAATGATTGATCAATATATTTATTAACATCTTCCGCAATACCGCTGCTGATATCTATCCCGATTTCTCTCATTGCTTTAACTGCAAATGGATTAACTTTTTCTGCTGGTTTTGTTCCGGCAGAAAATACTTCAAGATTTTTATCGAATGATTTCAAAAATCCTTCTGCCATCTGGCTTCGGCAGGAATTGCCTGTGCATAAAATTAATATCTTTTTTTTCATTTAGACTGTTATTTGTATACCAACTACAGTAATACTAAAAATTCCCACATTATTCTTTTTAATTTTTCAATCTCTGAATCACTTAAATATTCCTTTAGAACATCATCAGGCAATTCAATCACTTTTGTTCTTTTAATTTCAATATTCTGTAAAACCTGTTTCTTTTATTACACCCAAATATTCATCCTGCTGAAAGCACCAGCAACACAACCTGCATACATTTCTGCCGACTTTTTTAATCCTGCAGGTAATTCACCTTTCAGAACAATATCAGAAACACAAAAATGTGCACCCGGTTTTAAAATTCTGTAAATCTCATTGCAAATGCTTTTCTGTTTATCCGGGACAAGATTCAACACACAGTTACTGATAACAACATCAGCCAGGTTATCTTCCAACGGAATATTTTCAATTTCACCAAGTTTGAATTCAACATTTGTGAAACCAACTTTTGATTTATTAGCATTCGCCTTGTTTATCATTTCCGTTGGTAAAATCAATTCCGATTACTTTGCCTTCATCCCCAACAATTGATCGAGCAACAAATACATCATTACCAGCACCGCTGCCAAGATCCACCACAGTATCCCCTTTTTTCATTCCCGCATATTCGGTTGGAACTCCGCACCCAAGTCCAAGATCAGCATCAGCTACATAACCATCAAGATGATCGTATTCATCCTGCATCACAGTGTAACCAACAATTTTATTTGATTTGGAACCACAGCCGCAACCGCATCCTTGCTGGTTCTTCGCAGCAATTTCTCCGTACTTTTCTTTTACAACCTGTTTAATTTCTTCTGATGTTTTCATTTTAATACTCCTTTATGTTAACAATTACATACTATTGAAAAAAGTTTGTCTAATTCTTTTTTTGCTTTTTGAAGTGTTTGATTATTCACACAATAACAAACTTTAGGACCATCAATATCTCCCTGAATTAATCCAACTCTTTTTAATTCTTTCAAATGTTGTGAAACAGTAGATTGGGAAAGTGGTAAAAGCTCAACAATATCCCCGCACATACAAACGTTCATTTCCGTAAGAATTTTTAATATTCTTATTCTTGCCGGATGTGAAAGGCTTTTGCAATATCTGCAAGCCATGTATCTGTTTTAGTAAATTCCTCTGTTTTTGCAACTGCCATAATTAATTATCCTTATCGTTCATCGTAAATATACGATAGATTGATGTTCGAGGCAAACCGTTTATCAAAAAAGATCTTTAATTAAATCAATTAAATCCCCTATTGGAATTTGTATACCCGGGCCAGCGTATTTATTAAAATCGCGCTCTGGTCCTTTCGGATATCTTTCTTTTAGGTAAATGTAAATTTCTTGAGCGATTTTATCCTCTAAATTTAATCGTGAAAATTTATTTTCGGCTAGTTCTTTAGCCTGTTGTTTAAGAATCAGACTGCTGTATTCCGGATGAGTTATCAGGAATGAGTCAAGTAATGTTTTGGCATATTTTAAATAAATTTGTTTTCTTTCATTTTCACTATGTTCTATAGAACTGTTTTCAAATTCAGAAAGTGTTGTATCTTTTGTGTTTTCCACGAAATTATCTGTAATTAAAAGAGTATCCTTACCAGGCTTTTCATTAATACTTTGCTGTATTGTTTCCGTATTTTTCTTCTGCCCGGATTCAATTACTTCTTTTGAACTTTTTATGATGACCTCATCGAAAAGTATTTCCAAATAGACAGGTTCATCAGCAGTAATAAGCTCATACTCAAATAGTACAAGAACCCAAAAGGCAAACCCATGGATTAATAGCGAGATAACTAATGACAGTTTGCTTTCAAAGAAAATGTGTTTTTTTATTATTGCCAATGTTTTTACTAGTTTTATCCAGAAACTGAACTCAACGGTATAAAGGTTAGACCAAGAAGTGAAAATTTTGTTTTAAAATCAATTAACAAAATTCGGGTTTAGCGGAGTTCTAACTAATAGACGCTTAGGAGAGAATTTATACGTGCTAATTAAATTAGGCCAAATGTACTACCTTTTCTATCTGACTTTCATTTAATTCAATTCTTAAAATAGCCCTTTGATTTTCAAGCAAAGCTTGCCTGTCACCCAGTGACTGTGCTTTGATTAAGGTTCCGAATAAAATTGAAGACTTTGGTTCACCAGGATTATCAGGAATTCCAACGTTTACTGAATAATCAGATACGAGCTGAATGAAAATTCCATTTCCACCATCACCCTTGTGAAGTTGACCGGTTGAGTGAAGAAATCTTGGACCGTAACCGAGTGTTGTTGCAACTTTATACTTCTGCAGAATTTTTAATCTTAAAAGCTGTAAGTTGTTGCCAGGTTTTTTCATCAGGTTTTAAATAAGCCTGAATTGCAATATAACTTTTACCTTTTTCACATTTGGAAAGAAATGAAGATATAGCCTCAGTCAAATTATCAGCTTTGAAATCACCAAATACTTTTATCCCTTCCGACTCTAATAGCAGGTTTAAGTTCAGGGAGTTTTCCTTTTAACTGATATTCTTTCATCATTGCGCGTGCTGCAACTTTTGCAGACTCAACATTTGGTTGATCGAAGGGTTGAACACCCAAAATATAGCATGCAACAGCAGTGGCAAATTCCCATCTGAAAAATTCGGCACCAAGCTGATAAACATTTTCCATTTCTATTTCAACTAGTGGGAAGCCTGCATTTTTAATTTCGCTCACTTTGTTATCGAAGAAATCATCTCCTGCAATTTTCAGATAGACAAAAACTCTATCACTTCCATACTCACTAACCGGAATTGTTGGTTCAAGATCAACGGGTAAAATTCCTTTTCCATCTTTACCGGAACTTTCAGCAATCAATTGCTCAAGCCAGCCTCCAAGATATTTTATTTGAGGAGAAATAATGAAAGTAAGTTTATCAACTCCCTCTTTAGCCAATGAACCGATTATTCCACCAAGCTTTGCACCGCTGTTATTGGAAAATTCAGGCTTTTTACATTCAACAATCAATTTAGAAGCTTCATTAAATAAATTTTTGAGATTAATTCCTACTAAAGCCGCGGGGACAATACCAAAAAGCGAAAGAGCAGAAAACCTTCCGCCAATATCAGGATCGTTCAAAAATATTTTTCTGAAATTGAGTTTCCTTGCTGTCTCTTCCAAACCACTACCCGGATCAGTAATCGCAATAAAACGTTTAGAAGCTTCCTCCCTGCCAAGCTTATCTGATGCACTTGTAAAAAAGTATTTCATAAACGACATTGTCTCAACTGTCCCACCGGATTTTGTAGAAACAATGTATAGTGTTTTATTCGGATCGAGTTTCTTATCATACTCAAGAATTGCTTCTGGATGAGTGCTATCAAGAACATGCAGATCAAGATAACCTTTTTGCACACCAAATGTGAATCGAAAAACTTCGGGTGTTAAACTCGAACCGCCCATTCCCATTAAAAGAGCGTTGGTAAATCCTTCTTTTCTGATCTCTTCAACGAATAAATTTATTACCTCAAAAGATTTCTTTGTTACTTCAATACAATCCAGCCAGCCAAGTCGATTAGATATTTCATCTGGATCGTTTCTCCAAACCGTGTGATCTTTCTGCCAGATGCGAGCTATAATTCTCTCTCTGCTAATATGGTTAAGTGCTTTTTCAACTACAGTCTGATATTTACCCAGTGATACATTCATATTTAATTCCGTATTTTAATTGATATTTTTGAAACAAAAATAGTTTCTAATACTAATCTAATCAAACATTGAAAATTGATGACAAAAAATAACAAGCTTCTGATTTTTTTATTTTCTACCTTGATAGTACTTGCTGTCGTGTTTGGAATATATGATCTGGATATTTCGAAGAACGTCGTAAATCAAAATTCTGGCTGGGCAATATTTCTCGAAAACTATGGAATGATCCCAGGAATATTCGTAATCATCAGCGGCATTTATATTTATTGCTCCTTCATAAAAATAAAGACCAATATTTGGTCATACGTTCAAAGAATAATTCTTTTTCTTGTTAGTAGTGGATTGATTTTTTATTTGTTTGAAATCCTGTTTGATAAATTAGTGTTACATAACTTTATTACCTTCCTGATAATTTCTTTCGCAATAAATTTAATAATCTTCATTGTGTTGCAATTAAGAAAGCAAGTTGAAAGTATCTCTGCAATTCAATACGCAAAAATTGTGATTGGAATGTCTTTCTTCGGATATGTAATCTGCATTCAAGCGGTAAAATATGTTTGGGGAAGAGTCCGTTTCAGAGAGCTGGATGCTGCATTTTCGCAATTCACTCCATGGTATTTCCCTCAAGGTTTTACAGGATTTGATTCATTTCCTTCGGGTCACGCAGCGATGGGTTTTATGCTTTTATCAATATTAATACTCCTTGTAAATGCTCATCGTTGGTTAAAAAATTCTGTGTTGACTATTATTTTGTTATACGGAATTGTGCTGGCATTGAGCAGAGTTGTTATTGGGGCACATTATGCTTCGGATGTATTGTTTGGATCGTTCTTTATAATTGTAACTTTCTTGTTCTTTCTAAGAAGTAAAATCCTCCGATCTTAATCTTTTCGACTGTTCCAGTATTGCCGATATTTTTCCTGTGTTATTAATCCAATTGGTCCCTGGTAAATTCCGCCATCAATAAATCCATCATAGACTCTTACTGAGATAATGTTTTCCTTACCTGATACCAGAAGGTTATCAGGAATATAGTAGCCACGAATTGTCAGCCATTCTTCATTCTGGTTAAAACTTAAAGGCACTTTATCAAAATTCCAGTTGCCAATTGTACCTATCAATTGTCCATTAATAAAAGTCTGGTCAATATCATCAATCTTACCCAACATTAAAACCATTTTTTGACCAGCGAATTTCTCAGGTAAGGTAAACGAATTTCTGTACCACGCAAACCCATCATAGTTTCGGTAACCCTGCGCTTCCCAGAACGCAGGTACAAAAATTTCTCTCCAACTTGCATCATCAAAGTCAGTGGCTTTCCAAACAGTTTTATCACCAGTTTTAAATTTCCACATTCCTGAAAGGTTAATATCAAGATCAAGATCTGTAATTGAACGAACATCCGAACTTGCCGGTAACAGTCCTATCGCTCCTCCTTTAATTCCACCTTCAAGTTCAGCATCATAAATGCGTATTGCAATTGTGTTTTTACCTTCCCTCAGTACTTCTTTTGGGATATAATACTCACGATGTGCATCGTAAGCAGTCATAAACCAAGGAGGAAAACTTCCGGACATTCCGACTACTTTTCCGTTTATATAAGTCTGGTCTGCATCATCTATAAATCCGGCATTGAGAATAAAATTGCTGCCAATCATTTCTTTGGGGATTTCGAAAGTTTTTCTGTACCAGGCATATCCGTTATATCCGTGGAAACCCTGATCTTCCCAGGTTCCAGGTACTTTGATTTTTTCCCAATTGTTGTCATCAAAATCAGGTGAAGCCCAAATGGTATCATCACCAATTGAAAATCTCCAGTTGCCTTCAAGATCGATGTAGCTCTTTTCATTCACACCGAACATTTCATTAACCGCACCAAAAAAATTCTTATCATCTACTTCCTGTTTTTTATTATCCTCAGACCAGCATCCCGCTAAAGTCATTAGAATAATCCCAAGACAGACAGATAATATTAGATTTATTTTTTTCATTATTGTTTTTTGCTGCCACAAAGATTTTAATTTCAATCGTAAAATACTACTCAGTAACATAAACTGTAATGCTAGCATCATTAAGAAGATACTCATTGTAAATCTGAGTAGCCATTCTTCTTACTTTGGCGTCTTCATCGTTTAGTGAAAGATCTTTTACTTCGAATAATCCTGTTTTACTACCCATTTCATAAAGAACCAGGGCTATTAATATCCTAGTGCTTGCATCATCTTCTTCCTTCAGCTGATCTATTAGAGCATCTTCAGCTTCTGCTATTCTGTATTTACCAGCAAAATAGATTGAGCTTCTTTTAACGCCCGTGTTGTCAGAATGTATTCCTGCAACAAGATTCTGCAATGCATACTGGTTAGTGGTTACATCTTTTATTGAATTCTTCTGTGCATATCCGTTTCCCATTAAAACTGCTGCAAGAAGAAGTGTTGTTAAGTATCGGGTAGTTCTTCCCGCTAGGCGGGATTTCACTTCGTTCAACATTTTATTTTCCTCCTTATTTGATTGTTTTTAGTTGATTTTATTTCCACCAGAAAACTAAGTTTTTGAAGTGCAACAAGGGTCATGAGCAAGTAAGGAATTGTAAAAAGTTGTCATGACAGAATCCACCAAGTGGGCTATAAATAGCAGGTTTTTCTTTCACACTGAGCCTGTCGAAGTGTGATATAGATGAATATCAGACAAGATTTTCCTCTGACTCCCTATAAAATCTGCTTTATTTTTTATTTGTTGTTCTCTAAGTTTCTATAGTAATTTTGAAACAACTCTGAATTGGTTTTTCGTTTTCAGGAGGGACGATGAATCCTGATTTGCACAGATGGGGTGAAACTTAATATAATTCTACGTGAATGGTATTAGGAATAAAATCTTGAAAATAATAACATTATCAAAACATTTAATTAATGAACTGCTTTTTATCAGGATAAGTGGGTTGTCCCCATTTCCTGATAAGTATTAGTTAGGTTGTCAAAATCTAAAAGGGATCAGATATGAAAATAAGTATTTATTTATTAGCGTTAGTGACAATAATATTTTATAGTTGCTCTACTTCTAAATCAACTTATAAAGAAGAAAACATCCCATTAGAAAAAGAATATGCAAAAGCGAAAATTGAAAAAATTGCGGATCTTACTTTTGAAAATATTAATTATGAATGGAAAAATTCCAAACAAGGTAAAGAGCAAGATTCTGTCAAACCTATTATAAGCTCCAATTATCCTAATCCTTTTTCTCCATCAACTAACTTTAAATGGATTGTTGTGGAACCTGATTCATTTCAAATATCACTATTTGATGTAGACGGGAATGATGTTGATTCTTTATACAAAGGCTATTTATCTAAAGGACAATATGAAATGAAATTCACCGAATCAAATTTAAATTCTGGTGTCTACTTTATTGTGATGACAGTGGGTGAAGAAAAATATTATAGAAAATTTATATGGCTAAAATAAAATATTATAAAAACAACCTAACCCGTGCCTCAAGCTGACTGCGAGTTCGCACTTGGCATTATTGAGATTTTTAGGTTAGTCGTTCCGTAAAAAGTTTTTGTTAAAAGTGTTCATTCTAATTAAATAACTTGTAACCTGTGCTTGCAAAGAAATATAAGCACAGTTTACTAAATCATTGGCGGTTGTGTTTTATTCTGTATTACTGTTCTTGGCAGCAGCTTAGGCACAACGTCGTTATACCTTCTCGGCTCACCAACTTATACCCAATCCCATGAACAGTCAAAATTATTTGCGGGTGGTTGGGGTCAGTTTCAATTTTATTTCTTACCTTCTTAACAGAACGATTTGACTTAATGAACTCGATAGACTATATTTGGTCTAAAAAAGGACCACTATATGAGATTAAGTGAATCGGTAAAATCAATCAGTTACCTTAAAGCCAATGCTGCAAATCTGATAGAAGAGATAAACAAAGAACAAAAGACTTTTGTCATTACTCAGAATGGCGAAGCAAAAGTAATTGTCCAGGACATAAAAGTTTATGAGAAGAACCAAGAAACCCTGGCTATGCTAAAGCTGCTGGCAATGACAAGAGACAAAAGTAAATCAGCTAAAGGAATTAAAGAGACATTTTCTGAGTTACGAAAAGAACTGAATTTAAAGCCGTGACTAAAAAATACAAAGTTATAATTGACCCCCTGGCTAAAACTGATCTGAAAGAATTATTCATTTATGTTTCTCTAAATGACAGCGTTGAGTCAGCTAATAAACTTTTAGATGCATTGGAATCAACCTGTGAAAAGCTGGAAAAATATCCGGAGAGAGGACATATTCCTCCGGAACTCAGAGGAACAGGGATTAAGAATTATCTCGAGATTCATTACAAACCCTATCGTATTATTTACGAAATTGAAAGTAACTTGGTTTATATACATTCGGTGCTTGACGGAAGAAGAAATATTCAAGATATTCTAAACAACAGAATTTTAAGATAGATTTACTTTAAAAATTTTCAACTCACCAGCTTATACCCAATCCCGTGAACAGTTAAGATTATCTGCGGGTGGTTGGGATCCTTTTCAATTTTATTTCGGAGTTTCACAATAAAATTATCAACTGTTCGTGTTGCGGGATTTTCATCATAACCCCAGATATTATTGAGAAGCTCATCCCTGCTTACGGTTTGGTTTCTTTTCTTCCAGAGATAGTGAAGTATTTCAAATTCTTTGTGAGACATTTGCACGGGAATTCCTTCCTCGTACGCCTGGTAACCTGAAAAATGGACAGTGAGCTTTCCGATAACAGATTCAGCAGTGTTTGTGTTTATGGAAGTTTCTCCTCGTCTCAAAACTGCTTTTACTCTCGCAAGCAGTTCTCTTAAGCTGAAAGGTTTTGTAACGTAATCATCCGCGCCTAATTCCAGTCCAAGCACTTTATCAATCTCTTCACCTTTTGCTGTGAGAAGAATAACTGGAGTCTGCACACCTTCTTTCCTTATAGTTTTGCAAATATCAAATCCCGACATCTTAGGCATCATAACATCAAGCATGATTAAGATTGTATTGGTTTTCACGAATCATCTTCAAACCTTTTTCACCGTCTTCAGCAATGTTTACTTCGTAACCTTCAAACTCAAGGTTATCGCGCAAACCCATCCGCATATTTGGTTCGTCTTCGACGATAAGAATTTTGGTCATAACTTATCTCTAATATTTTTTTACCAGTTCAAGTTTTAATTCTCTTTCATCCCGAACTCGTTCCGGGATCTAAGAATGTAATTCCAGAAAGAGTTGGGAAGCTGAAACTGTTCAGCTTGACATTTAAAGTTTACCGCTACGACTTAATGAACGGAAACAACAACTTAAACTTACTTCCCTCATCAACTTTACTTACTAACCTAACATTTCCTTTGTGTGCATCGATAATATATTTTACTATGCTCAATCCAATTCCCGAACCTTTAACATTGTGTACATTACCAGAACTAACTCTGAAAAACTTCTCAAATATTTTTTTCTGATCTTTCTCGTCTATACCTATTCCTTTATCTTCAATTTCAACAAATGCAAAGTTATTTTCTTGCCCCGTACGAATTGTTATTTCTTTTTTGTTATCACTGTACTTAACTGCGTTATCAATTAGATTTACTATGGCTTCTGATACAGCCTCCTCATCAATTTTTATTATTGGAATAGTTTCATCTTTGCTGAGATTGAAAGCAAATCCTTTCTGTTCAAGATGAAATTTGTAGGATCGGTAAACATTTTCAACCACATCATTTAGATAACTGTCAACAAAATTGAATTGCCTCTTACCTGCTTCCATCTTTGAGAAATTTAGAATTGAATTTACAATCTTTCCAAGTCTGTTTGCTTCCTGACTTATAATTGAATAGTACTCTTTTTTCTTTTCTTCGGTTTTAACCCTGTCCATTTCAAGAGTTTCCGAAAACATACTTATTAACGAAAGCGGAGTTCTGAGTTCGTGCGAAACATTTGACACAAAATCAGATTTTATTTGTGCAAGTTCAACTTCTTTTCTAATATTTCTGTATACAATCCATACACCGAGAATTAAAACTACAGTCAATAATCCAATTAGCAAAATATTTGTCATTGCCCTCTGCCTAATAAGGTCATCAATAGTCTGTCCGACAAGTGAAATTCCTATTTTGTAATTGGGAAAAATCCACAGCACTTTTGATTGCTGTACTTCTCTAACCTTAAAATCCCTCGAAGAATTAAACTGAAATTTTTCTGCAGGATTAAAAACCGAAATCAAAAACTCTTGCTGAGCAACTTCCTGTAATTTCGGAGATAATATTCTGTAAGTAAACTCCTTAGGATCAATTACCATTCCGGTTATTCTTTTCATTCCGTGTGGAGTCTCCTCAATAAATAAAAGAACAGAACCTTCTTCGGTTGTATCAGTTTCGACGGGTTCAAGTTTCCTGTAGCCTGCCTGTTTGTAGGTGAAAAGTCTCTTGATGAGTCCCTGGTTTTTTACAAGCAGACTATTTATTTTAATATCAAATTGCAATTGGTCAACAGAGATATACTTATCTTTTTCATTCCAGCCAAGAAGAGCAATGTGATCATCATTAATACTGTCAGCTATAAAAATCATAAATAAAGAAGGGAACTGGTTATAAAAACTGTCAACTGTTCCGGAAATTTCCTCATCGTTTATGGTATCTATTTCA
The DNA here is from genome assembly GCA_963699475.1 of uncultured Ignavibacteriaceae bacterium. Classification (GTDB taxonomy): domain Bacteria; phylum Bacteroidota; class Ignavibacteria; order Ignavibacteriales; family Ignavibacteriaceae; genus IGN2. Next base: position 485,960 of record CAVOUA010000004.1, on the reverse strand, counting down.
TCGAGGAACACATCAATCCTGCTTGCCCAGTTACTTACAATATCCTCTGAATATTGATTTACTGAATAGAGAATTGCATCAAGCTGGTTAGAATAAATTCTTCCTATAACTTTTTCATTCTGATTTAGCGAAATGATTTCATTAATAGTCAAAAAAGCCGCAGGAAGCAGAATTAAGATGATGAGAATGATTACAATTCTTTTAACGGTTTTATTCATTAAAAACACTAGTTAGATTGAAACGATTGAGATATATCAAAAAATTTCACTAGTTCAAAAATAATGAATTAACGGATGGCTTTCTTTAATTAAGATATATTGATTAAAATATGATGTACATTTCGGCAGATTTTTACAGGAAATAAAACTTGCAGCGAACTTTAATAATAATTGGAATATTGATTTTACTCACAGGGTTGCTCTGGCCATGGCTTATCAGGCTGCCGATTGGGAAATTGCCCGGCGATATAATCATCGATAAGCCGAACTTTAAAGTCTACATACCAATTACAACGATGATTATAATCAGCATTTTATTAACGCTGATATTCTGGTTGTTCAGAAAATAACTTTTATTCTTTCAGCATACCCACATCGACCAAACATTTTTTTATTCTTTCAAATGTTTTTTGAATATTATTATCCAGCCCAATCGAAATTCTAACAAGTCCTTCGCTCAAACCCATCTTCTCCTGTTCTTCTTTTGGAATTTCAGAAGATGTACTGTGCCCGGGTGAACTGAAAAGAGTTTTGAAATAACCCAGACTAACAGCAAGGTAACCAACTTTTGCATCCTGCATTTTATTCATAAGAGCATCAGCGGTTTTTACATTGCCGGTATCAATGGCGAGCATACCTCCAAATCCAAACCCTTCATTCATTAATTTTTTCATCAAGTTATTACCTGAATGCGAGGCGAGTCCGGGATAGTAGACTTTTAGTCCAAGCTTTTCAAAATTCTCAGCGAGGGAAATTGCATTTGAACTATGCTTTGCTATTCTAATGTGAAGTGAGTGAAGATTTTTGAGAATACTTGCTGCCCTGTGGCTATCAAGAACAGGTCCCAGAAGCATTGCAGTCCCAGAATTTATATCCATCATCTGATTAATGAATTCTCTACTGCTGCAAACACATCCGGCCACACAATCGCTTGTTCCATTAATAAATTTCGTAAGACTATGAACAACAATGTGTGCACCAAGTTGAATTGGACTCAGGATTATCGGACTGAAAGTATTATCAACCATCAACTTTATGTTGTGAGAATTAGCCAGTTCGCTGAGCTTTGGAATGTCAGCAATCTCAAGTAATGGATTACTTACTGATTCACAGTAAATGATTTTTGTTTTATTCGTGATTGCCTTCTTAACTGCTTCAATATCTGTTGTATTAACAAACTTAACATTTATTCCGAATCTTGGTAACAGATTCTTAAAGAAGGCATAAGTGCCGCCGTAAATTGTTCGGCTTGAAATCACCTCATCGCCCGAACTGCAAACCTGCAAAATTGAACATACAATTGCAGCCATTCCTGAACCAGTAACAATGGCGGCTTCGCTGTCTTCCAATCTCGCAAGAGCATCAGCCAGATATTTGTTTGTAGGGTTCCAATGGCGTGAGTATAGAAAACAACCCTCAACCTCGTGGTCAAAAAGTTCTTTCATTTTTTCGGGACTTAAAAAAGTGTAGGTTGATGAATCAGTTATTGAAGGATTAACATCTCCGTATTCTCCAAATACGAGATAATCCTGAATTTCTGTGGAAGGATCGAAGTGATGCATAATTATTCTCCTAAAAAATTTGCTTGGTAAAAATAAATAAATGATTTTTCATTTGAACATTTTTCACAATTTCCGGTTTAATTATGAACGAAAAGAAAATTGCCGCTGAATATGCTGTTGATTACATTGAAGATGGAATGACTGTCGGTTTAGGTACGGGCTCAACAGTGGCATTTATGGTTGGTAAACTTGCTCAGAGGATTAAGTCTGGCATGAATATAACTGCAGTTTCAAGTTCGGCTGCTACGACAAAACTTGCTTCATCACTTGGTATTAAAATTTCTAAGTTAAGTGATATTCAAGAAATAGATCTGACAATTGATGGTGCAGATGAAGTTGATGAAAATCTAAATGGTATAAAAGGCGGCGGCGGAGCTTTACTTTACGAAAAAATAATTGCTGCAAACTCAAAGACAAACATCTGGATTGTTGATTCATCCAAGCTTGTAAAAACCCTTGGTAAGTTCCCATTACCTGTTGAGGTAGTTCAGTTTGGAAGTACTCATTTAGCTGTTAAATTAGAGAATAAAGGCTTCAGACCTACCTTTCGGATGAATGGAAACACTCGATTCATTACAGATAACAATAATTATATTATTGATTTAAGAATGGAAAACATTTCAGATCCTGTTTCTACTGAGATAAAATTAAAAAGTTTTGCTGGTGTGGTTGAGACGGGTTTGTTTAATGGAGTTGTAGATATTGTTATTGCAGGAATTGGAAGTAAAGTAGAAGTGATTAATAAAAAAAGAGAGGATAAACCAGGTTAGGTTTAAACTCTCTTATCCCCTATTTGTTTTTTTGCTAGTATTTATCCGCGCCCAGTCGTCTTAATTCTCTTGATACTTTTTTTGAATTATTATATGCTAAAAATCCAAGTACTGCCAGGAAAGCGATAACAATTAATTCCGTAATTCCCATTTTATTTTTACTCCCAATGATTGTTTGTTTTGTCAACGAAAAAGACAAGTATAATGCCACCTGAATATTTCATAATGAAACTTCTTTCCATAGCATTTTAGTGTAATTATAAATAGGCTAATTATACTGTTGTAATTATTACGACAAACGACAAAAGTGGCAGTAAGATTTTACTTTCAAAAAAAAATGGGCGTACATACGTACACCCATTTTACTAAGGAGGCTAGTTATTATTACTTCATCAAAACAAGTTTTCTTGTTTCAGTGAAAGAGGCTGACTTGATCTGATAGAAGTAAATCCCTGATGACAATCCAGTGGCATCAAAATCCACTTCATAAACCCCAGCATCGTGGTCCCCGCTTAAAAGAGTTTCAATTTGTTTACCTAATGCATCATATACAACTAATTCAACTTCACTTCTTTGTGGAAGAGAAAATCTGATTGTTGTTGAAGGGTTAAATGGATTCGGATAATTCTGTTCCAGATAAAAACCTTCCGGAATAGAATTTATCTGCCTGTCAACACTAACAAGTAAAGTATCCATTCCTAATTTTGCCATTTGGTATTTTGTTAATGGTGTTGCATAGAGTAACTGGAATCCATCAACATTATCTTTTACATATGACCAATTCTTTGATGGACCGGGAGGATCGCTTGGATCTCCATTATATGTAATAAAATCCATTTTAAATGAATATTTATAATCAACTGGTAATGGTATTACCCCGTGCAAATAACTAAGTGTACTATCACTTTCATTCCAGGTTGCGAATTTCATTCCTCCACCTGCATTATAATCATCAATGGCATCAATATTTCCACCAAAGTTTGCATGGCAATCTGAGCAGGTTCTTGCATTATCTTTTGTAATTGTATGTGCAACTGATGGACCCATTGCAACCCAGGTATTTCCCTCATATGATAATGATTGAAATGTTGCAGGGTGAACTTTGCCATCTTTGGTTCTATTTACAAGTATGATAAAATCTGTAAGCTGAGTATAAGCCCTTTTTACATGAGACTGTACCTGGCTTTCAAAATGACAATTGTAGCAAGTTAGATTTGTTGAAGCATGACATGAAGTGCAATGAATGTTTGCTCCGTGCTGATTGTGCGCTGAGTTTGCCGGAACTGACTCGTGGCAACCTGCCTGCTGACAATCAGTTGTAATTGCACCTGGGTCAAACATTGAGCCGTGTTCAATACCATCATCGCCATGTAATTCTTCCTTTTTATGACAGTCAAAGCAAACAAACGGAGTTGAAGCATCTCTGTGTACATCGGGTATATTCTTAGCAATAATAGCAGCTTCTCTTGAGTGACAACCCAAGCAATCTCCCTGTGTAACCTCCCAAGTAGTCAACGTCTTGTGACAGTCTTTACAATCTGGTGTATAACCTGTTGCTGGATATGGATCACCATTTGCATCATTAGCATCATGGCATTCAACACAACCAAGTTCTTCAACAGGAACATTAGTTAAGGTTTCAAATCCGCCATTCTCAGAATTGTACCATGTTGGTTTTCCGTTTCTGGTTTTGTGCAGGCTTGTGCCGAAATTACCTTGAGCGAATGCAGGTAAAACAAAACCTATCGCAAAACAAATTGTTAATAGTAAGTTTATTTTTCTCATATCTTTCTCCATATTTAGTTTTTAATGAGTGAGTGTATTTGTCGATTTAATTTTTCTTTCAATGGATGATACAACCTCTTTGATTCTTGAATCAACTTGCTTCTCGACTAAAATTCTTTTAAAAAAATCCAATGATTTTTTTGCATCACAATAGAGCCAGAGCATAGCAAGCATAAGTTTCATATCAAATGAATCTTTTTCATAGGGAAGAACATTTCCATATTTTTCAATCAATTCAGGACAGGGGCAGTCGTCGGCAACAATATCAGTTTCTATAATAAAGTTGAGATCTTCTTTAACGAGCATATAAAAATTTTCAAAAGCTTTTTGAATTTGTCCAATTTGAGTATAACAGATTATCAGTTTCTTTCTAACTGATTTATTGATAGGGTCAGTTTGTAAGGTGTGTTTAAAATTCTCAGCAGCGTTTTTGTATTTACGAGCTAAGAAGTATTTATTTCCTAACATTTCGCTGTACATCGTTCAGAACATTCGCAATTAGTAAGCCAGCAAATAGTTGCAAAATGCAAAGAATTTTTAATTGTTAGCTGAAACTAAGTGTTTCAGTTGAAACAGTAATTAATACGTTTTGAAAAAATAGATGTGGAAATACAAGTAGTTAAACTGAATCGAAACGATTTGTTTCAATTATGATAAATGAAACGGTAGTTAATTGTTTTCAATTTTCTTAAGCATTCTCCAAAGAGTAGTTCTCCCTATACCTAGCTCTTCTGCAACTTTGGTTTTATTCCATTTATGCTTTTCTAAAAGCTGTAACAATTCTGATGGATTATCCTGTTTAAATTCTGTAACTGGTTTTTTCTTATTGTAAGTTGATTTGATGCTTGAAGGCAGGTTTTCTAAACGGATGATTTCTTCCTTTGCCCTAACGACTGTGTATTCAATTACGTTTTCAAGCTCTCTCACATTACCCGGCCAGTAGTAATTCATTAAAACATCAAGCGCATTATCATCAATATTGTTTATTACTTTATTATAAATTTTAGTATAATCCTTAATAAAGCTGTTAACCAAATGTGGAATGTCTTCAGGTTTTTCGCGCAACGGAGGTATGGTAATAGGAATGACATTCAGCCTGTAAAAAAGATCTTCTCTTAATTTATTATTATTTAATGCCGCATTTATTTCCAGATTAGTTGCTGCAATTACCCGCACGTCTGCTTTTCTGGGAATTGATTCACCTACTCTTTCGAAACTACCTTCCTGCAATACCCTTAGAAGCTGAACCTGTGTTTGTAAAGGCATCTCAGCTATTTCATCCAAAAAGATTGTTCCTTCATTCGCTATTTCAAATCTTCCGGGACGATCTTTAACTGCATCTGTAAAAGCCCCTTTTACATGCCCAAATAATTCACTTGCTAGCAGCGTCTCCGGAAAAACAGCGCAATTAACTTTTATGAAGGGCTTGCTCTTTCTCTTACTTGTAGCCTGAATTGCATTAGCCACCATTTCTTTCCCTGTTCCCGATTCACCCTGGATTAACACTGCTGCATCTGAATCTGATATCTCACGGATCAGCTCAAAGATTTCCTGCATTGCCTTTACCATGTCCAATCAAACCATAAAAACTGGTTACAGCTGCACGGTCCTTCCTGATAGCTTCCAATTCAGATAAATCTCTAAATGAAATAACCCCCCCAACCGGTTCTTCACTTCCGTTTTTAAGAATGGCAGCATTAAGTTTTATCGGTATTCGGGTACCGTTTTTTATCTCAATGTTTGACCTATAGTCATAAAGAGTGTTGCCAGTCTCGAGGATTAATCCTATAGGACACTTCGATTCACAAAGTTCACACTTGAAAACGTACTTACAGAACTGATCCAATACTTCCGCACGATTATAACCCGTAATCTGTTCTGCAGCCCTATTAAAAAAATTTATCTTAAAATTCTTATCAACAGTAAGTAATCCTTCACCTATTGAGTCAAGTATTTCATCGCGAATGTTTTTTTGATCTGACATGTGCTTTATAGAAATTTTTCGAATTCAGTTTTAGAGATAGTTTTATTTTTTCTGAACAACTGGTTTATATGTTATTTCTATTCTGGACCTTAATCTACTTTTTAGGTTTTCATCTACATAAACTAAATCAAAATTATTACCATCCTCATCTCTTATTGCCACTGTAGGAACAAAACCTGTAATAGCCTGAGAAGCTTGTCCTTTTACAAAGCTCCTGAATTCCTCACTATAGTTCCATCCTTTATCCTTAGTGAGGATTCTTTTGTAAAATGAAACCACATTATCCGGACCATCTGTCGAAACCAAAATTACAAACGGCAAAACCTCCTGTTTGTACTTTGTTGTATCAGTGGATGGCGCAGAAACCGAACTTATAACTGCACCGGGATAAGGTGAAATCCCAACCTCTTCTTTTGTGGGGACTGGATAATTCCTACTGCTGATATCTTTTGGGGCACTGGAAGAAAGTTTCGCCCAGGGTGCATATTGGGCATAGGTGTATCCGCTAAAAAATAAAAGTATTAACAGGATCTGAATATTTTCTTTGAAGAATTTCATTCTGATTTTCCTTTCAATTCATTAATAAAAACCGATTGATTTTTCCAGTACCCACGACGTGATTCGAACACGTGACCTACGGTTTAGGAAACCGTTGCTCTATCCAGCTGAGCTACGTGGGCAGACTTAAATGAATAATGTATAATGAAGAATTAAGAATTAAGAATTCTTCAATGCAAAGGTAAGTAACTTATGAGTTTTTATAAATGGAGTTATGAGTGAGTTAAAAGTTCAGCCAATAGGTTACTTTTATCATAAAAATATTGTCTGGTTCAGCGGCAACCATTTTTGTCATAGATTCTTCAAACTTGAAATCGCCAATTTCTTCAGCTTCCGACCTTGTTTGAGTCCAGACAAAATAGATTACACTTCCCGGCAGATATTCCCATCTTAATACAGCATTACCCCTTAGAGACTTCACATTAAAATCAGGATTACCTATTTCGATTGGTTGTGCAGGTCCATTCCCATCAGGATCAGCAGTATTTGTCTCGGGATCAAATGAAGACCCATTTTCACCATAGATATTAAAATAATATGTACCTGGTGCTGCCAGCTCTTTAAAGTTTGTGTAATCTCCTGCAGAGATTAATGGCTGAACATATAGCTGTAAACTTAAATGAGGAGTAAACGTCCAGTTAAGTCTTATGCTTGCGGAAAGAGTTTTCTGATCAAGTTCTCCAAAGACATATCTTTTACCATATGTGTTTATAGCAGTTGGGTCAGAAAAGGTATCCACATATTGTGCATATTCAAAAGTTCTTGAAAACTGAGGATTAAGAATAAATGAAATGTTAGGCAAAGGTCGTAATTCAAGTTCGGCTTCAACAAACCAATCATAAGATGGTTCTGAACTATATCTCCCGGCACCCAAACTAACCACCCAATCATTGCGGCTGTCAGATGAGAGAAACAGCGTTGTTTGATATCCTGCAGGATTTAGCGTTAATGGACCTCCTCTGGTTCTTGTATTGTTGAAAGTTTCTGTATAATAAGCCAGATCCCAATTCGCTGAATAGTAATTTGGAAACTGCCATGTTCCGAAATGAAAAATTCCTTCCCAGGTTTTATTCCCACCAAAATCATAATTCTGAAAAACTGCCGCACCCAGTTCAAGATACCTGTATATATCAGTTGGATCACTCCAGTAGTAACCAGCACCAGTATGCCAGTTAATCAGATCAGCTCTGTATAAAAATCCAAGATCGTTTACATCGAATGCCGGATTTATAAACCCGAAAGCTGTGTTCACAAAAAAGTTTCCTTTTTGTTTATTAAGAACTAATCGTCCGGCATAACCTGTTAAGGAAGTTTTTGATGAATCTACCTTTACGTGACCTGCATCCGGTCTTTGAAAATAATGCCTTGAACTTTCCTGAAGATCAATCATCCTTTGCTCATTTCCTGAAGCATGGCTCATACCGGTCCATCCTGCAAGTACCCAGGTTTTTGAGGAATCAAGAAATGTCCATCCATCTAAACCAAAAGTTAAGGCACTTTTATTAATTTCATCTCGAAGTCTTTCATCTTTAAAATCCCTTAGAGCTACTGTAGAAATTAATCCAAGCCCTTGTTGTCCACCGCCAAACTCATTTTGACCTCTGAATATTCCATAGTATGCAAGTGGCTCAATCTCAGTATCGGATTGAATACCATCTGATGATATCCTTGCGTATTCACGTTTTGTAATATTTTGGATTGTGCCAACATTCCAGCTATCACCGAGCTTTCCGGTTAATTTTCCGGCAGCGAGAATATGAGTCCCGGTTGGGTAATCTGCGTAGTCAGCATCATCGGGAATACTGCCTTGTGGTTGTCTACCTACTCTTCTGCTATAAAAAAAATCTGCACCGCCCCAGTTAAAACCCCAATAGTTGCGCGCACCTCCATAGCCAAAATTAAAGATACTGGAGCCTTCAACAAAGAATGGTCTTTTGTCTTCGAAAAATGTTTCAACATCACTAAGGTTTATTACTGCAGGATCAATTTCCACCTGACCAAAATCAGGATTTACTGTTGCATTAAGATTTAAATTTGAACCTACTCCCATTTTTAAATCAGCTCCAGCTCCTGGAATGTAGTTCGAACCATTATTAAATGGATCACCATCTTCAAACTGAAGATACTCTGCTCTTCCTGTTACATAAGGTAGAATTTCAACCTTTCCTGAACCTGAAATATTTTCAATTCCGGTAAGGTTTGCAAAGTATGACACAAAGCCACTTTCTTTTTTAGGAATGAACACCAAATAATCATATTCGTTTTTGCGTCCAATTATTCTTCTGAAATTAATTCCCCAAACCATGTTATCCGATTGATTAAACCTCATCTGTGAAAAAGGTATTTTCATTTCTGCTGTCCACCCTTCAGCATTTCTATAAACTTTTCCTTCCCAGACACCATCCCAGGTACCATCGTCCCAGCTATCATTATAAAAAACACCATCCAATTGGGTGCCTGCTGCATTAAGAGCAAAGTAGTAACCACTTCGTTTGTCATTATATGGATCCAGACATAACATAATATTGTCGCAATCCACCCATTCATCTCTTCTGGTTAATCTTGCCATAATAGAATCCGGGTATGAGTCATACATTTTTGCTGCGAGATATAAGGAGTTTTCATCATAGGCTAGTTTGATAACTGTTCTTTCGCTTGGAGCTGCCCCTTCCAATGGATCTCTTTGAACAAAGTTTTCAAAACCTTCTTTGTTTGTCCATACAGCCTCGGTTAATTTTCCATCAATTACAATAGGTTGAACAATTTTTGTAGCTTCAATAATAACATCATTGTTTCTAACATAAAGTGTATCAGAATTGCCGTACAGCAGGTATGAATAAAATAAAATTTGTATTGAAAAGAGTAAAAACCTTTTCATAAAATTAATTCCTATTTAGGAAATAAGAAGAACCGTCGGATTAACGGTTCTTTTATATTGTAACTGCTTAAATTTCAGAAATATTTTATGAGCAAACTCAATAATTTTTATGAACGGTTCAGCTTAATGATAAACTAAGCATTATTTGAGTTTTCTAATTTCAATTTCACCCATTGCTACATTAAGTTCAATGTTGGGGCCACCTCCGTTTAATTTATAGATAACTTCTATCTGCTTCTTTTCTTTATTTCGTTTTATTTCTGTTGGAGTAAAATCTGATTTTATATTATCCAGATCACCCTCATCACCGCTCCAAACAAGGACTGCAAATGTAGCTGTAATAGTTGCTTTTGTATTCTCAGGTACTTTCAAAGTTATGTTACCAACAGCAGTATTCAATTCACTCTTCACATTACCCTCAGGGAAAAGCTCAGCATAAATATTACCTGCAGCAGTGTTCGCTTCAACTGAGCCTTTAATATTTTTCAAGTTAACATTTCCAGCAGCAGTTGATGCTTCAACTTTTCCGTTGGCACCTTCAAGACCAATATTACCACCGGCGGTTGATATCTCTGTGCTTCCTAAAACATTCCCAACTGTTATATTACCTCCTGCAGTTGATATCTCTGCATTCCCTCCAATATCTTTCACATTGATGTTACCTCCTGCAGTTGATATTTCCGCCGAGTTGGTTATTGACATCACATATATATTTCCACCTGCAGTACTAATTTCTGCTTTTCCATTTATTGAACGTGCTTTTATTTCACCTCCAGCAGTTGATAAATCCGCATTTCCATTAATATCTCCTACAGAAATGTTTCCACCAGCAGTTGAAAGGTCTGTCTTGCCAAAAATATTTTCAGCAGTAATATTCCCTCCTCCAGTCTTAGCTTCAACCGTACTTTTCAAATCACCTTTTACAGATATATTCCCACCACCTGTTGCAAGATCCAGATTCATTCCGGTAGGAATCATAAGTTCAAGTTCAAAATTATCCGAGTCCTCTCCTTTAAACTTTATTTCTACCTTGCCCTGTTTTTTTTCCATGGTTAAAAGACTCAGTTCATCAGCTTCTATATTTTTAGCGATAACTTTAACTTCATTACCCGAGCCAGTAGTAATATTGATGTTCCCCTGCCTTAGCGAAACATCAAGTAAATCTCCGTTTGAAACTGTGAAGCTTGCTTCTTTTTTTGATTGACTTAACCCTGTAAATGTAAAGCCTACACAAAGCAAAGCAAGAAGCAGTGCAAAATTGAATGCAAATGTTTTCATTTTAGTTGTACTCCTGTAATATTGTTTTTGAACGTAATTTGATATAAGGATTATCATCCTGCTGTAATTTCTGCCTGAAAAGATTTAAGTCATCCTGATTTAATTTATTACCCTGGCTGCCCGCTTCGATTAGTGAGTTTAATGCTTCAATCCTCAATCCTGAAACTGTATCTTTTGTAATGACATAAAGAAGAGTTTGCTTGACTGATTCATCGTAAGGAAATTTACTTATAAGCTTTAATGCTTCTCTTCTTACGCCTGGATTTTCATCTGTCATAACAACAGTAATTAGAGCATTTTTAACATCCTGATCATAGTGAATCGGCACTTCAGTATCCATAGCATTGATTGAATTTAGTCTTGAGCCCGGATTTTGTTCATTAAGCATTGCGTAAGTAAGCACACTTTGAATTTTCGGATCATCGACTTTACCTTTGAGACGGACAGGTTTTGAAGCTTGAAAAGTAAATTCAACTTCACCATCAGAAAGATCTGAGTCAACAAAAATTAAATTTGAAATGCTTATACTTTCATCCAATGAAGTAAATCTGCTATCGTTAGCTTTTTGCCCGTTGAACTCTGATTCTGAAGAATTGCCTATAAATAAACTCCCGATCAAGACTCCAAGCAATAGCATCGTTAAGCTGACAGCAGCAAACTTTAATGGTGTGGTAAAAAACTGATTAATATTTCCGGTTACAATCCCGAAATAATTAGAGCCAGATTTTTCGGCTCTTAGTGCGCCTCTTAATTGATAACGAGCAGCGGATAAAACCTTTTCATCAACATTTACTTTTTTCTTACCGGAAATTAATTCCAGGAGATTTTTTTGGTCTTCCAGTTCAGCACGGCATTCTTCACAGGTTAAGAGATGTTCTTTCAACTTTGATTGCTCCTCTGTTTTTAATTCACCGAACAAAGAAAGTTGAAGTAATTGTTTATATTCATTGTGTTTCATTAGTTGCTCCGAAATTTGGATTTAATCCTCAAGCATAAACCGGACTTAATTTTTTTCTTAAATTTTTTATCGCATCAAACAGATATTTTTTAACCGTTCCTTCTTTACAATTTAGCATCTCAGCTATTTCCCTGATTTTATAACCTTCGTAGTGTTTGAGAATAAAAGTCATTTTCTGCTTTGGTGAAAGTGATTCTACTGCTGCATTAACCATTTCTCCAAGATCTGTATCTGAAGAGATTTCTTCCGGTGATGAACCGTCGTAAATCAGTTCTTCTTTTGCTCCAAATTCATTTTCTCCATCATCATAACTAGAATCAATTGAAACTTTCAAGTATTGTTTACTTCTTCTTTTATAAGTAAGGCATACATTTGTTGTAATCCTAAAAAGCCAAGTTGAAAACTCACTTTGGAAACGAAAATTATTAATCCCACGATAAACACGAATAAAGACTTCCTGGTATAAATCTTTTGCATCGTCTTCATTGTTGGCATACTTAAGCGTAATGGAAAGAACGCTACGGTCATAGCGGTACACGAGTTCCTCGAAGGCACTCTGGTCACCTTTTTGCGCCTGGATTATCAGATCTGTATCATTTAACTGCATTTAGTCCTTTCACATAAACTAATGAATTAGACTCATGCTAAATTAAAAAGGTTGTGGGGTATTTTTAGATAAAAATCAGGCTTTATGGTTTAATAAATCAAAAACCGAATCCATTTGGTAGGTAGGAACTATGTTTTCGGTGCCGTTTGAAAAGTATTTTACTCCGGTATTCACCAGCGCAGTATCAATCCCAAACTTGTTGCCCATTGTAATATCTGTCTCAAGCCTGTCACCAATTAAAAGTGTTTTTGGGGGATCGAATTGAAGATGATTTTTAATTTCGTTGAACATAAACTCAGACGGTTTGCCAAAATGAAGCTCAAGTTTTCTGTGTGTTCTTTTTTCAAGTGCAGAAATCGTTGAACCTGCATCGATAACCTCTCCATCGTCAACCGGACAGGTATCATCAATATTAGCTGCAAAAAATCGTGCGCCATTTTCAAGAGCACGTGCTGCAATTTCAAGTTTTTGGTAATTAAGTGTCCGGTCAAGAGTAATGAGAATTATTTTTATTTCATCCGGGACTATCGAATAATTTAATCCTGATTTTTCAATTTCATTAATAAAAGAATCTTCACCAATTGCAAAGAACTTATCACCCTTAAATTTTTGCTTCAGATAATTTGAAACCACAACGGTTGAATTGATAATTTCATTTTCCTCGACATTCAAACCCCAATTTTTCAGCAAATAATGATAATCTTTTGTTGTGCCCGTGGTTTTATTGGATACGAAAACAATTTTCTTTCCACCAGACTTCAGATGATTGATTACCTTATCCGCATTAGGGATGAGGTGTTCACCACGGTAGATGGTTCCATCAAGATCAAAAATAAAATAGTCATACTTCTCAGAGAGGTTCACAGCTCAAGCTCTTTCTTCATTGCTGCCAGTGATTCGTTAATACCGTGGGGCTTGTAACCCAATTCTGTTTCTGCTTTAAGAATTAATAAGCCTGATTTTAAAGGTCTCCTCGCCGGTTGCTTCAGTTCCTGAGTTGTAATTGGAGAAATCAAACTTTTACTGAGATTGAAATAATCTGCAATTCTGTTTGTGAAATCCAGTCGCGATAAAAACTCCTTTCCGCCAATGTTATAAACCCCGGTTTTTCTAAATTCAACAACTTTGTTTATCCCCTGAACTAGATCATCAATAAATGTTGGGTTGTTTATTTGGTCTTCAACTATTCTGATCTGCTCATTATTTCTTAGAGAGCTTACAACCCATCGAACAAAATCAGGTCTGCTGTTGAGTGCAATTCCGTATAAAACATTTGTTCTTAGGATGGTAAAGAAAGTGCCACTTATCCTCAGAGTATTTTCACTTGCAAGCTTTGTTCTACCATAATAGCCAACTGGATTAGGTTTTGCGTTTTCACTATATGGACCATCTTTCCCATCAAAAATATAATCAGTAGAAATATGAATTATGTGCGCATCGATTGCTCTTGCTGCTTCTGCAATGTATTCAACCCCTTTAACATTAATCTTCCAGGCATCCTCACGAAGTTTCTCGCTGAGATCCACATTTGTAAAAGCTGCCGTGTGAACTATAAAATCAGGGCAATAGTCATGAATAACTTTTTTGATGCTGTCTCTGTTTTTAATATCTGAAGAAATATATTCTACAGAATCAACAACCGATTTATCTTCAACAGATGTGGCAAGTAATTCAATATTTTCTTTTGAAGAATAGAATTGAACTGCCCGCTGACCAAGCATTCCATTTGAACCAGTGATTAAAATTCTATTTTTTACTAATCCGTTCGTTTGCATCTCTTTTTAGGTTTAAATAATCTTTAGTTTCAGAATATGTCGTTGCAATTCCCGCAAATAAGTTTGCTCGTTCCAAAGCTAAAATTACGTTTTTATTTTTTATATAATTATAGAAATAAACTGCCCCAAATACATCTCCGCAGCCAACTTTATTCCTCACTTTAACCTGTAATGCATTATTATGAATTTTATTTATTGAATCATTTTCTCTAAAAAAAACTGTTGCACCTCTTTTAGCCCTGGTTATTATGATTTGTCTTATTCCATGAGAAAATAATTCTTCAATTATTACAGCTTCTTCATTTTGATCTGACATTGTTAACAACTCCGCTTCATTTGCCTGAATAATATCAATGCATTTAGCCCATTGGTTAAAATCTGCTATCCGCTTGAAATCTCTATTCAGACTTTGATCAACACCACGACTTAAAGTGTGGACATCAAAATAAATTAATCCATTATAATATTTACGAAGCTGCTTAAGTTGATCTAATGAAATATCGTAACCCGAAATCATATTTATCAAAATACCATCGAAACGATATAAATCATCAGCAGGCAGCATAAGATTTTGACCTATTCGGGAATAAGTTTCTTTCCGTTCACCACCATTATTTACAACCAGCTCTACATTAGGAATTGATTCAACGTAAACGAGAAATTCCTTTTCAATTTGATTATAAGCATCTTTGAAGAACATTTCATTTTTTTCATCAATACTTGAACACAAATACAATTTATCACCCGGATTCAACTGGCTTAATAATGAGATTACAGTGTAATAAATGCCTCCTGGTTTTATTGATATATTCTTCTTATCAACTATTTTATCAACAACTGAGTGCCCGATTACGAGAAAGTTCATTTTTATTTTTTTTGTAAATATAGATTTAAGAATACTTCAATTGAAATAATACGGGCTTCATACTTCATTAAATTTAAGTTATATTTGCTTTTGTTTATGATTACCAATACCTCCGGAATTAGTAAATGAAAATCGGAATTACATGCTACCCTACATACGGTGGAAGTGGCGTTATAGCAACAGAATTAGGAAAAGAATTAGCACTCCGTGGTCACGAAGTTCATTTTATTAGCTATGCCCTTCCGTTCAGGCTATCACATTACATAGAAAATATAGTTTTTCACGAAGTTGAAATAAGTAACTATCCCTTGTTTGAATTTCCACTATATTCACTCTCACTTGCAAGTAAAATGGTTGAGGTAGCAGAATTTGAAAAGCTTGACTTGCTTCATGTACATTATGCTATTCCACATGCAACCAGTGCTTTCCTTGCTAAAGAGATGATGAGCAAAAACAGGAATCTAAAAATTTTCACTACTCTCCATGGTACAGATATAACATTAGTAGGTTTAGAACCTTCATTTCTTCCTCTCGTAAAATTCAGTATCGAGAAAAGTGATGGTGTTACGGCAGTATCACGTTTTTTAAAAGAGAAGACGATTACTAACTATTCGTGTGAATCCGATATTAAGGTTATTCCAAATTTTGTTGATACTGATTTCTTTAAACCAGAAAGTAACGGCGAATTCAGAAAAGCAATTGCACCAAAAGGAGAAAAAATAATTGTCCATACTTCCAACTTCAGACCTGTAAAACGAGTGCCTGATACAATAAGAATTTTTGAAAAGGTTCATAAAGAAATCCCTTCAAAACTAATTCTTGTGGGAGATGGCCCTGAGAGATCAGAGTGTGAAAGACTATCAAGACAATTAGATTTATGCGATTCAGTAAAGTTTCTGGGCAAACAGGAAGGACTTGTTGAATTATTATCATCATCTGATCTTTTTCTAATTCCATCTCAGTCTGAAAGCTTTGGTCTGGCTGCTCTTGAAGCAATGGCTTGCGGCTTGCCGGTTGTTAGTTCAAGTGTTGGTGGGCTGCCTGAATTAGTTAAGCATAACGAAACGGGTTTTATCGCTGAAATCGGCGACGTTGATCGTATGGCAAAATATACGCTTGAATTGTTGAGTAATGAAAAAAAATACAAACTCTTTTCAGAAAATTCGCGGCAAAGAGCAGTAAATAAATTTGATAAATCAAAAGTGGTTCCACTTTACGAAGAATATTACGAACAAATTTTAAGAAGTTAACTATGATTATTTATTGTGCTGGTCCCATCAGGGGTGATGTTACCTATCAGAAGTTTTTTACAAAAGTAATAGATTATATTGAAAGTGAAGGGCATACTGTACTTGCCGAATTCAGCGGCAAGTTTAGCAGCACTATTCCACTTAACAGATAAGCAAACTTATAAACGTGATCTTAAGTGGATTGATGGCAGTAAGCTAATGATAGCTGAAATCTCGGGACCAAGTTTAGGTGTAGGTTTTGAAATTTCATATGCGATCTTTCAAAGAAAATTGCCTGTCCTTGCTTTGTATAATTCTGAAGTACAGAATATATCGTCTATGATTGCAGGATGCGACTCACCACTATTAACAATTCAGAAATACGGGGACGAGGACGATATGAAAAGAATTATAAGAAAATTTATTGGTCAGTATAACCAGAAGTGAGCGAAAAAGATTTCATCTTCAGTAAAAGTAAAGACCTTTCCATTTCCGGAATAAAAAGTTTCCCTGTAGATTTTATCCAATCAAAAAAATTAAACACGATCGAAATCCCCGATAAAGTGTTAGTTCTGGGAAAAGAATTTTTCGGTTCATTCGAAGTTACATCTGCAACAGGCGACTTTGTTCTCACATTTAATAATGAGTTTGAAGCTAAATACATTGTTTATGCAAGTCGGAACAGGAAAAACAAAATTAAAATCCCTCCTGATTTAATCAGTATAAAAAAAGCTGTTGAAGATTATGAACAATATCTTGATCAACTGCTTCAGGAAATTAAGAAAGAGTATTTGAAAAAAATTAATAACGGGAAAAATTTCACTTCTGTTTCAAACGAGATATTCAAAAAGTTAAACCTGACGAGGTTATGAGCGATAATTCTAAGGTATCAAATAAAATTTACTCATACCTTTCAGATACATTCGGAGAAGAGTCAGCAAGAAACTACAGTGACTTCGCTGATGAAGAGCCCGCCAAATACATTCGTGTTAATGAGCGAAAAATAAATCGGGAAGCTCTCGCAAAGCGGTTACTTGATACCTATGGAATAAAAACCGAATTGCTTGATTATCCTTCAAATGCACTTAAAATTATAGATGGTTTTGATTATGCCGGCAGCACTCTCGAAATTGCTTTTGGTTTTTATTATATGCAGGCACTGACATCAATGCTTCCTCCTCTTGTTCTTAATCCAACAGAAAGAAATATAGTTCTCGATCTATGTTCAGCACCAGGTTCAAAAACTACCCAGCTTGCCGAGATGATGAATAACAGAGGGGTTCTTGTTGTTAATGAATTGGAAATGAAGAGGATAAAAGCTCTTGCATTTAATCTTGATAAAATGAATTTTTTAAATTGTGGTATTGTTAATTCCAGGAGGAGAAATTTTAAGCAAATATTATAATTCTTACTTTGATAAAATACTTGTTGATGCACCTTGCAGCGGACTTGGCATCATTCAAAAAAAGAATGAAGTTGGTAAATGGTGGTCGCTTGAGCGGGTAAATAATCTAACCGAAATTCAGAATAAGCTTTTAGTCTCAGCAATTAAGATGCTAAAAGTCGGTGGCGAACTTGTTTATTCAACCTGCACACTTACACCGGAAGAAAATGAATTAATTATAAACCGAATTCTTGAGAAATACCCTGTTGATATTGAACCTGTTGAATTGCCAATAAAACATCATAAAGGATTGACTCTATACAACAATGAAAAGCTTGATAAAAGATTAGCAAATGCAATCAGAATATTTCCATGGGAAGTTGACTCGGATGGATTCTTCCTAATCAAAATGAAAAAAAACGGGGATATAACTTCAACAGAGCAAATAAAATGGAGAAAACATTTTGTGATGTCTTTGCATAAGCACAGTGATAATATTATTAGTGAAAAGCTAAAAGCACTGGGCGAGGAGTTCGGAATTGAAAGGGAAGTTTTGTCGAATTATAAATTTTTATTAAAGAGAAATGATATTTACTTTACTTCAAATGAATGGAGCGAAGATAATCTTGGTTTATTTCATAGAGTTGGAACAAAGTTCGGAACGATTGACAAAAAAGGAAATATTGTTCTTCATTCTTTTGCAGCGCAAATTCTTCAGGAGCATATTACTAAAAATATTTACGATATAAAGGATCTTGATGAGCTCAGATTATATCTAATGGGAGCGTTAATTAATAATGTTCAACTTTCTCATGGACAATACGCAGTCAGTTTCAACAGTTATGTTTTAGGAACCGGTGTTGTGATTAAAGCTGGGTTAAAGAGCAGATACCCTCGTTCAAGCAGAACACAAACCATCCGAATAAAAGGACAAAAAGTTCAATAATCTTTTACCGATATCAATATATATTTTTTTATAAATTGGAGTGGTCAACTCTAAGCTTTATCTCGATGCAACTGCAAGACTGTATTCTCTCTCAGTTTGAACAATACTTTTTTGACTTTTTAAACCCTTTAAGCTTTCCATCGCATCCAATACTCTAAATGCTTCTATAAAAGCATTCTTCGCATCAGAGTTTTTAACCATAAATGGTAGATCTCTTTCAGGTTTTGGAGTATCCTCAGTTAATGGTACAATCTTTACGATCTTATCCCGCATTCCAATAGCCTGATTTACGTAAACACTGACCAGGTATGAATAGAAAGTTTGGGGAATACCATGCGAATTAGTGCTTTCCCCCCAGAATGTAACTGTTGCTAATGCCATACACAACCACCATATTTTTTATTTGTTTATTTGATTGAGATAAGGTTATCTGCAACCTCAGATAACCATTCATCTCGACTCGTTTAATTTCACCATCAGAAACGCAAGAATGATACCATTGCATATAGCAGTGATATAAATTGGAAAAGACTTTGTTAACAAATTAGTCCCGACACTTCTTTCAACAAACGACAAAGATGACTAGGAGCGTTATAATTAACGGAAGCTATGTTTCTAATTTTTTGAAGTTAAAATAAGATAAGGATTCTAAAAATTTTATCAGGACTTAAAGAATATTTTTTATCCATCTCAATAAACCGAACTTTTTCGATATTAAGAATGAATTTAGAACCTCGGAGAATTCAGGAGTTCTTAAATAACCATAAGACTTGTGAGGGTTTCGTATCTCTGATATTTTATAATTATTCTGTACCAGAATATCTTTGATTTTAATACCACTGGAATTTTCTTTGTAGATTTTAGACAATTCGTGGTTTATTGCTACCTGGTCCTCTGCATCTGCAAAGTTATACCAGCCGATTCTAATATTCTCGGGGACCATAAATGCCTCACCTTTTCTCTCACTCGATTCAGCCTTAATTTTAGTGATTACATACTCTTGACCTAAGGGAGAACCAATTGTAGCCAGCACTTCAATATTTATTTCATGTGCGTAATATTTTAGAGCATCATATGCGATAATTGATCCCATCGAATGTGCTATTAAAAATATTTTCTTTCCCCTATGCTTTTTGAGTGCCTCAACCAAACGTTCAATAATTATTTCTCGTACTGATTTCTTATTATTATTTATTAAAGTGTATGACTCAGAATAGTATTCTTCAAGATCTTTCAAGTGTCGATGAATAAATAATTCAGTTAATGATGGAATATTTAATGAAAGCACACCATTGACTAAAATCTTTTTTGAATATTTTTCCAGATATTCAAGCGCTTTTTGCCTGAACCCCATTTCCTCCCTATTAATACTTTTACCTTCAGGTATGTAGGGCTCATTTAAATACAGAGGATTCTCCTTATCCTTCTCATTCGGATCAAGTGGTTTCTTGTGAAGAATATCTGCCCAGTAAATTAGTTCAAAATTAAAATCTTTTACTGAAGGATTATTTTTTCTTAAACCTTCAGATATTGCTTCCGTCCACCATTTTGCAAGCAGTTCCTTCGGTGGTTTATTGCCTATTCCATGAATTCCAATTATTATTTTAGACAAAGCTTTTCATTAAATTTACTTTTGTGGTGCTTTTACTTATCCTAAAATAATAAAAAGTTGGAGAGGTATTTAGGAATGAATATCCAGATTATCGGAACAAAAAAATGCAGAGACACTCAGAAAGCTGAAAGATTCTTTAAAGAACGAAAAGTATCCTATCACTTTCGTGATCTAAATGAAAAAGGCATCTCCAAAGGTGAACTTGAAAATATTAAGCAGATCATCCCGATAGAAGAATTGATTGATAAAGAAGGCAACCAATTTAAGAAGAGAGGATTTGAGTATATGGTCTACGATATTGAAACTGAATTGCTGGAAGATTCTCTTTTATTAAAAACACCAATAGTCAGGAACGGAAGGCTGGCAACAGTTGGGTATAGTCCGGAAGTTTGGAAGGAGTGGATTTTAGTGTAGTAGAGTATTTAGCTTAGTAACCACAGCTTTATTCAGCTTACCAGTTATCAAGTTTAATTCGGATTTAGAACAGAATTTCTCAAGATTTATTAGGTGACTTGAAAATAAGTATGAAATTCTAAGATAAAATTAAGAGGTGGGAGTCTATGAAAAAGTACTTTGTTTATAATTTTTTCCATTTTCTTATTCTTCGGTTGTGATGAAGACTCTGTTTCCTCGAATACCTACGAATCTGAAGCCAATGAATCACATACCCTCAACTTAACCACACAAACTGAACTTATAGTTCAAAATACAAATGGAAATATTAGCGTTACAGGTTCGGACACTACAGCTAATTTGTATTGCTTTATCACTAAAAAGGTTATAAGCAATGTTAGCGAAAGTGATGCTCAGTCACATCTTTCGGATATTGACATTACAATACAGGATAATGCAGACAATGTTAAAATCGAAGTTGATAATCCAAATGATGATGACAGAGATTACGTGATAACTCTTAATATTATAATACCACTTAATTTTAACCACATATTAACTCTTGGCAATGGAAATATCTCTGTTGAGTCAATAACGAAAAAAATCATTGCCAACTTAGGCAATGGTAATTTTACTTCTGATGTTACATTGCAGGATACCTGCCTTGTTGAAGTAGCTGTGGGTAATGGTAATTTGACTCTGATTATTCCCAACAGCACAAATGCACTACTCACTGCATCGGTGGGAAATGGCAACATAAGTAATAATGGTTTGAATTTTCAGAATCAGCAGATAAGCAACAATCACTTCTCAGGAACACTTGGTAATGGAATTGGAAGAATTTTGCTTAGTCTTGGTAATGGAAATATTACGATGAGTAAAAAGTAGATTGAATTAATTTTACCAAAAACGTTATTAAAAAACCGCCCTAAAAAATTTTAAGGCGGTTCAATTCTGGAATGAATTATCTTTTATAACAAAATCCTATTTAGCCAAAAGCATTTTTTTGGTTTGTTTGAACTGCGGTGTTTCAATTGTGTAGAAATATGCACCACTTGTTAAATGAGAAGCATTAAATGTAACTGAATGTGAACCTGCTTCTTTAAATTCATCTAAAATCACAGCAACCTGCTGACCAAGAAATTATAGACAGCTATTTTTACAACACTTGCTTCAGCAATACTAAAATTAATATTAGTTGATGGATTAAATGGATTTGGATAATTTTGCTCCAAAGCAAAAACTGCAGGAGCAATAACTTCAACTTCAACTTCATAGCTAAAGTTAAAACTGCCATCGAAATCCGTTTGTTTCAGTCTGTATAAATATTTACCTTCGGGTACTTTAGCATCAGTGAATATATAGCTTCTTGATTCAGTTGTAGTTCCGGAACCAGTTACAAAGCCAACCATTTCATATTCTGAGTTCTCAGCCTTCCGCTCTACTTCAAAACCATAATTATTAATTTCTGTAGCAGTAGTCCATTCCAGTAAAACATTATTACTATTCGCTGAAGCAGTGAATGATGTCAACTCAACCGGTACAGGGTCGTCTGTAGTGAGTCTAACTACTGAGAAATTACCCTGCGAACCTGAGTTAGCAGTGAAGCCGTTACCCCAGCAAGCACTAAATTGTGTACCATAACCAGCTGTCGTTGTACCAACAGCATCAGTACTTTGACTACTACCTGTTCCAGTCAATCTAAGCTCAATTAATAGGTGTCCACCAGTGTAAAAGTATAAACTGTCGAACATTATTTCCGGCCCCCAATTGTTTGGAATATTACCAAAAGTATATGAATTCATTGGTATGAACAGACTCCCTACTCTAACCTGCTTTTGTGGACCTGCAGCATTTAAAGAAAAGTCGGCTAAGTTTCGATCGGCTGGAGTAACACCAGGGCTTAAATAGAGATCATAATTGGTAACTGTTACATCAACGGCTGGCCAGTTGGACGATGCGCCAGTTGGCAGCCTCCAGCTAAGAGCCTGAATTTCCTGACCAACTATACCTACAAGCTGATCTTCATGAATAAGAAGTTGGTATGTTCTAGCGCCTGTATATAATGGGCCAAGAAACGTTGCAGTACCGGGGGTACTTACGTAATCAGTTGGAAGAACTTGATACATGAAATCTTCCTGTGCTGATATACTGATTGAGAAAAGTAAAAACACGAAGAAAGTAAAGATAGTTTTCATAGCATCTCCTATTTTATTGATGATTTTAGTTTAATATAGTTTTTAATATATTAATCTGCAATATGACAGATGAAATTTTTCAGCAAAAATGACTAAAAAAATAATAATGAATAATTTCTTCTTGAAAAAAGTAGATTTAAGTCAAATAGCAAAAAAAAACCGCAAACTTTTTTTCAAGGATTGCGGTCTTAAATAGGGTTTGCTTCGTCCAGAAGGGATTCCTTTGGAACAATGACAATTTAAAAATTAAACATCGTAGTACATACCAAATTCAAATGGATGCGGCTGCAGTGCCATTGGCTTGATTTCCTTTTCGATCTTGTACTTTATCCAGGTTTCAATCACATCTTCAGTAAACACATCGCCTTTTAATAAATAATCGTGATCATTTGCTAAAGCTTTTATTGCATCGTTCAAACTTCCCGGTGTTGAAGGAACATTTTTTAATTCTTCAGGAGGCATATCGTAAATATCTTTATCCAATGGTTCACCCGGATCGATCCTGTTTATTATTCCATCCAATCCTGCCATTAGCATCGCAGAAAAAGCCAGATAAGGATTTGCTGAAGGATCAGGACACCTAAATTCAACTCGCTTTGATTTTGGACTTGTTGAGTACATCGGAATTCTAACAGCAGCACTTCTATTTCTTTGCGAATATGCTAAGTTAACCGGAGCTTCAAATCCAGGGACTAAACGTTTGTACGAGTTGGTTGTTGGATTTGCAAAAGCACAAAGTGAAGCCGCGTGCTTTAATAATCCGCCAATAAAATAGAGAGCATCTTCACTTAATCCTGCATAACCAGGACCAGCAAAGAGCGGTTTTCCCTTTTTCCACAAGCTTGTATGTACGTGCATTCCGCTGCCGTTATCTCCCTGAATTGGTTTGGGCATATAGGTAACAGTTTTGTTCCATTTTTTAGCAGTGTTCTTAACTATGTATTTAAACATTAAAAGCTGGTCTGCTGATTTAACCAGAGGAGCAAATTTTAAATCAATTTCGCACTGACCACCACTGGCAACTTCATGATGCTGAGCTTCTACATCAATGCCGCAGTTCATTAAATTGAGAACCATATCATTTCTCAAATCCATTAAAGCATCCGTTGGAGGGACCGGGAAATAACCTTCTTTATATCTCGGCTTGTAACCAAGATTAGGATTTTCTTCTCTTCCAGTATTCCATCTTCCTTCAACAGAATCAACATGATAAAAACTGCCATTGGGTTTTGAATCAAATCTCACATCGTCAAAAATGAAAAATTCTGCTTCTGGTCCAAAATAAACTGTATCGGCAATACCGATTGCTTTTAGATGAGCTTCTGCTTTCTGCGCAATGTTTCTTGGACAGCGGGAGTATTTTTCTTTTGTTGCAGGTTCATATACATCACAGATTAAACTTGCTGTGGGAGCTTCAATGAAAGGATCAAAAAATAAAGTATCAGGGTCGGGAATAATAAGCATATCGCTTTCGTTTATAGCTTTCCATCCTCTTATTGATGAACCATCAAAGCCGTATCCATCAACAAAAGAATCAGCATCAAACTGAGTAACGGGAACAGTAAAATGCTGCCACTGTCCGGGAAAGTCCATAAACTTTAAATCTATAAATTTAATTTTTTTTGTTTTGATAAAGCTGAGCACTTTATCAATAGCGCTCGGGGATTTTGCCATAAGTTTTTCCTTTTTAGTTATTATATATTTATTGCTGTTGTCTCTTTTAGTGTCGAAAGAACATAGGTTGTTTTAGTGCTTGTCACACCCAGCCAGGTTTGAATTTCACTCAACAACTTTTCCAATGATTCAGTGTTTTTTACACAGACCTTTAACAGATGTGAACCTTCACCCAGAACTGAATAGCATTCTAAAATATTTGGATGCTTCTCGACGTGTTTTATTAAATCCTTATAATGCTTTGATGAATCCATCACAACAAGAATAAAAGCAAGTATATCATAACCAAATGGTTGACGATTTACCTTGGTGTAATAGCCTTCAATTATTTTGTTATCTTCAAGTTTCTTTAACCTGTCACTAACAGAAGGAACAGAAAGTCCAACCTGCTCAGCAAGCTCATTTCGTTTTGTTCTGCCATTTTGCTGAAGTGTTCTTAATATTTTAAGATCTAAGTCGTCAAGCATCGTTACCTTAATAATTTAGGATATTGTATAATTATGCCGAGAAAATTAAGGTCAAACAATAATTATTCCAAATATTATTTAGGAATAATTCCTTATTTCACTTATTAATATTGAGTCAGAATGAGAAAATGTATTATTTTTTTAAGCCGAAGGGAGTGTAAGCAACTCTACTTTTCTTTATTTCTTCAAAGAGTTGAATGTTTTTGGGGTCTCTTGCCTGCAGTTTATGATAAAGATGGTATTGAACAGCAGAGTGATTAATTGATTTTATTTTAACGCCCGACAGTTCCAGCCTAAACTGAACATCTGAATCTTCACCAATCGACGGAGCTTCGTAACGCTCATCAAATCCATTAATTTTAATTAAATCTTCTTTATATAAAGAGAAGTTACAACCAAGTAATCCCCTGTGTTTTCTGTTAAATAAATTAAGCAGGAACTTATTCTTCAAATAAAGTCCTTTTTCAACATCAACAGACTCACCAAATAAACCATCTTTAATTAAGGATAAAAGATTCTTTTCAAGAAAACCTTCAAATACATTCATCTCTGAAAGTTGATTTGTAATTTTTTGTGAAAGATTGACCCGTCTCCCGGTTAGCGATGTATTTTGATTTGAATAACTCAAATGCCCTTCGACAAAAGCTTTGTGAGGTACACAATCACAATCTATAAAAATAAGATAGTCTGATTCGGATTCCGTAATTGCTTTATTGAGAATTTTGTTTTTTCTGAATCCTTTATCTTCCTGCCAGATATGCTTTATCGGGAATGAGTGTTGGGGAATAGTCTTGTTTACTTCATTAATTACTGTTTCACTTGACCCATCATCAGCTACTATGAATTCAAAGTTTTTAAGTGTTTGTCTTTCAAATCCGGCAAGCACAAGCTTCAGATAATCAAGCCGATTGTAAAAAGCAGCGATTACAGTAGCTTCAATCATCAGATGAAAGTTCTTCCTTAAGTTTCTTCCTCAATTTCTTTTTGCTTTTCTTCCTGTCGTATGCTTTAGGATTCTTCTCTACCTTGGGTGGTTTTTTAGGAACAGGAATTCGCTTCTTTTTCTTTTTAATTTTGATTTTACTTTTCATATCATACTAAATTCGTGCATTCGTGGCTTTATTTTTGGTCACGAATTCACGAATTATTAAAAATTAAAAAATTGCATAAATAAACGGTGCTAACGCAGAACCCTGAGTCAATATGATTAATCCGCCTAGAAGTAAAAGTAAAATAAGTATCGGTGCAAGCCACCATTTTTTTCTTACTTTAAGAAAATCCCAGAGCTCGGAAAGTATTGATAGTTTACTCATTTTATTTTCCTAAAATTGTCTTTCGTAATCTATTGCTTTTTTATGAATTTCTGTACGTTTTTCCCAATAAGTTTTTGCAGATTTATCATACTTAAGGATCATAAATTTCTTTCCGAATATTCTAGCTATAAATGAGATCGGTGTCAACACAAAATAAAATAATATCGTGAGTATTACTCTCGACATAACGAATCCAAGTACAATTGCTAGTCCCATCCATACCTTGTTAAACGGTTTAAGAATTTTTGGATAGGTAAACCCGGCCAAAATCAGGAAAGCACCTATAATTCCAAAATAAATTGCAGATGGTTTTTCAAAATATAAAAGTAGACCAGATATTATAATCAGGACACTACCTACAGTTATTCCAAATTTCCTTAGATCTTTCTTAGATTCTTTTATGTGATTGAATTCTTCTTTTAGCATTTCTTAATCCAGTGCAAATTCTTTTTTCCAGTCTACATCTTTTTCAAGTGGTTTCTGATCTTCCTTTGACAGCAAATAATTACCAAGAACAAGGTAATCCATATTCGTTCTCATAAAACATTTGTAAGCATCTTCCGGTGTGCAGACAATTGGCTCACCTCTTACATTAAATGACGTGTTAATGATAACTGCACATCCAGTGTCTTTTTCAAATTGGCTTATGAGCTTATGATATCTTGGATTCGTCTCCTTGTGAACAGTTTGAAGTCGAGCCGAATAATCAACGTGAGTTATTGCCGGAATATCAGAGCGAACAATATTAAGTTTATCAATTCCCCATAGCTTTTCCTCTTTTTCAGTCATCTTTATTCTTCTCTCTTTTTTAACATCAGCAACCAGCAGCATATACGGGCTTTCTTTCTCAATCTCAAAATACTCTCCAACCTTTTCATAAAGAACAGATGGAGCAAATGGTCTGAATCCTTCACGGAATTTTATTTTAATATTCATCAAAGCCTGCATCTTTGGTGAACGGGCATCTCCAATTATCGAGCGTGCACCAAGCGCACGGGGACCAAACTCCATTCTGCCATCAAACCAACCAACAACCTTTTCATCAGCTATTAGTTTTGAAACTGCTTTTATTAATTCGTCTTCATTCAATTTTTTTGCTAGGAGATTGGATGAATGTATGAATGATTGAATGTCATCATCATTGAATTCAGGGCCGAGATAAGAACCAAATTGCGAGTCGGATTTTCCATCTATATTTCTTGGATTCCCAAGATAACTATACCATCCAACCAAAGCTGCGCCAAGAGCACCGCCGGCATCTCCTGCAGCAGGCTGAATCCAGATATTATCGAATGGACCATCACGTAAAAGTTTACCATTAGCAACACAATTAAGTGCAACTCCACCGGCAAGTGCGAGATTTTTCTGACCAGTTTCTTTATAAACATGATTCCCCATTTTCACAACAATTTCTTCTGTAACTTCCTGAAGTGAACGAGCAAGATCCATGTCTTTTTGCGAAAGCTTTGTTTCAGGAACTCTTGGTGGTCCGCCAAAAAGCTTGTTGAATTTATTGTTCGTCATTGTGAGTCCGGCACAGTAGTTAAAGTATTCCATATTCATTCGGAATGAACCATCTTCTTTCACATCAATCAGATGATCGTAAATGAGTTTTTTATATTTCGGTTCGCCGTAAGGCGCAAGACCCATCACTTTGTACTCACCTGAGTTTACTTTAAAACCTGTATAGTAAGTAAATGCAGAATAAAGAAGTCCAAGTGAATGAGGAAATTTTATATCTGCCCAAAGCTCAATTGAGTTTCCCTTGCCAAAACCATAACTGCTCGTTGTCCATTCACCCACTCCATCCATTGTTAAAATGGCAGCTTCGTTGAATGGCGAAGGATAAAATGCGGAAGCAGCATGAGACTCGTGATGTTCGGGAAAAATAATTTTACCTTCGTAACTAAGTTCTTTGCTAATCAACTCTTTCATCCATAATTTTTCTTTGATCCACAAAGGCATAGCTTTGATGAATGATTGTATCCCGACCGGTGCAAAGGTTAGATAAGTTTCAAGCAGCCTTTCGAATTTTAGAAAGGGCTTATCATAAAAGGAAACCAGATCGAGATCACCTGCTTTAATATTTGCAAAGTCAAGACAAAATTTTATTGCACCGTGGGGGAAACGATGATCGTGCTTCTTGCGCGAAAATCGCTCTTCCTGCGCTGCTGCCAGAATTTTTCCATCTTTAACAATACAGGCCGCACTATCGTGGTAGTAAGCTGATATACCAAGTATGTAAATATTTTTCTTATTCACAAATTATATACATTTATGGATTTAACTACGGCGTTAGATCTTCCTGTTCCAGCCATGGTTTGACCCAAAGGTAATTTGGTGTAGTCATTGGAACAGCAAGCAATCTTCCTCCAAAGCCGAAATAACGATAAACTAAAGTTGTTGTATTTAAGACTTTGATTGAGCTTAGTGCTTCATCATTTAGCTGAACATCATACTTATTTGCCAGCTCAATTGTTTTATTAATTATAGCATTACTATACTTTTTCTGTCTAAGTTCTATTTTAATATTTTCCTTTTCAGTTTGAAAATCTTTAGTTGATAAATAATTCTTATCCTTTCGGTCAATTAACTCAAATAGAGAATAACCTTCGGAAATTTTTATCGGACCATACATATCACCGATTTTCATCAAAGCAGCTTTACGACCGATTTCACCGTACTCACTTACAGGAAAATATCCAAGTTCACCATTATTATTTTTTGCTTCTTCTCTGATGGTATATTTAACAGCAAGCTCTCTGAAACCCTTTCCTGCATTTAATTCATCAAGCACAGTACGAATAACATCAAGGTCTTCTGTTAGAACTTCAATAATTTTGACTTCCAGAACGGAAGTTGTGTCACGATTTTTTTCAAGAAAATATTCGTAAGCTTCTTCATCTGTAATTTCAATGCCCTGAGCAATTTCTTTTCGTAAGGATTCGTTTAAATAATATTCTCGCCACATTTTTAAGTAACGTTGAACCTCCGGTAAGTTCTGCAGGTTTCGTTTGTATCCTTCATGAGAAAGGAGTTCATGTTCAATGAACATTTTGATTGCGAAATTCAATCTGCCTTTAATATGATTATTATCGAGAGAATCCACGTAAAATTTTTCAATTGAAAGCTCCTGCAAAAAATCACTGATTGTTAGAGGCTGACCATTCAATTTGATAAGTTCGGCATTAAGCGACTCTGCACTCAGATCATTTTCTATCTTATATAAATCTTCAGGAAGCAAATAAACTTTTTCTCCGGGTGAGATCAGTTTTTGTTTTATTTCTATTCCGTAATGCTTCTTCAACAAAATCAGATAATTTTAAAAACAATTCCTTATTCGTTTCGGCAACAGCATCTTTGAAAAACCTGGAATAAAAATCTTTGTAAATACTATCAGTAATTGTTTTTTCAGCAATTTTCAAACATACTTTTTCTGCTCTTCAGCCTGCTGCGCATTTTCAATTATTTTTGTTTGAGTCGAAAGTAATTTGAAGATGTAAAAACCTTTAGGAGCTTTAATTGGTTGTGTAAATTCTCCCGGCTTAAGATTGTATAAAATATCCTCGACGTTTTTATCCATTTGTCCATAACTGACCTGATAAGGGTTCTCTTGCAACTTGCTTTCAGGTCGTTTAAGAAATATAGAATAAAAATCTACTCCATTTATAAGCTGTGTATAAAAATCATTGATAACTGTTTCATCTTCAGAGAACAAATAATTTAAATTCAATACCAAGTTGTTTCTGCGAAATGCTTCATTCAAGTAATCATCTGATAATTGAATCTTGTTCAGAATTTCTTGTCTGAAAAGCGCATCTCGAACATACATTTTTTCAATGGCTTTATAAGTTAATTTGATCAGTTCAGAATTGTCTAAGCCCATTGATTCAGCCTCGAGAGCCCAAAGTTTTTCAGCAATTATTGAGTAAAGAACTTCTTTCTTAAGTGATTCCTCCGCACCAACCATTACTGCATTAATCTGAGGAGTTAGTTCATACCTTTCAATAAATTCGCTTTCAGTAATTACTTCACTTCCGACTTTAGCGATTACTTTTTCCTCATCTGCCTGACGCTCTGCTAATTTGAGGCAGGATTAAAAACATTAATGTTAAAATAATTTTATACATCTATTTGTTATTACCGATTGAAGGACTGAAGCAAGTATTCTAGATGAATGAGTTTTAATTTCATAAATTAAAATTCATAAATCATCAATTAAAACGCTGCTAAAATAGCAATATTATCATAAATCAGGTAAGTCAAAAGGGGTGTTGAAATTAAGTATTTGCAACTTATCAACCCTAATTTTTATACTTTGGCTACCATAATTTTAAGCAATTGATTCATATTTTTAAGATGAGATTTTTTAACAGATATTTTACCTTGTAAATAAATTGAAATAGGGATTTTGGTTGCCTCTTTCTGATAAACAAAAGAAGCTTATAAATAAAAAAAAGGATAAGCGATCAGTTGATGATATCGCCAATGAATTGAATATTAATAAGAATCTTGTTGAAGAATTTATAGGCACTTCCAAGAAAAAAACTCCCCGGTGGTTCTATCTTGTTTTAGTTTTACTTCCTGTAATTATAGTTCTTTTATTAGAGTTCAGTTTGAGAATTTTTAATTATGGGCGAACTTACGATCAATGGATTCCTGCAGATGAAGGAAGATTAACATTAAACCCTGAAATAGCATTCAGATATTTTTATAACACTGAAAAGGTACCATCAGCAAATTATAATTATTTTGATGAAGTTAAGAAAGAAAATTCCTACCGTGTTTTTGTTATGGGAGGAAGCAGTGCTGCAGGTTTTCCATACTCGCCAAATGGTGCATTCTCAAGATATATCCGCAAAAGGTTAGAACTGCTTTATCCCGAACGGGATATCGAAGTTGTTAACATTGCAATGTCCGCAATTAATTCTTATGCTTTAAGAGATATGCTGCCGGGAGTTTTAGAGAAGCAGCCTGACCTGATAATTATTTATGCAGGACATAACGAATTTTATGGTGCGCTGGGTGTTGGTTCAGTGGAAACATTAGGTGACACACGATTTCTTGTAAATACAGTTATCTGGCTTAACAGATTCAAAACCTTTGAATTGCTTCGTGATGTTGTGAAATCGGTTTCAGGATTGTTTTCATCCCCTGTCAAATCAGATGGCACATTAATGGCCCGGATGTCTCAAAGACAATTGATTCCCTTCAACTCTGAAAAGTATTTTGCAGGTATAAATCAGTTTGAAGGAAATTTGCGAGATATACTTGAGATGGCAGAAGATAAAAAAGTGCCTGTAATTCTTGGTCGGCTGGTCAGTAATCTTAAAAGATCAAAAACCTTTTGAATCATCTTATGATGGAGAATTTCCAACTGCAGATGAAATATTTAAATCAGCACATGATGAGTTAAATTCCGGCAGATTGCGTAATGCAGATTCATTATTTCGACTTGCAAAAGATCTTGATGCTCTAAGGTGGAGAGCTCCGGAAAAGGTAAATCAAATAATTGAAAACCTCGGTAAAGAGTTTAGTTATCCTGTGGTAAAATTAGATTCAGTATTCGATGCTGAGTCAGTCAGTGGAGTAGTTGGCGATGATCTAATTACCGATCACCTTCATCCTAATTTAAGAGGGTTTCAAATAATTGGCAGAGAAATTTTTAATGAAGGAATTGAGTCTGGAATTTTTCCGCGAGATTACAAAAAAGAATTTTCAATTGAAGCACAGGATAGCATTACTTTGAGCCGTTATGAATTCACAAAGCTGGATTCAACAATAGCTCTTTACCAGATAATAATTTTAAAGAGCGATTGGCCATACACAAAAAAGAAAAAATCTGACGAAGAAAAACTTAAGCTTTTAAATATGCAAAGCTATTCCGATACTTTGGCATACTTAGTTGGTAAAGGTGATCTATCCTGGGAGGCTGCTCACCTTGAACTTGCACAAAGTAAATTGATGAGCGGAGACTTAGAGTCATTCCTGAATGAAGTTAAGGCAGCTACTGATGAATATCCATTTGATCCTTATCCTTATGAATTTGCAGCTCAACTTCTTGTTAATTTAAAAAAGTTTGATGAGGCATACTTTTATTTACAAAAACTCAACGATATTAAGCCGGGTGCCTATTCAACAAAATGGCTTGGAATAATTGACTTATTAAATAACAAAGTTGACTCTGCAATCAGTTATCTTTCAAAAAGCATTAGTTATAATTCATCAGACCCGCAAGTTTACTATAACCTTGCAGGAGCCTACTCCATCAAGAAAGATTATCAAACAGCATTACAAATGGTTAATCGCTGTCTCCAGATTGAACCAAATTATTCTATAGCAAAAGATCTTCAGCAGCAATTAATAAATGCTACCAGATCTAACAGGTAAGGAATCAGATATTGCCTCTATCCGAAAAGCAAATACAGTTTATACAAAAAAATTATAAGTCGCTTACCGTTAAAGAGATGGCAAAGCAGTTGAACGTCCCTGCTGAAGAAATTACATCATTCGTAAAAGGAATTAAAATTGCCGCACCGTGGTGGTTTTACATTTTATTGATAGTTATTCCTGTATTATTCTTCTTACTATTAGAAGCCGGTTTAAGAATATTTAATTACGGAAAAGATGACAGTGTATGGGTTGATATTTCAAAGGATATGGAAATACTAAATCCTGAGCTCGGTTACAGATACTTTTTCACAACAAAAAATTTACCTTTCTCAGTCGAGTCTTTTATATACAAAGAAAAAAAGGAAGGCAGCTTTAGAGTATTTGTTGTTGGTGCAAGCTCAGCTGCAGGTTATCCTTATTTATCAAGCGCTTCATTCAGCAAATTTATCAGGAAAAAATTGGAGATTCTCTACCCCGAAAAAGTGATCGAAGTCGCTAACTTTAGTATGTCCGCTATTAACTCCTACACAATCAGGGACTTGATGCCCGAGCTTTTAAAAAAGGAACCGGACCTGATTCTTATATATCTGGGACATAATGAGTATTACGGTGCACTTGGTGTAGGCTCATTGGAATCCTTTGGTTCATCAAGATTTATTGTGAATACCACCTTATGGCTGAATAAATTCAAAACAGTTGAGCTGATTAGAAATGTTGTTAAAGAATTATCGAGACTATTTTTTTCAGAGGACAAAATAACCGGCGGAACAATGATGGCTCAACTGGCTAAGGATAAATTAATTGAATACAACTCTGATATTTATTTGGATGGTATCAATCAGTTTGAAGGGAATCTTCGCGACATCTTCTCAATGTGTAAAGAAGTAAATGTTCCTGTTATTGCGAGCACGGTTGCATGCAATCTTAAAGATCAAAAGCCATTTGTTTCTGTAAAGGATTCTGAATATCCACCGGCAGATCAAATATTTTTCGATGCGACAACTAAATTGCTGACAGGTGAATCTGACTCAGCCAAAGGATTATTCATTTTTGCAAAGGAGCTGGACGCATTAAGATTCCGTGCACCCGAAGAAATTAACAAAACAATAATTCGGTTATGTAAAGAATTTAATTATCTGTCCATAAAAAGTGATTCACTTCTTAATGAAGACAGCCAGAATGGAATTGTTGGAGATAATCTGATGACTGACCATCTTCATCCAACTGTTAAAGGATACCAACTGATTGGAAATTTATTTTTTAATGCAATGAAGAAAAAAGGTTATCTTCCGACAAATGAACCCTCTGACCTTGATGAAAACACCACAGATAGTCTTGTGACGGCTTACTATAATTTTACTCCGCTTGATTCAACTATTGCAGATTTCAGAATAAAAATCTTAAAGAATGACTGGCCCTACATAAATGAAGGGAAACAAGTGCCGAGAAATAAACTAATTCGACTTAGCACCCTTATAGATAGTGTTTCAATAGAGGTTATTGATGGTAAGATCTCAAGAGAACAGGCCAGATTAAAAGTCGCAGCACATTATCTCAAGAGAGATCTTTTTGATAAATATGCAACCGAAATGGCAGCTTTAATTGAAGAATTTCCTTTTCTTTATCAATACTATAATAACACTGCTAAAGAATTAATAAAAGCTGGAGAATATTCAAGAGCATATTACTTTTTAAAAAGAGGATTTAATAAAAAACCAGACGCTTTCAATTGTAAATGGCTTGGCATTATTGATCTATCTCAGGGTTTCGTGGATGATGCAATTAGATATCTTGAAACAAGTTTAAGATACGATAACAATGATGCTCAGATTTATTTCAATATCACCGGGGCATATGCACAGAAGAAACAATTTATTAAAGCACTTGAGTCAATCAATAAATGCCTGCAAATAAATCCGGATTTTGCACGAGCGGAACAAATCCGTCAGCAGCTTGAAGCGATAATCAGTCAAAAGAATCCTATTGAAAATAACTGAAGAAAATAAAAAGATCGGAAAGAAGAAATCCCCGTTCTGGTTTTACCTGATATTGTTTCTCATTCCAATTCTATTCATTGTGTTACTTGAAATATCCCTGAGAGTTATCAACTACGGCCGGAATAATGATCAATGGATTAAGATTACAGAAGCAAAGCAGATGCTTAATCCAGATGTCGCGGGCAGATATTTCTTTAATACAAAAGATCTACCACAGTCTAACAATGACGCATTTGATATTGTAAAGAGAGAAAATGCTTTCAGGATTTTTGTGATGGGAGGAAGCAGTGCACAAGGTTTTCCGTTTTCGCCAAACGGAACTTTTTCCAGATATATCCGTGATCGTCTTGAACTAATTTATCCTGACAAACACATAGAAGTAATCAACCTCGGCATAACCGCAACCAACTCATACACAATAAGGGATTTACTTCCCGAAGTGATTGAGCAGAAACCGGACATTATACTAATCTATGCAGGACACAATGAATACTATGGAGCATTTGGTGTTGGCTCAACTGAAAACATTGGCAACTCAAGAGAGCTTGTTAATTTTCTCATCTGGCTTAACAATTTTAAATCGGTTGAGCTGATAAGAAACGGTATTACGGCTGTACTGACATTGTTCAGCAGTGATGCTGAACAAGAGACACATCGTGGTGGAACATTGATGGCCAGAATTGTTAAAGAACAGCTGATACCATTTAATTCAGAATCGTACAATGTTGGAATAAAACAATTCGAAGGAAATTTTGAAGATATTCTTCAAATGACTAAAGAGGCAGGTGTTCCTATTTTGATAGGTTCACTTGTGAGCAATTTGAAAGACCAAAAACCTTTCATATCAGTCGGAACTAGTAAAAACGAAAATGCAGATTCAATTTACTTGAAGGCAATGAATCAATTAAAGCTTGGTAATATAAACCTGGCTGACTCAATGTTTCGCCGAGCAAAAGACCTGGACGCCCTCAGATTCAGAGCTCCTGAAAAAATAAACGAGATCATAATAAAGCTTGCTAAAAAATTTAATTGTGGTTACATAAATGTTGATTCGATATTTAATAGTAACAGTTTTGATAGAATAGTCGGTAATAACCTGATAGTCGATCATCTGCATCCATCACTTAAAGGTTATCTTTTAATGGGAAGAACTTATTTCGAAACGATGCAAATGGCTGGTTTACTCCCGGAATACAAACCATTACCAATTGCAGATGCACGCCAGGATAGTCTGGTAATACATAATTTTGCTTTCTCACGACTTGATTCTGTAATTGCCAATATCAGATTAGTTGGCTTGTTGAATGACTGGCCATTTATTGATAAACCTGATTTTTCTTTCATCAAAAAAATAAAACTAAATGACGGAATAGACTCCATAGCTTTTAAAATTGCTATTGAAAACATGAACTGGGAAAGAGGTCACAGAGAGGCTGCTGAAAATTACCTTCTGAAAAAAGATTATTTGAACTTTGCTAAGGAATTTTTAGTTATTATTTCTCAATATCCATTTAAGTTATCTGATTACGATTACGCAGCTTCACAGCTAATAAATGTTAAGGAATATGATCTTGCTTATGATATTCTGCTCAAACGGTTCAAAGAAACTCCTGATGCATTCTCAGCTAAGTGGCTTGGCAATATAAATCTGAATAAGGGCAAAGTTGATGAAGCTATAAAATATTTATCTGCAAGTACTAAGTATGATAAAAACGATCCTCAGGTTTTTTATAATTTAGCGGGAGCTTATATTCAATTGAAAGATTTTAACAATGCACTTCAGTCAATTGAGAAATGTATTGGGATAAAACCTGATTTTCCAAATGCACAGAAATTGAGAGTCCAACTGCTCGAATTGTCAGAACAATAAAAAAGCCCCGCAAAACGGGGCTTTAACTTTTATTTGAAACAATCCTTAAGGATTACTTCAATAAAATCATCTTCTTTGTATCGGTAAAGTTGCCTGAGCTAATCCTATAGAAATAAATTCCGCTGGTAAGACTAGTAGCATCAAAATCTACCTGATAAGTTCCAGCAGATTTACTTTCGTTAACCAGAGTTGCAACTTGCTGCCCAATAGAGTTGTAAACATTCAAAGTTACAAATCCTTCAACCGGTACGCTGAAGTTTATCATCGTTGTAGGGTTGAATGGGTTCGGGAAGTTCTGCTCAAGAGCATAAGCTGTTGGCAAAGCAGTAGTGATATCTTCAACATCTGTTGTAAATTCCTGAGGACCCATTATACCAAACGTATCTAAAACTTCGCAATACCAGGCAGTTGAGAACAGGTTAATAACATGGTTATCACCGATAGCATTTTCGTTGTCATTAAAGTTATCAGCACAACCTGTGTTAGCAGCACCGCCACCATAATTTACACCATATTTGAACTGAACTTCAAAAATCGTATAGGCAGGGAATGTAACTTCTGCTGAAAAGATTAAATCACCGGCAGTTTTATCACCATTCATACCGTCATCAAACAGCTCTATCATTTTAGTGATCTCATTATCCGGCCAACCTAAAGCAGGCCACTGTAATGGTTGTGTACCTCCTGCAACATGCACTGTGTTTACGGCAGGGAACGGCTGGCTATTACAAGCAGATACTGCATTGTTTACATCAACCTGGAAAAGAACAACAGTTTCCTGGTTTGTAACAGTAGCTAGTGTTCCATCGTTAAATGCTCTTGAAATAGTAGCTTCACCAGCATCATATTCTGCCTGACTTAAAACATATACTTTGTCGCTTCCACCTTCCCACGTATCGGGAGTATAGAAGAATTTATATTTCAATGTATCACCGACATTGAGAGTATCAACAAAAGGATTTTCACTCACATATAAGTTGGGGTTTAATGTATTTGGAACAAGATCAGTACGACCCCAACCGTTAAATGTACCCCGTGCAGCAACTGTATCTGCAGTGTTAAATCTTCCGGAGAGAATTTCTATTTCCATATTGCATTCCCAATTAAGTAAAATTTCCTTGGGTTGAGCAAATGTAATTCCCACCAGTAAAAACATTAATGAAACGTATAGAATTTTATTCATTTGGTTCTCCTTGAATTAATGAATGATAATTGATGTTATTATTATAAGTTTTAACTTTTAATTCATCTAAATATAGAAATATTTCTAATCAAAAGTAACCTTGTTTTGGTCAAAATTTGATGCCTAATGAAAAATGCTGTGTGTAATCCAAAACACCGAAGTCCTGGTAAGCATAATCTATCCTCACACCGAAATCGCTGGTAAAATTGTAATTCAGACCTACACCTGCAGTTAAACCTTCCTCGGAGTTTTCTAAAAACAATGATTTATAACCCACTCTAAACGCTATTAAATTATTAAACATATATTCACCACCAACGTTTACAGACTCATCATTATCGTTTGGGTGTAATGCATCCACAGCTAAAGTAACCCGATGTTCTTCACTATTCAAAACATCCATTGCCAATCCTATTTTAAAGGTCAATGGAAGCGGAAAATCATCCGTCTGCAAAGTTGCCAATATCTGATCGTTATTACCATATACGTTCGGGTCAATATCATGTTGAACAAGCAAGTCTTTTCCATCCATCTTCATAGTTGTTCCAAAGTTTGTTATTGTGGCACCAATTCTTAACCCATTAATATCAGAATGAAAGAGAACACCTAAATCGACTGCAAAAGCACTTGCAGACGTATTCCATATTTTTTGCTGGATATATTTTACTGTTCCACCTAATGAGAATCTGTCGGTTAAATTATAAGCATAAGTTAAACCCAT
Source organism: uncultured Ignavibacteriaceae bacterium (assembly GCA_963699475.1). Taxonomy (GTDB): domain Bacteria; phylum Bacteroidota; class Ignavibacteria; order Ignavibacteriales; family Ignavibacteriaceae; genus IGN2. The sequence continues at coordinate 447,342 of CAVOUA010000004.1, read as the reverse complement.
TGAGAGATCATGTGCTGAGAAGAACTGTCCTGTTCCATCCTGTTCAGCCAAGGTTGTAATTTCCATGTCACCGTAATCAAGATAAGTAAGGTTAAGACCAACCGTACCTGCATCACCAAGCTTAAGCATAGCACCAGCCCAATTGTAATTTATGTCCGCAAACCAGCTTGAGTGCGAAAACATTGCCTCGTTAACATTACTTCTTGATGCACCTGCCGGGTTCCAGTATAACGAGCTTACATCGCTTGCAGTAGCAACGAACGCCCCGCCCATTGAAATTGCCCGTGGACCAATACCAATGTTAAGAAATGGTGCTGCTGTTGAACCCACTTTGGATTGACCAAACACACAAGCAACAGAAAGTAGAAGAACAATTAAAATCTTTTTCATAATTACTTTCTCCATTATTTAATTAAGGCAAATTTGCCAATCTTGGTGCCAATATTCGGCGCATCAACAACAAACACATATATACCAAAAGCTACATCAATATTCTCTTCGCTTCTTAAATTCCAGTAGACATCACCAACATACAGGTTTTCTGCATAGAGCGTTCGGACTAATTCACCTCTAACTGTGTATATTGAAATTTTTGATCCCGGGGGTACATAAGTAAACCTTATCTCCCGTTCTCCTCTGCCGCTTGTTTGAGTACTGAGCAGCCTCTGCTCACCAGCGTGTGTTACGATGTAGGGATTCGGAACTACTTTTATTTTGTTTAACTGATTCTGGGCATCAGCTTTGTTAATTGATGCACCTATCATGGTGAAGAAGTAACTGTCATCCTGGTTAAATGGTTTCAAGGTTTGAATATTAAATGTACCAGCAGTTTCAAGCGGATCAAAAGTTCTATATCTGACATTTACACGCCATGTTCTCACATATTGTCCCTTGTAAGTATTCTTTGAACCATATACTATAAGTATAGCTCAATGTTCCGAATCTTATATAAACAGCATCCACATATTGATCTTTTGTAAGATTTTTAACTTTAAAGTTGACAGGTTGAGCGGGAACGATGTTGCTAGAACCTGAACCAACTGTGTCCACAACCGATGTATCAACTATAGTATCGTAGAACTCAATAACATAGTCATTCGGTGTGGCATAACCATTGTAATTTGGATTGTTTGCAACAAATCTTAAAACTTCAAAAGTTGGAGGAGGGTCAGATGGAATACCTGTAGCATACGATGTATCAACTCTAACGGGGTCATTATAAAGTTGAACCCTAAAACCATGACGTATAGGTGTTTCACCTGCAAATTTATCAGACTCATCAACTAACCGGTCGTACTCAGCTGTATAATAGGAACCGGTAACAGCATACTTAGATCCATTAACAAGTATCGTATCAGTACCTGCAGGTAATTCAATTGAGTCTTTTGGATTAACGATATAAGTTTGATTTGCAATAGGAACAAAAACTGTATCAGGAGTTTGTAAATCTAATAATGACCAACTTGCTGTTAAATCGGTTAAGCCGGTATCTTGAAACACAACCTGATAACTAAAATTATTTCTAATCTCAGAATCATCGACTGTTTCAACTGCGGAATAACCGGTTCCAAAAAATGGATCTGATTTTTCCAGATCATCAAGAAATGCATTTGAATATCCGGCAGGTCTTCTTCCCGGAGTAATAACAGCAGTGTTATCATCTAAAATAACTTCACCCGTATTTGAACGGAATATAAATTTAGAATTTTCCTCGGGGAATATATCTGGTGTGCCATCTCCATGATCATAAGCGCAAACCGCATAGTAATAAGTGATTCCCGGAGTAACTGTTGAATCGATAAAGCGATTTATAATCCCGTTATTTTCACCAAAATAAAATGTTGTTCCACCATATGCCTCTAAAAGTTCTGCACTCGGTATAAAGAAGCCGCTGTATTCATTAACGAGATCGTATTGAGCTATCGGTTTATCGAAACTAAGCACACCTAATGCATTTGTAATCACACGGGAATCTCTGAAATTTGCATCTGTGGCTCTATAAATTTTATACCCTTCGAAGTCTTTTTGTTTGGTAACGAAGTCTCTTGAATTTTCTGTCTCTTCTCCATCCCAGTAGATAACAACTTTGCCATCATTTTGAGTAATGTTAATCTTTGGCTTTTTAGGAGCTTGCGGAAAAGCATAGCCAGCATTATAAATTTGCTGAACTATCTTCTTGTTCTTTACTATATCAGCCAAATCTTCACCAAAGAGTAGAGAAACTGAAAACCGTTCAGGGGTTTTTGGAGAAAGAGGAAAGAATCCCGAGCTGTAAATGAAATCTCCATCCTGTGGAGTTGAGGAAACTTTATCGAATCTTCCCGGTGTCATTCTATTCCAAAGCGATGAATCAACGCTCAGATCAGGTGCGCTTTGAAGTTCAAAGAAGTTGAACCCAGTAAGACCAATTTGATCTGATTCATCAGGATCTGTTTTGCCAAAATTTGGCTCACCCTGTGTTGGCATCCCATCTCCTTCGCCTGCATCAGGACCCGGGTAGTTGTCATCATCGGGACCTAATCCATCTTGCCCTAAATCATCAAACATTGGATCCCAATCCCCGTCTTCATCAATATCATTATCACGTTTTTCATCAATCAACAGGTCGTTTACTCCTGCACCTGTCACATAATTTTTGTATTTCAATCCGGGCAATGGTGGATTTCTTCTAACCCAGGTTTCATAATGTGTTGCCTGATTTTCATCAACTAAACCATCTAAATCATTATCGATAGCATCATTTGCTGAAGGATCAGGGATGAAAATTTCCTGCCCATTTACAATCGTTAAAGTCGCATTACCCTCTCTGAACTGAGTTACACCCGGTTCAATGATGAATCTAATTCCCAACGAGTAAACAGTATCAGTAGTGGATTTAACTGTGTGAAGAGTTCTCTTATAAATTCTTAATCCTTGAGCATCTACTGTATCTTTTATTAAAACAACCCTATCGCCGGCATTATAGATTACTGCATTAAAATCGGTCGCGACGAATCTTGGTGAGGACGACAACTTAGAATCATTGTCATTATCAATTCCATCAAAGGGGTTACCCGGAGATTCAAGGAATGCATAACCAACGTATCCAACTTTCTGCCCACGGTTACCAATTCCGTCGCTATCCCAGGAATAAGTTATCCAATCCTTTATATCAAAAAACCCGAGGTCATCCTGACTATCGCCATCGCCTCCGGCAAGAGTTCCGACTATTGTTCCGAAATCTGCTTTACGATAAAGGGTTGTTCCATCATTGTTTATTTCATACAACCAGAATATTGCATCCTCAGCCAAAAAGCTTGACCATTGAAAACCTCTTTGCCTCATCCTTAAAGCCATACCATATCTTGAAAGATTAGTGGTATCGGGTTTGAAATTTGCATTAAACTCATCATCCCAATCATCATCGGCTTCAAAGAATGATTCCTGGTCAGCATTTTTTATTCCCCGACCAAAATATCCAAACCATTCAGTTTTTCCATCTTCATCTTTCCAAAATCGAGCGATAGGATCATTCCAACCTTCAACAGGCCAGGTTTCCGGAAGATGACTCATTGCAACACCTTTTACGTTTGGGTTCCTGAAACCCGGGACAGGGTTCCAACCCCAGAAATAGCCGCTTGGACTTTTTTCATCAAATTGACCTTTTCGAGGCCCGCGTGAAATTACTACGGATTGAAGAGTATCATTAAGAGTAGTAATGAATTCAACTCCAATCAATGGAACACAATCACCGATGTAATTCTCTCCTGAACCAAGAGGCCACTCACCTCTGATATCAATTCCGGTATTAATACCTGCTATTTGACCATCATTATAAAATGTTATGCCTGCCCTGTTTCCGGTATGATAGCCAATCGTGAGTAACGATGGATCACTGGTACGTTGAGCAAAAATAGTGGACCCAAAGATTATAAATAATAAGATATATAGTTTTTTCATAATTACCTTCACGAAAAAATTAAAAGTTAAAGCCTATCCCTAATTCTACTCTTCTAGGTTCAGAAAAGTATGTTGGATTAGTATAATATTGATCTAAGTCATTGTTAATAACTTCAGTAAAGTATTGGGGAGGAGTATTCTTTTCTGCTTCCAGCTTTGCAAATGTAAAGAACGGATCACCAGTATCTGTATAGAGGTTAACAGGATTATCAAAATCAAGCAAATTAAATACTCTAAGGAAGACGGTTAATACTGTGCTTGATATTTCAAAATCTTTATAAACTCTCAAGTCTATATTAATAATAGTAGGTTTATTGTCGCTGTTCCTTGGGAAAGCATTCTGAGTAACTCTGGTGTTTTTATTTACAGCAGGTGTATATGGCTGACCGGAAAAGAAATTTCCAATAACAGAAAATCCCCAATCCCTTGGTTGTGCGTATGCTATTGATAAGTTAAGAGTATGTGTTTGGTCCCAGTTTAGAGGAGCAATAAAAGTTTCTGGTAATGCACCACCAAGTGCGGCATTTCTTGAATCGGCCGGATCAGAAGAATTACCTTTAGTGTCTGAGAAAGTATAGTCAATATATGCAGATAAACCGCCCGAAAATCTTTTAGAAAACTTTAGTACAAAACCTCTCGCAGAACCAAAATCTGAATTAATATATTGGCTGTAAGTTTGAGCTCCGCCATAAACAACAACATCCTGAGTTTGTGTTCCGGTCAGATTTCTGAAATCTTCAAAGAACACAGTTGCATCAACAGACATATCTTCACCAATTTGCTGCTGTATCCCAATCTCACCTTTAACTGTTTTCTGCGGTTCAAGGTCAGCATTGCCAAACAAGCCGGCGTTTCCTGAATTAACTCCCAGCTTGAATCTTGGATTTTGATAAAGGTATTCATAACGAGGCAGTTGTAGAAAATGTCCATAAGAAAAATGTACTACTCCGTTCGCAGAAATCGGGAATGCTAAACCAATGCGCGGGCTAACCTGCGTTTTGGAAGATGCATCTTTGTAGTAGTATGCTTCCCTGTCCTGAACTGTCTTGGTAGTTTCGCCTTCATCCTGAATACCATTTCCATTTAAATCATTAAACCTGTTGTTTGGTTTGACCGGATTATAAATATTCGGATCATCAACCGTATATCTGATGCCTCCATCTGACAGGTCATCATTAAGAATTACACCGTCGGGCTGAAAATGATCTACTCTTAACCCAACGTTAAATATCAGGTTGAATGCCTCAAACTTTGATTGAACGTATCCTGATATTTCATTTGGTTCATGTTGATAGGTATCATGGTCAGTTGAGGTGATGGATGGAATCATTACATTATAAGGTGTAACTTTCTGTCCGTTTGCGTCGGTCATAGGCACTAAATTAATATTCTCGAGGTATATTTGGTTGTACCTGTAATCACCACCAAATTGTAGATTTACTTCCTGGTTGAGTTGAGTTGTCCAGTCTAATTTAGCTCCGTAAGTACCGGTATTTCGTACAAAACGGTGATTGTTTGTTCCGCCAACAGCAAAACTATAAGGCGGTGTAACTACTGTTGAATTATCTTCATAATTAGTTGGTTTATTTGGGTCACCTGTGTAAAGATCCTCGAAGAGATATTCCCGGTAATCTTTAAAAGAATAACTTAAGTTTAATGTATAAAAACTGCTGGCAGATAAAGCATGATTTACAGCGAAAATATTTGTATAAGATTTATTAAATCTCTGGAGGTTGTTATCCGGTGTAAGTTTGTTTGTGTAGCTATTGTCGCTGTTGCGATCTAAATCAAAATAATCTCTTTGCTCCAAAAGGTAGTTATAACTCAACTTAAATCCCTGGAATAAGCGGTATGTTAGCTTACCCTGCCCATAAACAGTTTCACTTTCGTTCATCGATACATAAGCTTTATCCCCGTTTTGCTGAACAGTGAGTTGCTGAGTTTGAGAATTTTCAATTGCCCTGTCACTGATAAGATAATACCTTTGACCATAGATTGATCCTGAATTAAAATAATATCTTCCATTCACATAGAAGAACAAATTATCTTCTATTATCGGACCGCTGAGACTGCCCTCTATATTTCTTATCCCAATGGGACTAACATCATCAATATTAGTGAATATATCTGTCTTATTTGAAACATAATCACCGCTGTAAGCCTGAATATTTCCTGTAAATGTGTTGCTGCCATCCTTTGTAACAAGGTTTACAACACCAGATTGCGCCTGACCATACTCTGCATTGAATGCACCACTTATAACCTGTAGCTCCTGAACTGCATTTTGATTAACATTGATCGTGCTGCTTCCATCATAAACATCCGTTACGGGAACCCCATCAATCTGATAAGCAACTTGATTAGCTCTTCCGCCCCTAATATGAATAGCACCATCCGGGGAAACTACAACACCAGCCTGAAGTTTTAAAATATCCTGCACTTCAGCAACTGGTAATTGGGAAATTACATCTTCACCAACAATTGAAGTGGTTGCAGTTAAATCCATTTTTACCAAAGGTTTGGTAGCTATTACAACTACTTCCTCACCTAATTCAACTGATTCTTCTGATAATTGAAAATCAATAGTTGTTGTTAAATCAATTGATACTTTTACATCCTGAAATGATACGGTGTTATATCCAATTGCCGAAGCTTTAACGACATAGGTTCCTGGTGGAACATTTATAATCGAATAATATCCATCAATATCCGATGCAGCACCAAGAGTTGTTCCCATAATTACTACGTTGACGAAAGGAAGCGGATCGCCTGTGGCTGTATCAGTAATCCTTCCTGCAAGTCTTCCGGTTGTTCCTGCAAAAACTATTTGGTTTGTAATTATAAGAAGGGAAAGAAAAATCTGTGAAAGTATTTTCATAAGAAGCTCCTTTTTAACATTCTTGCTAAGCTGGTTAACTCCAGTTAAAAGTTATTATGTGTGCTGATAAAACTAATTATCTTATCAAATAAATACATTTGCTGTTATGCATTGGGGAAGCATCTTGCAAAGTGCATCTTTACTGTGGAATATTTACAGTAACTCATTCCGCTAACGAAAGATACTTTAACTTCAAAGGTTAATATAAATAATCAGGGAATAAAATTATGGAATTGTAGTAAAGATTTTCTGACTGATGCTCCAAGTTTGGTTTAATATTTTATTATTTTATTAATAATGTTTAAGACACATACAATATTAATATCATTTCCAACTATCAGCAAACCAAATATCAGAGATAAAGTTTTAGGAGTGCGCTTTCTTAAAACTGGATTTGCACAATATCTGGATACCATCTGAAATTAATTTAGACCGCACATACCGGAAGTGCAACTTGTCTTCTCAATTCCGCAACTACCTGTTGAACAATTTTCGGAAGAACGGTCTTGAGATGAACTTATTGATGCACTAAATGAAGAAAATAACTTTTTATTTTGAGCTGAATTACAATTGGGACAGATTATATTTTCTTTATTGGTTGATGATTTATGAAGTACCTCAAATTTTGAGTTACATTCAGAACACATATACTCGTATAATGGCATTTTTTCTTTCGTTTATTTGTTATAAAAATTTTTATTCCTCTAGCCCAAGCATTTTCATTAAACGGCCGTGAGCTCCTTCAGGAACTTCAACATTATATTTTCGATAACACTCAATAGTAATTTCAACTGATTTAAAGTATTCTTTGCAATGTGGACAGGAATCAAGATGATTTTTAACCTCCCTGCATTTCTCATCGTTTAAATTTTCACCCAGGCTTTCGCAGACATGCTTCATCACTTCCTTGCAGGTTATTTTTTGATTTTTCATCTGCTGAATGCCTCATTGATTTCTTTTCTTAGAAATGCTCTTGCACGATGTAGCCTGGATTTGACAGCGGGAATCGATAGCTCAGTAACCTGTGCGGTCTCTTCAGTAGAAAGACCTTCAACATCGCGCAATAAAAAGACCAGCCTGTAATCAGGTGAAAGATTTTGTATAGATTCGTCAAGAATATTCTTCAGTTCCTCATTCTCAGCATCTTTGTATGGAATTGAACTCCAATCAGCAGCATATTTTTCTTCAAAAAGGTTTTCCTCATCATCCAGAGAAACAAATGAACGGCTTTTAGCCTTACGCGCCATCATAAGACAATGGTTGGCAACTATCCTGTAAAGCCAGGTAGATAATTTTGAATTGTGATCAAACTGATGTAACGATTTTACCATACTGTAAAATGTTTCCTGCATTATTTGTTCAGCATAATTTTTATCCCGGCAGATTTTAAAGGCAAAATTGTAAATAGTCTGCTCATACTTTTTTACTAACTCTGACAGAGCTTGCTTATCTCCGGATTGTGCTTTTACAATAAGTTCTGTTTCTTCCATCGGTACGATGATTATAAGTAATTTAGGATTCAAAACTAATGATTTTATAGTTATGTTACTCATAATAACACAAACTGCAATGTTAATTTTTGCACTTTTATCATCTGATAACTAATTTTATATTCGATTAAAAATTTGATATTAACCAGTTAGCATATGCCTTTATATAAGACGATACAGGATATTAATAAAAACAAACTATTTTCCGGTGTAAAAGACTCCGTCCTTTCTTCATTCTTTGATCAAAAGGAAATTAAAGAAGCGAGAGAAGGGGAAATAATTTATAAAACCGGAGACCAGAGCAATGCATTGTATCTTATTATTAAGGGAGATATAAAGGTTAAATTTTCTTCCAGTAATTATGTAAGTAATAGAATTTTTAACGATTTTTTTGGTGAAAAAGAGCTGATTGATGATACAAGAAGAATTTCTTCCGCTGTTGCATTCAGTAAAGTCATTTATTATCGTCTCGATAAAAAAATCCTTAAAAATATTTCTGTTAAAAATCCTGCAATTAGCAGCAACCTACAAAAATATGGAGAGCTAAAACTGCCGGATGTAAATGTAGATTTCGAGAGAAAATTTGATATTGTGGACAGAAAAAGACCTATTAGCTTTAAAGCCTTTTCAAGTTCCCGAGACTCACTTGTCGAAGAAAAACCAGCAAACGTTGTCCCCCCTTCAGTTGTAACTCAACAAATTCTTCCTGATTTTGAATTGCTCGATGATGTACTTCCGGAAGAAGAAATCGTAACGTCGGAAAAGGATCAAAGTAAGGATCGGGAAAAACCAAAAGAAGAGTTGCTTGAAGATACACCGGACTTGAAGAACTGGCAAAGTGAGGAATCAAAAATTCCTTCAAAGGCTGATAGTGAGGAGCAGAATAAAGATATAAATCATACTGATGAAGTAGTAATTGATTCCATAGCAGATAATAATAATTCATTGCAACCAAATGAAACTGGAATTAATAGGGAAGTAGTACGAAAGATTTTTGCCGGTATTGACAAAATTTACAGCAGTATAAGCATTACTGAACTTGTTAAAAATTCAAAACGTGCTGTAAAGGATTTGATTAGTGCTGAAGGAGTAGACTTTGTTTTGATAGATGAAAAATTATCATCAATCAATAAAATCTTTTTTGATGGAGATAAAAGTAAGCAGGAACAATACCCGCTTTCTGAAGGATTAACCGGAAGCTGTGCACTGCAAAAGAAAATTCTCAATTTTGAAAGACCGACTGAGGACAGTCGCTTCAATGCTAAAATAGATCAACCAGGTTCTGCCAGACTGAAGCGAATTGTTTATTTTCCAATAGTGTGCGAAAGTGGAGAAACAATTGCAGTAATACAGTTTGCAAGAGAAAATAAAAAATTTACCGATGAAGATATTTCCAACCTGGCAATGATGAGCAAGCACATAGAAACAGCAATTGAAAGAACTAAGTTATTGGAAGTGCTCATCAAAGAAGGAAAACAAAATTCGGGTAACAGGCTTCGCGAATTAATGATAAGTGAAATTAAAGTGCCTCTTACTATAATTAATAATTACACAGAAATCCTTAGCGAAAAAAATCTGCCTGCTGATGCTGATGACATAATAAGAATGCTTCAAAAACAAGCTCATTCCGTCGAAGATATTTCTGAGACTCTTTTTATATCATTGATTGACGAGCTTCAATTAATAGGAAATAATATTCACTTTAATGAATTAATTGATGATATACTCGAACTACTTTCCGAGTATTGCGAAGCCAGAGATGTAAAACTATTTAAAAAAATCGGGGATAGTGCCTTAGTAAGTATTGACAGGGGAAAATTCTATACCGCTATATTTCAGATTATTAAAGCCAGCTGCAATGATTGCCGTAAAGGAGGTAAGATTTATTTCGGCACCGAATTTAAAGAGGGAGTAATCACAATATCTATACAGAATGAAGGCAAAGGATCATTAACCGAACCTCAGGGTGATATTCAGGAATATTATTATTCCGGGAAAAATTTCAAAGATGATGAAATGAAATTACTCCTTGCAAAAAAATTAATACATTTACATTCCGGCCAGTTTTATCTGGAGAGCATCAAAGGTAACGGTTCCACTTTTCGGGTCACTCTTCCGATAGTTCAAATCGAAAGTAAAGACATTTAATTATAAACATATCTCAAAAGTTTTTATCTCAATGTCTTATGATTTGATTACCATCCTCGGTCCTACCGCATCTGGTAAAACTAGTATTGCTGCACAACTTGCAAAGGATTTTAAAGGCGAAATAATATCAGCAGATTCAAGACAAGTTTATAAAGGAATGGACATCGGCACAGGCAAAGACCTGTTCGAATATCAAAAAAATAATGTCCAATATCACTTAATTGATATAGTAGAACCAATCGAAGAATACAATCTATTCCGTTTCACAACTGACTTTCAATCTGCATTTGAATCAATAAATAGTAAAGGCAAATTACCGATCCTTGCTGGAGGAACAGGGTTGTACATTAGTGCAATTCTCCAATCTTATAAACTTCCTAAAATTAATAATGAAAATGAGTTAAAGAAATTAAGTGACTTAACTTTTAAGCAATTGAAGGATACTTTAATAAAACTAAAACCTAAACTTCACAATGTAACCGATCTATCGAGTAAAGATCGTATTATAAAAGCAATATTGATTGAACAGGCAAGAGAAAACGTAAATCCATCTTTCACCGACCTTTCATCATTGAATATAGGAATTAGCTCTGAGCGCGAAGAGATAAAAAGAAGAATCACAGAAAGACTAAAACAAAGATTAGCAGACGGAATGATTGAAGAAGTAGAAGAACTTCTTCGAAAGGGAGTTTCAAAAGAGAAACTAAATTATTTCGGCTTAGAATATAAATTTGTTTCACAATACATCGATGGCAAGTTAAACTATAATGATATGTTTCAAAAGCTGAATAGTGCAATTCATAGTTTTGCAAAGAGGCAGATGACCTGGTTCAGAAAAATGGAAAAAGAAGGTGTGAAAATAAATTGGTTTCCTGCTGATGACTATCCTAAAGTAAGAAACTTTATAAATACACAACTACATAATGCAGAAAGTAAATCCTGAACAAGTTGCCGAATATCTTGAGAAGAAATCCTTAAAGCGGTGGAATCTTAAGTGGTTTGAATCTTCGGGGATACAAGTTGCGGTTGTCATCCCTGCTATTTGCGAATTCGAGAACATCAAAAAGGTTTTAGAATCGCTTGCTCAGAATGATCAATCTTCTTTACAAAAGACACTTATAATTTTTGTTGTAAATAATTCCGCCTCCTCTGATCTTGCAGTAAAAGATGATAACACAAAGAGCATTGCATTTCTGCGAGAAGTGATAACAAAAAAATCGTCGGATCGAATAGCTGAAGTAATTTACAATTCAGGTTTGCAGATTGGATTGATTGATGCTGCTTCCGAAGGGAAAGAATTTGATGACAGAGTAGGCGGAGTTGGTCTTGCAAGAAAGATCGGGATAGACATGGCATTAAAGGTTTTTGACTACTCTATTTCCGGCAAAAAAATAATAATATTTTTAGATGCAGATTGTTTAGTTGAGAAAAACTATCTTGATGAAATTGTTTATTCCTTTACAAATAGGAATTTTTCAGCAGCTAATGTGGAGTTCGAACATAACCTTTCTGAAACAGAAATTAACAGGCTAGGAATTATTGCTTACGAAATATTCCTAAGACATTATGTTGTTGGTCTTCTGTTTGCAAAATCTCCTTATGCTTTTCATACCATTGGTTCTACGATTGTTTGTGATCATGAGGCTTACGTTAAAGTTGGCGGAATGAATACAAAAAAAGCGGCAGAAGATTTCTATTTTCTTCAAAAATTAGCAAAGCACTATTTGATAAACAGGATAAGCTCAACCAAAGTTAAACCATCGGCAAGGGAATCCTGGCGTGTACCGTTTGGTACCGGGAGAAGTATGATTGATTTTTCTGCCAGCAAAAAAGACATCTTAGTTTATGATCCGGGTGTTTATATTATTCTAAAAGACTGGTTGGAGTTATTACATTCTGATCTGTCATTAAAATCAAGTCTGATCTTAAAAGAAGCAAAAAAAATCCATCCGGAACTAACCAGCTTTCTTGAAAATCGTGGATTCAGCAAAGACTGGAATAGAATACTTGAGAACAGCAAATCAAATAAACAGATTGATTACCAGAGAAAAAATTGGTTTGATGCATTTGAAACACTTAAGTTAATACATCATTTAAGAGATACTTCATTCCCAATGATGGATATAAAAACAGGAGTTGAAAAGTTATTTCAAATTGTTCAACATACCACTACATTTGAGTGGCAAAGTGAGAATAATACCATCGAAAACTTGTATGCGGATTATTTATCAAATTTAAGATTGGTTGAGGACAAGCTGAATAAAAAACCTTACAAATGATTACAAAAACAGAACAAAACGAAATTCAGGATTATCTTAAAGACGCATCCAACACAAAAGGTTATTGCGATGCTGTTGTTTATCCAGAAAATACTAATGATGTAATTTCAATACTGAAGCGGGCGAATGCAGAAAAATTTAAGGTAACGGTCTGTGGAAACAGGACCGGTCTTTCTGGTGGAAGCGTACCAACAGGAGGCATTGTTCTTTCAACTGAAAAAATGAATAGAATTTTGGAAATCAATGAAGAAGAAAAATTTGCAATTGTTGAGCCCGGAGTTCTCCTTTCTGATTTTCTTAAAGAACTTAAGCCCAAAAAACTTTATTACCCTCCCGACCCAACCGAGCTCAATTGTTTTTTGGGAGGAACGGTTGCAACTAATGCATCAGGTTCGAAGACATTTAAATATGGTCCCACCAGAGATTTTGTTATAGGAATAGAAATAGTTTTACCAACTGGTGACCTTCTTGTTTTAGAAAGAGGAAAATATTTTGCTCAAAGAAAAAAAATATCTCTCTTCACAGAAAATGAATTAAAGGTTGAGTTGACAATCCCATCATTAAAATCTCTTCCCACAAAAAACACTGCAGGTTATTTCTGCCGAGAAGGTATGGATGCAATTGATTTATTCATTGGTTCGGAGGGGACCCTGGGAATATTAACAAAGCTTAGTCTAAGATTGTTACCGGCTCCTCAAAAGGTTCTCTCCGCTGTAATATTCTTCATTTCTGAAATTGACGGACTGAATTTTATTGAGGAATCAAGGAATGAGTCGTACAATTCAAGGAAAAATAAATTAGATTTATCTATTGATGCACTTGCATTAGAATACTTTGATAAATATGCACTTAATTTTTTAAGAGATGACTTTCCAAATATTCCAAAACATGCAAATTCAGCGGTTTGGTTTGAGCAGGAAGTGAATGAAGAATCGAGTAATCAGATAACTGACTTGTGGATTAGCTTAATTGAAAGACACACGGGTGATCTAAACCATTCATGGATTGCAATGAATGAGAAAGATAAATCGCAGTTCGTAGAATTCCGGCATAGAATTTCTACAAAAGTTAATGAATTTATTTCATCGCGTAACTTTAGAAAGCTGGGTACCGATTTTGCCGTACCAGATAAAGAATTAAAAAACTTTTATTTTCAAATAAAGAATGATGTGAGCAATGCAGGATTGGACTACGTTATCTATGGTCATTTCGGTAACTCACATATTCATTTAAATATGCTGCCGAAAAATCCCATGGAATTTGAGCTGGCAAAAAACCTATATAACGCTATGTGTATCTCTGCAATCAAATCAGGTGGAACATTTGCGGCAGAGCACGGTGTTGGTAAGAATAAAAAAGAGTTGCTCTATAAAATGTATGATGAAAAGGTTATTGACGAGATGTGGAGAATAAAACAGACTCTGGATCCAAATCTGATTTTAGGTAATGGGAATATTTTCAGCAGCCAAAGTTAATTACTTTGATAAGGCATCATTAATTTTAGCAAGAAGAGTAGTTTTTGTAAATGGTTTAGATATGTAATGCGTACAACCATTTTTTAGAATCCGGTTTTCGTCTTCTCTGAATGCATATGCAGTCACAGCAATAATAGGTACATCTTTATAATTTTTAATTTTCTTAATATCTCTAGCAAGCTCCAACCCATCAAGCCCTTTGCAGAGACTAATATCTAATAAAATAATTGCGTAGTTGTTCCTATTAATTTTCTTCATTGCCTCCAAAGATTCAGAAGCAGTATCAACCCTAAAATAGTTTTTTAAAAACATACTTACTATTTCACGGTTTGAAATATCGTCTTCAATATAAAGTAATGAAGATAAAACCCCTGTTTCTTTTTGCATCACGTTCTCCTTGAACAGTCCGTTTAATTAATTACACTATTCGCGTTTGAAAAAATCCGTACCCTCCTTTGTATCCTTAAGAGTGATACCAAGGTTTTCTAATTTTTTCCTGATATCATCAGCTAACTGGAAATTCTTTTCACTCTTTGCCTTGAGTCTGATATCAATTAAAATTTTTATCAGCTCATTTTCGAGCAATGAGTCTTGTTTCAATTCCTTTTTCTCAAAAGAAATAATTCCCAAAACATCACCGGCGGTTTTAATTAAAAAACTCTTGACTGCAATATAAAACTTAAGATGCAGATTATCATTTTCGGCAATGGTTTTGTTTGCTTCCTTCACAAAATCAAAGATTACAGCAATCGCTTGCGGGGTGTTGAAATCATCATCAAGTGCAGATATAAAGCGTTTTTCAAAACTCTGGAAATCAAAGCCTGGGTCAATACCATCCTGTTTGTTCTTATTCAGAGCAGTTTCTATTGTAGAACGAAAATTTTTTAACTTCTCCAAACCTTTTTCTGCAGCATCAAGTAGTTCATCTGAAAAATCAATTGGACCGCGATAATGAGCCTGGGCAAAGAAAAGTCTTATTGCTTCGGCAGAATATTTCGCCAGCACTTCCCTGGCAGTAAAAAAGTTACCGAGGGACTTGGACATTTTTTCTTTATTAATATTAAGAAAGCCAAAGTGTATCCAGTATTTAACAAAGGGTTTTTTGTTTGACGCTTCACTCTGCGCAATTTCATTTTCGTGATGAGGAAAAATCAGATCATTCCCACCAGCGTGAATATCAAACGTTTCACCCAAATGTCTGCAGCTCATTGCCGAACATTCTATGTGCCAACCAGGACGACCATTGCCCCACTCACTCGCCCAAAAAGGTTCACCTTCCTTAGATTTTTTCCAAAGGGCAAAATCGAGGGGATTTTTCTTTTCTTCCATAATTTCAACACGAGCACCTGATTCAAGCTCTTCAATATTTTTCCCGCTAAGCTTACCATAACCATTAAAACCTGGGACATCATAAAAAACATTTCCATTAACATTGTATGCAGCATGACTATCAACAAGTGCCTTTATCATTTTAATTATTTCATCAATGTGTTCCGTTGCTTTAGGATAAAGTGTGGCAGGCTTGATGTTTAAGCGTTTAATATCTTCAAAGAATGCTTCTGAATATTTTCTTGCAACCTCGCTGGCAGGAATTTTTTCTTCAATTGATTTTTTAATAATCTTATCATCAATATCAGTTAGGTTCATAACGTATTTAACGTTATAACCTTTGAACTCAAGATATTTGCGAATAATGTCAGCCATTATGAATGTTCTTGCATTGCCAATGTGAAAGAAATCATAAACGGTAGGTCCGCAAATGTACATACCAACATTCGGCGGATTGAGTGGAATGAGCTCCTCGACTTGCTTTGTTAGTGTGTTATATAATTTCAGCATTGACTTTTTAATATTGTATTAAAATCTGTAATAAATATAACCAATTCGAAAACAAATTTTAGGTTTTCAGCTTTTCAAGTAATAACTTCATATCATCTGGAATTTCAGAATCGAAAAACATTCTCTTTTTCTTTTCAGGATGATAGAATCCAACAGTCTTTGCATGTAAGGCTTGTCTTGGCATAATTGCAAGAAGATTTTGCACTCTCGCTTTAATCTTTGACTGATCTGAGCCGTAATTTATTTGCCTGCCACCATAAGTTGGGTCACCGAAGACCGGTTTCCCGATACCTGATAAATGAACCCTTATTTGATGAGTTCTTCCTGTCTTTAAGTTTATTTTCAGGTATGAAGTAAATTCAAATTCCTCAATAACTTCGTAAAGCGTAAGAGCATGTTTTCCTTCTGTTTCACTGGTTGAAAATTTTTTCCTATCCTTTTTACTCCGAACAATATTTGAATCTAGCTCACCCTTTTGGTCTTTAAACTTTCCCCAGCAAACAGCGTGATATTCTTTGTCAACCGTTCGCTTACTGAACTGCTCTGCAATTTTTGCGTGAGTGAAATCATCTTTGGCAACAACCAGAAGCCCGCTTGTATCTTTGTCTAATCTGTGAATTATTCCCGGTCTTCCAGGCTCATTTAATCCACTGAGTTTTTTTGTATGATGAAGCAGTGCATTTACAAGTGTTCCGGTATAATTTGCATAAGCCGGATGTGCAACCATGCCAGCTGGCTTGTTTACAACCAGGAGATATTCATCCTCATAAATAATATCAAGTGGAATGTCCTCCGGTTCAACATCTTCCGGTCGCGGTGATATAGGATGGACAGCTTCAATTAAATCATTTGGTTTGATTTGGTAGTTGGCTTTTACAACAACTCCATTAACAGTTACTAAATCAGCATCAATAAGTTTTTGAACTTTGGAGCGGGTTGCATTTTCAATTGCATGAGTTAGAAAGAGATCTAATCTTTCCTTCTTTTTTCCCTCAGGAACTTCAAAGCGATATTTCTTTTCCTTTATCAGCTTCATCATCACTCAAGTCATCTTTTACATTTTCTGAAGGCTCTTTTATGTTTTCAGGGATTTCATTCCCAGAACTCAAATTTTCCATATTGGTTTTTGCACCGGGTATCTCAGAAGTTTTAGTAATGTTTTCATCCTCCGCCTGGTGATGCTTGTAAAAAAATAAGAGTATCAAAACTCCAATTGAAACTGCTGCATCGGCAATGTTGAAGATAGGCCATCTCTCATAGCTTCTTCCAAAAATTGAAAAGTTAAAGAAATCAAAATCAAAAAAATCAACAACCTTTCCATAGAATAATGGTGCATAATCGTAAATTAACCCGTAAAACATTCTATCCAGCACATTTCCGACAGCACCTCCAAGTATTAAAGCGATTGCAATATTCAGACTTAAGGATTTTTTCCTGACAGTAAAAAGATAAATAAGTAAACCTATGCTGGCTACCAGGGAAAACACTGAGATAAAAAGTTTAAAATCAGATCCCGGGTCAAAACCAAAAGCCATTCCCGGATTTTCAGTAAAAGTTATTCTAAAGAAGTCCCCAATCACAGGTATAGATTCACCCAAATACATGCCCTCAATTTTTAGGTTTAAAAACGGGACAGATATTCCTTTTACATAAAATTTTGAAATCTGATCTGTAAGTATTACTGCAAGGGTTAGATACAATATTCTCAATCAATATCCTCTTTGTCTTCAACTAGTTGCGGGATTAATGTCTTTTCTTTTTTCCTGTTCTTCATACTTAATATTAAGTAAATCAAGATGACAACTCCTGAAAGTATACTTATATCTGCAAAGTTAAACACATAATTACCGTGTATGTTATTAAAAATAAAAAGCTTGAATAATCTAATATCGAGAAAATCTACAACGTTACCTTGAAATAACGGGGCATAATTATAAAAATAACCGTAGAATATTCTATCAAATAAATTTCCTGCTGCTCCTCCAAGAATTAACGCAATTGAAATCCTTACTCTTTTATCAGCATTCTTAGCAAATATCAGATAGGCAAGAAAACCAACACAGGTCAAAATCGTTATAATTAAAATTATGTCCCTCAAAGGTTCCCCGGGATCTATGCCAAAAGCAATACCGTGATTCTCAACGAGGGTTATATGAAAGACGTTATTAATTATTGGTTCACTCTTACCCGGGTAGAATCCTTCATGATTAACATTAAACCAGGGTAAGCTAAATCCTCTAACAAATACTTTGCTTATTTGATCAATTAGTAAAAGAACCAAAGAGAGAAAAAGTAATTTCAATATTGTGCTATACCTTTTTACTTAACAAAGTATGATTACTTTTTTTCCTGTCTTTGCTTTATCGGCAAGCAATGCTGGCTATGTGGAACAGCTTCCAGTCTTTCCTTTGGAATTAAAGGACAAGTCTCACAAAGCTGCTGTGGTTCATCAATACATTCAACACAAATTCCGTAGGTACCTGCTTCAATTCTTTTCAATGCATCTTCAAGATAACCAAGAAATTTATTTTCTCTCTGAGCATACAGAAACGTCTTTTCCCTTTCCATTGCATCAGTTCCCTGTTCAGCCATATGCAAAGAATAAGGTGAATTTTCATTTATATATTCTCCTGTTGTAGGATCAAGCATCTGCTCTCTCAGGTTCTGAAGCTGTTCAATTATTTCATCCCGTTTATCAAGAATGATTTGTCTAAAATGTTCCAGGTCTTTCTTGCCGTATCCCTTTATTTTTTGTATAGCTTTGTTTCGGGATTCAACCATATCCTCAATCTTCACCTCGACATGAGTCTTAACTGCTTTAACCCTTTTTGCTGATACAGCTTTTACAGCTTTTCTCAACTGCTTAATTTCCTTCTTAGCCACAATACCTTTTGCTGCTGTCTTTTTAGAGGCAACACTTTTCTTTGCTGTTTTTTTCGCAGCAATTTTCTTTGATGTTTTCTTCGCTGAGGTTTTCTTTACTGCTTTTTTTGCTGCGGTTTTACTTTTTACTTTTTTAACCGCCACTTTTTTTGCCGAAGGTTTCTTTTTCGCCGTTTTTTTAGTTGACTTCTTAACAACTTTTTTTGCCATTTTTTGTTTACTCCTGTAATTAAATACTTACTTTTTCTATTTTAATTTTAATGTCTTTTCCACCTATATTCCAATCCTGTAAATACCCACCATTAAGATCGACTTTATTATCAATTTTTTCAGCTAGAGTTTCCACAGAAATGTAGCTCGCAAAAGAGTTAATTGCAAATACGAATTCGGAATCTCCTGAAAAGACTATATTGATTTTATCAGTAACCTGAAATCCTGCATCCTTTCTCATATTCTGTATTCTATTGACAAATTCTCTTGCCAAACCTTCAGAAATAAGTTCCTCTGTGAGCTGCGTATCAACAGCAACTGTTACACCATTTTCACTTTCAACAATCCAGCCTGTAATCTGTTCACTTATTATCTCAACGTCTTCCACAGTGATAGCTAAACTTTCACCGTCAATATCAATATTTACAGGATTACCCTTTTCAATCAAAATAATTTCTGCAGTTGAGAAATTTTTAATTCGCTCAGCAACAGGTTTAACTTTATTACCATATTTAGGTCCGATGGTTTTGAAGTTTGCTTTTGCAGATTTATTAACCAAAGTGGAATCGTCTTCAAGTATTTCAAGCTCTTTAATATTTACTTCTTCCAGAATTACATCTTTCATCTTCGATAAGGAATCTTTCATATTTTTCTCAATCACAACTATAAGTTTCTTTAGTGGCTGCCTGACTTTCAGATTTGATTTTGCTCTTATAGCCCTTGCAAGATAAACTACATGTTGAGCAACATCCATTTTCTTTTCGAGTTCCTTATCAATTTTTCCGGATTCAGGTAAATCAGTTAAGTGGACTGACTCAACCTGTTCACTATTTGTAACTGAATTTAAATTCTGGAACAACTCTTCAGCAAGGAATGGAGCAAAAGGAGCAATTAGCTTAGATATAGTAACAAGACATTCATAAAGTGTTTGATAAGCAGCCAGCTTGTTTTCATTCATTTCAGATTTCCAGAATCGTCTCCTGCATCTTCTTACATACCAGTTTGAAAGATGATCAATCGTAAAATCTGAAATGGCTCTTGCTGCTTTTGTAACTTCGTATTCATCCATTAGCTTAATATTATTTTCAACCAGTGAATTAAGCTTCGATAATATCCATCTGTCAATTTCTTCTCTATTTGAAAGAGGGACAGATGCTTGTTTGTTTTCGAATCTATCTATGTTGGCATAGAGCGCAAAAAAAGCAAACGTATTTAATAGTGTTCCGAAAAACTTTCTCTGAACTTCCAGCAAACCATCTTCATCAAAAAGAGTTGGTCTCCAGGGCGGGCTGTTTGTAACCAGGTACCATCTTGTGGCATCGGCTCCGTATTTTTCAAAAAGAATAAAAGGATCAACTGTATTGCCTTTTGACTTTGACATTTTCATACCGTTCTTATCGAGTATCAATTCATTCACAATCAAATTTTTATATGCAACGTTATCGAACAACATTGTTGCGATTGCATGCATAGTATAAAACCATCCGCGTGTTTGATCAATGCCTTCACAAATGAAATCAGCAGGGAAAGCTTTTTTCTCAAACCACTCCTTATTTTCAAAAGGATAGTGATATTGCGCAAACGGCATTGCACCAGAATCGAACCAGACGTCAATTAGTTCAGGAGTTCTGGTATATATTTTTCCATTCTTTTCAAAGAGAACTTTATCTACAAAGGGTTTGTGCAAATCAATATTTTCCACTTCACTAACTGGAATTCTTTTATCAGCTTCTACAATAAATCCTTTTTTCAGTTCTTCTATACTACCAACAGTAATTACATCGCCCTCCTCGTTGACCCAAATTGGTAGCGGAGTAGCCCAGAATCTGTCTCGTGATAAAGCCCAATCCTTGTTTTCTTCGAGCCAGTTACCAAACCTTCCTGAACCGAATTCCGGGGGCTGCCAGTTAATTGTCTTATTCAATTCTATCATTCTTTTAGCAACGCTTGTAGTTCTTATAAACCAGGATTCGCGGGCATAGTAAATAACAGGAACATCCTGGTGACGCCAGCTAAAAGGATAAGTATGAGTAATTGTTTCTTTTTTATAAAGCTTGCCTTCAGCCTTTAGTTTGGCGATGATCTCTTTATCAGCATCTTTTACAAATTGTCCTGCATAATCAGAAACTTCTGAAGTAAATTTTCCGCCTCTGTCAACCGGCTGAAGCATCGGCAGATTATATTTTTTTGAAAGATCATAATCATCTGCACCAAAAGCAGGGGCGATATGAACAATACCGGAACCTGTATCTGTACTGACAAACTCACCAAGACAAACAAAAAATGCTTTCTTGTTAGGCTTTACATAAGGAAGTAACTGCTCGAACTCAATTCCTTCAAGTTCGCTTCCCTTCATCTCCTCTAAAATTTCATACTCACCGTCAAGGGTCGAAAGCAAGTCTTTCGCAAGAATTATTTTCTTTTCCTTGTTAAAGGCCTTCACATAATTAACATCGGAACCGACGGCGAGAGCAACATTTGAAATTAATGTCCACGGAGTAGTAGTCCAGACAAGAAAGAATTCATCCTGATTTTTTAATTTAAAGAGGACATAAACCGAAGGATCTTTAGTCTCTCTGTAACCCAATGCAAGTTCTGCCATTGAAAGCACAGTTTCAGATTTTGGATCCTGAGGGACGATTTTATAATCTTTATAAATAAGACCTTTTTCATAAAGGGTTTTAAGTGCCCACCAGACTGATTCGATGTAATCATTTGTCAAAGTTACATAAGCTGATTTCAGATCAATCCAGTAGCCCATCCGCTCTGTCATTTTTTCCCAAAGATCTAGGTAAGTAAAAACAGATTCACGGCAGGCTTTGTTATATTTTTCCACACCAAACTTTGCAACTTCACTTTTATTTTTAATGCCGAGAGCTTTTTCAACTTCAATTTCAACCGGAAGTCCGTGAGTATCCCAACCTGCTTTTCTTTCAACACGGTAACCGCGCATCGTTTTATATCTGCAGACAATATCCTTTAAAGTCCTGGCCATTACATGATGGATACCAGGTTTGCCGTTTGCTGTTGGAGGTCCTTCGTAAAAGACAAATGGTTTTTCTGGTGAACGAAACTGAACGCTCTTTTCAAAAATTTTTCTTTCGGACCAAAACTTAAGAATGTTCTGCTCAGTCTCAGGATATTTTATTTTTTCTAATCCTTGCTTAAACATAGAAATAATTACTTCAACTCTTCATATCTTTTTAATAATTCTCTCTCAGTCTGAATAAACTCTTTAAGTTCCTGTTCAATACGTTCTTTTTTAAGTATTATATTTTTTGATTTTGCTTCAGAATCATTAATAATTTTTTCAGCTTTAAGTGATGCTTCTTTTAATAATAGTTCAGCCTCTTTTTTTGAATCAGCTGCGGTTGCTTCCAAAACTTTAACTTTCTCTCTTAAAATAAGAGCCTCCTTCTCACCGCTGACAATTTCCTGGATTGCCATACCAAAAATCCCCATCGCTCCAAGCGTAATATTTCTTAAGCTAAATAGAATTAGATTTTCTGAGAGCAGCTCAAATGTTCCGAAATATTCATTAAAGAAAATGATGATAGCTATGCTTATAAGTGTTACCGCAACAATAACAGCAAAGACTACTTTACCGCCAAGCTGCCATCCAAGTGATCTGTTTATATACCAGCCACAGGCAAAGGATAAGATTGAAAGAACAAACCATACTGCAAAGTTCCTGTCTCCAAAATTGAATAGTGAAGTGTTAAGAAAATTAGAGGTAAAAATTAATAGCCCTAAAAGAAAGGGAACACTGTATGATACAAAAAGTTTTTTCATTTTAGCCTCTTAATTAATTCTTTCATAATTAATGTCATTTGGGGTTCTGCTTGCATTGCTGATGCAATTATTTCCTCAACATTCACAGGCTTAAGTGAATCGGGGAAACACTCATCGGTAACTATGCTTATACCCAGTACTTTCATTCCCATATGGTTTGCAACGATGTTTTCGGGGATTGTTGACATACCAACAACATCTGCGCCTGTAGCTCTGAGAAACCTGTACTCTGCTCTTGTTTCGAGATTTGGTCCGGGCACAGCCACATAAACACCTTTCTGCACCTTAATTTTATTTTCAAGAGCAATATTCTCAGCGAGTTCTATTAGTTCATAATTATAAGGTTCACTCATATCAGGAAATCTTGGGCCAAGCTCATCTTCATTTTTGCCTATAAGTGGATTATCACCTAGCATATTTATATGATCAACCATAATCATAACATCACCGCGCCGGTAGTGAGGATTCATTCCTCCGCAGGCATTTGAAACAAGCAAAGTTTCCACACCAAGATATTTCATCACACGCACAGGATAAGTAATCTGCTGCATCGAGTAGCCTTCGTAGTAATGAAACCGACCCTGCATAGCTACTACATTTTTCCCATTTACTGTTCCGAATATTAATTTGCCACGATGAGATTCAACTGTTGATATCGGAAAATGCGGAAGATCTTCATAATTGATTTGATGCTTAACTTCAATTTCTTTCACCAGGCCGCCAAGACCTGTACCAAGAATAATCCCAACCGGATATTTCTCAGTTGTAAATTTTCTAATTACTTCGAGAGTCTCATTAATATTTGAAATAAGTTTGGTCACTATTATAAAAGCCTATCAACTATTCCATCAACATCAATGTCTAGTTTTTCTGGTGCATCTTGTTTTTTAGTTTTTTTAGGCTCTTCACCAGCATCTTTAACTTTTCCTTCGAGCAGATTTGTCTGAGTGCTTACTATTGCTTTTAACCTGGCAATTATTAAATCTTTCTCTTCTCTTAAAGTCATAACAGCATTTCGCATTTCATTTGCCGTGTCTTCAGCATTTTGAACGATCTGCGAAGCTTTAATTTCAGCTTCCTTAATAATTAAGGACGATTGTTTCTTTGCCGACTCAAGTTCCTGAGCCGAAGTTTCCTTAGCTTTTAAAAGAGTATCCTCTAAGTTCTTTTCAATTTTCTGAAGTTCAGCAACCTTCTTATTTAGAGATTCAACTTCCTGATCCAATGCTTCATTTTCATTAATCAGTTCCTCCATTTCAGAGGATATTTTATCGAGGAAAGCCTGCACTTCATCAACATTATATCCCCTCATAGATTTTTCAAATTCCTGCTTCTTAATTAAGAGCGGTGAAAGTTTCATGACTGCCTCCAGTCTTTTAAGGTGTTTCGTTGACCAAAGATTGCTGAGCCAATTCTCAGCATAGTTGCTCCTTCTTCAATTGCAATTTCATAATCATTTGTCATTCCCATTGAAAGTTCACTAAGGTCAAACCCATTTTGATTAATTTCATCTTTCAATTTACGCAAATCAACGAAACTTTGCCTGATAATTCTCTCATCATCAGTGAAAGGAGCCATTGTCATCAAACCAACCAGTTCAATGTTAGAAAGAGTTGAACAATGTTTCGCCAATTCTAAAACTTCAGTATTACTATTCAATCCTGATTTTGTGTTTTCGGATGATGTCTTAACTTCCAACAAAATTTTTTGAACCTTGTTTAATTTCTGTGCCTGATTATTTATTTCATCAGCAAGAATTTTAGAATCTACAGAATGAATGTAAGTAGCAGCTTTTACTGCATACTTAACTTTATTTCTTTGCAGAGTTCCTATAAAATGCCAGGCTACTTTATCACCCAGAATTTCATACTTATCTCTAAGTTCCTGAGCCTTGTTTTCACCAAAATCAGTTATGCCCAGTCTATTTGCTTCATTGATTGCATCTAGCCGAAGAACTTTGAAACTGCAATTAACCTAATTTCCTTAGGATTTCGCTTAATTTCTACACATTTTGCAGTTATTCGCTCCCGGAGATGCTTAAGATTTTCTGCTATCATAAAAAAATTAAGGGTGTGAATGTATATTATTCGGCATCAAAAATCAATCTGAATCGCACTTTAAATTTAAGGATTATTTTAGATGTCACATGCGAGGTTAAAGCTGTCGATTCGTTGCCCTAACTTCGAAGGTTGCGAACCATAGTAATATTACAAGTCACATAAAATGAATTCCTGTTTTCGTAATTTTGAAAGTCATTTTCTAAATTAAACGGAGCTAAAATGGAAATAAAACTATTAAATGAGATCAAAGAAAAAGCATCAAAACTTAGAAAGACAATTGTTCTTCCCGAATCTCACGATGAAAGAGTCCTGAAAGCAGCAGAGAAACTAACAAAAGAAAAGACTGTTTCAGTCATTACACTAGGTGATGAAGACAGAATAATTAAGGATGCAAAAAAGCTGGATGTTGATCTGACCGGTGTCAGAATTATTGATCCAACCAAATCAGAAAAGCTTAGTGATTTCACGAATATCTTTTTCAACCTTCGTAAGCATAAAGGTGTTACCATCGAGCAGGCACGAAGTACTGTTCAACAAGATCTGTTCTTTGCTGCAATGATGGTAAAAGAAAATATGGCTGATGGAAGTGTTGCGGGTTCTGCTTCAGCCACTGCAGATGTAATGCGTGCAGGAATTCAGTGCATCGGAATGCCGGAAGGTATTTCAATTGTGTCCAGTTTCTTCCTGATGCTTTTCCCGGATAAGAATTATTCTTTTGCTGATTGTGCAGTCGTTCCCGATCCTGATGAAAAACAGCTTAGCCGATATAGCAATCTCAACTGCAGACAACCACAGAAAACTTAACTGGTGAAGAACCTTTTGTTGCAATGCTTTCATTCTCAACAAAAGGAAGCGCAAAGCACGAAGCCGTCGACAAAGTTTTGAAAGCAACTGAAATCATTCGCCAAAAAAGAACTGATCTGAATGTTGATGGTGAACTTCAATTTGATGCAGCAGTTATTGAATCAATCGGAAAGAAGAAAGCACCCGGAAGCAATGTAGCAGGGAAGGCAAATGTTTTAATTTTCCCTGATCTGAATTCAGGAAATATTTGTTACAAAATTGCACAACGCTGGGGTAAAGCAGAAGCTGTCGGACCAATGGTTCAAGGATTGAAGAAACCATTCTTCGATTTAAGCCGCGGCTGCAGCGTTGACGATATTGCGAACACAACAGCAATCGCTGCTTTGATGAGTTAAGCTTCACCCTGAAAGTCGTCTCAAAAATTCATAAGTAGTCATTGCAAGGGAAGAACGACCGAAGCAGTCTTTTGATTTTTACAAAAAAATAAATATCACTTCTCCCGCTAAAGCGGGATCGTGATGACAATTTCGCTTTTGAGAGAGCCTCATTTTGTATTTTTCTCTGCCAGAACTTTTTCCTAAGTTCGCTCACTAAATTTAATTCAATGATGAATATTATTCTTTTAACACTTTTTGTTTTTGTAATAAATATCCCGTTCGGTTATTGGCGGGCTAATGTTAGAAAATTCTCGCTTCAGTTTTTATTAGCAATACATCTGCCGGTACTATTCATTATAATATTCAGAATATTATCAGCAAGCGGATTTGATTTGAACACCTTCTTTTTTACCGTTCCTGCTTTCTTTCTCGGTCAGTTGGCAGGGTCTAAAATTTATTCATCAAGAAAAATTAGGGATGTTGAACCGATTACATCCTGCCTTGTAATGGACTTGGTTCGGGTAAAAAATAATTACGGTAAATAAATTGAACTTTTTTTATATCATAAATGTTAAAGAAACAGATTAGAAAAGGAAATAAAATGTTTAACAAAATCTTATTCATCATCGTATTTATAGCTTCAATGCAGCTATTTGCACAGGAGAAATTAGAAACAATTAATAAGGGAAATGGGGCAATGGATAATATAAGCGACATTACAGTTCTTGATATGAACAAAAAAGAAATTAAGCTTTCCGACTACAACGGAAAAGTTTTACTGATCGTGAACGTAGCAAGTGAATGTGGAAACACTCCTCAATATGCCGGCTTAGAAGAGATATACAAAAAATATAATTCTAAAGGATTTGAGATACTTGCTTTTCCCTGCAATGATTTCGGCGGACAGGAACCCGGAACAAATGAACAGATACAAAACTTTTGCAGCTCCAAATATGGAGTTTCATTTAAGCTATTTGATAAAATAAAAGTTCTTGGAAATGATAGGTCTCCACTTTATGAAAGACTTATAAACAATAGTGTTACTTATAAAGGTGATGTTAAGTGGAACTTTGAAAAGTTTCTTATTTCAAAAGATGGAAAGATTGTTACAAGGTTTGGTAATAAAGTTCTGCCAACCAGCGAAGAAGTTATTTCTGCGATTGAGAGCCAATTAAAAAATTAAGATGATAGTTGAAGATAAGATAAATATAGCTCTCATATTTTCCCCTTGTCTTATTCAATAATAAAAAAGTCTCTGGTGTTATTTGATGGAACGAGTAACTTGCCTGGTAATAAAGCAGGGGAAGTACTAAATCCACCCCAGGGAACGTCAACTTCCCAGAGTGTTATTCCCGAATTATCAACTGCTCTTACTTTATTTCCCCCAATTCCAACAAATATGTTTCCTTCGGAATCACATACCAGTCCACAATCATTCACCGCTCCTAATGGCGACTTCCATCTTAATTTTCCTGAATAGTCGAGTGAATACAATGTATCGCTTGCAAAATATACGTTACCGTTTTTGTCAATAGTCCATTCGTAGTAAATACTTAAGAGGTCTTGATTAGTTCGGTACTCCCACCTGATCGTTCCATCATCCTTCAAAGAATAAAATGAAATCTGACCCGGCACACTATATGCATAAGTATAAATATTACCATCAGAATCCACTACCGGTGCAAAAAGTCCCTCTGGTTCTTTTTCAAAGTACCATTTAACATTTTGCGATTCAATATCTACGGCTATTACTGCTGCATCCCTTCCAACTGTGTAAATGGTTTTTGCGTCGTTTGAAAATATAAGATCAATTCTCACTCCAGGATATAATCGGGCATCATGAAGCGACCATTTAAATGTCCCATCAGGATTGACTGCATTCAGATTAACCAGATTAACTCCGCCGTTTAGAAAATAAAGAGTGCCGTCTGCACCAATGGTTAGTGCACGTGAAGGAAAGGCATCTGTGATTTGATAATCCCATTTTTTTGTCCCATCGGGATTGATGGCAAACAATCTACCTGCATCAATAAAATATATTGTTCCGTCTCGTGAAACTATTGGTGTTGTCATGCATCGCTGTGCGAGAAATTTCCATTTCAGAGTTCCATCGGGATAAAAGGCATCTAATCCGTCAACATTCGATGTTCCATGGTATGAAGTGCAGTAGATAGTTGAATCAGCTCCAACCACAATACCAGATTGTAATTCATTTGTTTCAACAATTTTGGCAAGTATTCCCTTTTTTGGTCCGACATACTTGCTTCTTCCTGTGGATTGCGGATCGCCGTGGTTTATCGGCCACGGACTATCTGCGAGGCTTGGCCAGTATATTTCTTCCTGGTATCCCGGTGGTTTTTGTGGCGGAGGATCGGTAATATTATCCTGACATTCAAAGCTGAGCGATAAAAATAGGATTGAAATAAAAAAAGATTTTCTGATCATATTTTTTGCCTTCCCGTTAAATATCTAATCTGAACTTAAACAAAAAAAATTTTATTACAAACAGACACTATATACCTCGCATTGACTCCGCATTAGCCATAAATAAAGCAATCCAAACAAGTTTGGGAAAAGGTCGTTGCGCCATAATATAAGTAACCAACAATTATGAAAGGTTATCTATGAGCCATTCAGCAAAAAAGGAAAAAATTATTGAAATAAGGAAGAGTTATTGAACAGCGACAAAAACTGAAAAATCACTTATACTCGATGAACTTTGTTGAACTTCAACGAAATGAAATTAAAAACTATTACTTACTTAATTCCTGTTTCACAAACAACTTCGCACCAATAACATCTTTATGCTCAAGATTTAAAGTGCTGCCGATAATTTTTATAAGACGGTCTTCGTGGCTGTCAAGCTTTCCATCTTCATAAACAATTCGCCAAAGATTTTTAAGTAGCTCAAGTTTCTCCTGCTGTGTAAAATTCTCATTTATAACAGAAGAAAATTCGTAAACACTTATGCTGTCTCTAACCTTTTGTTCAGAAAGCTCTAATAGTTCATTTACACATTTGTCATCAAGGCTAAACTCTTTTTTCATCAGATCAATAATCCGTTTTCTTTCATCATCAGAAAAATCTCCATCGGCTTTGGCGATCTCAATTAGCAAAGCAGCGGTGGCGACCTGGTATTTATTTGTATTCGTTTTAGTGGAAGAAATTTTTAATTCTTGTGAAGATTGTTCAGGCAGGAGAACTTTTTTTAAATATTCAAACATTATAAAAACTTAATTAGTAGTTATTCAATTCTGATAGTAAGCCTGGAAGATCCAATACTTTTGTAACCATCACAACATTTCCCTCTTCATCAACAGGCCATTCTTCCTGCGGTCTGTCGCAGTAAAGCTCGATTCCGTTTCCATCAGGATCTTTGAGATATATTGATTCCGAAACTCCGTGATCAGATGCACCCTCGATTGGATATTTATTTTCCCACAAAACTTTAAAGGCTTTTGCTAGTTCTTCCCTGCTCGGATAAAGAATAGCAAAGTGATACAAACCTGTATGTCCTGATGGCGGTGCAACCGCATTCTCACCAGCCCAGGTGTTTAATCCAATATGATGATGATAATTTCCGGAAGACAAAAACATTGCCGAGTCTCCAAACCTTGCTGTTACAGAAAATCCGAGCATTTCAGTATAGAATTTAACTGCTCTTTCAAGATTTCCAACAGTTAAATGAATATGCCCGATTCTTGTTTTAGGATGTATTTCGTAACTCATCAGTTTCTTTTACTTTCCAGTTTGATTGATTTTAACCGGTTCAACTTTCCAGATTTTTTCGGCGTATTCTTTAATTGACCGATCGCTAGAAAACTTTCCTACTCTTGCAACATTCAGAATTGCCATCTTCGTCCATTCTTCTGCATTCATATACAACTTACTGACTTTATCCTGTGCATCAACGTATGCCTGATAATCAGCCAGTAAACAGTAAAAATCAACTCCTAAAAGTCCATCAATTATGGATTTAAAAATCCCGGGTTCATTTTTGTTGAAGAAGTCAGATGCAATCATATCAATTACTCTCTTCAGCATTGCGTTTGATTCATAATATGTCCTCGGATTGTACCCGCTGCTTTTAAGTTTTACAACTTCATCGGCAAGTAGACCGAATATGAAAATATTCTCTTCACCAACCTCTTCGCGGATTTCAATATTTGCGCCGTCCATTGTTCCAATTGTCAAAGCACCATTTAGAGTGAACTTCATATTCCCGGTTCCGGATGCTTCTAATCCTGCCATTGAAATCTGCTCAGAGAGATCAGCTGCAGGAATTATTTTTTCTGCAAGGGTTACTGAATAATTAGGAATAAATACAACTTTTAATTTCTCACCGACATCAGGATCGTTATTAACAACATCTGCAACTGAATTGATTAGCTTTATAATCAATTTAGCCATAAGGTAGGCAGGTGCAGCTTTACCAGCAAAAATAATAGTTCGGGGAACCATTTCAATTTTTGGGTTGTCTTTTATCCTGTTATAAAGAGTTATGATATGAAGCACGTTCAGTAGCTGACGTTTGTATTCATGAAATCTTTTTATCTGTACGTCAAACATTGATTCAGAATTAATTTTTATTCCGTTATTCTCTTCAATCAGGTCAATTAATAATTTTTTATTTAACCACTTGGCATTTCTGAATTCTTCCCTGAAGTTTGGATCATCGACAAACTTTTCCAGCTTTCGAAGATCATAAAGATTATAAACCCAGTTCTCACCAATTCTATCACTTATAATTTTTGAAAGAAAGGGATTTGCAGTTTTCAGCCATCTTCTGGGAGTAATACCATTTGTAATGTTGATGAACTTTCCGGGATATATTTTATGGAAGTGTGAGAAAATTCTGTTTTTCAAGATTTCTGTGTGTAATGCTGCAACACCATTTACAGCATAGCTGCCAACAATTGCAAGATTAGCCATTCGAACCGATTTACCATTACTTTCATTAATGATAGAGAGACTCGATAAAATATTAGGGTCAGTAGTGTAATTCTTTTTTACTTCTTCCAAAAATCTCCGATTGATCTCATACACAATCTGAATATGACGAGGGAGTAATTCTTCAAACAGAGGCAGTGACCATTCTTCCAGTGCCTCAGGAACCACAGTATGATTAGTGTAAGCAAAAGTCTTAATAGTAATATTCCATGCCTTTACCCAGCTAAAGCCCTCCTCATCAATTAATATTCTCATTAATTCCGGGATTGCAATTACTGGATGGGTATCATTTAACTGAATGGAATTTTTTTCTGAGAATTTATCAAAAGTTTTATGATTTATTTTGTATTTACGGATAATGTCCTGCAATGTAGCTGAAACGAAAAAATACTGCTGCTTCAGCCTTAAAAACTTTCCTTCAACATAAGAATCATTCGGATATAAAACTTTCGAAATTGTTTCTGAATCAGTTTTTGTTGCAACAGCAGCAACATAATCACCTGCATTAAAATCTTTAAAGCTGAAATCTGAACAAGCTTTTGCCTGCCACAATCTTAGATTATTAACTGTGTCATTTTTATAACCAGGAACTGGGATATCATAAGCAACGGCAAGAACATCTTCCGTATCTACCCAATCAAATTTATAAGAAGCATCAGGGTTTTGAACTTTAACAGCTTTACCATAAAATTTAACCCGGTATTCCAAATCGCGGCGCAGTATATCCCACGGATTACCTTTTTGAAGCCAGCTATCAGGATACTCTGTCTGGTAACCTTTTTCAATTGCCTGATTGAAGATCCCGTATTCGTATCTTATTCCATATCCAAAAGCCGGAAGTTCAAGTGTTGCCATTGAATCGAGATAACAGGAAGCAAGCCTTCCCAGACCTCCATTACCCAATCCCATATCGTGCTCAAATTCCCTAATCTCTTCCAAGCTGTATCCATCTTCTCTCAATATACTGTAACACTCATCATAGTAATCCATATTAATTAATGAATTACCTAAAAGTCTGCCCATCAGGTATTCCAGGGATAAATAATAAACTCTTTTTACATCTTTCTGATTATACTGATGCTGTGTCCGGAGCCATTTTCGTACAAGCCGGTCTCTTACAGCAAGCGAAAGAGCAAAGTAGGCATCCTCACCTGTTGCTGTAATTCTATCTCTGATTAATCGGAATTCTAAATTTTCTGCAAACTGATTGGAGAGTGAATAAGATGCAGCTGATTCTGTATCAGTGAAAAATATTGAAGACTTTCCATTTACTACTGTTTCTTTTTTTCTATCCATAAATTTTCTAATTTCTTAAAAAATAAAATTCGGGGGCTAATTTAAGATTGGTTGTATTCTTAACAAAATGATAATAATTGACTCTAAATCAAGTTTGTATTTTTGTGTACAGAAATTTTCAACATTAATGTAAATATAGATTATATGAATGTTAAAATGTTAAAAACTCAAATGTTATTTTCATTCATTAAGCCGAGACAGGTCAAGATGACCGGTTTTCAAAAATCCTCTGAAAAGTACTTGAGTAAGTTATTCTTCCAGTAAATAAGCGGTTGCTTCAAGTTCTACAACAAAATTAGGGTCAATCAACGATTTAACCTCGACCATTGTCGTAGCTGGTTTTATCTCTTTAAAGATCTCGCCGTGAGCCCTTCCAACGGCATCCCAATCTTTTATATTAGTTACATAAATTCTTGTACGTATTACATCACTTAAAGAACCACCGGCATCATTTATTGCTTTCTCAATTTTCTGAATAATAAATTTAGTTTGCCGGTACGGGTCGCCAGGGGCAATAATCTTGTCACGGTCGATTGCAGAGGTCCCTGAAACTTCAATCAATCTGCCTATTCTAACTGCCCGTGAATAACCTATTCTGTCTTCCCAGATTGTACCGCTTGGTACGCTGATTCGTTTTTCCATAATTACCTCTAAATTTTACCTTGAAGATATTTTTTTCTTTTTGTTTCGGGAAATTTTTCAATCGAATAACGAAGCATTGTTCTTGGCATTTTCTTATAATGAATTTTTAGAAAACTTTCTTCAACCTGCAAATTTCTTTTTCCGACTTCTCTCAGCATCCATCCTACCGCTTTGTGTATTAGATCGTGATTGTCTTGCAATAATATTTTTGCAATCTGTAAAGTTGCTGCATAATAATCGTTTCGTATGAACTCATAAGTTGATAAAACAGCAATTCTGCGCTCCCAAAGATTTTTTGACAATGCAAATTTAAATAATAAACTTTTATTTTTTTTTAGAAGATGCTTTCCAATGATTTTTGGAGCTGAAAGGTCTACCAGATCCCAATTATTAATACCCTTTCTGTTATTCAAATAAAATTTAAAGATGGCCTCTTTTTCCTTCTCGCCACCCTTTTCATATTTATCAACCAAAACTAAAAGAGAAATCAGTCTTTCTTCATGAACAGGTGAGTTCAATAATATTTTTAAATCAGCTAAGGCTAAATTCTTAAACCCGCGAGCTAATTTTCTTTGTGTGGGAACTTTTAGGCCAACAAAAATATCACCTTCCCCGTATTCTCCTTTGCCGGTTTTAAAGAACCACTGCATTGTTCTTGATATTTCAGGGCTGGCAAGGGTTCTTATATTTTTTCGCAGTTCATTAAGTTCTTTACTCATTAATCATTTTAATTTCTTTTAAGAAAGTATTAAAAAATCTACAAATGTATAACAAAAAATAACTAATAATTCTTATAGATAGCAGAAGCTGGAAGGTAAGAAAAGTATAAAATATTTAATGAGTTGTAATTTTATTTATAAGGGAAACAAGTTCACCTTTGGCAAAGGGCTTCACCAGGAACTCATCGGCACCGGCTTTAATAAACTGTTGAATTTTTTCCTGAAGGAATTCACTTGATAGAACGAGTATGGGAATATTTTTATTGTTGGTCTTTTTTATTTGACGAACTATTTCCAAACCTCTTTCCCAATAATTAATTGTAATATCAAAGATTATTGCACTAAATTTTGCATCGGATAATAAATCAAGATTAAATTCTTTTGAGGCTATAAGATTTATGTCACAGCTATCTTTCAGAAATGCTCGAATAAGTTCATAAGAGTCTCCACTGTCATCAAGCATTAATATCTTAGATTGCCCATTAGATTTGACGGCAGTTAGTTTTAGTTTATCGAGTCGCCCAATTTTAGCGAGAGGCAAAGTAAATGTAAAGGTTGATCCAACACCTTTTATACTGTCAACTATTAAAGAACCACCCATTTTTTCAATATATCTTTTAGATATTGCAAGTCCCAAGCCGTTTCCTTCAAAAGTTCTTCCGATATCCAGATCTTCCTGACTGAATGGTCTGTAAAGATGATCCAGATATTCTGATGAAATACCTATACCTGTATCTTTAATCTTGCATACCGCAAGTTCTCTTTCTCTAAAAGTGGATATTTCCACATCGATATAGCCCTGTCTTGTAAACTTAATTGAATTATCAAGCAAATTATTTATTACACCTTCCACACACTGCAAGTCTACATCAACAAAAATATTTTCTTCTTCAAACCTGGTAGTAAAATCCAATCTTTTTTCGCTAGCTCTCTTTTTAAAAGGATCAATACAATTTTTAAAGATGTTGACCAGGTCGAAACTTTCAACATTTAACTGGTATCTGCCTGCTTCAATTTGGGCAAACTCAAGCATCTGAGTTATGCTTTTAAACAGTCTCTCACTTCCCGAATAAAGATTATCAAGGTAAATTTTATCTTCACTGCTAATTTTATCCTTTAAATTTTCTTTAATTATCGTTGAGTAACCCAGAATAATATTCAGAGGTGTTCTAAGTTCATGCGAGAGAACATTAAGGAATGTACCTTTAAGTCTTTCAGCTTCTTTGCTTGCATCTCTTGCTTTTCTTACTTCTTCTTCGGCCAAAATAATATCAGTCTGATCTTCATGAAACAGCACAACGTATACTTCGTCTTCTACCTCTACCGGAAATATCGTGGTTCTAAGGAAAGGTGCAGCCTTTTCTCCTCCAAGCAATCTTGAGTCAATATAATTCTTAAGCAATAATGTTTTTTTATGTTTGAAAACATCATCAATTTTTTGTGTGATGTTCCGTTTCGCTAGCTCTGTATCTGTTGAATAGGAATAACCATTCAGTTCGCTGAGTGAGTAACCCCATTTTTTTGAAAAAGCATTATTGACATAAGACACAAATCCTTTTTTATTAAATACCTCAACTGGAAATGGCAACAGGTCATAACAGAGTTCAAAATATTTGTAAACGGTCAGTTCCATCATTTAATAACAGGTAGTGAAAATTGTACTGAAACACCTTTATCTACGTGAAGAATCTTTATTTCTCCCTTATGCTTCTCAATAATACTCTTACACAAAAATAAGCCATAACCACCGTTACTTAAATTAAATACTGCGGAAGGCTCATTTCTGAATTTTTCCGGGAAGCCGGGACCATCATCCTGAATTTCTACAAAATTTTTGTTGTCTCTCTCATATGACCTTATTGTAATTGTTGTATCCTTTCTAGCATCCGAAGAATTTGTTATTAGATGAACAAGCAGATGCTGTATTTGCTCAGAATCGAAATTACAAAGGGGTAGTGGATTTAGCTCTGTCATAAAAGTTACAGAGCCAAATTTTTTGAGTGGTGAAAGATATTTAATCACGGATTGAACAGTTCTATTCAGATCATAATTATCTTTTTTCAAATCGGTAATAGAAGTTTCAAGCAGAACCTGTGCATATTTTTGAATATTACTAATGCTATCTGCAGCAACTTTAGTTTTTAACTTCAGTCTGTCAAAAAGAAGGTCATCGAGTTGATTTTTTGAGGTATAATCTTCTTGTGTTTTTTCAATAACCCGGAGAAGACTTTCTGTTTCTAAAAGTGCAAGGTGAACCAAACCTTGTAGTGACTGGCCAATTTCAGAATCTATACCTGATTTTAATACTTTCCTCTCAGCCTGGATGAGTTGGGCATTTGCTTCCTGAAGTGCATTGTATGCATTCAGCTGTCCATCGAATAATTGCGCATTTCTTATTGCAGTAGCTGCCTGACCGGCAAGAATTTCAAAAGTACCTGTTATTTCTCTTACTTTAATTTTATGAAGATGCTTACTATCAACATAGATTACTCCTATTTTTTTTCCATTGGTAATTAATGGAGAACAGAGAATCGTTTGCAAATCAAGTTTTAAAATACTTCGTGTAGGATCATAAGTAGCATCACTTTGGGCGCCTTCAATAAAAATAGACTGTCCATTGTGAAAAACATCTTCAACTACTGTTGTACTAACTTCAAAGTATTGCTTAGGAAGATTTTCATTTTGATCGTTAAGCCCCAGCTTGAATTCCAGATCTCCTGCAGAATTCTGCAAAACAATAAATCCTCGTTCAGAATTTGAAAGCCTGATGGAATTTTTGAGCACTAGCTCAAGCACGTCATCTAATATCAGCGATCTGTTAATAGTGTTTACAACATTAAGTATCGCTTCAAGATTTTTCAATCTTTCTGATGATTCATCTTCAGGAATTACATTTTTAATACCGTCATCAATATTTTTTTTGAAATCAGTAAATTTCATCGTAGGGATATCAGTCCTTTAATAATTTTATTGATAAAAACCATTCCCAATCATTATAACCAGACAAAGACCAGGCTTTTGCAATTCCGGTTGAAAAAGTTGATTCAAGATTATACCAGTGTTTTAGTTTTATATCCATTTGTGCACCAATATCAATCAAATAGTTTCCAATTTCCGATTGAGTAACCAAGCCTTGTGAATAAATTGCAAAATCAAAGTCATTCACAAATTGATCCAGAAGTAACCACCCTGAAGTTCTTATTGGTGGAAAATCGTTTTCCAGCATTATTTTCCCAAATTTATTAGTAATGAGGCTATAGATTGGAATTCCTGAAAATCTAAAAATCCTTCTAAATTGCCTAATTTCATCATTATCTACACCTCTATTGCCAAAACCACCAATATAAAACAAACTTTGAACGAGATTTTCGTTCTCAAAGTTATATCCACCTGCAATTTTTACGTGCAAAACATTATGATTCCACAGCCATGTAGAATAATCACTTAATTCAATGTATGAATTAAACGCAACTTCAGGTTGGTCAAATTTTGTACCGTAGAAGCCTATTGTCCAGTTAAGTTCATTTCCAAATTCATAATCTGAACTTCCAATACTTTTCCGAAGACTCTTATAGTTCAGATTTGTTGCAAGAATTGCAAAATCTGGCTGAGAAACCCGAACGAGGTTATCATTAATAAACTCAACGTCTCGATAAAGTGTTAAAGTTGTTGACTGCTTTATCTTTGTTGGATTGTTATACTTCCAAAAATATGTGTGGCCAAGTTTAAATTGTGTTCCTATAGTGCCTCTTTTTCTATCGTTGAACAAATCAAAAAAGTCACCACCATTATATAGAACATCAATATAAAAAAGCTGCTTGTAATCATATTTAAATCTCAGGTGCCAAAGAGGATAACTGGCCGTTTCGTTAAGTGGTGAAACCCCTGCTTCCATATAAAAATCATGAATGAAAAGCGGGTCTGAAATTCTGGTAAACAAACCAAAGACAACCTGATTTTGGAATCCACTTACTACGGGCATTATTGAATGTATATGCAAATTTTCTAATCCATTAAATCCTGACTCCATTGAAAAATCAACAGGATTAATTTTTGTTGAATCCCTGCTTAAGCTCCAGTTTTGTAAATCAGGATTAACATCGATAACACGTTGACCAAAATAATTAATTGCTGGTAAAAAACTTGCGGATCTGTTTCCAAATATAACGGCCCTAAAACCATCTGAGCTGAATTCAAATGCAAAAACAGAGTCAGGAGAAATTTCTATAGGTCTAAATAATCCTGTTATACAGTGTGATATTGCTTTCAAAGATTTATCGTTGAAATCATATTTATAGATATTCGAAACTCCATTGGTATAAGCATTCCAGTACAAAAATCTTCCATCTCTGCTCCATGAAGAATTTTCAGGAGAACCACTGCTGGAAATCACCTGGTAACGAAAAGATGAATCAGCTAGAACAGATTCAGCGTCGAATACAATAATAGATTGCTGACCGCTGCTTTTCTTTAAAGTTGCAGATAATTTCTTGCCCATATCCTCGATTGAAAGATTAAATATTTCATCACCGAGATCAAATGTAATCAACCGATTAATTTCTCTGTATGGATAAGGTGAATAAACTAAAGTAGCGAAACCTGCATCGTGCTGAATTCCCCACAGATCGTGAGTTACCGGTGAAACAGCCAGATCACCTACTCTAGCATTTTCAAAAAGCATCTTCTCTTCACCGGATTCTAAGTGATAAACATGGATGTCTCTGAATAATTGATTGTTCTTCGTTGTGTAAAACAATAATCCGTTAACTTCATCAAGTGCAATAGAGGAAACCTGTATCATACTTGGTGTAGCGACTGAAATAAATTTGTTAGAAACGCCTGTTGTTAAGTCAAGAGATTGCAATGAAGTTAGTTCGTGAGGTCTGTGATAAATAAATACTATAGAATTACTTGGACTGTCATAATATGGGCGTGAAATCCATCCTAAATTTTCAGAACTTATTTTTCTAAGTTTTGTTTGTTCTGCTTTCTCCAATATTTTAATATTTTCTGCTTGAAATTTTGTTTCATAAGAAATAAAGTCATTCCATGCTTCATAAAAATCTTTATTAAATACTTTTTTGAATTTTCCTTCAAAGCCGCTGTAAGCATCTCCTTCTTTTGTTCTGAACCAATCAAGAACTTTCTCTGTACCATAAACAATTGCTAAATAAGCCACGAATCTTCCGCCATAGATGTAATGAATATTTTCAAGCAGAATAGAATTGTGGCTTAAAAGTGTTTCCAGGTCTAACTGTGATGGAAAGGTTTCCCCTTCGCTTACGATAGTTCTGAAATACATTTCATCAAAACTGCCAAGCACTCTTCCATATCCACCGCTTAACCAGGTCTCAAAAAAAACCGCAATCCCTTCCTGATGCCAGCGAGGCGAATAACGATTATAATTTGTTAAGAGACCATAGAAAACAGAGAGCGGTTGAGTTTTTTCAGGAGGCACTTTTCCAAAAATTGATCTGCAAAAGGACTCAAATCCCACCTCTGCATCATTCACAATAACATGAACAAGTTCATGGCTTATCAGCCATTGGATTCTTTCATTATATGGAACTACCTCGTAACCAGGTTCCATTGGTTCAATCTCGAGCCTAATAAAATTCTGAGGTGTCGTACTTGTAGCCGCAAAACCATAATCACTTACATCATAGGTATTAATAATTATTTTGTCATCCGGCACGTAATTAAATAACTCTGAAATGGTTTTAAATGCTTTCTCAGCACTAACCAAAACGTTGTTAATCAAATGAGAATGATATTCTTTGTAAATGACTTTGAAGTGTTTGCTTTCTCTCTCCAGCCATTGTGAATCCTCTCGTTCAAAAAGATGCACTATTAACTCGTTCTTTACGCCAGGATTAAAATATTCACTGGCAATATTTTTATTTGTTTTCTTTATCCTGATTTCTACATTTTGATTTACGTCAGAAACCCCAATATATTTTAAAAGTCCAATTGGAATAAGATCCTCAAAATTATTTCCAAATGTTGAAGCGTTTCTAATTGTAAGAGTAAAAGAATCACTGTCTTCTTGAGTTAATTGTGACGTGAATAATATATTACTTTTTATATGAACATAAGTCCCTTTTTCATTTTGATCTAAAGAAATGCTTTGAATTTTACTTATCTGTTGTTGATCCTTACTAAGAACAATTACTTTTCCCGGACTTATCACTGCCAGCGATCTATCATAATATTTATTAAAAAGTTCAATTGTTTCATTCAACGGGACGAAAATAAAATTATCAATTAAATGTGCAGATGTAGGAAGCTGATGAATTATTGATTCTCCTGATACTGTTGAAGTAATTAATACATACGGAGTTTTCGAAGTGAATCGGAGAATAACTTCTTTAAAAATAATTTCAATAACGCTACCTGCATCGGATATATTGTTACTTACATCTAAACCATCTGCAAAGTGTTTTAAAGAAACGTAGATCGTCCCCTGATAATTATATGATGGAATGGAATGACTAACCTCATCTTGAATC
Organism: uncultured Ignavibacteriaceae bacterium; assembly: GCA_963699475.1. Classification (GTDB taxonomy): domain Bacteria; phylum Bacteroidota; class Ignavibacteria; order Ignavibacteriales; family Ignavibacteriaceae; genus IGN2. Next base: position 407,052 of record CAVOUA010000004.1, on the reverse strand, counting down.
AAAGAAATGCGGGAAATTTCCTGCGCAAACACTACGGAAGACAGGAATATTATAAGGAAAGATATTCTTAGCATATTAAACAGAATGCACAGGATTTTTCAAAAGTTAAGAAGTCAAATTACCTTTCTTAGAAAATGCCGGTAATCTCTAATCACCATCCACAAATTATATCAGAAAAATAAACACTTCCCCTAAATAATAAAAAAGCCTTCAATATAGATTGAAGGCTTAACAAAGTATACTTTGGAGAACTAATTCATTCTACCTTATCCAGCCGTATCGACCGCCAAGTTCCTCAAGCTGTGAACCTGATCTTATCCAGCCGTATCGACCGCCAAGTTCTTCAAGCTGTGAGCCTGATCTTATCCAGCCGTACCGACCGCCAAGTTCTTCAAGCTGTGAGCCTGATCTTATCCAGCCGTACCGACCGCCAAGTTCTTCAAGCTGTGAACCTGATCTTATCCAGCCGTACCGACCGCCAAGTTCTTCAAGCTGTGAGCCTGATCTTATCCAGCCGTACCGACCGCCAAGTTCTTCAAGCTGTGAGCCTGATCTTATCCAGCCGTATCGACCGCCAAGTTCTTCAAGCTGTGAACCTGATCTTATCCAGCCGTACCGACCGCCAAGTTCTTCAAGCTGTGAGCCTGATCTTATCCAGCCGTATCGACCGCCAAGTTCTTCAAGCTGTGAGCCTGATCTTATCCAGCCGTACCGACCGCCAAGTTCTTCAAGCTGTGAGCCTGATCTTATCCAGCCGTATCGACCGCCAAGTTCTTCAAGCTGTGAGCCTGATCTTATCCAGCCGTACCGACCGCCAAGTTCCTCAAGTTGTGAGCTTGATCTTCTCTCAAGAAATTTCAACTCACTTTGAGTAACTTCAAATGATTGAAAGGCGTGGTTCTCAGCTAAGGTAGTTATATTATCCTGATTAACCCGATATCGGGTCGCTTCTTGAACATTATCAGCAACCTGAGCGAATCCGGATATGAATAGTCCCCAAATAAGGGCTATGGATAATATAGTTCGCATAGTACCACTAAGTTAATTATGACACACTACTAGTAGTTTGACATACACTACACCCTAAAACTGCATACAAGCAGCACCTGTTAGCAGTCCAATGCTTATGCCATGAAAATTTTGCCGTTTACTTGAAAATTCATCGGAAAGAGCTTTTTTAGACGTAATATTTACGACTTTACCCAGTCAAATAAGAGGCATTGTAAAAAAATATTACTGTTCTTTTCTATCTACTAAGAAATTAGAAAGCCTAAAAATATGAGAAAAACAAAGATTTTATAAATGAGTGCAACATCAAACTAAAATTATTTCTTGAGTAGTGTGTCTAGTTTTGGTCTGGAAATTCCAAGCAATTTTGCAGTTTGAGTCTTATTACCACCTAATTTTAATAAAACTTCACTCGCATATTGCTTATCCAACTTTCTAAGATTAGTAACACCATAATTGATATCTAACCTGATTACATTTGATGGAACCGACTGTGTATCATTAATTTCTTTAGCAACTACTGAACTGTTGTTAATAAGACCTGCAAAATCTTTAAGACTTAATTTTTTATTTTCGCATAAGAGTACAGCCCGCTCAATTGTATTTCTCAACTCGCGGACATTACCCGGCCACGTATAGCCCATTAATAAATGCTGAATATCCTTATCGAGTTTTTTAACAGATTTATTAAATTGTTTATTAAACTCCTGAATAAAGTTGTTCGCCAATAAAACAACATCTTCTTCTCTATCTCTAAGAGGAGGAATTTCTATTGATACAACATTTAATCTATGAAATAGATCTCTTCTAAAAAGGTTTCTTTCTACCATTTGCTCTAAATCCCTATTTGTAGCAGAAATAATCCTTGCATTAATTGGAATATCTAACACTCCCCCTAACCTTTTCATAACTTTTTTTTCTATTGCTCTTAAGAGTTTCGTTTGAATATTATTACTCAGGTCGCCAATTTCATCAAGAAACAATGTGCCTCTGTCAGCGAGTTCAAAAAGTCCAATCTTTCTTGTTCTGGCACTAGTAAAAGCACCAGCCTCATATCCAAAAAGTTCAGATTCAAGAAGGTTCTCAGGAATAGCGGTACAAATAATATCTATAAATGGAAATTGGCTAGCAGGACCGTTATTATGAATTGCTCTTGCAAATAATCCTTTACCTGTACCAGTTTCACCAAGAATTAACACATTGGAATTACTTTTCTCAGATACTTTGGTTGCCAATTCAACTGCCTGCACTAATTTATCAGATTCGCCAAGAATAGAATTAATTCCTTGTCTATTCATCCCAAATGTCCCAATGCGGTTTGTTTCAGTTATATAAACTTTATTTGAAATGAATTCAGAAAGGAATGAGGTAAACTTCAAGACCTCATAAGGAAAGACAAAAATGTCAAAAAAACCTTGTTTTAACAAAGTTGTTACCAGGAGAGCGTCAGTATTCCTGATTACTATAATGAACCTATTTGAAACTTCTTGCTTACTTTTTAATGCTGCTTTATAATGTCTGGAATCAAGCGTGTCAATTTTAAGTATGACTATATCATTATTATTTATATCAAATTCGCCTGGAAATGTTATATTTAATGGGAAGCCCTTTATTTCTAACTGCTTCAGAGCTGATGTAACAGGTACGAAGTCGGTAGAATCTGAAAAAACTTTGATGTTGATATTGCCGTCGGTCATAATTTTTAACCTGGGTAAAAACTTTCCAATTTTTTTAAGGTTTCGAGTCGTTCAGTATTCTTTAAATATGCGGCCCTTAACTGCGGTGACTCCAACTTTTCAGCAATGAAATAAATTAATTCTCTTGAATAAACAACAAATCTTTTCGCCTTTGTATAATTACCCCTTTCAATATATAACTGAGAAATCTCGTACATAACCTTCCATGTTAACTCAGTTACGCTTTCATCTTTAATTAAGTCATAAGCTTTTTCAAAATGCACGAGAGGTGATAATAGTTTTTCTGATTCATAATTTTTTGAGATAATTCCTAAAAAATATTCCCTCTGTGCCTCCAATATAGAATTTTGTGAACAGAAATCAATAAGATACGGTTGATTTATTTCCTCAAGAGCAATTGTGTACTTAGCTTCTAAAATAAGAGATAAGACTAATAAAAACTGGCTATCCAGGTAATTGTTTTTATTATCATACTTTTTATATTCTTCACTTATCAGTTTTAATTCCTCTGTTGAAGTTTTACTTTCATTATTATTTAAGCTTAAAACTTTAAGGTACTTATAGTTCAAGTTATGTTTTGAGGGCAGCTTGTGAGTTGAAAGATAGGATTTTAACGAATTTATTATTTCATTTAACCTGTGCTTTACTCCTATTAAAAAATAAAATTTACCCAATAAAAAGAGAGCTTCGGCAAGTTCCTCAAAGTCACCAAGATGTTTAAAAATCTCTGTGGCTTCAATAAGGGAGGAGAATGATTTTTCATATTCACAGATTTTCATGTAAGCTTCCCCAAGGTTAATAAGTATTAGTCCCCTGTTGATCTCATTACCCAGACTTAAAAATATTTTATGAGCTTTTTTATAGGAATTTATCGCCAAGTCTGGCTTTTGTCTATTAAAGTAAAATACTCCGATATTTTGAAGGAGAATACCATCCCAGTTAAGGTTGCCAATTGATTGATTGATCTGAGAAGCCATTTTCCAGTGTTCTTCTGCACTTCTATAATCTTCTAAAATATTACATACATTACCAATGTTGTTCTCCATTGCAGCTACAAAATTTAATAAGTTTGCCTCCTTGAAAAATTTTAATGCCATTTGAAAATTTTTTAATGCTGATGTAAGATCATTATCCTTATATACTCTTAACATTCCTTTTAAATTATAGCACCTGCCGTTTAGCTCGTTAGATAGTTCTGAATTGTCTAAAATCAAATTACAATTTTCTTCAGCAAGAGTATAGTTTTTCTGTTCAAATTCTGCATAGGCTAGCTCAACAGTAAGCCGCTTTTTTTCAGCAGCATCATTAGTTCTATTTAGTAAATTTTTTATAGCTTTTTTTGCTAATTCATACTCCCCTATACCGATTAATGAACCTGCTTCAATGGTTTTAATTTTAATTAATTCTTCCTCATTTAATTCTGGTATCTGAATACTTTCAATAATTTTAATAGATGACTTAAATTCATTTAATTTAAAGTAAACCTCGCTAAGTTTGATTTTTACTGGGTCAATCAATTTTTTCTCGAGTGGAAACTGCAGCAAATGGTTGAGTATTCTTTGCATATATGAATAAGCTGAAAGTTTCTCTACTTCATTAAGCTCATCCATCGTAATATTAAAACTCTTTTCATAAGCTCCAGCAAGTTCGTAATGTCTTGCTTCTTCAAGTCTATTTAGTGATGGTAATTTTTCAGTAAATCTTTTAGCGATCTGCAAATGCAACTTTTTCTTATTTTCAGCAGAAGCATAAATATATTTTTTGATAGCCTCAGATGTAAAAATAATTGTCTGTCCGGAACTAAATTTTTGAATGATATTATTCAACTGAAGATTTACAATTATATTTTCCATCTCTACGCGGGGTAGTCCAATTAACAACGACATAAGATTTAGATCAATATAGATGTCTAATGCTGAAATAATTTTCGCAGTTGTCAATTCTCGCCTGGAGAGATTTGCTAATCTCAAATCATAGATTGTATAGTGCGTTTCTGTCAGGTCTGATAGCTTATTTTCTTCATCAGAAAATATGACGCCTGTTTCTGAAAATTTCATTACCCCGAATAGAATCAAATCCTTGATAAATGATATGATGTTTCCTGGAATTAAATCAGCATTAGCAGAAATTAGGTTCTTAATATCTTCTTTTGGAAAATCTGAGCTATAACTCTCGTCTATAAAAAGTATCATTTCTTCTTGAGTAAAAGGACCTAAAGTAATTTCCTTAACATTATTAATTCTTGAAGAAAGGAAGCTATGCCCGGAAGATTCAGCAAAAATCACTTTAATACTATTCACCTGCAACAAGGGAATGATTTCTACAAGAAAGTCACTTGCAAGAGAATCATATAGATTAAAATCATCAAGTAACAGAATAAATTTATTTTTTGATGTTAGCAAAGCGACAGTCGCAAGAAGTTCATCAATTATTTCTCTCTCGCTCTTTCTCAGCAAATTTAAGAGAGTTAGCTTCTCTTCCTTTAAAAAATTTGGGAATACTGTTTTAGAAAAAATTATTTGTCTGAGAAAGTAAATAATTAACTGTTCAGCAGACTTTCCTTTAACCTCAGAAATAATTACAGCATCGTTATTTAGTTCCTGTATTTTACGTAGCAATGAAGTTTTTCCAACCCCATCAAAACCCTTAATTGTATATACTTCACTACTGCTTTTATCAGAACAATATTTGGTGATTGTATTTATTGCATCTTCTCGGCAGGAATATACTCTGGCTGGTAAAAATTCTTCAGTTAATGACACATCAAGTACAAAACCCAGATCCTTAATGATTGCCAATGCCGAGCTATATCTTTTCTCAACATCTTTTTCTAATGACTTTTTAACAACGCTTAAAAACTCTTGTGTAAAACCATCCGATGGCGGGAAATCAAATACATCCTCAATTGCAGACTTGTAAATTTCTAATTCACTCTTCGCATTAAATGGAAATTGGCTATAGATGATCTGGTATAGTATTATTCCAAGCGAATAAAAATCTACTGAGTGATTATGTTTTTCTTTCTTTAAAAGTTCCGGAGCTATGTAATATGCCGTTCCTTTTATTTCATAGTCGGATGACGATGGAGAATACTCAGCAAGGCCAAGATCAATAAGTTTAATTCGCGGATTTTTACCTTTGAATGAAACAAGTATATTCTCGGGCTTAAGATCATAATAAATATATTTTGACTGATGAAGGTAGTAAAGAACAGAACAAATTTGCTTAACAATTTCCTTCAGATTTTTTTCATCGCGTATCTTTATTGAAGATAGTAATTCTTCTCCTTCAAAGTACTCCATTGTTATGAAAGTTGAACCGAGTTCAATTCCAGCTTCTCCATCTGAATGAAGTACCTTTCCTATTTCAAAAGCTTCAATAACACCGGGATGTTCAAGTCTCTGAAGAGTAAAAAATTCCTTAAAAAATATTTCATGTTCATAATTATCTTTAACGGGAGGTAGAATTTTTATTGCATATTCTTTTTCCGGAAATTCAATATCGCGGCAAAGATAAACGGTGCTTCTTCCTTCTCCGAGTTTTTTTATTATTTCGTAGCGAGTATTTATCATTCCTTAATCCCTGGATTAATCATATTGCCAAGCATTCTCCCTGATGAATTAAACGCAAATAGAGTTAAAATTAATCCCAATCCTGGAAAAGCAATTAACCACCATGCTTTAGTAATATATTCTTGACCGGAACTTATCATAGATCCCCAGGAAGGATAAATGTTACCTGTTCCAAGACCAAGATAACTCAACGCAGCTTCTGCGAGAACCACATTACTGAACAGAAACACCAGATTAACTAATACAGGAGCAATAATCACAGGTAATATTTCTCTCAATAGCAATTGAGACTTTTTCAAACCAACAAGTTCAGCCGTTGAAAAAAAATCTTTTTGTTTAATGGATAGAACTTCACTCTTTACAATTTTAAATAGACTCATCCAGCCGGAAATTCCTAAAACTATTATGATGGAAAAAATTGAACTGCCAAACAAAGCTAAAATTAGAACGACAAGATAAATTACCGGGAATGCTAAAAAGATTTCTGCGAAACGATTGAGTACCACATCCAGAAAACCTCCACGATAACCTGCGATGAATCCTAAAATAATGCCTATTATAAATGATAGAACAACTGCACCTAATCCAACAAAAATAGAAATGCGAGTTCCATAAATAAGTCTGGAAAATATATCTCTTCCAAACTCATCGGTGCCCAGTAAATAAAATTTTTCTTCTATAACAGGAATTCCAGCTTTATTTATTAAGGATTCGCTTTCAATTTCATAAGCTTTGTTTTTCTGATAATAGACAACTTTATCTGCTACCTTAAAACTATCTGCAAGAATAATACTATTGTTAAATAAAGGCATGATAACTTTTTCTGATTCCTTTCGGAACACTTCTGCATCTGATATATCATTGTCTTCATCAGACTTAAGTTCAAGCTGTTTTACAGAACTGAAAGGTGGAAGCAATTTTGTTACCGATAGATTTTTTGAGAATTCAGGATTTTCATCTGTGATTATTGGCGCAAAAAGAAAAACAAAAATGATTAATACCAGAAAAGCGAAAGAGAAATTCAATTTGCTTGTGACAAAACTTAATCTTTTTTGAATAATAGTATCAGGGGAATAATTAAAAGAAAAAGCAGTGTAGATAAAGACGCATCAACAAAGCTAAAATTTAAAACAACAAACGCTGAAGAAGTATCAGTAAAAAACAGACTGATGTATTTAAGAATCAACGAGAGAGAATCAATTATCAATTCAAAACGGATTATTACTAATAACAGCCAAAGAAAAATTATCCAGTGAATTATTTTAAATCCGGATTTCAATTAAGAATTCCTTTAACTAATCTTTTATCAATTTTCAACTTAATAAAATCAGCAAAAAAGTTTGCCAGAATCATAACAGCTCCCGCAGTGAATACACAGCCAATTACCAATGGATAATCACGTGAAAAAATAGAATCAACTGTCAGTCTGCCCATACCTGGAAGACTAAATATTACTTCGGTAATTAGCGCTCCACCTAAAAGTATTCCAAGTTCAACACCAGCAACAGATATTAATGGTCTTAATGCATTCGGGATTACATGCTTTCGAAGAATAATATTTTCATCCACTCCGGATGCTCTTAAATTAATGACAAAGGTTTGATGAAGAACGTCGTCCATACTTTCTTTAATGTATTTATAAAATAAAGCAACGCCAGCCGCAGTGAGAGTTATTAAAGGCAAAACCAGATGATGTATTTTATCCAAGACTTGAGAAAAGTAAGGTAAGTAATCATAATCAATAGACTTCAAACCTGAAATTGGGAATAACTTGAGTTTAACTGAAAAAATGTAAATCAAAGCTACACCCAAGTACAAATGCGGGAATGGAATAAATAAAAAATGCGGAGTTATTTACAAAATTGTCTAACCTTTTTTTAGATTTTTTTATCACCCAAAGTGCAAGCCAGATACTTAGACTCATCTGAAGAATAAAACTTATTGATGCAAATAAAAGTGTAAATGAAAAGTATTTCCAGATTACCTCAAAAACAGGAAGCCTGTAATTGTAAGACACACCCATATCTCCACTAAAAACATTTGAAATGAATGAAAGGTATTGTTCAGTCACAGGTTGATTAAGTGAAAACTTTTCTGCTATTCTTTCCGAAAGTTCGCTGCCAAGTTTTGCAGATATGTATTTGTCCGTTGGATCTCCTGGAGAAAGTCTTATAATTATAAATAGAAAGCTTACAAGAAGAAAGAGTGTCAGCAACGAAGATAAAAACCGGGTAAAAAGTGTCTTTACAATATCTGATTTCATAATAGTCTAATTAATAGTTCATAACTGATTCTTTGCGAGTATCGGATATTTATACAGTCCACTTTTTTCCAAAATGCTACAAGCAAACAGCAAATAAAAAGTCCGAACATCTGCAGAAATTCCGACTACAATACGATTACTATCTTCGGATTGTTTCGAATCACATGAAATAATCAGTAAAGAAAGAAAAGAAAGAATGAGAAGATTTAATATTTTGATGTTCATTAAGAAGAATGTGTATTACAAATGGTAATTTCTCACGTCAATTTATTATTTTGTTGAGTAAAAGAAAAACAACATTTTTACTAATGCTTAGTGTAAACATAAATTCAGTTTCAATTCTTGATAATGAAACACAAAGAAATGTGTTAAATGACATCAGGTTTGATGTCGAAGTTGGAAAAGTTTACACAATTCTTGGGAAGAATGGTTCTGGAAAATCAACGCTCATAAAATCACTCACTGCACTTCTATCAAAATCAGAATATGAAGTAAGAGGGAAGGTTATTTTCTCCGCCACAGGCGGATCTGCCTCCGGCGGAAATGGTACGGATGTACTAAATTCTTCAGAAGAAAAGATAAAAGATATAAGGAAGCATAACATTCGTTATGTTTTTCAAGATGCTGCCAACAGTTTCGACCCACTGAAGAAAATCAAGTATTACTTTGATCTTTCAAATATAAGTCCACTTAAAATTGAAGAACTACTTCTTTTCTTTTTACTACCATCTTATAAAAAATTATCCGGGATGCACTCTTATGAATTGAGTGGCGGGATGGCTCAAAGACTATTAATTGTTCTCGCTTTGCTCGCAAATCCCGATTTGCTTATTCTTGATGAACCGACTTCAGGAGTTGATTATGCAGTGATGAATCTTATTCTACTGAAGATAAAAAATTATGTTAGAGACAATGATAAATCAGTTCTGATTGTTACACAGGATATAAACTTTGCAATCAAAGTGTCCGATTATATAGCTTATCTATCAAATGGAATGCTTTCTTCATTTGTTACCCCGAACAAACTGATCACTTCACCTGATGATAGGATGAAAAATTTTATAGAATCATTTAAAGAATTAAACAATGTCTCTTCTTAAAGTAGAAAATATTTCTTACTCGGTTTTCATGAAGGAAGAAAGCAAGAAGCAATTTGATATTTTAAAAAATGTTTCATTTGAAGTTGAGACGGGAGAAATAATTGGAATCGCCGGTGAATCTGGTGGGGGCAAATCAACATTAGCAAAAGTAATTGCAGGAATAATTAACCCAGACAACGGAAAAATAATTTTAACTTCAACAACAGATGGTAAAAAAAGCAGCCCGATACAGATACTTTTTCAAAATCACGGCGAGACATTAAATCCATTCAGGAAAGTTCAGACTATAATTGACGAGGCTTTAACAATTAATGGTGTTGAAAAAAATAATCTTGAAAATGAGAGAGAAGCTGTGCTGACTTCAGTTGGATTTCCATTAGAACTTTATCAGAGAAGAGGATTTCAACTTAGTGGTGGTGAACAGCAGCGAGCAGCGTTAGCAAGAATCCTCGCAACTAAACCTGTTTTACTAATTCTCGATGAACCATTTTCGGCACAGGACATTGAATCACAATTAAAGCTGGTTAAACTTTTTAAGCATTTAAACAAAGAATTTAATCTTACAATGATCTGCATTAGTCACGATTTGAAAATACTCAGAAACCTTGCTAATAGCGTAATTATATTGAAAGATGGAGAGATCGTTGAAAGCGGTAAGATAAATGATGTGTTTAATAATCCGCAAAAAGATTACACAAAGTTTCTTCTCTCTGCTGAGGCTCTGAATCTTACTTATGATGATCTTCAAGCCTCTTCAAAACAACAAACTATTTAACAAAATAATCTGAGATGACAAATTGGAATGGATTACAAACCCGGATCTTTGATAGCACTTCTTACATTGACAGTGCTGGAAATTGTACTTGGCATTGACAACATAATTTTTATTTCAATCCTCTCCGGGAAGCTTCCGAAGGAACAGCAGAACAAAGCAAGACTGACAGGTTTGTCACTTGCAATGATTACAAGAATACTTTTGCTGTTTTCAATCGTCTGGATAATGAAATTAACACTTCCGCTATTTACAGTTTTAGGAAAGGAAATAAGCGGAAGAGATTTAATACTTAATTGGTGGTGGATTATTTCTCATTGCCAAAAGCACTTTTGAAATCCACGACAAGCTTGAAGGTGAAGAAGTGCACAAGTCCACTAAGATTGCAAAATCATTTTGCAAATGTAATTGTTCAGATTATGCTTACTCGATATTGTTTTTTCACTGGATTCAGTTATTACCGCTGTTGGAATGGCACAGGAATTAATAATTATGGTGCTTGCAGTTGTAATAGCAGTCGGAGTAATGATGGTCTCATCCAAAGGCATAAGTGACTTTGTTGAGAAACATCCAACTGTTAAAATGCTTGCACTTTCATTTTTATTGTTGATTGGTGTTTCTCTGATTGCAGAAGGATTGGGTCAGCATATACCAAAAGGCTACATCTATTTTGCGATGGCATTTTCTGTTTTTGTTGAGATGCTGAACTTGAAAATGAAGAGCAAAACAAAACCAGTTGAACTGAGAAACAGGTTTGCAGAAGAAAAGTGACCCCGAAGAAAACTTATTTGACCAAACTTGCATACGCTACCAGCTTATCTTCATCATACTCAATTTTTATTTGTGAAAAGCTGTCAAGAAAATGCGATAGTTTATCAAATCCAAACTCTTTGTGATTGAACGATGGATGTTCCTTCTTAATTCTTATTCCAATAGTTGCAACGTTTACTCTGCGATTCTCTTTCTTTAATAATGAGATAATGCTGTTCTCTATTTGTTCACTTAATTTCTTTTGTGGAGATTGCAATGATTTCGATTCCTTAGGTTTAATTTTTGCTGGTTGATATTCAATTAATCCATCTGCAACATTTACCAGATCGCGAGATATTGACCCGGGAACTCCCATTAAAAAAGTACTTTTCCCGAGTGACCTTAATTCATTCAACAATGGTATAAAATCACGATCTCCGGAAACCAATATTAAAGTATTAATATTTTCATTCTGCATAAACAAGCTTCATTGCGTGAACACAAATAAAAGTATCCGCACTGCTTTTTTCTGTCCGGGATAAAGGTGTAAAAACAGGTTGTATTCCGCTTGTTTGAAGACCGTCTATCTGATCGTTAAAACGAACCCAATCTCCAAATGCCTGTATTGAAGCAATGCCACCTTTTTTCTCACATAAATTCCTTATTAACATTAAATCTGGTGCTTCACCGTAATTATTGAGTGAAGAGTAATATAAATTTTCAAAGTCAATAAAAACTGCAATTGTATTTTGCGATTGTCTTTCAGTCTGATTTTTCACTTATGTCTTCCTTTAATGAATTCTACTTGTTTAAATTAAGTCTGTTAACTGACAATACATAAAAAAATAAGTATATTATTACGTCAACAAACAAACATCTAAAATATTATGTCACCAAATACAAATGATATTCATATTGAAGAAGAAGGTTTTATAACGACAAAAAAGGGCTTTACCCTTTCTTCGATGTCATTGTTCATCTGGATCTCAACCGGAATTTTGTTCAAGCTAACAACTTATTTAGTCGAGAGTATAGATTATCAAGCCTTCTGTTTCTTTGTTTCACTTTTATTGTCAGGTCTTGCTGGTTTTTATCTTACTAACAGGCTGGTAAAAAATGTTTCAGGGTCTTCCAGATTATTGCTGGCAGTTGCTAATATTCTGCTTCTGTATACTTCGGCAAACGGAATACAATCCGGCTATTGTTTTATTTCGCAGCCTTCACAGAATGAAAATGTGCAGGAATCATCTTTAATTCCTTTTATGCTTGCAAAGCCATGGCTGCCGGATAAATTTCAATCATCCGAAATTCAGGACCTGGAGGGAAAAAATAAACTGCTCGAAAAAAGAGTTTACGAACTGGAAAGTTACACGGGAGATAATTCCAACCTGATAAAAGAAATAGAAGAATTAAGAGCAGGAAATCAGAGTCTGGTAGACAGCGTAAACGGTTTGAGGGAAAGGCTTGATAATACTACTGATGATTCACAATTAAGAAGAGAACTGGAAGAACTCCGGGTGGAAAATAGAAGACTTAGAGATGCTAACAGGGAATTAAATTCTAAGCTCGAAAGGATGACAGAACAGTACTCAAGTCTAAAGAATAAATTTAGTGATCTCAGGAAAGAATGTTCTGGTCTGCAAGAAAATTACAAAAGATTGACTGAACGAGTAGAGGAATATAATTCAATGCAGAATGAATGGCGTGAAATAATTGCCAGTCCCAATTTACGTTCTTTGCGTAAAAATATAATAACTGCAGTTGGAGGAGATTTTTATAAAAAATTCCTGGAAACACCGATTAGTTTGGAATGAGTTGTAGGGATAGTCTGCCAAAAGTAGAGAAACCTGTCCCATTAATAATTTGTTTTAATTAAAAGAGAGTTAAAATGTATAATAAATTAATAATCAATGTTAAACCTCTGGGATTTACCTGGGAGACTAAAGATCCATTTTTATTTTGCGTACATCACCTGGATAATTATCCTGCCGGTAACGATCAACTAGGGCCAGCTGCTTCGTTAGCAGGCAGAAACCTTGGACAGGACTTTACTACAAAAGACGGTTGGCGAATGTATCACGGTGATATTGTACCCGGTTTTCCTGCACATCCACACAGGGGCTTTGAAACTGTCACAGTTGTGTTGAATGGTTTTGTCGATCACTCTGATTCGCATGGAGCTTCCGGAAGATATGGAAATGGAGATGTGCAATGGATGACTGCAGGTTCAGGACTTCAACACGCTGAAATGTTTCCACTTCTGAATAAGGATAAACCTAATCCTTTAGAACTTTTTCAGATTTGGCTCAATTTACCAAAAGCAAAAAAATTTTCCCGACCTCACTATAAAATGCTTTGGGCTGAAGATATACCTGTGGTTTCTGAAAAAGATAAAAATGGGAAATTAATAGAGGTAACTATTATAGCTGGAAACATTGGAAACGTGACTGCACCAGCACCTGCTCCCGATAGTTGGGCAAATGAACCTGAACATAAGTTAGGAATCTGGCTAATAAAGATGGAAGCAAATGCTCAATGGACTATTCCTTCTGCATCACTTGAGGTAAACAGATCACTATATTTTTACAGAGGATCAACTATAAATATTGCAGGAGTTACAATAGAATCATATCACTCACTTGACTTACTGGCAGATCAAAAAGTAATTATTGAAAACGGGAGTAAGGATGCTTTCCTATTATTGCTTCAGGGAAAGCCTATCAATGAACCAGTAGTACAGCACGGACCTTTTGTAATGAATAGTGCTGCTGAAATACAAGATGCATTTGATGATTATCGTAAGACACAATTTGGTGGCTGGCCGTGGTCAAGATATGATAACGTGCATTCAAGAGAGACAGGAAGATTTGCAAAGTATTCAGATGGTCGGGAAGAAATTAAGTAAAGTATTAACCTAACATGGCATAGAATTAGTTTTGCTTTTGTATAAATTTTTTCTTGTTTTAAGAACAGTTAAGAATAATTTTATACTATAACATGGGGCTATTTATGCAAAAGTATTTTTATTTCTTTTGCTACGTTCTGATATGTTTCTTTTGGTCCTGCTCTGAAGACCCACTTAATTCTTCTCAACAAATTCAGATAAACCAGGTTCAGCTAAATTCAGCTTTCGATTCTGCAAGAAATTTAGGGAGAGTAAAATGCTTATTAGTTTCCTGTCAGGATACATTCTACAAAGCAGAGTTCTTCTTACCAGGGGCAGAGACTCAGACACATGACGTTATGTCTGTAACCAAGAGTGTTACTTCTCTTCTTATCGGAATTGCTATAGATAAAGGAATTATACCATCGGTTGATGAACCGATTGATGGTTACATCCGACCACTAGTTAATGACCTGGACTCTGCTAAAGGTCAAATAACAATAAAGCAACTTCTAACAATGTCCTGCGGTTTAGAATGGTCTGAAATTCCGGGCCCATCAGAATTTATGCAATGGTATACTTCTCCTGATAAGTTACTTTATATAATAAATAAACCGTTCGTTTCAGTACCTGGTGAATCATTCAATTATAGTGATGGGGCTGCACATCTTGCTTCAGTTGTGCTGAGTCAGGCTACTAATATGACAGCAAATGAATTTGCCCAACAGTATCTTTTTTCTCCGTTGGGAATTAGTGACAGAGTTTGGACTACAGACAACCGTGGATTTAATTATGGAGGAGTCCGGTTATTTTTATTTCCCGATGATATGCTCAGGATTGGTAAGCTTGCATTAAATAAAGGCAAATGGGGAGATGAACAGGTAGTATCGGAAGAATGGATAAATGAGTCGACTAAATTTCAAATATCAACTCAGAACGTTATTCCCTACGGAAGCAGTTACGGATATTACTGGTGGAGGGCAACTGAAAATAATTATAAGTTCTTTTTCGCTAACGGATGGGCAGGTCAATTTATTGTTATTGTCCCATATTTCAATCTGGTTGTGGTGGCTACTACAAACTATACAGGTTTGAATGATCAACAAGCAGGACTGTTGTGGTATAATTTGATAAGCATTATTGTAAATGAGGTTCTAATAGCATTTAAATAAAAAACCCCCGCCTATGTTATTAAGCAGGGGTTGGAGAAAAATGGATTAAGTTGTTGGATTTTATTTTAGTAAAATCATCTTTTTAGTTTGTGTGAAGTTGGGAGCTTGCAATTTATAAAAATATATTCCGCTTGGTAATCCCTCTGCATACCAAGTCAAGTCATAAGTGCCTGCAGGTTTTTCTTCATTAACCAATAAGGCTACAAGTTCTCCGATGGAGTTGAATACTTGCAGTGTAACTTGAGATTTTATAGGTATGCCGAAAGTAATTATGGTTGTCGGGTTAAATGGATTGGGGTAGTTTTGTGAAAGGGA
This sequence comes from uncultured Ignavibacteriaceae bacterium, assembly GCA_963699475.1. Classification (GTDB taxonomy): domain Bacteria; phylum Bacteroidota; class Ignavibacteria; order Ignavibacteriales; family Ignavibacteriaceae; genus IGN2. The sequence goes on along the minus strand of CAVOUA010000004.1, from coordinate 391,519 downwards.
ATATGTTGATGGAGCAAAATCAACTTCAACTTCTATTTCATTGGAATAAGTAAACGTCCCATCAAAATCAATTTGTTTTAGTCTGTAAGAAATTGAATTAGAAGTGAGATTGCTTATATCATCAACAAATAAATAAGTTTGTGGTTCTGTTGTTGTTCCGTGCCCGGGTACAAATCCTATCTTTTCCCAATCGTCATTGTCATTTTGGCTGGAACGAAGAATCTCAAATCCAGAGTTATTTGTTTCGGTAGCTGTATTCCAGGATAGTGTAACTGAGCTGCCATTTGTTACAGCGTTGAATGAGATTAATTCCACGGGAACAATTAACTGGTATCGAAGGATTGTATTGCTTGACCCGCATGCCATCAAGGAATTTCCAGCCGGATTAAGGGCCATGCTAATAATTGCACCTCCGATGGGTGTTGGAGACCAATCCAGAGTCCAACTCTGACCACCATCATCAGTTCTGTAAATGGAGCTGCCGGTTGCCCAGCCAGTAGTTGAATTCAACATTACAAGCACATCTAGATCCTCATTTGCAATAGTGCTGATAACACTCCAGGTTGCACCTCCATTGGACGTCTTCAGCACCAGGCCATCATCTGCAACTGCCATACCATTAGATGAGTCAAAGAAATAAATATCATTAATAATTGGAGTGATAATGGGATCCTGCACTGTCCACGTTGCTCCTCCATCATCTGTATGTCTTATAAAGGCATTTTCCCCAGCGTATCCCCCGCAAGCCCATCCTTCCATTGGATTGATGAAATGAACATCTGCAATATAAATTCCAATGTTCATGTTTTGTGCTACCCATGTAACACCTCCGTCCGTAGTGTGTCTTATATTTCCCGATCCACCGAAAGCCCATCCTAAATCCGCTGTTACCCAAGTAAACCCATCTATGTAACCAGCGGGTAATGTACTTGTAGCCCAGTTAACACCTCCGTCAGTAGTCCTGTAAAGAATAGCAGGAGCTGTAAGGGGGCTTCCCTGAATCATAATCCAGGCGGTATTCGAATCAAGAACAAAAACCCAATTACCACCAGGCGTATCCTCATCTTCAAACCAGTTGCTTCCGCCGTCATCAGTACGCAGAGCTAAACCTGTTGGTTCCGAGAATTTGGAAACGATCCAGGCACTATTATTGTCAATCCAATCTACAGACTGCAAATAGTAGGATTGAAACTGGTAATCCCAGTTAGCCCCAAAATCAGAGCTACGCAATATACGGGCTATCTCTGCCCCAATCCATATTGAAGAACCGACGTAACTAATGTTGTAAGAGAAAGTTGGAGAATTATTTGTAGTCCATGTTGTTCCACCGTCTGTAGTTATTTTCACTATCTTTTGACCTGTACTGCCATTATCTTTACACATTAAAGCCACATGCTGAGCATCCTGAACATCGATACGATTTAAATCACAATCAGTTGTAGTCTGGATAGTCCATGTTGTTCCACCGTCTGTTGTATGAATAACTGCACCGTCTTGATTATTTCTATCGGTGGTAGCCCAGCCTATATCAGCGGATGCAAAGTCAATGTCGTTGCATGACTTTCCAGTTCCCGTAAAGGAGGGAAGTACCTGGTTCACCCAGGATGCACCGCCATCCGTTGTTTTTTGCACGAATGGCAGACCATCAGCCTTTCCGCAAATCCAACCGGTTTGAGCATCGATAAAAAAGACTGCTTGAATTGTAGGGCTACTGGCGGAACCAAAACTTTGGTTCACCCATGTCTGTCCACCATTTGTCGTACGAAGAACAAGGTAGGTACTACCATCCGACCACCCACCAACAGCCCATCCGTTAAGATGGTCGATGAATTGTACATCAAAGAGTCTTCTGGTTGTTCCACTCGGTTGATTAACCCATGTTTGCCCACCATCCGATGTTGCGTATATCATGCCACTGGTGAACACTGCCCAAACTGAATCTGGCGTTAACATGTAAATTGCATTCGGGGCACCCTCTGGTATTGGAGTTACTATCTCCCAGTTTTCGCCGCCATTCGAAGTGGTGAGTACAAGATTGTCTCCCACAGCCATACCATGAAGGCCATCTTCATGAATTGTAAGCCCGTTACTGAAATTGGCAGAAGGCGTTTCTGAAATCACCTCCCACTGCTGCCCATAAGAATAAACTCCAAAACAAATTATAAACACAACCCAGACTATTATCGGCAGTGTAACCCTTTGCAGAAGTTTTTGAAAAAGTTTTACAGTTTCCATAGAATTCTCCTCTAATGTTATTGGTTATTTGTTTCGCTAACGAAATAATGATACTTCTAAGCGATTAATATTTAACTTATTTTTGTATTACTCAAAGTCCTCTGGTGAAATTGATGCTGCCCAATAGCTTTCAAATACTTTTTTCATTGCTGCGGTAAAGCTTGGGTGATCAATAATCATAGTCGTAATACTCGGTTTAAGAGAAACTCTATCATTTAATGCAAACATTGCAATAGTTTCATCACTAATAACCATCTTCATCGGAAGCTCTTTAATAATTTTTGCTTCCTCACCTATTTTCTGATATTCTTTAACTATTCTTAATAGATTTTTCTTTTCCTCGGTAGTCGCGTCGCTCCCATATTCATATATACTTTTACAATTAACATTATTAATAATAAGCTTGGCTTCAGCAGAAACATTGTCAATTAGGTTCGATGACGTATATGGGGGTTTGGTAAAAAAAAGCAATTCTCTTTTCGTATTATTCTGTATAGTCTGCCATCTTTCTTGAATCTGTCGAACTTCACTTAAAACTTCTATGTAGTCTAATGGATCATTTATATTCTCTTTTTCATTATGTAATTCCATAAGCTCATCACGGAATTTCTCAGCCAACATCTTTTTTTTATTCAAACCTACTTCATACACAGCCAGTAAATTCTGAATTGCTATATCGGGATTTATACTGCTGAATGCTTTAATCCCGTTTTTGAAACTTTCATTACATACTTCTTTCTTTACAAGGCTTTGCAATATTTCATAGGATTTGGTTCTGCTAACTGAAGTGATTTTTGCAATTTCAGGTGCGGTAAGTTCCTTTTTAGAAAGAAGGGCTAAATATATTTCAGCCTCTCTTTCTGTTAAACCAAGCTCTTTAAGCTTTGTGATTTGTTCTTTCAATAATGTCTCCTAATTATTTGTGCCCTTGCTACAGGGGCAGTATCCCTACTATGGGGACACACAAACTTAATCAGAAAATTTGTCAATGTCAATAAGGAATATTACAGGAGGAAAAAGAATGCGGTTTGTAATAAAGAATCGAACAGAAGATGGCTAAGTATTGGATTAAAATAAAGATTTCCTAAAGGGTTTAGGGGGTAAAAGCCTTGTCAATATTTGGAACTTATTAAGCCTTAAATCTCTTCAAGATTAATCAATTATAAGCTTTCTTAGAGGGCATAGAGTTTCAAAGTATGTCCGATAAAACCAGTCATATTTTCGAAATAACTATCTAATTTATAAATCTGAAAATTGATAAAAACCCTCCTCACCTTTTGATGAAGAGGGTTCTAGAAACACCAATAAAATTTACTGAACTTTCACTCTCACACCTTCCGAATGACTCGCAAACTCAGGTGCATACATACACTGGATTGTAGTAATTCCGTTTGAGAAATCTCCTTTGTGAGTTACTCGCAATGGATACTCAAAAACATAAGTACCTTTGTTCAGTCTGTCCATAAAGAAATTTGTTGCAACATCACGAGTGTTTTCGTAATAATATAATCCATCCTGGTATTTATGAGTTGAGAGAACATTTATCGGTTCAAATCCTGCTGCACGCATATCTTTCAGGTGAACGAATTCCATATCGCGGTCAACACGAATTTCAATTCTTACTTTTATCAAATCACCCGGTTTCAGTTTTGTGTCTTCAGTAACAGGAGTAATTTTCTTTCCTGTCGGAGAATCCAATTCTAGAAACAACTTCTTATTTATCTTCAACGGAGTTTCAGCCGGAGTAATTTTATCAAGCTGTTCATAATACTGCCAGTAGAGAGAACCCCACGCAACAACGTTGTTATTGTTCGTTACGGTTACTTCACCCATTTCAGGTTTTATTTCTTCACCCTTCCAGGAAGTTTTGAAATACCCTGTTCCTGCTTCAATATGAATTTCAGGATTGTTAAGCAGATCGAGCATTTGTCCGCCGATTTTTATATCAGGCATTTTTGTATCTGCAAGCCAATCACTTCCTCTCAACAAAAGTGCATAACATGCTTCTGCAGTTGCTTTGGTTGTCTTCCAATCCTGAACCTGCTTTTGTTTCAACAGCCAGACTTTCATTTCATCAACAGAGTTCTGATCCTTCACAATTTCGTCAACTGCTTCAATTAACAATGCCTGAGTTTCAATCGGAGCCTGGTACCACCACCATCCCCATTCTTCCTTGAAAGTACATTCCCATTTCATCATTGAACACTGCGTTTTCAATTATTGATTTGATAATCGCTTTTGCTGTCTTCGCATCATACATCCTGTAAAGAGCAAGTGCAATCATTCCCTGCATATACTTGTTGTTGCTCAACCAATATTTCTGCGCCTGTCCTTTCCAGTAATCAAATGCTTCTTTGTGTTTATCATCGACAGGAATATCGAGATAGTAGCTTCTTCCATAAAGATATTGTGCCTGAATGTAACCAATATTCTTTCTGTCAAGAACTCCATGCTTCTTTATCCATTCATAATCTTCATACATTCTTACATCTGTATAAAGAACCGCTCTCTTGCAGCATTTCCCAGATTGCAGCATTTTCTCTGATATCTTTTATTCCAAGTCTTTCAAGATGTCCCATTCCAACAACAATATATTGAGTGATGAAACGGTTTTCAGGAAGACCCGGGAACCAGGGCCATCCACCGTTTGAATACTGCATCTCTTTTATTTTCTGCTCAGCACGTTCAAGTTCATTTGCCATTCTGGTTAAATCGAACAGCAAACCAACTCTTCTTTTTCTTTCACTTTCATCCTGTGCATCAAGAACCCACGGAGTTTCTTCGAGAAGTGCAGACTTTAATTCCTGATTCTTTTCAAGATTTGAGAGAAGAGCATCTTTATCAACTTCCTTCCAGGTATCAAAAATCTTTTTGATCTTCGGACTTGAATTTGCAATGTGAGTTGCAATACTATTTGCATAAAACCTGTTGAACACCTGCTCAATGCATTCGTACGGGTATTCCATCATATACGGTAAAGCCTGAATTGCATACCACGCTGGATTTGCAGTGAACTCAAGTGTAAGATTATAATTCTGTAAAGTTGTTGATTTATTTTCCATCAATTTTTTCAGAAGGAAAGTTTTTGTCTGGTTTCCTTTTACAGGAAGTGGAAGAGTTTCAGTTACAAGCATCCTGTTAACAAGAATAGGAAGTGCATTCTCTTCACCATCTGAAAATTCACCTGATTTTGCAATCACTCTGTAAACAATTGCATCAACTTTACCGAGAGGAACTTTCAATCTCCAGCTTAAACCTTCGCTCATTCCTTTTTCTGCTGTGAATGATTTTACATTATCAGTGTTTTCAAATAGATGCATCGATCGGCTTCATTGTGAAAGCATCAAACAACTGCAATGTTGCTGAACCTGAAAGTGAACTGATCCGAAAGATTGCTGACTTTTGCAGTGAAATAAATTTCATCGCCTTCTCTTAAAAATCTTGGCGGATTTGGTACAATCATCAAATCTTTTTGAGTTACAGTTTCATTGTAAACTATTGCACTCTTCAAATCTTTTGTCAGAGCAAATCCCATAAATTTCCATCTAGTCAATGCTTCAGGAACGGTGAATGAAATTATTATTTCTCCTTTTTCATTTGTTCTTAATTCAGGATAGAAGAAATGCTGTTTCATTCAGATTTTTTCTGACGGAAACTCCTTCGAAAGATTGTTCAGGCTGGGAATCAGTTTGTGAGACTATTGACTGATCTTCATCTTTACTTTTTTTACCGTTCGTCGTTTTCATCAATTCATTACCAGCTTCCTTTTCCTCCATAACTGCTCCAGATAAAGAAAGTTCATCGCTAACACTTCTCATTGGCATATCATATCTTCCATCTCTACCTACTATCCCACTATTTGCATAGCCATACCCATAAAAATAAAATCCAAAGTTGTTGATATAAGGATAATAGATATATGGTCTTGAAACGTAATTGTTCCATCCTTCGTTGTAAAAATTAGAATTGATTGCCTGAAAATTATTATCTGCCGTCCAGTTCAATCTGGAATAAAAGTAGGGATACACATTGAAACCCCAATAGTTTGCAGCAAATGCATCAAGGGAAGCATCATACATTGATGCAAGCAATTCTGCTGCAACTGCATCACCGTTTGGTCCGGTTATTTTTAGCTTCCACTCTTCTTTTGAACCGGGCAAAATTTTATTCCGGAATGTTTCGAATGCAATATTTAAACTTTTATTGCTCCACGGAACAGAAATAACTTTCGTCAGAATGTGAGCTTCGTTATTTACAATGAAGGAAACGTGAACAATAAGATTTCCCCGGTAATCTTCTTTTATTGGAATCTCTATTTTCTTCTGTTCGTTATCTAAAGTGATCCATTCTTTCTTTAATATCTTTCCGTCATATTCAAGTTCGTAAAGAGCATTCACATCTTTTTCTGCAGAACCAATATAAAGAGTTGCAGTTTCTCCCGGCTCATAACTTTTTTCATTCAGATAAATCCAGCTTGCTTCGTTCAAAGGGGTTTTATCTGATTCAGGATTGAACAATGTAAAATATTTTACAAGCTCAACGGGAGTTCCGTTTTTATCTTTTGTTTTCAGAGTAAAGACATATTTACCGGACTGCCAGTCATCTAAATCTTCAAATAAAATAAAAGAGCTGTCAGTGGTTGTAAAACTTGTTTCGAATGCTTTCTCTTCCTTTTCCCAGTTGAAGAACTGATCTTCTTCATTATAAACATCGTGCTGCAAAACTTTCATAGTAATCTTCCTTTGTTAATAAGGAATTTATCCGGCTGTAGACCATAATCTGTTTCTGAAAATTCTTGTTGGGATTTTAGCTTTTGAACTTCAACTGAAACTTTTGCAGGCTCAAACTGCCCGTTCAGATTTGTTGTTGAGACCAAGTATTTAACCAAAGAATCACTTTTGATAATTTCAGGAAGATTAATATTTGCAACCAAAGCAACATAACCGGCGCTTACATTAGTTTGAGCAGAATGAGTTTCACCCGTTACATCAATAACATCTGCATAAACAGTGTAGTTAAATACCGGTTTTGTTTCTTTTGGCATTGAAAGATCTGGCACCAGTTCAAATTCAACTTTAAACTTTCCATCTTTATCAGTTCTTGTAACGCCGTTTGTTATTTCCATTTCAGTATTTCTGCCCCAGTACCAATCGTAGTACCAGCGCCACCTGAAATTATAATATGGGAAGTAAGTTGTTCTTACAACTCTGTACTTAACATCAACATCATTAAGATTTGCACCGGAATATGTTTTGGCAAATCCTTCAACAGTTACTTTGTCATTTAATGAATAACTTCCTTTTATAGGATCAAACTTCACTTCAAACTTCGGACGCTTGTACTCTTCCACCCTGAAATATTGTGAACCATTTTCATTAGATATTAAATACTGTCCCCCAATTTTTCCAACCGGAATTGTAAACTTTCCGTTAAAAGTTCCATACTCACTTGTTGTGAATGTTGCATCAGAAATTTTCTGATGATTCGCATCGTAGAAAGTGACAGTTGTATTTTTGTCCGTAACTATCTTGTGATCTTTTTTACCGTCTGTATCAATCATCAATCCTTTAAAGTATACTATTTGTCCGGGTCTGTAGATTGCTCTGTCGAGATAAAAGAAAGTAGTTGTTCTTCTTGTTGGTTCGTTATTATAGTAGCGGGAATAATAATTCTGAGATTCGAAGCGATCATTTCCATTACTGAAGATAACTTTATAATTATTGTACTGGTTATCATCCTTCCTGAATTCAAAACCACCTTCACTGTTTGTCTTTCCACTTTCGAGTTTGAAGAATTGATATTCTCTCGCATCAGGCACATACTTTTGCCCGAAAACTTCATAGTTGATATTTGCGAGCGACTGCCCTGACGATCTGTTCAGAGCATAAAACTGAATGTTCTTATTCCCTAAATCTTTTCTGATATAACTTATATTCGTAACCCAGGTTTTACTGTATCCAACAGCATTTTTTTGATAAGTGAATTCTGCATCAGTTCCAACAAGGATAAGATACTGTCCAACTGGTAGTGATGGCATTTTAATTTCGACACTGTGATTCTGGTAATCTTTATCATCAGGAAGATCGATAGACCACTCTTTAGTTGGTTTCTGTGAAGAATAGAATTGCACGAGCTCAGGAGCATTTAATTTCTTCTCCTTTTTATCCAGGGATTCACTCCACGGGATTATTCTAATAAAAACCTTATTGACATTTTTATAATTAAGGAATGCACGAAACGGCTGCTCTGGAATATTTCCATATTCAGTCTGAAATGTTAATGCTTTTTGTAAGATTGCATTTTGCAGCCACCGGCACTCACCTGCTCCAAAAGTATCAGGATATTTTTCAATTGCAGTGTTGCATATTTCCAGAGCCTTTTTCAATTCCCATTTATATTCATCGGAAACCGAAGCACTGTACTTGCTTCCTTCTGCATAAAAATACTGTGCTTTATTAAATGAAATTAGTGTGGAGTAAGGGACATTGCTGAATTGTTTTTCCAGCTTTGTAATTGCAGTAATGTATAAGCTATCCTTTTCCGGATGAACAGAATTACTTCTCACAAAGTTTAAGCGATTGATATCGATATCAATCAACGCATCTTTTTCATCATCATTAAGATGAAATTCAATTAAATTCTGGTAAAGCTGAATTGCATAAAACTTAAGTGATAGTGAATCTTTAGTTTGATATTTAACATCTACAAAATCTTCTGCAGTTGAAAAATCAGCTTCACTGTTAAGCATAAATTTGTAAACAGGATCTGTTACCGATGCTTCATCATTCACATAGAAGGCAAGAGCAGTGTGAGCAAGCAAATCATATAAAGTCGGACGGAGATTAGCTCCCTGCGTATCGCTGTAATAAAGAATATCTTTAAAGTCTTTTATGGATATTTTTTTCAGTTCATCACTGTTTGCAAGCGATGCCTGGTAATATTTTACGATTTCCCTTATAAGTCTTGCAAGATCCCAGGTTTGAAAATCTTCGTTATCGAAGTTCACTGTCTCGGTTCGCTGTTGAAACCGCCACCGGTTATTCTGGTAATATTGCCAGTAAACATTTGCAAGAATTGATTCAAGAATTGCATTTGCAGGAAAATCAGCAGTATCAATTTCAGCTTTTACGTCATTGACAATTTTAACATGACTATCCTCTTCAATATAGTTGCCGTATTTCAGTTTATAGAAAACAGATTTGATGAACTGCGGTTGGTTGTTATCCTTTTTTGCAGCACGATAAATTTCTTCAACAACTTCGAGTGCTGATCTGGTTAGTCCCTGTTGTTCGAGTGAATCAACTTTTTGCCAGGCAGATTTATAATCATCGCCAAAATGATAAGGTTTATTCAGAGGTCCATTTCCTATTAAGTTAAGACCTGGGAACAAGTTAGAGAATGATAAAAATAAAATCGCGAAAGGAACAACCAGAAGGAGAAGATTTTTATGTTTCATTGCAGCTACCTTTAATTTTTTCATAATAATAAAACTCCAGAAAATTCATTTTAATTAACTGGTAGTTTTACTTCCAGAAAATGAATTGGTTCCTGTCCAAAGGACTCCTATGGAGAAATTATTTTATTGCTGGGATAAATTTAAGGATAAGGGAAGTGAAATGAGACAGTTTTGTCGGGAGGTAGTATTTAAACCCTCGAGTTTGCTAACTGATAACGGTATGTTAACCTCAAAGGTTGCTGACTGAACTACCGGTCATGAGTTGTCAGCTTTTCAAACATTTCAATATCCGTCATTGTGGTAACTTTAAAGTTTAGCATGGAGCCTTCAACAATATTAATCTCTATCCCAAGCTCTTTAATCAACATTGATTCATCTGTTCCGACAAAATTCTTTTCATATGCCTTCTTCATTGCATTCATCAAATCTTTGTATCTGAAAATCTGCGGTGTCTGCACATAATAAATTTCGGATCTGTCAACATATTCTTTTACCATCTGGTCTCCTTTTAGAAGAGTATCTCTTTGCTTTTATGCAAACGAGTGCATTTCCTTTTTCTTTAGCGGTTGTGATTGCTTTGGTTAAAATGAATTTCAGGAAGCAATGGACGTGCTGCATCGTGTACAGCAATTAAATCATTATCATCAGCTTTGATAGCTTTGAGAGCGTTATTAACCGAATCCTGTCTTTCTTCTCCGCCTTCAATAATCTGGGAGATTTTTGTGATGTTATAATCCTTGGCAATTTTATTCAGAAGTGAAAAGTAAGGTGGTTCAGCAGCAATGATAATTTCATCAACAAAGCTATTCTTCTGAAAAACTTCAAGCGTATAAACGATTAATTCCCTACCGTGAAACCGCAGGTACTGTTTGGGGGTTGTAGTACCACTCCTTTTTCCCTTCCCACCCGCAGGAATCACAGCATAAACTTTCACAGAGTTAAATCTTTCTTAATTGTTTTAATAGGAATCAAAGAGAATTTCAAATCAATTTTCAAAAGTATAATTCGGTTGCATGCTTTGCATAACTGCATGCATCCATACATTCATGCTTTATCTAATTCGTACAATATTCTATACTTTTTATATCAAATATAGTTTGAAACTATCGTTCTCATTATAAGATGAGCATTGCATCGCCATAGCTAAGGAAGCGGTATTTTTCCTTTAGCGCTTTTTTATAAGCTTTAAGAATCAAATCGGAACCAGCAAAAGCAGATACAAGCATTAACAATGTTGATTCTGGAACATGAAAATTGGTGATCAGCTTTTTTGTCAACTTAAAATCATAAGGCGGATAAATAAATTTATCTGTCCAACCACGATTTTCTTTTACGAATCCATCTGCCGTTGTGCTTGTTTCAAGTGCACGACAGGCACTTGTGCCGACGACAAAAATATTATTATTGTCGTGCATAGCTTTATTAATTCTTTCAGCAGATTTTTCGGGGATTTCAAAAAACTCCGAATCCATTTTATGCTTTGTCAGATCTTCAACTTCAACAGGTCTGAAAGTACCTAACCCAATATGGAGAACAACAGGAACAATTGTAACTCCCTTTTTCTGGATTTTAGCAAGAAGCTGTTTAGTAAAATGAAGACCTGCAGTTGGAGCTGCAACAGCGCCATCAACTCTTGCATACACTGTCTGATAGTTTTCCTTATCTGATGGCTCCGCTTCTCTTTTTATGTAGGGAGGAAGAGGAGTCTGTCCGATTTTTTCTACTGCTTTAAAGATATTTCCCGATTGGTTAAACCTTATTGTTCTTCCGCGGGAAGTTGTGTTATCAATTACTTCACACCAAAGCTTATCATTAAAATAAATTTTGTTGCCTATCCTTACTTTCCTTGCAGGATCTACAATCACATCCCAGATACACTCTTCGGAATTAAGCTCTCTTAGAAGGAAGACTTCAATCTTTGCGTTCGTCTTCTCTTTCTTCCCGAATAACCTTGCCTGGAATACTCGTGTTTCGTTCACAACAAGTACATCTCCTTTAGACATATAATCGACTATATTGCTGAATCGTTTTGATTCCAACTCTTGTGTTTCCCTGTTTAACACCATTAGTTTTGATTTATCTCTTGGTGATACGGGATATTTTGCAATTACTGTTTTGGGCAGATTGTAACTAAAATCTGATAACTTCATTCTTCTTTATCCTTTATAATTATATTGACAAAGCGGATGGTAAAAAACCACCCGCTTATAAATGATTTTATTTCTTTTTCTTTGGAGCAGATTTTTTACCTGACTTCTTCAACTTCTTCTCATTGATCACTGCTCTGGCTGCAGCAAGTCTTGCTATCGGAACTCTGAACGGAGAACAACTTACATAATCAAGTCCGGTTCTATGGCAGAACTCAACCGATGAAGGTTCTCCTCCGTGCTCACCGCAAATACCAACTTTCAAATCTTTCCGTACTGACCTTCCTTTTATGGTGCCAATCTCAACTAACTGTCCGACACCTGTTTGATCAAGAGCTTCAAACGGATCGGATGGGAGAATTTCATTCTGAACATAAATTGGAAGGAATTTCCCTGCATCGTCTCTTGATAATCCAAATGTAGTTTGAGTAAGATCGTTTGTTCCATAGCTGAAGAACTCCGCTCTGCCTGCAATTTCATCTGCAGTCAATGCAGCTCTCGGTAATTCAATCATAGTTCCAACAAGGTAACTTATCTTCTTTCCTTTTTCTTTCATAACATCTTTTGCTACACGTCTAACAATATCTTCCTGAAGTATAAATTCATTTACGTGTCCGACAAGAGGGATCATTATTTCCGGCTTAACCGGAATACCTTTAAGTGCCATGTTAACTGCAGCTTCAATTATTGCTCTAGCCTGCATCTCTGTAATTTCAGGAAATACTACTCCAAGCCTGCAGCCTCTGAAACCAAGCATAGGATTAAATTCATGGAGACTCTCTATCTTGTTCCTCAACTTTGATTTGTCAATTCCCAGTTCTGTTGCAAGTTCGGAAATTTCCTCATCTGAATGAGGAAGAAATTCATGCAACGGTGGATCAAGTGTCCTGATAGTAACCGGTCTGCCTTTCATTGCTTCGAATATGCCTTCAAAGTCTTCTCGTTGTAAAGGAAGAAGTTCAGCAAGAGCTGCTTTTCTATCGTCAACAGTATCCGATACGATCATCTTTCTTACTGATGTTATCCTGTCACCGCCGAAGAACATATGTTCAGTTCTGCAGAGACCAATTCCCTCGGCTCCAAAAGCAATTGCATTTCTGGCCTGATCAGGCTGGTCAGCATTTGTTCGCACTTTTAATCTCCTTATTTCATCAGCCCATTTCATTAGGCTTGAATAAGTTTGATAAACAGACGACTCTTTCGGCTGCATTGATTGAGAGATAAGAACCTGAATTACTTCAGATGGTTTTGTTTCAAGTTTTCCTTTTATTACTTCACCAGTTGATCCATCTATTGAAATATAATCACCTTCATTAATTAAAACATCCTTACCTTCAACACCGATTGTTCTTTCCTTATAATTAATCTTCAAAGAACCACAGCCCGCAACACATACTTTCCCCATTTGTCTTGCTACAAGTGCTGCGTGTGATGTCATTCCACCGCGAGCAGTTAAAATACCTTCCGATGCATTCATTCCTTTAATATCTTCGGGGGAAGTTTCAATTCTAACCAGAATAACAGGATCACCTTTTGCTGCCATTTCTTCTGCATCCTGTGCGCTAAGAGCAATTTTACCGGAAGCGGCACCGGGACCAGCGTTCAAACCTTTAGCAAGGAGATTCCCTCCTGAAATTACTTTATTTTTTTCATTCTGATCAAAGATTGGTCTCAACAACTGATTAAGCTGGTTGGGTTCAATTCTCCCGATTGCATCTTCTTTTGATATCAGTTTCTCTTTTACCATATCAACAGCCATTCTTATTGCAGCAAAGCCTGTCCGCTTTCCAACACGGCATTGAAGCATCCAGAGCTTACCCTGCTGTATTGTGAATTCGATATCCATCATTTCCTTGTAGTGCTTCTCAAGAATCTTTCTGAAATTATCGAGCTGCTTATAAATTTTCGGGTCCTCTTTTTTCAATTCGGATATAGGATGAGGCGTTCTTGTTCCGGCAACAACATCTTCACCCTGAGCATTAAATAAATATTCTCCATAAAAAACATTTTCTCCACTGGCAGGATCGCGAGTAAATGCTACACCGGTACCTGAATCTTCACCCATATTTCCGAATACCATTGACTGAACATTAACTGCTGTTCCCCAATCTGCAGGAATGTTATTAAGTTTTCTGTAAACGATTGCTCTATCATTCATCCATGAACCAAAAACTGCCCCTACTGCACCCCAAAGCTGATCCATCGGGTTGGATGGAAAATCGTGACCGGTTTTTTCTCTGATTGCAACTTTAAATTCCTCAACCAATTCTTTAAGATGATCTGCTGTTAATTCAGTATCTAGTCTGAAACCGTACTGGTGTTTCTTTTTATCAAGAATAACTTCAAAGGGATCTTCATCGTGTTTGTCCACTGGTTTTAATCCTAGGACTACATCACCATACATTTGCACGAATCTTCTGTACGAATCATAAGCAAAACGAGGGTTGTTTGTCTTTCTGATCAACCCCTGAACTGATTCATCATTTAAACCAAGATTTAGAATTGTATCCATCATCCCCGGCATCGATGCACGGGCACCGCTTCTTACAGAAATAAGCAATGGATTTTCAGAATCTCCGAACTTTGCGCCCATTTCTTTTTCCACTTTACTAAGTGCAGCAAGAACCTGGGATTTTAATTCTTTTGGATATTTTCTGTTGTTATCATAATAATAGGTACAAACCTCAGTAGTAATAGTAAATCCAGCAGGTACTGGTAAGGATATATTTACCATTTCTGCAAGATTGGCTCCCTTGCCACCAAGTAGTGATTTCATCTCTGCTTTTCCTTCGGCTCTCTTCCCTCCGAAAAAGTATACATATTTTCTGGGCATTTATATTTCCTCCGAAATTAGATTATTTGAAATAAGTGCGAAAAAGAAAATTTTCAGACCTCAAAGATAAAGCCCTTAAAGGAATCTTCATCATCTAACTGAAATTTTATTTTTAAATAATATACATCAATGTCATCAAGTTCCCGGGTAAAATTGGTCAATTTGACAGCATCTTTCTCTGTTGTAACTACGGAATGTGAATTTGTTGAATAAAATAGCTGTCTTATCCTCTGCACATCATTGTATGTATATTTTTTATGATCTTTGAAAATTAACTTGTTTTTAGTGTCAACTTTTGTTTGCCTTAATATATTAAGGAACGAAAAAGGGGTTGCAATTCCTGAAACAACCAGACTTTTCTGATCCCGAAACTCCTCCAGACTAAGCTCCGTATTGTGCTTCAAATCAAAAAAACTAAGAGCTTTGTAATAACCTGTAAAAACCTTTTTCCCCTCAAAGAACCTCATACGCTCAACCGGAATTTCTGCCATATCCATAAATTTTCTGTTGATAATAATTGCATCAGCCCTGTTAACTGAACTGAATGGTTCACGCATAATGCCGGTAGGTAGAAGATTATTAGTGAAAAAATTTTTCTTAGTTAAAAAACGCTGATCAATTACGAGCAAGTTAACATCACGTTTGATCCAGCGATGTTGAAAAGCGTCATCCAGAACAATTGTGTCCACCCCGGTGTCGCTTATTAGTCTTCCAGCACCTTTAACTCTGTTTTCAGAAACGGCAGCCGGGACAGAACAATCAAGGACGGTATGATAAATTTCATCTCCCGATTTATCTACATCAGTTAAAAACTTATTCCCATCGGAAACTAGTACATATCCGCTTGACCTTCTACCATATCCTCTGCTGAGAACTCCGACTTTCAATCCTTTTAACTTCAATAAGTTTGTGAGCTGAATTGTTACCGGAGTTTTTCCTGAACCTCCAACTGTGATATTGCCTACGGAAAATACTTTGGCTTTAACCGATCTGCTTTTAAAAATATTTTTATCAAACAGAAAATTCCGCAACCAGATTATAAAAGCATAAATTGGAGTTAAAGGATATAATATGATTTTTATAAAATTCATTATTAATTAGATTTAAATTCCTCTGCCAGCCGCTGAAGCCTGTTCAACTCAGAATCACATTTTGAAATAACCGCTGAAGTTTCTTCATAAGTTAGACTACCACTCACATAAATCAAATCTGAATAAATAATCTTTGCAGTTGTAAAGAAATAAGGGATTTCGAATTTGTCCCAGTTACTTAAAAATTTTTTTCGCCTGAAAGCAACTCCTGCAAGCACTACCGGAATTCCGGTTTTCTTCGCGGTAATAACTGCACCGGCTTTAAATTTCTGTCTTGGTCCTCTCGGTCCATCAGGGGTAATTGCAATAGAATAATTATTCTTTGCATAATCAACCATAATCCCTAGTGCAACATCGCCACCCGCGCTGCTGGAGCCGCGAACAACCTGGTAATTCCAGTTTTTCAAAATTTTAGCAAGAAGATCACCATCTTTACTTTTACTGGTCAATGCCGCAAAGTTTGGAGCGCCGTGTAAATACCAGGGCAGCATCATAGTGCCATGCCAGAAAGCCAGCACATAATTTTGATTTTTTGAATTCAGGTTTTCAATCACTTCGTAATTCTGCTTTATAATTTTAAGGCTCTTACATAATGCTGTTATTGCATAGTAAAGAAAGTGGTCGCCTAAAAACCTTAAAACATTTTGTTTTGATTTTTTAAGACTCATTCAATATTTCCAGGATTGAATTTGCAGCTTTTGCAGAAGCACCATCACCACCTAATTTTTCTTTTACTTTTTCAAGCCTCAGTTTCACGTTCTCATAAACCTGATTGTCTGATAATATTTTTGAAGCTGTATTAAAAATATTAACCGAGTTGGCTTCATTTTGAATTAACTCGGGAACAACCATATCATCTAGTAATATATTAACCATTCCAATCCTGTCAAGTTTCACAAGCTGCTTTCCAATCAGATAAGTAAGCTGGTTAGTTTTATAAACGACCAACATTGGCAGAGCAAAAAATCCTGCTTCAAGTGTTGAGGTCCCGGATTTGATTATACCAAATCGTGCGTATTTCATCAATTCATAATTATGGTCTTCAATAGTTACAAACGATTCCGAAACGCTTTCCTGTTGAAAATATTTTTCATCAATATTCTTTGATCGGGCTACTACAACCTGCAAATTAAAATTCTTCGCAAGTTTATTTGCAGCTTTTATTACCTCAGGAAAAATTTCTTTTATCTCTTGCTTACGACTTCCCGGCATCACTAATAGTATTTCTTTTTCTCTTTCAAGATTAAACTTCGAAAAGAAATCATCTTTACTTATAAAATTGTATTGATTAATTCTTTCCACTAAAGGATGCCCCACATATTCAACGCTTACATTTTCTTTCTTATAAAATTCTACTTCAAAAGGAAAGACAACGAGCATTTTATCAACCAGTTTTCTTACTTTTTTAATTCTTCCCTTTGCCCACGCCCATATCTGGGGCGAGACATAATAAATAATTTTTACCCCAAGAGGTTTAAGCTTTTTTGCTATGCTCAGATTAAAACCAGGATAATCAATCAGCACAACACAACTTATTTCTTCCTTTCTAATTACATCAATTAGCTTTTTTTGAGCATTCCTGATAAAAGGTAAATGTTTAACTACTTCAATAAATCCGAGAAATGCCATTTGATCTGTATGGAATAAAATTTCCATGCCTTCGGATTTCATCATGTCGCCGCCGATGCCGGTTATCTTTAAATCGGGTTTAAGAGATTTTAGTTCCCTGATTAATGCTGCACCAATCAAATCTCCGGAAACCTCGCCGGTGATAATCATCAATTTGTTTTTAGTAACACTCAAAGCTGTCAGCTCCTGATCAGCCAAAGAATAATCAGCAACAATGAAATACTAATGAATGCCTGAAGACTTCTTTTTTCGGATCGGATGCCTGCTTTTGGATTGTAAGGGGGCTGAACAATGTTTTTATTTTTATAAGGAAAAATTCTCGGAAAGAATGGTGGAACATTTTTACAATAATCTTTATAATCATCTTTAAATTTTTCCAGCAAATATTTTTCTTCCTCACTAACTATGAAATAGTATTGAAAGAGAAAAAATATGATTGCACCAATCTGCAGATAAGGAAATAAAGCAAATGACATAATCCCCAGACCAAAATAAAGAAGGATATTACCGACATAAAGCGGATTCCTCACGTGCGCAAAAGGACCACTGATCACAAGAAATGTTCCGCCAACTCCTCCAGTTGTTCTGGTTTCGCTGCCTGCCCAGCTAACTCCCCAAAACCTTATCAGCTCACCAATTAAAGCTATGGCAAATCCAATTACTAATGTCAATGGAGTTGATTCCTGAAAAATAAACATTAAAATCAGAAACGGAATTGGAGTGTAGCTTCTGTACTTAAATGCAAGAGATGAAATGTTACTCATTAGATATTCTAATTTTGTTTAATAAAAAGTTCAATTGAAAAATAATTTTTGTTTATTCAATCATATACGCTTCGCGCCTTTTCAGTTCTGCCTGAAATCGTTTTTTCAGCCTTTTCTTTGATGCAAATTCATTAAGTTTTACTATAACATCATTAAAATCCTTAAAGGGGAAGTAAGTAATCCTATGAACTTCACAATACCTTAAAAGATCGTCCTTCGCAAAAATGAAGTCTACGTATTGAATCGCATCAATATCTGAATTACCGTCTCCAACAAAAACAATGAAATCATCCTCGCCGCTGTTTTCGATAATATGATTTCTTTTACAATTCGATGAGCTCCTACAATCAGCATTGTAGTGAGGGAAAGAAGGAATCAGCTTCCCTTCTTTGTTCAGGATTAATTTATTGCTGTATACTTTAAGATGATTGAGATTTTCCCTTTTCAAAATTTTTTCTATATAATAATCGAACCCATCGCTCAATACAAAAAGCTGAATCCTGTTCTTCTCACAGTATTCAACAAAAGGATGAAGTGTGGGTTCAACTTCCTGCGAAATAATAAACTCATCAAACTCATTTCTATTTATACCTGATGCAGAATTACACAGACTTTCCCAGCATTCTCTGGAAGATATTTTATCGCTCAGCAAATCCTCAACGATCTTCTTTACAATGTCTTCGTCAAGAAATTTTCTAAATATTTCTTCTCCAACATCATTCTTTGTAATCGTTCCATCAAAGTCTAAAAATATTTTGAATTGTTTATCTGTCAAAAACTTAATTACAATCAGGAATAGAATTTTGAATTGATATGGTTGTTTAATTTTATTGTTCGAAGTTACCGTTTAAAAAATCCTTGAAATTTTATTTTCAGGATCTGTTAATCAGGCAACAACATTAATATCTTCGTTAAACTGCACACTTACTAATTTAGAAACTCCTTCTTCCTGCATCGTAACCCCGTAAAGAGTTTCTGCCGCTTCCATAGTGCGTTTGTTATGAGTCACAACTATAAACTGAGTATTAAGACTGAATTCCTTTATTAATTTTGTGAATCTATCTATGTTTGCATCATCAAGCGGTGCATCAATCTCATCAAGAATACAGAAAGGGCTTGGTTTAACAAGATAAATTGCAAATAACAACGCAATCGCCGTTAGAGTTTTTTCCCCTCCCGATAATAACTCAATTGAAGTTGGACGTTTGCCTTTTGGTTTCGCTATTATCTCAATCTTTCCTTCAAGAGGATCAGCACCCTCTTCCAATCTTAGATCAGCTTCATCACCCGGATCAAACAAAGACCTGAAGACTCTTATAAAATTTTCTCTGATCTGGTTGAACGTTTCGGCAAATTTTGCCTGAGCCGACTGATTTATCTCCTCAATTGTTTTAACAATATCTTTTTCAGATTCAACAAGGTCATCTCGCTGTTTATTAAGAAAATCAAGTCTGTCCCTCTCCTCTTCGAATTCAGAATAAGCAAGTAAGTTTATAGGACCAAGATTTCGAATCTTCTGCCTCAGCTCGTGTACTTCTTCCTTGCGAGAGTCAAAATCAAACGAGACATTATCATCAAATTTCTTTCGTTCAATCTTAATCGAATATTCTTCGTTTATATGTTCAATCAGATTATTTTTTTTGATTTCATATTCGCTAAGCTTTATCTCAAGATCCCTGTTTGCATCAAGTATATTATCTTTTTCCGTTCTTATTCTATCAATAGCTGCTTCTATTGAAGAACCCTCCGACCTAAGAATTTCATATTCTTTCTCAACCTTTTCAAGCTCTTCAATAGAACCTTTTTTTGCACTCTCCAAATTGCCAACTTCAGTTTCAAGATTCTTAATCTTATTATCAATCTCAAAAATTTCCTTGCTTGCAAATTCTATATCATCATTTCTGGAAATTACAGAGCTATTAATATTCTGAATAATTTCTTCTGATCGTGTTATTGTATTCTGAAGGTTTCGCGCTTCTCCAAGTTTTCTTTCCAGACCAACTTTTATTTCATTTTCTTCTGCAATTAGCTGATTAAAATGCGTTTCAGCTTTTTTGTTTTCATCTTCAAGAGTCTGCAGCTGTGACTCAGCAAGTGATTTCTGTTTTTGTAGTTCAGTTAATTGCTCGTTGATGATATTTTTATCATTATCCAGTTTATTTGATTCTGCTGCTATGTCCTGAATTAAATGATGTGTTTTTTCTATCTCATCACCAGCTTTTTTCTTTTCATACTCGAACTGTGAAATTTGCTTATCGATATTAGCAAGATCATTTACGAGCATTCTTCCCTGGTCGGAAAGAACTTTTAGGTCAATTTTGCTTATTGATGTTTCATATTCTGATATTTTCTTTGAAAGCTCGTCAAGTTCATTCTGCTTAACTGGAATTTCTTTTTTTATTTCCATCAGAAGCTGACGTTTTCCGAATAATGATTCATCTGCCACAGGTGAACCGCTTTCGATTAAGCCAGAGCCTTCAGCAAGATCGCCGTTCAAAGTAACAAACTTGAAATCGGGAAACCTGAGTGACAATGAAATCGCTGAATCCAGATCACTAACTATTGCCGTACTGTTTAACAATTTGCCAAAGAATATTTTCCACTCACCTTCTGCCTGCACCGCTGATACAGCCCAGGATTTGAATGCTGTGTCGGCCTCAATTTTCTTTCTCTGCCTGGATAAAAAATATTTTTGCAGCTTTCCAAAAATCCCGATATGGCGATCACCATTCGGGTTCAAATAAAAAGATGCCCTGCCGAGATTATTATTTTTGAGATGCTCAATTCCTTTTTTTAGCTCTTCAACAGATGAAATAAGTATGTCATTAACATTATTCCCTAAAGCAGCTTCAACAGCAGGGCGAAGGTCATCGGATGAATTGCCGGCGTTCGCAAGAAGTATAACTTTACCGTTTGCCCAACCGGTTAACTCGAGCAGTGATTTAGTCCCCTGTGAAACTCCCTCAAGATTATCAACAAGATTTTGAATGAAAGATATTTTATCATTCAGACTTGTTAAAATGCTATTTAATTCGAGCTCTCTCGCTTTGAATTCATTCAACTCCTGTTCAAGCTTTTCCTTCTCCTGTACCTTCTTAGCGTAATTATCTTCAGCTTCATTTAAGTTTGATGAGACTCGTTCCTTCTCATCCTTCAAACTCTCAATAAATCCGACAGTTTTTGCTACATCGTTTGTAAGGTTAAGAATTCTGGAGTTGAGTTTGTTTATCTGACCATTTCTTTCTTCGACTACTCTTGTAATATTTAAAAGTTCATTCTCTTTATCACTTACCTGCTTTAATCCCCCGACAATAAACTCCGAATGCTTTTTAACCTCGGATCTTTTTTGATCAAGAAGCAAATTTGCATTTTCGATTTTTAATTTGAGTTCATCTTTCAATTCCCTGTTTTTATCAATTTCAACTGTAATATTAGCGGTGGTTAGAAGTGCTTGCTCAATAATTATCTTCGTTGAATCAAGACGGTTATTCAGTTCTGTTATTTCATTTTTATATTTAGCGATGTTAGAGGTAACTGATTTATGTCTCTCTTTGGAAACAGAGATATCGCTCCGCAATAAATAAATATTTTCTGTAAGCTTACTGACATCAATCCGCTTGGCTCTTAGTTCATTTTCAAAATTCCCAAGTCGTTTTTTAATTTCATCAAGTTTTTCTAGGAGTGAAGACATTTCATCTTCGTACTGTTTCTTCCTCTTATTATTTTCTACTTTATCAAGAATAATCTCTTCCGTTTTATCCAGGAACCAGGAATATTCCCTTTCAGCAAGCTCAAGCTCGATTTCCTTCAGTCTGGAGGATAGTTGATTGTACCTGTCGGCTTTCTTTGCCTGTCTTTCAAGACTTGAAACATTTTTTGCAACCTCACTAACAATATCATTCACTCTTGTTAGATCACTCATCACTTCTTCAAGCTTTCTGAGAGCAAGTCTTCTTCTTAATTTATATTTATTAACACCTGCTGCTTCCTCAAACATCGTCCGGCGTTCTTCGGCTTTGCTGCTTAATATTGTTTCAACCATTTTAAGTTCAATAACCGAATAGGCATTGGCACCGATGCCGGTATCCATAAAAAGATTAGTTATATCCTTTAATCGGCAAATGTTTTTGTTAAGAAGATATTCGCTTTCGCCCGAGCGGAAAATTCTTCTTGTAATTGTAACATCGGTATATTCAGTTGGAAGGATTCCCTTTGTGTTCTCGATCATTAAGGAAACCTCTGCCATACCCATAGGTTTGCGGCTGGCGGTTCCGTTAAAGATTACGTTTTCCATTTTATCACTTCGCAATGTACTTGTGCGCTGCTCACCAAGGCACCATCTGATTGCGTCTACAATATTTGTTTTACCGCAGCCATTAGGACCAACAATAGAAGTTACACCTTCGTGGAATTTTACAGGTGTCTTTTGTGCAAAAGATTTAAAACCAAATATTTCAAGTTTTGATAAATACAATCCTGATCTCTAAAAAATATTGAATTGTTTTAGTGTAAAAAGTATATACTGAATAGTTGAATGTTTCAATCCAAAATAAAATAAAGCAAAACCAATCGATGCAAGAATTAATAAGATGCCGTAGAAATAAACAGTGCCGGGTTTAGTATCAAACAGGACGTGAACACCTTTAAAGAGTCTGTATAGAACCCACAAATGAACAAAGCCGAGTCCCATGTAAATATATAGATTTATAGAACCTGCAAATAGCACCCTGTATAAGATTATTCCGACAGGTATAAGAAGCACAACAGGAAGCAATGCCCATATAAATGTAAAGTAAATGCTAATTATGTAGACTTTTGTTTTTACAAACAATGAAGCGATTTTTATTATCAAGGAAACGATTACAAAAAGAACAATATTAAAAGCTGTAAGCCACAACAAAGATGCAAAGGGATGCCAGGAAAGGTAGTTTGCTGTTTTCATAAACAATGGACTGGCAAAGGCAAGCAGCAAATGTTCATAAAACAGGCTGGTCTTTAAATGAAATAAAACGTTACTCAGCATTAAGGCAACTACGGCAGCAATGATCAATCCAAGTAAGGTGGTATGAGAAGCTGATATTATTCTTTGATCCCGAACATCTGAAAAAAAGTTATAGGGACGAAGCAAAGCCCTTGATGCATCATCACGAAACTTTCTGCCTGAATTTACCAGCACACCCATGAAGATAGCCAGAAGTAAACCAAAAACTATAAATATCATTGGTGAGTCATCTTTCTTACTTCCGATTGGAATTGTCACTTTCTCAAGATTATTAAGCTTTGAGTAAACAACTTTATAGCTGATCCTGTTTTTACTTTTGTTCTCATCCAATAAACCTATGCGATATAAGTTTCTATCACTTCCGCTGCAAAGAAGAGAGGAATAATCACCGAAGTAATCAGCAAACGAGTTGATAAAAAATCCGGGCACTTTGTTTTCGGAAACGTAATCAAAAAACTCCTCGTAATATTTTGCCTGAGCCTCAAATGAATACTCATTTAAATATCCGTCTGAGCCGCCGATATAAACCGGATATGTTACTGATGAGAAAAAGACTTTACCCTTGCCAAGATTATTCTGAATTTCTTTGATATGTTCATCTGAATTAGCTGCACTCTCTTTCATTAACTCAAGCCCATATAGATCAAGGTTCTCAATGCTTTTCAGATTACTCTCTGCAAAAGATGCGTAAGTAAGCAGATTACTTTTTTCTTTTGCGACTTCAGTGAGAGTGGATATTAAGGAAATATGTTCTTCAAGTTCCGGAAGGTAGGTCCCACCAAATCCGATCGCAGCAAAAGAGGAATATTCTCCATAAAAAGAAATATAATTGTGCAGAAATTCTCTGCTCCTGCTTATGAAACTTTCGTCGCTTGCTATTCCTGAAGGGACACCGTCAATCGGAATTTCAAGGAAAGCAAGCAATCCGTATTTATCACAAAGACTAAGATAATATGGGTGGATAGTGCTTTTGGCAAATCTAACTGAGTTGAATCCAGCTTCTTTAATTAAAATTATATCGCTTTCCATTTGATCATAGGAGACCAATTTACCGTAGGTTTCACTGCCCGGATAGTAGGTTGCTCCTTTCAGGAGGTAATCATTCCCGTTAAGCTTAATTGATTCTTCATCTGATTTCAAATCATATAATGAAACTAACTTCTGTTTTTTATCAATAAGTGAATCTGATTTAAATAATTGCTGATTCAGAATGTATGAAGAAGGAGTTTCGGGTGACCATAAAACAGCTCCTGAAAGATCTAACTTCTGGGTGATAGTAATATCTTTATTTCTATCCAGGGTAAAATTATACGCAGGAAGCTCCTTAATAATATTACCTGCAGCATCAGTCATTGAAACTAATAGCCTGTATACGTCCAGATTATCGGTGCCTGATGAGATATCCCTTGTCCTATTATTTTTTATGAGCGATTCAACTTCAAGTGAAATATTTTTATAATCAGCAGAGAAGTTTTTTGTTATCTTTTGCTTGGCTATATAGAAATCAGGTTTTAGATGAATGTAAACATCACCAGTTATTCCACCACGATTTTGAGGAAATAAGAATCTCTGTTTCTGGGGTATTGAATTTTTTGAATTAAGTTCATAGATCAGTTTCAAGGAGAGAACATTTTTTCTATCATTCCTCAAAATATCTCTGGGCAGAGTAACTTTAAATGGATACTCACCACCGCTGTGACGATAAATGATTGTGTTATTGAGAGAGATATCGGCTGTATAGTTTATCGAGAAGAAAACTAATTCCAGAGTGTTATTAATAATTTGAGATCTTGTAAGCTCAAACTCCTTTTCAAAAACTAAGTTCACCTTCACCTTCAAATATGGACGGAACGCTTACTGTAACTTTTTGTGCTTTGTCGTCATCTGCAGGTTGAACACTCCATTTTCCATTCAAAGAAATTATTGAACGGGTTGAGGTTATATCAAAGAAGAGTGAGTCGGATAAACGTATTTTATAATCCGGAACTTCTTTGAAAACAACCTGGCTAAATGAAAATTGAAAAGCAAAAAGTGCAAGAAATCCTGATAAAACCAGAGATCTAAAAGGGAAGGTTATCATTCGATAAGCGAATCCTTTGAAAATTTATTAAAAAACGAACAAATATACTACAGAAACGAGGGGAAATCAATCTGAAAGTTCTGGTATATAAGGAATCTATTGGATTTTTTCAAAGCGATTTATTAAGCAGAAGCAATAATTCCAAGGAATGAATCTGCTTTAAGACAAGCACCGCCAACCAATGCACCATCAATATCTTTTTGTGAAAGAAGCTCGCTTGAGTTATCCGGTTTAACACTTCCGCCATACTGGATGATTAAATTTTCAGCAACCGAAGCTGAATATTTTTTAGCCACTAATTCACGAATGAATGAATGAACTTCCTGTGCCTGCTGCGGAGTCGCAGTCTTACCAGTACCAATTGCCCAGACAGGTTCATAAGCAATGATAATATTTTTCATCTGCTCAGCAGTAATTCCTTCCAAACCTTTTTCAACCTGGCTTGAAACAACTTGCATTGTCTCGCCTTTTTCTCTCTGCTCGAGAAGTTCGCCGATACAGAAGATTGGTTTAAGTCCTTTTGCAAGTGCAGCTTTAATTTTTTTGTTTATCAGATCATCGGGTTCATTAAAAATAACTCTTCTTTCCGAATGACCAAGAATTACATATTCGCAGCCAACAGATTTAAGCATATCCGCAGAAATTTCTGCAGTGTAAGCTCCGCTTTCTTCAAAGTACATATTCTGTGCACCAAGTTTTATCTGTGTACCTTTCAACAATGAACTCACTTCACTTAAAGAAGTAAACGGTGGACAAACTATAACTTCTGCTTTATTGTCTTTTCCTAATCCATTTAATAATTTCAGATACAAGCTTCTGTGACTGGTGCAAGTTCATATTCATTTTCCAGTTGCCGGCAATAACTTTTTTTCTCATTGTTTCCTCTTTGTTTTCAATATTTGTTATGCAAAGTTAGTAAAGATAATAAACAAATATTTTGATAGCTGATACTTTTTAAAAATGAAATCTAAAATTCCACGACAGGTTTTTATTTTGGGAATGGTGAGTCTGTTTACAGATATCGCCAGCGAGATGCTTTATCCGATCACACCAATTTTTCTAACAGCAGTTCTTGGCTCATCAATGGCTGTCGTCGGGTTGATTGAAGGGGTCGCAGAATTCATTGCCGGATTGCTCAAAGGATACTTTGGAAACTTTTCAGATAAAGTCGGGAAGAGATCGGTTTTTATTGTGATAGGCTATGCACTTTCAGCAATTTCAAAACCACTACCTGGAATTTTTCAAAACATACCCACAGTATTATTTTCAAGAGTTGCAGACAGAACTGGAAAAGGAATACGAACCGCCCCGCGTGATGCTTTGCTTGGAAGCTACAGCAACGGAAATTCTGGTGCAATTTTCGGATTTCACAGAGGTATGGATACACTCGGTGCAGCAATAGGTCCTGTTGCTGCTTTGGTTCTCCTTCATTACTTCCCAAATAATTTTCAGCTCATCTTTCTTCTGGCTTTCATTCCCTCTGCCATAGCTGTGCTGTTTACAATGCTGGTAAAGGATAAACCAATTGAATCAAAATTAAGAAGCAGAAAAAATTATTCTGAATTTTGGAAATCTGCTCCAAAGACTTACAAAAAACTTCTCCTACTGATTACAATATTTTCATTGGTCAACAGCAGTGATGTATTCCTAATTCTGAAATCAAAAGATGTTTCTGATTCAAGTACGCTGGCAATCTTTGGATATATTTTCTACAATTTAATTTATGCAGCAGCATCATATCCTCTTGGTGGTTTATCTGATAAATTTGGAAAGAGAAACGTTTATTCTTTTGGATTGATAATTTTCTCTCTAGTCTATTTTGGATTCGCACTTGCACCTAAAATTGAATTTATTTGGCTACTCTTCGCTCTTTACGGAATTTATGCTGCATCAACCGAAGGAATTTCCAAAGCCTGGGTTTCCGATTTAATTCCCGACGAACAAAGAGGTTCTGCAATCGGGTTACTGACAATGATGACCAGTCTTTCAATAATGTTCGGATCTTTTCTCACTGGAATTTTGTGGGATAAGTTTGGTTCTTCAGTTCCATTTTTACTTTCTGCGGTTGTCAGCTTAATTATTGCTTTTTTTATTTTCATTCAAAAAGATGGATGATCCCTCAAAACAGACCTGTAAAATCACTTTTCAAATTAGTATTTTGAGCATCAATTTATTGAAATTATGAGTACTGTTGTAAAAGACGTAGCCGTTATAGCTCTTAGCGGAGGAATGGATAGCTGTGTAACTGCAGCAATCGCAGATGAAAAATACCGGCTTGCATTTGCACATATTAATTATGGACAGCGAACTGAAAAGAGAGAGTTGAAAGCTTTCAACGATATTGCAGATTTTTTTGATGTAAAGGAAAGATTAGTGATCGATTATACTCATCTTTCAAAAATCGGTAGTTCATCTCTAACGGATAAAAATATTTCTGTATCAAAGGCTGACCCCGATAAGATCGGGGCAGGTCTGAACAACAGAGCGATTCCATCGAGTTATGTACCATTCAGGAATGCGAATATTCTTTCGGCATGTGTAAGTTGGGCAGAGGTGTTGAATGCAAAAGCAGTTTTTATCGGTGCTGTATTCGAGGATTCTTCCGGGTATCCTGATTGCAGACCAGAATTTTTCTCTGCATTTGAAAAGATGATTGAGTTAGGAACAAAACCAGAAACAAAAATTAAAATTGAGACTCCGGTTATTCATTTGTCAAAAGCAGAAATAATAAAAAAAGGATTTGAACTCAATGCACCGCTTCATCTGACTTGGAGTTGTTATCAAAGTGAAGATGAAGCTTGTGGTGTATGTGACAGTTGTGCTCTTCGCCTTAGAGGATTTCAACTGGCTGGAATTGAAGATCCAATTCCTTACGCAGCGCAACCAAATTATTTATAATAAATTGAATTGGAAGAAAGATTAATAAACTTTGCTGTCTTAATCATAGAGATCGCAAACGAATTACTTCTCCCTTCTAATGAGAAAATGCAATTAGCATCAAAAGAAAATGATGAGCTTATTTCAATATTTGTTAGGAGCGTTGAAACAGCACAGAAAAATCTGAAATCATAAATCGTTGTTCGTTAATCTGAGATCAAATAATAAAACATTAGAGACTGAAATGAAAAATAAAATAAAACTTCTTGACACATTCAAAAACGAATTCCCTGAAAGGGATTATACAATAATTCACACAGCACCAGAGTTTACATCGCTCTGTCCAAAAACCGGTCAACCAGATTTTGCTACAATAATTGTTGAGTATGTGCCGGATAAGCTTTGCATTGAGTTGAAATCACTAAAAATATATTTTAATTCTTACCGTAACGATGG
This sequence comes from uncultured Ignavibacteriaceae bacterium, assembly GCA_963699475.1. Lineage (GTDB taxonomy): Bacteria > Bacteroidota > Ignavibacteria > Ignavibacteriales > Ignavibacteriaceae > IGN2. Next base: position 362,949 of record CAVOUA010000004.1, on the reverse strand, counting down.
TTTATTTTTCGAAAGTGCGACAAACAAAATTCTCGATGATTTAGTCTCGGTTTGTAAGCCCCGTTATATGCTAATAACAGCAGAGTTCAACGTTAGAGGCGGCATTTCATCAATCATTGAAGCCGAATATTACAGTAAAGATTTTAATAAATAGAATATAAATCGATTTAAAGAAAAACATCTTGGTATCAGAAATTAAAAAAATATTTAACGCAAGGCGTGATGAATTATTTGCAGCTTATTCAAAACAGGCAGATGCACTAAAATTCAGTAAAGAGTACAGCTTACTGATTGAAGAATATATCCGTGCAGTCGCCGGGAATGAAAAATATAATTTTGCAGTTGCATCTGCGGGAAGCTTCAGTAGAAGAGAATTTTCGCCATACTCTGATATTGATATTATTTTTATTGCTGAGTCCGTTGAAGATAATGCAAAAGAAATATCAGAATTAGTTACAAGGTTCTGGGACAATGGTCTGGAAGTTTCACATACTGTAAGAGATTTACCGGACATACAAAAATACCTGCTGTCTGATCTCCATACGTTTACTCAATTTTTTGAAACCCGTTATTTACTTGGTTCGGAAAAAGTTTATAACCTCTGGAATGAAGAGCTGATCAATACAATGAATGAGGATCTAAAAGCCGATCTTATACAAAGACTCATAGAGGATTCCGAAGATAGATATAAAAAGTACGGCGGCTCTCCTAAAATGCTTGAACCAAACGTTAAGTTTTCTGCAGGAGGGCTTAGAGATTTACAGGTTATTGAATGGATGTTCATTTTTTCAAGAAAAAAGTTATTTGACAAACAGCAGGAAGCAACACAGGTTGAAACATTCTTAAATATTCTCAAAGAGAATAAAGTAACTTCCTCAGACGAGTGCAGCCGGGTTTTAAGCAGTTACAAGCTCATTCTATCTGTTAGAAACCTTATGCATCTTGAAGCAAAACAAAAGAATGACCGTTTTGAATTCAGTGAGCAGATAAGAATCGCAAAAATATTTGGCTTTGAAGAAGATGCTTTGATAGATTTTATGAGGATTTATTTTAACGCTGCCGTCATTCTAAACCGTTTCTCTAAATCGCTGATAAAAAAGTTCTATGATGAGACTCTTTTTTCATTGCCATCCTCACTGGCAATAAATCTTGATGATGATTTTGAAATTAAGGGGGGCGTGATTTCGATGCGCGAAAATTCACAATTGACAATGTCTGATATTCTTCGTGCATTTTACTATCGCGGACATCACTCGGCCAGGTTTGATGAATCGTTACGCTCTTACATTGTAGATAAATTTGAAGCAATAGACAGGCATCAAATTCAAGGCAGCGAATCTTCAGTGTTTTTCAGAGAAATTTTAAAGCTGCCGAAAAATGTTGGCAGGACTCTTTATGTGATGAATGAGCTTGGCGTACTTAGTGCATTCATGCCAGAGTTTAAAGAGCTTAATGGCTTTTTGCAGCATGGTGTTTATCACTCCTACACTGCTGATGAACACACACTAATTGCAATTCAGAATGTGGAAAAGCTTGCAAATGAAAATTCCCAGCTCGGGAGAATTTTTAATAGGCTCAAAGACAAAGAAAAACTTTTCCTGGGACTGCTGCTTCACGATATTGCCAAACCAATTAATATAAGCGGACACGAAATAATAGGTGCCGAGCTGGCTTCTTCAATTATGTATCGTATGGGTTACAGCGAAAAGGAAATAAACACAGTTTCATTTCTTGTTTATAACCACCTGATCATGGAACAAACCGCTTTCAGAAGAAATTTAAATGACCCTGAAACTCTTAATAGCTTTACATCAAGATTTAATTCGATTGAAGATCTCGAGCAATTGTATCTGTTAACGTACGCAGATCTATCTGCTGTTAATCCGGTTGTTTGGACAAGCTGGAAGAGTGAACTTCTTGCAGAACTCTACCGGAAGACTCGTGCGATGCTTGAAGAAAAAATTTCCGGGGAAGAACTTTTATATTCCACGACGTATGCTGTTCCGAAAGAGATAAGCAAGCACTCTCCCAACATAACCGAAGAAGCAGTTCAGGATCATATTGATTCAATTGATGATCTAGCATACTCACATCACTTCGGTGCTGAGGAAATTGCACGACATATTGAAGAGATTAACAAAGGTTTGGCTGTATCTGTTTTGTTTTCGGACTCGAACGGATACACGGGAGTAACTGCAATCACCAAAGATTTTCCTTCCCTGCTTGCAAAGCTTTGCGGTGTTCTGGCAATTAACGATATAAATATTCACGACGCAAAAATATTCACTCGAAAAGACGGAATTGTTATCGACACATTCAACGTAACAGATTTCAGTTCGCATAAAAAGTTAGATCCGGACCGATTCGGTAAAATTGAAGATGATATGAATCTCGCTGTAAGAGGTCTTTTACAACTGGGGAAAGAAGTTGCTTTACTCAAATCGAAGTGGTGGCGGATTGAAAGCAAGCTATTCAAGAAAAAAGGAAACGTCAAAGTTGCATTTGAAAACCACGAACGATATACAATAATTGATGTTCACTCACCTGATCGATTAGGTTTTCTCTACCACGTTACCAGCAAAATGAATGAGCTTGGTTTGAATATTTTCTTTGCAAAGATTTCTACACAGGGTGATGAAATAGTAGATGCATTTTATGTGCTCGACAGAAACGGAAAGAAAATTTCCGCAAATGATTACGAGTTTGTGAAAAACGAAATTACTTCCTCAATTGATAAACTATTATAAGGATTATTTTGAACCACACAGATAAACTAAAACCGATCGGAGTGTTCGACTCGGGTATCGGAGGACTTACAGTTGTAAAACGACTTGCATCAACACTTCCGAATGAAAGCATAATTTATTTTGGTGACACTGCACGTGTTCCTTATGGTTCAAAATCTAATTCGACAGTAATTGAATATTCAATTCAGAATACAAAGTTTCTTCTGCAGAAAAATATTAAAGCACTTGTGGTTGCGTGCAATACTGCATCATCAATCGCAATTCCCGATCTTAAAAAAATGTTTGATATTCCTATCATTGGAATGATTGAACCCGGCTCGAAGATGGCTTTGACAGAAAAGTCAAAGCAAAAAAATCGGTGTAATCGGAACAAGAGCAACTATAAGCAATCTTGCTTACTCAAAAGAAATTAAGAAGATTGAATAATTCTGCACGGGTTTTGAAAAACCTTGTCCGCTTTTTGTTCCACTTGCAGAAGAAGGATGGATAAAACATCAGGCAACTTATGAAATATGCTGAAGAATATTTGAAAGAACTTCGTGAATGGCGGAATTGATACATTGGTCCTCGGCTGCACACACTACCCAATTTTATCAGAAGTAATCCAGAAAGTTATCGGTGGCAATGTTACCTTGATTGATTCGGGAGTTGCTTCTTCCGAAGTTAATCAAATCAGAGCTTGAAAAACTTGACTTACTTTCTGATTCAAACGAACCCGGAGTACAGGAATATTATGTAAGCGATATTCCGGCAAAGTTCAAAGAAGTCGCAGAGTTATTTCTTGGAAGAGAAATTGACCATGTCCACAAAGTTGATCTGGAAGTATTGATTTCAGAGCATTAAAGGATAAGACTTCTAAATCTCTCTTATCTCACCTTCAAAAATTTTCTTAAGAATTTTTCTATCTGTTGTTTTACCTAATGCAAGCATCAATTTAATTCTGGCTTTCTGTCCGTTCAGATAATCAGTGAAGATAACTCCGAGTTTGTGCAAATGTCTTCCTGCACCGGGATAACTGTAAATGTAATCTGTTTCTCCAGCAGGACATCTTGACACCAGCACAACAGGAATATTTTTTTTGATTACATACTCAACACCTTTAAATGCAGCGGGCGGAACATTACCAACACCCAATGCTTCAATAACTAATCCGTCCACACCGGAATCTGCCGAATTTTTGAAGAACTTTTCATCCATTCCTGCATACACAGTGAGCAAGTCAACATTCGGGTTAATTTTATTTGTGTTAATTATCTCGAGAAATCTTGGCAACCGATTATAGATTACTCTATCATTCTGAACAAATCCAAGCATTCCAAAATCCAGGCTCTGAAAAGTTTCGAATTCGTTGGAAAAAATTTTCGTTACTTCGCTTGCTGCGTTAACTTCTCCGTGCATACAAACCAGTGTTCCCATTCCTCTGGAATTTTCATTCAGGCAAACCTGTATAGAGTCAATTAAGTTTTTAGGTCCATCCCAATCCGGTTCCGAACTGTTCTTCATCGAACCGGTAAATACAATAGGCACTTTCGTTTTAATTGTGAGATCAATCAGGTAAGCAGTTTCTTCAAGTGTGTCAGTACCGTGCGTTACAATTATGCCGTCATATTTCTTCTCTGCAAGTTTCTTTTTTATTTGCTTTGAAAGCTGCATCATAATTTCAGGAGTAACGTGTGGCCCCGGATATTTTCCAAAATCATAAAAGGAAATTTTAGCCAGCTTTCCTGCGTCGGGTATTTTTTTCAGAAGTTCTTCTCCTGAATAACGTGGAACGGCTCCGCCGGATTTTTTCTTATCAATTATCATTGAAAAAGTGCCGCCTGTAAAAACTATTAGAATATTCTTTTTTTCAGTCATTGACATAAGATTATTGTTAAAAAATCAGTCTGAAAATTAAGCTTATTTTAAGAAAATGCCACTTGATCAGTGTCAAGGTTAACGCGATGTACTATGATTTAACTTGAAGGTGAAGTCGGGTTAGATTAACTTTAAAACAAAAAATGAGGTAATTATGTTAATGGTAGAAGATGTTGATTTGACACCGAATCCGCACGCATTAAAATTTATATTAAACCAAAAGCTGCTCAATTACGAAACAAGACAGTACCCTGATAAGGATTCTGCAAAAGATGATCCTTTTGCTTCCGGTATTTTTGAACTAGATGGAGTTGTTTCAGTTTTTTATATGGATAAGTTTGTTACGATTGAAAAATCTCCTGAAGCTAACTGGGGACAAATCCAGAGACCGTTTATTGATTTTCTGAAAACATTTGATCCTGAGTTAGTCCCTAAAGAAAAAATAACAGCACCAACCGCTGAAGAAGAAAACGAGCTGCTCACGAAAATAAATCAACTGCTTGATCAGAAAGTAAGACCAGCTCTTGCCGGAGACGGTGGCGGTTTACAGGTTTTAGGAGTTGAAGGTTTTACAGTTAAAATCAGATACCAGGGGGCTTGCGGTAGCTGTCCAAGCTCAATCACAGGAACACTTATGGCAATCGAAGGTTTATTAAGAAGAGATGTAAATCCTTCTATTCAAGTAATTGCTGCTTAAATATTTTTCTTAACATTTTCAGTGGAAGAAATCAAATCAGGTTTCTTCCCTTTTTTTATTTTTCCACCATAAACTTTCAAAAAGTTCTATGACAAGTGAATTATACTTTGCGTCATTGACTATTAATGAAGATAAAAATAGATGTCATTGCTTCGCCGAAAGGAATCAGGAAAATTCTGATAAACAAAAAATCTGAATCAAATGCTCTTTCCGAAATAACTCAAATTTCTTTTAATGATTCAAAAGTTATAAACACATTTAAACAATTAAAGGAATATTTCAGCAGAGAGAGAAAAGAGTTTGATCTACAATTGGAAATTTTAGGAACAGATTTTCAAAAAAAAGTTTGGAATAAACTTCAGAAAATTCCTTACGGAGAAACTATAAGCTACGGTGAGCTGGCAAACCGAATGGGCAACAAAAATTTAATGAGGGCAGTGGCAGCAGCAAATGGAGCTAATCCACTCCCAATAATTATTCCCTGTCATCGAGTAATAGGTGTAGATGGAAGTCTGACCGGATACGGTGGTGGATTAGATGTAAAACAAAAACTGCTTGAATTGGAGGGAAGTTGGTCTTTAGACCTTTTTAAGCAATAATGAGTTCTTATACATTAATTAATATAAAAACGCGACAGATATTAAAATTTACCCATCGCGCAACTTCTTTCTTTAAGAATCTAAAGAAACTATTTTACTTCAGATAGTTTATTCAAGTCGTCTAACTGAACAAACTTTTCGTTGAATTTATAGTTCCCACCTGCCGTTTTCATAGATTTAATGAACTTTACAGTTATAAGATCGCTTTTTTTCTTCTTTTTTAACTTATCTGAAAATGATTGCTGTTTTGCCATATCAACTCCTTTAAATTGAGGCGCAAATATATCAAAACCAGCCTCAAAAAAAAACAATTTGACTGGATCGGCAGAAATTTATACAAGAGTCTGAACCCTATTAATTAATGTATCATCATATTCTTGCGATTTCAATCAAATTTCTATGGTATGATATTTCGTTGTTTATTAATTAGCAAATGTTTAGGTTTCAATCACAATTTTCCGGTAAATAAATGTTGTTATTAGCAATTATAGTAATACTTTCTTATCTGATAGGTTCCATTCCTAACAGCATTCTTATAAGCAGAGCTGTAAGTGGAATTGACATCAGAAAGCATGGCAGTGGAAATGCCGGCGGAACTAATGTTATGCGTGTTTTGGGCTGGAAGTATGGTTTACTGGTTATCATTTTGGATGCGTTGAAAGGAGCTATTGCAGTTGTAATTATTTCCAGATTATTTTATGGTCCTCTTCCCTTTGAAAACGTTTCACCTTTTGATGATTTTACTTTAGTTCAGATAATTGCCGGAATGTCTGCAGTGATAGGTCACATATGGACAGTCTTTGCAGAATTTAAAGGTGGTAAAGGAATTGCTACAGCGCTTGGAATGCTTTTAACTTTGGTTACAATTGATATGTTAATTGCTGTTGGAATTTTTACTCTGGTTGTTTTAATATCAAGATATGTATCGCTCGGTTCGATCATTGCTGCTATGAGTGTCCCGGCAACTTTATTTATAAGAGAAAATCTTTTTCATGTTGATATTCCAGGATACAGTACTCTGTTCCCATTTATTATTGGAGTAACTGTACTCGTTATTTTTACACACAGGAAAAACCTGGTGAGAATTTTCAACGGTAATGAAAATAAAATCAATTTTCGAAAGAAACCAAAAAATAGCTAAATGAAAATCTCAGTTCTCGGCGCTGGCGGCTGGGGAACTACCCTCGCAATTTTACTTCACTACAATGGTCACAACGTTACCCTCTGGGAATACAATAAAAGTTACGCTAAAGATCTAATAAAAAAACGAATCAACACTGATTACCTTCCCGGAATTAAAATCCCAAAGGAAATATTAATCACTTCTGATATTGAAGAGTCATCAGATAATAAAAATCTGATTGTTCTGGCTGTACCGTCTCAATTTCTAAGAGGTGTTGTTAAAAAAATAAATTTCCATTGGATTGATGACGCTATTCTGGTTAGTGTTTCAAAGGGAATTGAAAAAAATACATTAATGACAATGTCGCAAATGTTGAAGGATGTATTTCCGCATATCAGTGAAAACCAGATTGGGGTTATCTCAGGTCCAAGTCATGCTGAAGAAGTTAGTCAAAGAGTACCTACTGCCGTTGTTGCAGCTTCTGTTGATATCGAAACATCAAAAGCAATTCAGGCTGCATTTATGACATCTTATTTCCGGGTTTATGCATCCACAGATATTCTCGGTGTTGAACTTGGAGGTGCGTTTAAAAATATTATTGCAATTGGCGCAGGTATAATCGATGGGGCTGGTTTTGGAGATAATACCAAAGCCGCAATCATGACCAGAGGTGTTGCTGAAATTTCCAGACTTGGATTGGCAATGGGCGCACGACCCGAAACATTTGCAGGGCTTTCCGGAATGGGAGATTTAATAGTTACCTGCATGAGCAGACACAGCCGCAATAGGTTCGTGGGTGAGCAAATCGGAAAAGGGGGAAAACTTAAACAAATTTTAAAGTCAATGGAACAGGTTGCTGAAGGAGTTGAAACTACCCGATCAGCAAAACAGCTTGCTTCTAAAATTGATATCGAAACACCAATAACAAATGAAGTGTATAAAATTCTGTTTGAAGATAAAGACCCTGTAAAAGCCACCACCGACCTGATGACAAGAGACATGAAAACTGAGTAAGCAACAGTTTTCTATTTTGATATTCCCTGCCTGAATAATTCAAAAGATAAGAACCAATCAATATCAGAATTAAAGTTATCCTGCTTTGACAAAAAATCATCCGATATTCTATCAAGTTTTTTGCGATCATAATACTTATAATTTCTCACTTCAGCTGATTTAATTACATCGCCAATAAATTCCTTTAACAGTGTCTGAAATTCAATGGACTGCTTGCTTTGATATGATAATCCAAGTTTATTTTTTACTCTTGAATGTATTCTTGCGCTCAATGATGAAGAATTGAATGGATGAATAATATTTCCTTTTACGAGAGGTTGCAAGGTGAGTGAACTTGCATTCTGTTTTATTAACTGTTTCAACATTTTGCCATTTTTCTTCTCGGAATCATTTATCCCAGTTAATAAATTCAAAACATCTTTTTGAACCAAAGGCATAAAAGAAATTACAAATTGATCAACTCGGGCTTGCTCAGGTGAATAATAGTTTGCCAGTCTATAGCGAATTGAAAAGAGTTCTATCCAGCTTTCGGGACTAATCTGCTTTATGTCAGGCATTTCTTCAAACAGGACATTAAATTGTTCAATCGTTCCCCTTTCCATTTCAATCAATGCTTCGTCTGAAAAAATATCCGCTCTGTTATATCTCAGAAAACCGGACACTGATTTAGAATCTTTTTTCATTAAGGCATTTCTTCCGATAAATAACAGCTTATTTGCAAAAGATCTCCTCCAGATTTCGCCAAAGCCGCCATCGATAATTACTCTATCTCGACTGGAAAGTCTATCATAAAATCTTAGGTTTAGTATTGAACTCGCAGGGTTAGTAACAATTGATTGAACGGAATAGGTTTTTACAAGCTCGATTAATTTGTCCTTTGATGGGAGTTGAACATTTACAATTTCATTCTTTCGGTTGAGACTAATCAATAAAGCAGATGCAATTTTTGAATCTGGATGATTCGGATCGCCAAAGGAATGTGTGTCCCAAATATCAATATCTTTTTTTGACAGGTAAGAAAGAAGCAACCTTGAGTCTAATCCTCCCGATAGACTTAGTGAAATTTTTTTATCCCTGATAGAAATGATATTCTTTAAGATGGAGTCGAATGATTCTGCATTAGCTTTTACTTCAAAATCTGGCTGCCAAAGATTCTGTTCAATTGAAAGAGAATTGTTCTTAATAGTTGCATTAGCACAAACAAGCCGAATAGAATTTTTAATTATACTCTTTCTGGAGATCTGGTTTTGCAGAAGCCACCTCGAGCCAAATTCTTTCAAATCCAGCTCGGGATTAATAAAATACTTCAACCAGTCTATTCTTGTTGTAAATCCATATCCATCAGGAAGCCGAACAATATAAATTTCTCTCAGACCAAGTTCATCAGTAAAAAATTTTAGTTCATCATCAGAATAATTTACTACTACGAAGTGTCCGTTTAATAATTTGAGATTTATTTTACTTGAAGTTAGAAGAGCATCCCACCCGTTAGTACCAATAATTCTGTAACCATTGTCTGCGGATTTTAAGCCAACTCCAGCTACAGCCCAGCAGGAATTCGATGACTCTGGACTAAAGTAGCAAGTTTGCTCGTTTCCACCAGCGAAAAGAATGAGATTTGAATCTTTAAATGAATAGAGAGGAATTTCAGGTGAGTTTATCCGCAGCCCGATGCCTTTTCCAATATATCCGAATATCCAGCTCATTTGATCAACGACCTGTTTGCAACTTATTCGGTAACTCTTCCACCAGGAAGAGAGATACCTTTTATTTTTCTGAAAAGAGAGACAGCAAATGAATCGGTCATCCCGGAGACAAAATCAATAATTCTTAAAAGACGAAGATAAAGTTCATCTGGAATTTCCTCGCCGATCCTGTTTGGAAGCAGCGCAAATACAGATTTATTTTTTGAAGAGATTTTTCCCTGATAAGCTTCATTGTAAGCATTTATAAAAGTATCCAGCAGTCCGCCAAGAACTTCGTACCCGGCAACTTCCCGTTCAACAACACTGCGGGATTTATAAATCTTAGCAACGGAAATATCTTTTATTTGTTTAAGTGCATTTGCTCTTTTAATCTCACCTATAAGTTCATCTTCAAACTTTCCAGTTAAAATATTTTTTTCTTCGTCCATAAAAACTTTTGCGAGCTCGTTTACAAGTTCGTTGATAGCCACTGCACGCAAGTATCCAATCCTGTCCTTTTCATCTTTATCTCTGTAATCTTTTAAACCCTGCTTTGAGACTAATGGTCTCAATAGTTCCTCAGTTTCCTTAAATGAAATCAGTCCAAGCCTGAATCCGTCTTCAAGATCCATAACTCTGTAGCAGATATCGTCAGCAGCCTCAACAAGGAATGCAAGCGGATGACGACACCACCAATATTCCTTTTCATTTTTGTTACAATCAAGAGAAGTCTTATGTGCTACTTCTTTGAATATATCTTTTTCTGCCTGGAAGAAACCATATTTTCTGTAGGCTTTATTTTCTAAAGATTTATTTTTTTTGCTAATAAGTGATTCTCTGGGATATTTTGTTATGGCAGCAAGAGTTGAGTAAGTTAGATTCAATCCGCCTTTTACTTTCGGATTCTGAAGCTTTGTTATTATTCTGAATCCCTGTGCATTCCCTTCATACTTAACAAGGTCTGTCCATTTCTTTTCGTCTTTAATCTTTGATTTGAACTTTTGTCCACTCCCGTTACGGAAATATTCCGCTATCGCATCCTCACCTGAATGACCAAACGGCGGATTTCCTATATCGTGAGCGAGACATGCTGCGGCTACTATTTCACCAAAGTGAAATTTTGTAAACCTGTTTTCAAGTGAAGGATTTCTCTTTATTACAGTTTCACCAACGAGATTTCCCAATGATCTGCCGACACAGGATACTTCAAGACTGTGGGTTAACCGGGTATGTACGAAATCACTCTCAGGCAATGGAAAGACCTGTGTTTTATCTTGCAATCTTCTGAACGCAGGAGAGAATACTATCCTGTCAAAATCTTTCTGGAATTCACTTCTTCCATCCTGAAGTTTTTGTTTCGCTTGACTTTTTTCTCCAAGCCTTGAATCTGTTAAAAGCTTTTCCCATTCCAATTTTTATTTCCTTCCTGAATTTCTTTTCTAAAATTAAATATAATTTTTCACAAAGACCGTAATTGATTTTTTGAGTTTACCAATGCGATAGATTATTTTTCAATCGATGAAATCAGTTTCAAAGAACACACTCGATGATTCTGTTCAGTATTTAAAGTCGGTCGGACCCAAAAGAGCTGAATCATTTGCCAAAATTGGCATTAGGACTATTAATGATTTACTGTACTATTTCCCCTCTCGTCATCTGGATCGAACAACAGTTTTGACCGCTGCCAAAGCTTATGGCTATTTGATGAACGGATATGATGGTGAACTTACAGTAATCGGAAAGGTTTTTGAGAAAGAGAAAAAAAGATTTGGTAAAAAGGAAGTTCTGAAAGTTCAATTCAGAGATGAGACGGGATTTTTTGAATGTGTCTGGTTTCACGCAACAAAATATTTTTATTCGGTTTTTAATGAAGGAGACCTATTTGCTATCTCTTCAAAACCGGACAAATCAAAACATGGTGCTTTGCAGTTTATTCATCCTGATTTTGATCGGCTAAGTGAAGAAGAAAAAAGTTTTCTTCACACAGGAAAGATCATTCCTTTCTATAGAATACCGAAGGAACTTAAATCTGGTAACATTGGCGATTTAAGTTTACGAAGAATAATCAGTCTTGCAGTTGAAAACTATGTTGATCAGGTTGCGGAAACACTGCCTGAAGAAATTAAGGATCAAAACAAACTTATGAATCTCTCCGAAGCAATTCGGAACTTTCACTTCCCCGAATCAACCGTAAATCTAAATTCCGCCCGGAGGCGATTTAAGTTTGAAGAGCTGTTCTATCTTGAACTTCTCGTTGCACTTCGAAAACAAAATTACCAAAGCAAACTTACTGGCAATAAGCTGAGCATAAGAACTAATCTTGTCCAGAATTTCTTAAAGACACTTCCTTTTGAACTTACAAAATCACAGTTGAATGTTTTAAGTGAAATAAAGAATGATCTGCTTTCTGAAAAACCGATGAACCGGCTCCTGCAGGGAGATGTTGGAAGCGGAAAGACAATCGTATCGTTAATTGCAATGTTGATTGCAGTTGATAATGGATTCCAGGCTGCGATAATGGCACCGACTGAAATTCTGGCTGACCAGCATGCAAAAAACATTTCTGAGATGATGAAGAAACTTCATAAACATTATCCTGAACGGGAAATCAAAGTTACTCTGCTTCTTGGAGGACAAAAGAAATCTGAAAGAGAAAAAAAACTTCAGGAAATAGAACTGCAGGAAGCTGACATTATTGTTGGTACGCATGCGCTTTTTGAAGAAAAAGTAAATTATAAGAATCTTGGTTTAGTTGTAATAGATGAACAACACCGCTTTGGCGTGAGGCAGAGAGCAAAACTTCAAAGTAAAGGAAAAACTCCTGAAGTTTTGGTTATGAGTGCTACTCCAATTCCCAGAACAATCTCAATGACTGTTTACGGCGATCTGGATATTTCTATCATCGATGAAATGCCGAAAAACAGGAAACCAATAAAAACTGTGTTGAGAGGAGAAAGTAAGCTTCCGGAGATCTTTAAGTTCATAATTGATAAAAAGAAGGAGGGTTACCAAACATTTCTGGTTTATCCTTTGGTTGAAGAGTCTGACAAGCTGGAACTCAAAGCTGCTGAAACTTTATATGAGGAACTCAGGAAGACTCATCTTAAAAATTTAAACCTTGGATTAATTCATGGAAGAATGAGCTGGCAGGAGAAAGAGGAGAAGATGCTGCTCTTCCTGAAAAAAGAATTTGATGTTTTGATTTCAACAACTGTAATTGAAGTAGGGATAGATATTCCTGATGCAAATATAATTTTGATAAACGATGCTCACCGGTTTGGTCTCTCACAGCTTCATCAACTTAGAGGAAGAGTCGGAAGAAGCGACAAGCAGGCTTTCTGTGTTCTTGTCACCAAGGATGAAATTGTACAGTATAATATACAACTCCAACTTGAACTCGATTATCTTTCAAGTGCAATGATAGAGAAATATAAATCTGCAATCAGACTTCAGACGATGGTTAAGACAAATAATGGTTTCGAGATTGCCGAAACAGATTTAAAGTTAAGAGGACCTGGTGATATCTTCAGCACAAAGCAAAGCGGCTTCCCCGATCTGAAGTATGCCGACATAATTCACGATGCAGATCTAATAAGTTTAACTAAGAACATTGCATTTAACATAATAAATAAAGACCCTTCTCTTAATTCAGAAAGCAACAGTGTGATAAAAAAAAATCTTGTCAAACACTATTCTGATAACCTGCAGTACGCAAAAATCGCTTAGTAAATTTCTTCAATCCGAAAAATATTTTTCTTCTTCTAACAAATTCTCAGGATAAATTAATTGAATCCTGACAGGAAATATTTTTTAAAATTCATGATCAGTTAACAAAAATATTTTCTCTCGATCGTCTAGACAGGAAAAATTTCATGAAAAAAAAATTTAAAAAACTTTTTAAAACATGTTGACTTATATTTTATAAAGATTATATTTGGAACAAAAAAAAAATTAAAGGAGAAAATATTTTATCACCAAGGTTTAATGTACGTTTAGATGTTGCTATAACATTCAACGTAAAACCAGAAAGTGAAACTTTCCACGAAGACCTCTCCCCTGTTCAGAATTCTCCTCAATACGAATTTCAACCGGCAGTGGATACCTATGCAGAGTGGGATACGTGGGAAACTGTGAACGCTGTTAAAGATGCTATCGAAGAAAATCACAACGTTACTTTAGTTGAAGCTAACAATGATGCATATTTAAAATTAAAAGAATTGAACCCAGATATAGTTTTTAATTTTGCCGAAGGACTTATCGGTGTTAACCGCGAATCTCATCTGCCAGCAATGCTTGAGATGCTTCAGATTCCTTATTCAGGTTCTGATGCCCTTACGTTAGGTATTTGCCTCGATAAGTCACGCGCAAAGGAAATCTTGACTTACCATAAAATCCCAAATGCAAAATTCCTCGTTGCTAATCAGATGGAAAATCTTAAAAATACCAATTTCGATTTTCCATTAATAGTTAAGCCTATCTCTGAAGGATCAAGTAAAGGAATATTTTCTTCTTCCTTCGTAAAAAATACCGAAGAACTTGAAGCGGAAGTCAGCCGAATCTTGTTAACTTATAACCAGCCAGCTCTCATAGAAGAGTTTCTTCCGGGAAGAGAATTTACTGTCGCTGTTCTTGGAAATGGAGAAGAAGCAGAGATCCTTCCAATAATTGAAATCCTTTACGAAGATTTTCCTCAGGATATAGTGCCGATGTATTCTTATGAAGCAAAATGGATTCTCGATACCAAAGAAAATAATTTTGATGTTTTCGAATGCCCCGCCAAACTTGATAAGCAACTTGAAGATAAAATTAAAGAGACTGTCTTAAGAACTTATAATGTTCTTAAATGTAAGGACTGGAGCAGAATAGATGTAAGACTTGACAAAAATGGGATCCCGAATATAATTGAAATAAATCCTCTGCCAGGAATTATGCCAGACCCAAATGAGAATTCAAGTTTTCCCAAAGCTGCACGGGCAGCAGGGATTACTTATAACCAGATGATACAACGTGTTCTTTATTCAGCAGCAAAAAGGTATAACCTCGCATGAAAGAGAATGCAAAGATATTAATTTGCTATAACGCACCAGTTAGAGTCTTTTCTGTTTATAATGGAAAGAAAAATGATGAGTTTGCAAAAGCAAACGATCTATCAGAAAAGAATTTTCTTAAAGAGCTTAGCAAAGTTGAGGAATCTTTATCACTAAGATTCAAAGAAGTGAAATCACTCGCTATAGACAGAGATGTTCAAAAGATTATTAATAATATTAATGCCATTAGCCCGGATGTAATTTATAACTTTGTTGAGTCTGTAGAAGGTATAGCTACATATGAATCTTCTATGGCTGGTTTATTTGAACTTTTAGGTTACCAAATAACAGGATGTTCACCTATAACACTGGGTAACTGCTTACATAAAGCCAGAGCAAAAGCAATTCTAAAATCCAGGGGCATTCTTACCCCGGAATACAGAACACTTAAGAAAACTAAAAGATTTACAGAAAAAGAAATAAAATTAAGTTACCCGATGATACTTAAGCTGATGAATGAAGATGCAAGCATCGGTATTTCTGAATTCTCAGTGGTAAAAAATTACTCGGAACTGAGAAAACAATTCAACTTTTTGGTAGAAACATACAACCAGGATGTTATTCTTGAAGAATATATACTGGGAAAAGAACTGAACGTAGCAATACTGGGAGGTAAAGTGCTTCCAATTTCGGAAATTAGTTTTTCCGGTCTTCCTGAAGAATTCCCAAACATTGTTACATACGATGGCAAATGGACAGAAGGCAGTGTTTATTACAATCACACCAAACCTGTCTGCCCGGCAAAGTTACCGGAGAGATTGAGAAAAAAAATCCATATGACTGCATTAGCATCTTATGACGCTATGAACTGCAGAGACTATGCACGTGTTGATATCAGATTGAGTAATGACGACGTGCCTTATGTTATTGAGGTTAATCCTAATCCGGATATTTCTTCTGACTCAGGATTTGCAAGAGCAGCAGCAGCAGACGGGATTAGCTACGATGATTTACTTTACACAATTGCAAACTTTGCATTAATCAGAAAGAAGAAAAATGATTCGCAGGCTAAAGCCGGATGATGCGAAAATAATAGAAGGAATTTTAAGTACGACTCCGAATTTTAGTAATGAAGAGATTAAAGTTGCGATGGAACTTGTGAACATCGCAGCACTGAATCCAAAGCAGACAGACTATAATTTGTTCGTTTATGAAGAAAATGGCATGATTCTTGGGTATCATTGCACCGGTAAGAGACCGTTGACAGACGGCGTGTATGATCTTTACTGGATTGTTACCAATCCCGAATATGGAAAAAAGGGGATTGGAAAGAAACTTTTAGAGCATGCAGAAAAATTTGTTAACGAAAACAACGGCAGGTGGCTGCTCGCTGAAACATCTTCCAAAGATAGTTACTCTGCTACAAGAAATTTTTATATGCGTAATAATTACAGCATAATTTCTGAAATAAATGATTTTTATTCCAAAGGAGATGGTATGATCATCTTTGGAAAGTATTTCAATCATAAGAACAACTGAGGAACTATCATGGAACTTTGGCAGGAAATGGTAAGGGACAGCGTACACACTGTAGACCAGGTTGTAGAAAAATTCGGCATTGACCGTAAAACGGCGGAAGATCTTGATGAATTTTTCCAGGCTCGTATCAATCCCTACTATTTAAGTCTGATCCGTTATCCCGGCGACCCAATTTGGCTTCAATGCGTTCCGGCAAAAGTAGAGCTGGAAGATTTTGATGCAGAAGAAGATCCACTTCACGAAGACGAAATGAGTCCCGTTCCAAACATCACTCATCGTTATCCCGATCGTGCTTTGTTTTTGGTTACAAGCCAGTGTGGTATTTATTGCCGCTTCTGTACCCGGAAAAGAAAAGTCGGTGACTACGAGAAGATTTCAATGAAAGGTCTCGAAAGTGCTTTCAAATATCTTGAAGAGCACACAGAGATCAGGGATGTGATTCTTTCCGGCGGCGATCCATTAATGCTTACTGATACAATGCTTGAGAAAATTCTCCAGCGGCTTCGTCAAATCAAGCATATTGAAATCATCAGGTTGGGAACAAGGATGCCTGTTGTTCTTCCGCAGCGAATTACAACAAAGCTTGTGAATATCTTGAAGAAGTATCACCCAATTTACGTTAATACTCATTTTAATCATCCGTGGGAAATTACTCCCGAAAGTTCAAAAGCATGTGAATTGCTTGCAGACTCAGGTGTTCCGGTTGGAAACCAGATGGTTATAATGAAAGATGTTAATGACGATCCGGCAGTAGTTAAAGAGTTGATGCAGAAATTATTAAGAATCAGAGTTCGACCATACTATATGTATATGGCTGATGAGACTAAAGGTGCAAACCACTTCCGCGCTTCTGTTGAAACCGGATTGAAAATAGTAGAGGCTCTAAGAGGACATACCAGCGGTCTGGCTATTCCTCATTTTGTAATTGACGCGCCCGGCGGCGGTGGCAAAATTCCAATGTTGCCAAACTATGTTCTGCATATGGATGAAGAAGAAATAATTCTACGCAACTATCAGAATAAAGTTTACAGATATAAAAACTATGCTGACAAAAATAATCCTGAAGGTTTCGGCAGCAAAAAGAAGAAAACTAATGGGAAGAAGAAGCCTGAAACCAAAAAGGTTGAGGTGCCTGTTTTAGAAGACGCTTAGATCTTTTACATAATACTAGAAAAGAAATGCCATCCCGATTTGAGGATGGCATTTTTTGTTTTACTCTTTTTCTTCAGAATTCATTTTATTTATCCTCACATCAATTCCCCAAAGAAGCTTTTTGCGGAGAGTCTCAAAATATGTTGTAAGAGAAGTTTTAATTAGCTTTAACGGACGATCGCTTTTCTTTATCACAATTTCCAGCGGAGGTGGAAAGTTAAACACACGCTGACCATCACAGCTAACCTGTACATCTTTGTATGGTGAATCTGCTTTTAATTTTATTACTTGCTCACTCGATAATACTATAGGTTTAACAGTCAAACTATGAGGAGAAATTGGAGAAAGCGTTATTGCTTTAATTGTAGGTGCAACAATGGGTCCACCGGTTGAGAGTGAGTAACCTGTTGAACCGGTTGGAGTTGCAATTATCAAACCATCTGCAGAAAAAGTAGTAACATACTCGTCATCAACCCAGGCAGTAATTTCAATCATTTTTGGCCAGCCGCCTTTTTCAATTACCAGGTCGTTCACAGCAATTAGTTCCCCGGTCTGATGAGCATCGCAAAAACCTGAAAGGACCATTCGTTCTTCAATGGTGTATTTTTTCTTCTTCAGGATATCAATTACACTATCCATCTGGGCAACGTCTGTCTCAACAAGAAATCCAAGTTTGCCAAGATTTAATCCCAATACAGGTTTATCATAGATGTGCGCTTTATATGCTGTTGCGAGCATTGTCCCGTCACCACCAATGGAAATAATAATATCACTCTTTTCGTAAATTTCATCATCCTCAGTAATGAAATCTTCATCAGCTTTTAATCTGAGCTTGCCATCATCTTCTATAATAGATTTAGTAAGAAGATAATTTACTTTTTCATTCTTCAATTTAGATATGAAAGAGGATACTACTTCAAAAACATTACCTTTGGTAATATTCGCAATTATACCGATCAGCATAGCAGCCTAAGTTTTTTCCTTAGCATTTTCTGTTTCGCTTCCGGTTTCCTTTTTATCCCTATCGACCTCATCAACATAATTTAGCTTCAGATCTTTCAGAGTTTCGGTTAGAAATTTCTCCTCATACTCAGAAAGATTTCCCTTTGTTTTAACCAGAAGCATATCGAGAGTGTCGATATAGATTTTGGCGTGTTCCAGGTTACGTTCAATTTTGTCAGTAACCGGGTTTTTTATTTTGCCCATCGACATCATAGCAATTTGCTGATTCTGTATGATGAGCTGCATAAAGAGGATATTTTGATTAGCATCAGTCATGGTATCTCTCGCTGAATTATTTTACTGTTCAAAATTACAATATTTTTTTGAAAGAAACTTTGATCGGAATCAAAGGCTGGATTTAAAGAATCAATATTCTAATCATCAGTGTCAAGGTTAAAAACATAGAGATTACCGGTTTTATCCGAAACAATATAGAGTTTTGTTCGGGCCTCGTTTAACGTTATCCCTTCCGGCTGGGTTATTTTAATTTTGAATTCCTCAATCGGTTTTCCTGAAAGATCAGTCTTAAATATTCGTTGACTTTCATCGCTCAATATCCAAAGTATTTTATCAAGCGTATCATAAAAAATTCCTGAAACATCCTTTGAGAACTTCAGAGTGTCACGCTTAAGCTCAATTAAGTTTTCATCCAGAGTTATAAGAAGTATGGGGTCTTTTTCATTCAACAAGTAGAATTTTTTTTCATTTGGATCATAGGTAATTCCTTCAAGACCTGAATTCAATTTACCTTTTAGTTCAAGTTTTACTCTTTTCAGTTCTAAGCCTGAAGTATCTAGTATTACAATCTCCCTGGTTCTTTCCAGAACTACAGCAAGTGTACTGTCATTAATTGTTGTTATCCCTTCAAGATCTCCACCATTAACATTAAAACTTTTCACTTCTCTGCCCCAGCTATCAATCAAGTAAATCGTACTGTTTTCATCACTGACCACCCAAAAGCCGGTTTCATCGGAAGTAAGAGCAAGTCCTGAAGGTTCAGGTACGGGAATTTTCTCAGCAACAGAAAAAGACAGTTTTTTTACTTTATCATCGTTTTTAACCTCAGTGCAGAATGTGCAAAGTGCGGCAATAAAAAAAACACTGAAATAAATGATTTTGAGCATTAAACAACTCACTTTGTTCAAAAATTTCAAATTTAGTGAGCAATATAATCTTTTAAATATCAATTAAAGATTGTTGCTTAATGAGTAAAAAAAATGTACTATAATGCTAGTGTGTTTTTAATATTTCGACGTGAAGGCACGCTGGGATGCTAAAAAACAATCACAAAAGTGCGAGAAGGGAGAATTTTTAAATATGATGATCAAAATTTCTATCGTTTTTGGGGTAATAGCAGTTCTATGTATTATCCTATTTGGATTCGTCTTCTTTGAACCATTCCTGACCGAAAAGGAGGAGACAATCAAAGTTGTTAATATGGAAAGATGGTTCGGAGAGAGAGGAAAATATTTTATCTTTACTGACAAGGAGGTTTTCCTCAACGAAAATAACTATTACCACAATAAGGAAAATGCCGACCAGTTATATCCTTTATTCAAAAAAGGATTTACATACAAAGTAAAAGTGGTTGGATTATACATCCCTTTTATTCCGCGATTCAGAAACATCGTAAATATTATCGAGCAGAAGAATAGCAACGTTCCTGTTCCTCAAGACTTTTAGAAAAGGTTAAAAATTCCTAAAGCATTGAATATTATTAGAATTTTATACAATCGATAATTTTGTTTTACTAAGTTCTACCCGCATTAGAATCGCTAATCTTATCTGAACTGCTGGATTTAATCCGGCGCGCTTCACTATTTGCCAGGGTGATTGGTACTTGTATTTATTCGATAATTCTACACAAAGGGGATACAATTCCGAAATATTTGTCTTATTGTTCTCGTTAGTTTTCTAGCGAGAGAAAGAAAAAAACCTGAATAAAAATTATTCACTTTCAGTCATTGAGGATCATACTGACAGCTATGATAAACCCAGCCTGTTATAGTAAATAAATGTCCTTCTCCGCTGCAACCAATATTTACTCCTGGTAATATTCAATCTTCCTTGATTATCATACTCAATTAATAGAAAATATTTTTCAATATTGAGAACTAAATCCTCTTTAATCTTTACAAATTCAAAGCTATTCTAAGAATTTTGCCCAATAAAAAAATATTTATAATTCATTGCAAGGTTAATTAAAGGCATAATATTTGTCATTTCATCGCTGCTAAATAAATCGATCAACAAAAAAAATAGGAACTGTACAATGGCTTACCTTATAACTGATGATTGCATTGATTGCAACGCCTGTGAAATTGACTGCCCTAATAATGCTATTTATGCTGGCGGGGCACCTTATGAAATACATGGAAAAGAATACCCGGCTCTTCATGATACTCATACATATATTGCTTACGATAAATGCACTGAATGTGTTGGTTATTACGATGAACCGCAGTGTGTAATTGCTTGTCCGAGTGAAGCTATAATTAAAGATCCAGATCATGTAGAATCTCAAGAAGAACTATTAGCAAAGAAGGAAAAACTGGGAACAATACTAAAGTAATATTTTTTCGGAAGGCTGTTTCAACAATCTGTTACTGCTTGCTTGCTGTTACAGTGCCAAAATCTCACCTGCTCAGAAAGGGGCAGGGGAAAATCGGGACCACAAAATCTGGGGTGGCACTAGACAAAGGATGATGAAACAGCCTTTACTATTTTAAAGAATAAGTTATTATTAGAAGTCCGGACATGCACAACTTTATCTTTTGTTTTTACTTTTTGGCTTACCCTTTGGTTTCTCTTTTTCTTCGCAATACTCCTTAATTACCTGATAGGCTTCAAACAGTCCAAGCTCACCTGCTCTATTAAAATCATCACAAGCATTTCTTTTCATTTCAATATTTGCATAACATATTCCACGGTTGTAAAAAGCTGTTGCATCTTTTGAATCCAGAGAAATGATGTAAGTGTAATCAACAGTAGCCGCAAGAAACTCATTCATACCGATTTTTGCTTCTGCTCTTGAGTAAAACAGAGAAATGTTATCTGGTTCAATCGCAATTGCATTAGTATAGTCCTTAACTGCATCTGATAAATTACCGAGTTGAATATATTCATCTGCCCTACTCTTGTAAGCCACAACATTTTCTGGGTCAATTATTATGGCAGATGTAAAATCTTCAATAGCAGATTGTGAATCACCCAGAAAAGAAAATACGAGACCTCTATTAATAAAATATTTGTAGTTGGTGGAATCAAGATTTAATGCAAAGGTATAATCCTTAATTGCTTCGTGAAAATCCTCAATAGATTCTTTAGCATAAGCGCGGTTGAAATAAATTTGGGCATTTGTTGAATCAAGAACCTCAGCATAATCAAAATCAAATATGGCACTTTTATAATTTTTACAGGATATGTTTGCAAGACCGCGATTAATAAAGTAATCAACTTTGGTTTTATCCAGAATTATCGCTCGGGAATAATCATCAATTGCATCATTACAGATATCAAGCTGCATTTTTGCTTTTGCCCGGTAAAAATATAATTCTGCATTAGCAGGTTCATTTTTAATTGCATCATCAAGGTAGTTAATAGCAGTACGATATTGTTCATCATCATAACTCTGAATTCCCTTCAGGAATAATTCATTTTTTTCAGGCACACAGGCTATGCCTGAAATTAATAGAAACAAATACAATGAAGCTGCATTCAATTTAAATGAATGCTTTCCTGATATAGTTTTAATTTTATTCCTGATCGATTATTCGTTTGCGGAAATTTAACCTATTCTTATCAAGATTTAAAAGCAATTAATGTTATTTTTTATAAGTGTTTTTTCAATAAAATGAATATTTCATCAATCAATTAACAATTTGAGATTACTATGGATTTAATACTACTAATAACCGGTATTGTTCAGGTAGTGCTTTCTTTGCTGGTAGCTGTAACACTTGTCTATATATCGTCCAAAATATTCAGAAGGCTGATTAGCGGCATAAACGAAACTGAAGAGTTAAAGAAAAATAACGTGGCTGTTGCAATTCTGAACGGCTCAATAGTGCTGGCACTAATAATTGTGGTAAAGAAATCAATTGAATCTGCTATAACAATTTTTGGCAACACACTCCGCAGTCCAGATGCTGTATTATCGAGCTACATTAAATCTGCTTTTATAATGCTTGGGCACATTTTGATTGGTGGAATAATTGCATTTACAGCTATCTATACTTCACTCCAGATTTTCATCCGGCTTACTAAAGATCTTGACGAGCTGAAAGAAATTAAGGAGAATAACACAGCGGTTGGAATTCTGCTCGGTATAATAATCGTTTCTATGGCTCTGCTGCTTCAGCAGGGAGTTGATACAATACTCAACTCTCTTATTCCATTCCCTCCTGTTTCGTTGATTGATATTGGATGAAAAC
This sequence comes from uncultured Ignavibacteriaceae bacterium, assembly GCA_963699475.1. GTDB lineage: Bacteria > Bacteroidota > Ignavibacteria > Ignavibacteriales > Ignavibacteriaceae > IGN2. Next base: position 340,074 of record CAVOUA010000004.1, on the reverse strand, counting down.
TTATCAGTAATCAGTAAACAGAATATCAAAATGAAATCCGGCTGCATACAAAAATCTTTCTTTGGCTGTTCGGCCATATTTCTTTTTTTCTTTGTGATAATAATTCTTCTTATTATTTCATCTGAACTACCAGAGATTGATTCTACTACCCAGGATAACAAGACACGAGAATATGTAATTCAATTTGATAGTTTAACTAATGAAAAAATTATTCAATCCTCATTTTCATGGAGGCTTGTTGACAACAGGCTTAAAAAAATGAAATTTGATGTCAGCTTCAGACTATTAGAAAAAGATGTTAAGGAAGCTATGGATTATATCGAAGAGCTCGCTGCGATGAGTTACAAAGAACTTGGTTTGGAGAGACGATATTCTGATCCGGCGATTGAAGCTAGGATCGTTTGGGCTGAAGTATACCGGAGAATTTATGAAAATTCCATTCCCCGGATGAAACCTGTGCTTGAAGGATTCAATAAAATATTTATAAAAGAAAATTTTGATGCACGTGACAAAGTTTATTTCGTTATGACTTTTGTTCAAAATATAAAGTATGATAGGCCGGGAGGCACACTTGATCTCTTTCCACCACTTGGCACCATTGCTTACCGCTTTGGGGATTGTGATTCGAAAGCTTTATTACTTTATGTTATTCTTGAAAGGATGGAAGTTGATTGTGCAATGCTTTGGAGCTATAATTACAAGCATGCCATGCTGGGTATCAAATTGAATGGAAGAGGAAATTACTTAACTGCAAATGGAAAAAAATATTATTTCCTCGAAACAACATATCCCGGCTGGGATGTTGGTGAAATACCACCGGAGTTCAACAACACAAAATTCTGGTTCATTGCTGAAATTGATAAAGATGAAATCGAACAAAATTCATCGAATACAGAATCTGGTGATAGAGACTCCAAGCCTTCTCCTTCAATACCTTAACAACAGGGGGGGAACTATAAAAAAGGATAATTCATGATTCATTATTCCCTATTCGATATTTAATATTCCTTAGAACGGATTTGTTGCCCAGACTGTTACTTCAGGTATAAATCCACGGTCATCCATTTCCAGGGTTGAAACAATTGTATGTGCAATCTCATAGCTTCTCAATTTATTTGAGACTTCCTTCTTCTCTTTTCCTTCGTCATCTCCAAATGCAGTAACAACTTCACTTGGATTAACAAGAATCACTCTAACATTATATTTTCTTAACTCAGCCTGCCAGCATTGTGTCATCCCACGCAAGGCAAATTTGGAAGAAGCATAAACAGTTCCGTTTGCAAAACCTTTAGTGCCCGCTGTTGAAGCAATATTAATTATGTTCCCATAATTCTGTTTCTTAAAAAGATTTGCAGCATATTTTGCCATCATTGCTGCGCCAAAAACATTTACCGAGTACACGTTCATAAAATCATCCAGGTCAAGATCGAAGACCTGATCCCATTTCCCTCCAATACCGGCGTTGTTGATTAAGCAATCAAGCTTTTTAAATTCTTTTAGAAACTCATCATAAGTTCTTTTAATATCTTCAGGTTTGCCGGCATCAGTATTAATTGGGAAAGCACCGATTTCTTTTGCTGTTTTTTCAAGTCTTGATTTATTTCTTCCGGTAATTGCAACTTTGCCACCCTTTTCAATCAGCAGTTTTGCTGTTGCTTTGCCAATTCCCAGGCTTCCACCTGTTACGAGAAATGTTGAATCTTTTAACTTCATAATTATACCTTTTATTTAAGTTTAAATATTGTTTATAAGATATGGATAAATATTAAACCAATTAACTATAAAATAAATTCCATTCATCAAAATAAAATTGTATTACTTCCAGTATATCTATTATTTTTGTTTTATAATTTCGTACGAGAAATCAATATCGAATCTATTTAATTCAAATTAAATTTCAGGTGTTATAATGTTTAAAAAAATGCTCCTCATTCTGCTTGTCATATCTTTCTTCACCTACCCCATTCTATCTCAGGATAAGGAAGAAGATAAAAGTCCTTATAAATCCTCAACTTTTAACGGATTAAAATTCAGGTCGATCGGTCCGGCGGTTACTTCTGGCAGAGTAACCGATTTTGCTGTCAATCCAAATAACTATCACGAGTTTTATGTGGCCGTCGCGTGCGGAAATGTCTGGAAAACAATTAACTCGGGGACAACCTGGGAACCTATCTTCGATAAATATGGATCTTTCTCTATCGGGTGTGTTACCATAGATCCAAAAAACACGAACGTAGTTTATGTTGGAACCGGAGAGAACAACAGCCAGCGAAGCGTTTCCTGGGGTGATGGAATTTACAGGAGTGAAGATGGTGGAAAAAGTTTTACAAACATTGGACTGAAAAAATCAGAACACATTGCAAAAATTTTAATTGATCCGAGAGACTCAAAAGTAATTTATGTTGCAGCACAGGGACCGCTTTGGGGACCCGGCGGTGACCGAGGTTTATATAAATCAACAGACTACGGTACCACCTGGGATTCCGTACTTTACATCAGCCCAAATACCGGAGTAACTGATATAGTAATGGATCCAAGAGACCCGGATGTTTTATACGCTGCATCTTACCAAAGAAGAAGGCACGTTTGGACATTAATAAACGGAGGCCCTGAAGGAGCAATTCATAAATCGACAGATGGAGGAATAACCTGGAAAAAACTGGAATCAGGTTTACCATCAGGTGATGTGGGAAGAATTGGTCTGGCAATCTCCCCAGTGAACCCGGACTATGTTTATGCTATTATCGAAGCTGCTAATGATGGAACTGGTTTTTACAGGACAATAAACCGTGGTTCTACCTGGGAGAAAATGAGTGACTATAAAAATGTTAGCGCTCAATACTATTCTGAAATTTTCTGTGATCCGGTCGATGTTAACAAAATTTATTTACTGGATACTTTCTCCTCGATAACTACGGACGGAGGAAAAACATTTTCCAGAATTAGTACAAAGGGAAGACATGTTGACGATCATGCCTTTTGGATTAATCCTAAAAATCCAGATCATTATTTAATTGGTGGAGATGGTGGAGTTTACGAGACTTTTGATGGTGGACAAACATTTAAATTCAAAGATAACTTACCAATTACTCAATTCTATAGAGTGAGTGTAGATAATTTTGAACCTTTCTACCGTGTAATGGGTGGGACGCAAGACAATAATAGTATGATAACACCATCTCAGACAATTAACGAAGAAGGAATTGTTAATGCTGATTACATTCCACTTGTTGGCGGCGATGGTTACGAAGCCGTAGCCGATCCTGATAATCCTAATATTATTTATTGCCAATGGCAATATGGAGGACTAACCAGACACGATCTGAAATCCGGAGAGACAGTAAGTATAAAACCACAAGAAGGAAAAGGTGAACCACCTTATAAATGGAATTGGGATACTCCACTTATTATTAGTCCACACGCCAACAGATTATATGCTGCTGCTAATAAAGTTTTCAGAAGTGACGACAAAGGAAATACCTGGCAGGTTATCAGTCCTGACTTAACGAGACAAGTTGACAGGAATAAACTTCCAATTATGGATAAAGTATGGAGTGTAGATGCGGTTTCAAAAAATGCTTCTACTTCTTTTTATGGAAACATAGTTTCTCTATCAGAATCTCCGTTAGTTGAAGGATTAATTTACGCCGGAACTGATGATGGATTAGTTCAGGTTACGGAAAATGGCGGGACAAGCTGGAAAAAAATTGAATCATTCCCCGGCATTCCGGAAATGACTTATGTTAGCTGTTTGTACGCATCACGATTTGATGCAAATACAGTCTATGCAACATTTGATAACCACAAGAGGGCTGATTTCAAACCTTATGTACTTATGAGCAAAGATAGAGGCAATAGCTGGGAGTCAATTTCAGGCGACCTGAAAGAACCACACGTTGTTTATGCCATAGTCCAGGATCATTTAAAGCCAGAAATTCTTTTTGTTGGAACTGAGTATGGGGTTTTCTTCACATTTAATGGTGGAAAGAAGTGGATTGAATTAAAAGGCGGACTACCAACAACTGCGGTAAGAGACATTGATATCCAGGAAAGAGAAAATGACCTTGCGCTTGCAACATTCGGAAGAGGATTCTACATACTTGATAACTACTCGCCGCTAAGAGATTTAGATGAACAAACTCTTGATCAGGAAAATTATAAGCTCTTTCCTGTAAAAGATGCATTGATGTTTATTAAGAGAAGTGCAACTTTCAATGGAGTGGGTTCTTCATTCTTCAAAGCTGATAACCCGCCATTCGGTGCAACATTTACCTACTACATTAAGGAAGCACCAAAAAGTTTGAAGGAAACGAGGCAGGAGAAAGAGAAAGATCTTGTAAAAGAAAACAAACCTGTTCACTACCCTGCGTGGGATGATCTTCGTGCTGAGGATAGAGAAGAAAAATCATTTTTACTTTTTATAGTCAAGGATGATCAAGGTAATGTGGTAAGAAAGCTTAAAGAAGGAATTAAGCAAGGTATTAACAGGGCAACATGGGATTTAAGGTATGCAAGTACTAACCCAGTTAAGTCAGTAACAGATAAAAACGAAAGCGGCACTCCTGTTCTGCCAGGTAAATACTCTGTGGAAATGTATATGAGCACTGATGGTGATCTTTCAATGGTTGCTGGTCCTCAATCATTCGAAGCTAAAGTTCTTAACAACACTACTCTGCCTGCAGAAGACCGAGCAGCGCTAGTTGCATTCCATAAAGAGTTTTGGGAATTTAACAGAGCGGTTGAGGGTGCACTTAATTCCACACGCGATTTAAAAGAAAAAACTGATGTCCTTATCTATGCGATCAAACAAACTCCTGAAGCCCCCAATGCTTTAATGAATGATGCTTTAAGAATTAAAGGAGAGACAGAAGATATACTGCAACATCTTTTCCAGGATAAAACAATTGCTGATAGGAATGAACCAACAGCCCCAACAGTTTATGACAGGCTAAATGAACTTGCCTGGGGAATGTGGAATACAACGTCTGCGCCTACTCAATCTCAAAGAAACAGCTTCAAAGTTGCATCGGAAGAATTTGAACCGCTGCTTGTACAGGTTAAAAGATTGCTTGAAGTTGATGTGAAGAATCTTGAATTCGAAATGGAAACATACGGTGCACCGTGGACACCGGGCAGAGTTCCGGGTTGGAATAAAGAGTAAATTCTAAAAGGCGATCGAAAGATCGCCTTTTTTTATTTCACTGAGTACTGACCACAGATGGTTTAACTAAGAAGTAGCCAAAACCAAGACAGACTAAAGCTTTGATAACCATTAGATTTTTGAAACTCATATCCTTATTCCTTTGTAATGGATATTTAAAAAATTAAACTTTTTTATCACACAATCTTTTTAATCCCGATAAAATTATTTGTCTCTATCAGTATTGAACTCAACAGAAGGTGGAATTCCATCTTTATCCCAGAAAAGATGATATTTAAAACTGCAGACTTCCATTCTTTCGGGAGTTACTTCAATTAAGATATAATCTTTATCTCTATCAGGATAAAATCTTTTCCAACCTTCTTTCCAATATTTTGCTTTTAGATTTGCATCATTTATAAGCTGAGCTTTACCGGAGATATTTACATAGCTGAAACTTCTACTGTCGTAGTAGAAAACAACTACATTCGGATTGTTCTTAATCTGCTTTACCTTTCTGCTGGTCGGAAATGTTCCAAGCCATACAGTCCAATTTTCCTCAGGTGAGAATGGAGACATTGTTCTTGCGTGAGGGTTTCCGGTTTCGTCTACAGTGATCAAAACATGGCTGTCTGAGGAGTCCACGATCATCCGTGCATAAGTTAATAAGCTATCACGTGATACCTCTCTCTGTGGGGGAAATTGTTCATCTTGTGCAATTATTGAAGAGTAAGGTAAGATTAACAAAACCAGCAAATACATTAGCGCTTTGACAAATCTATTTTTCATATCAGCCTCCTTGAAAATTTATTAAATTATTTACTTCATTAAGACCATCTTCTTAGTTTTTAAAAAAGAATCTGACTTCAATTGATAGAAATAAATTCCACTCGCCAATGATCTTGCATTGAACTCAACTTCATATTGTCCAGCATGTTTTTCTTCGTTTACTAGTGTTTCAATTTTATTTCCGATAATGTCAAATACTTTTATCTGAACTTGAGATAGTTGAGGAACGGAGTATTTTATTTTAGTATTAGGGTTAAAGGGATTTGGGTAGTTTTGTGACAATGCAAATTCTTCAGGTAAATTATTCACATTATTTTCAACAAGGGTTACCTGATTATAGATGTCATTTATTTCACCAGCACTTAGAGGGCGATTGTAAATACGAATTTCGTCAAGCCCACCTTTGAAACTGTAACCTGGATTTCCAGTGTGGTATCTTCCAATATATATATCATCTGTACCGTATTCATTGAGTGAGGTATATTTTATAATCGTTGTGTCAGTATAAATCAGGTCGCCGTTATAATAGAGATTAACAAACCCTGTATCGAAAGTAACAGCTATAAAATTCCATTCCCCGAGTATCAAATAATAGTCAACATCATGTGGACTAATCGAGAACCAGCCACTATTGGTTCCATATACATTATAATTAGCAAAGCCGAAGTAGTAGGAAACACAATCACCACCGCAGGAATCCTGTGAGCTAAGAGATAATAACCAATCGCCTTCTTGGGGTGCGGAATACCACTTGCTCATCGGTTTTGCACCCCCGGGACTTACACTATCGGGCATGATCCAAAGCGCAATTGTCATCGATGAGTCTGTATCAAGACTGTTTTCATCATCTATAACTACCTGGTCATCGATTCCGTCAAAATACATTGCATTACCTTTCATTCCATTTATAATCATCGGATCTCCACTAAGTGTTCCGTTATTCGCATAAACGCTGCTATCCACAGCAGTAGAATCATCAAAAGTCCAGAACCCGACCAATGATGAATCCTGCGCAGATAGTGGAATCAAAAAAAGTGTAAAGAGAAGTAGATTTATTAATAGTTGGTTAATGTAGAAAGTTTTCATTGTGCCCTCCAATGAAAGTGAAAAGATATAGATTTCCACAACCTCAGGAAGATTTTTTATGGTAAGAATATTCCGAAAAGTACTGCAATCCGCTCCACAACCACCTCCTAAGGATTGTAGAGAATTATTTTAATTTTAACCTATAAATATTTTCAAAGCCAATCAAGCAACTGTTAGTGATGGGCAAATAAAAACCCCCGCCGATGAATATTGACGGGGGTTTGAGTGAGGTGAAAAATATTTTTAACTATTCTTAATTCAAACCACGTTTCTTCAGCAAAGCATCAACTGTTGGTTTTCTTCCTTTGAACTTAATATACAGCTCCATTGGATCTTCGCTGCCGCCTTTTGCAAGAATATTCTTCCTGAATGATTCGGCAGTCGCTTTGTCAAACAAACCGTTTTCCATAAATGATTCGAACGCATCTGAGTCAAGTACGGCAGACCATAAATAACTGTAGTACCCGGATTCGTATCCCCAGGTGGCTATGTGAATAAAATTTGTGGTTAAGTATCGGGGCCAGATTTGCGGGATCAATCCCATTTTCAAAATTGATTCTTTTTCAAATTGTGGTACATCTCTTTCAACAGTATCTGCGATAACATGCCAATCCATATCAAGCAAAGAAGCAGCTATATATTCTAAAGTTTCAAAACCCTGGTTGAAAAATCTTGAGTTATCAATTTTATCAATTAATTCCTGCGGGATAATTTCACCGGTTTCGTAATGCTTTGCATACATTTTCAAAACTTCAGGCTGCATAGCCCAGTTTTCCATTATTTGTGATGGAAGCTCTACAAAATCAGACGGAACAGAAGCTGCACTTGGGTATGTGACATTCTGAAACAGCACGTGAAGCGCGTGTCCGAATTCGTGGAATAATGTTCTAACCTCATCCAGACTAATTAACGCAGGCATATCTGATGTCGGCTTTGAAAAATTACCAACGTTTGTCACCAACGGAGTGATATAATTTCCATCTATATTGCTTTCACTTCTGAAATCACCGCACCACGCACCGTTTGTTTTTCCTGCTCGCGGAAAGTAATCGGTGTATAAAATTCCAATATGCTTACCATCTGCTTCTTTAACTTCAAAAACTTTTACTTCAGGATTGTAAACCTGGATGTCATCTCTTTCAACGAATTGCAATCCCCACAGTTTTGCTCGAAACTGCGAATACTCCATCAATTACATTTTCAAGCTTAAAATAAGGACGCAGCATTTCCTCATCGAGATCATATTTTTCCTTTTTTACTTTTTCGGCATAATACCACCAGTCCCATGGTTCTAGATTGAACTTTCCATCTTCAGCATCAATTATTTTCTGCATATCTTCAGCTTCCGATTTTGCTTTTTTAACTGTGGGTTTCCAGACATCATTCAAAAATGAATAAACATTATCAGGGGTTTTTGCCATTTTCTTTTGAAGTACAAAATCAGAATAAGTTTTATATCCCAACAGATTAGCCTTTTCAACTCTCAGGACAATAATTCTTGAAAATATTTTTTTGTTATCCAGCTCGTCATTGTTATTGCCCCGGTTCATATAAGCTCTGTACATTTTTTCTCTCAATGCTCTTCTCTCTGAGAACTGTAAGAATGGAATTAAAGTTGGCTTATCAATTGTAAATAACCACTTTTCTTTTAATCCTTTGGCATCTGCTTTTTCTTTTGCTGCCTGAACTGAAGCGTCAGGAAGTCCGGCGAGGTTTTCTTGTTTATCCACAATCAATTCAAACTTATTATTCTCTTTACGAACGTTATCACCGAATTTTAATACAAGCTGGGAAAGTTCATCGTTAATTTTTCTAAGCTGCTCTTTTTCTGCTTCATTGAGATTAGCACCGCCTCTTACAAAATCGATATAGTAATTTTCAAGAACTCTATTTTGCTCGGTTGTTAGATTAAGAGTTTCCTTTTCATCGTACAAAGTTTTAATCCGCTGAAAAAGTTTTTCATTCAGATAGAAATCATCAATATGCTTAGAAAGCATAGAGGTAGATTTTTCTGCTATCTTCTGCATTTCGTCATCAGTGTCAGTACCATTGAGAGAACCGAACACTTTGGTTACTTTGGTGAGTAACTCTCCGCTTTTTTCGATTGCCGCGATCGTGTTTTCAAAAGTTGGTCGATCTTCATTATTAATGATAGCTGCAAATTCCAGGTTTTGCTGTTTTATGCCTTCTACAAATACCGGTAAAAAATGTTCTATTTTAATTTCACTAAAGGGTGGAGTTTGAAACGGTGTTTCCCATTCTTTGAAGAAGGGGTTGTTGGTATTTGGAACCTGTGCTGGAAGATTAAAAGTAAATGATAATATGATAACAGATAGAAGATAGAAATACTTTTTCATTGCGGACTCCCTGAAGATGTTAGATAAATAATTTGTTGAAGTGATCGTTGATTTTTTAATATAAATTACTTGTCGAATTATAGAAATAAGAGAGGTTGAAATCAACTAATATTTGATTACCGGTAAATAAAACCCCGCCTGTTTTCGCAGGCGGAGCGCAATAAATTGAGTTTGCTGAATTTTACCTCAACAACACCATCTTCTTAGTTTCTACAAAATCCCCAGCTTGTATTCTGTAGAAATAAACCCCACTTGGTAAGTTTTCTGCATACCAGGTTATTTTGTAAGTGCCTGCTGGTTTTTCTGCGTTAACTAATGTCGCAATTTCAGTTCCCAAAACATCATAAACTTTCAGAGTAATGAAACTTGATTCTGGAATTTGATACTTAATCTTTGTTGATGGATTGAACGGATTTGGATAGTTGTTTGACAGACTATATGATTTAATGCCATCCGTTAATTGCTCAATATCAGTAATTATGTAGGTGTAGGTATACTTACTGGAATTCACCCAATTAGAACCGTCCCACTCTTGCCGTATCGATTCAATCATATTATTATTCGCATCATAGGTGTTAGTATGCCTATAAAAATTCACCCAATTAGAACCATCCCAGTCTTGCCCTAACTCTTCAATCAAATTATTATTCGCATCATAAGTGTAAGTATACTTATAACCATTCACCCAATTAGAACCATCCCAATCTTGCCGTATCGTCTCAATCATATTATTATTCGCATCATAAGTGTAAGTAAACTTATAACCATTCACCCAATTAGAACCATCCCAGTATTGCCATATCTTCTCAATCATATTATTATTTGCATCATAGGTGTTGGTATACTTCTCAGAATTTACCCAATTAGAACCATACCAGTATTGCTCTAACTCCTCAATCCTATTGTTATTCACATCATAGGTGTAAGTACTTTTAGAACCATTTACCCAATTAGAACCATTCCAGTCTTGCACTAACACTTCAATCAAATTATTATTAACATCATAGGTGTTAGTATACTTATAGATATTCACCCAAGTAGAACCGTTCCACTCTTGCCCTAACGCTTCAATTAAATTATGATTTGCATCATAGGTGTTAGTATGCTTATAACTATTCACCCAAGTAGAATCATCCCAATCTTGTCGTATCGATTCAATCAGATTATTGTTCGCATCATAGGTATAAGTAAACTTATAGATATTTATCCAATTAGAACCGTCCCAGTCTTGCCGTATTGATTCAATCGTATTATTGTTCACATCATAGGTGTAAGTAAACTTTTCATCATTCACCCAATTAGAACCATTCCAGTTTTGCTTTAACACTTCAATCAAATTATTATTCGCATTATAAGTGTTAGTATACTTATAAGTATACACCCAAATAGAATCATTCCATTGTTGCCATAACTCTTCAATCAAAAGAAATCCATTATCAAGAATAGTTTTGTTTACTTTTATTCTGGACGCTTTATCATTGAAATTATCGGATGTTAATGGATGCTTGATTTGTTCAATTGTAGGGATAGTCTGCTCAACCCACTTTTCTTGTGCATGTGTAGTGAATTGTAAAATAAGAATTGCAATAAAAATTAGAAATAAATTTTTCATAACTGTCTCTTATAGAATGTATGCAAAATATTTTATTACTTAATCAACACCATCTTCTTAGTTTCAATAAAAGAACCTGCTTGCCCGCCGCTAGGCGTGGCTTTTAGTTGATAGAAATAAACGCCGCTTGGTAAATTTTCCGCATTCCACGTTAACTCATAAGTGCCTGCTGATTTTTCTTCGTTGACTAATGTTTCTATTTCATTTCCGAGTATATCGAAGATTTTTATTATCACATTAGATGTCTGTGGTAGTGTGTATCTGATCTTTGTGCTTGGGTTAAAGGGATTGGGATAGTTTTGCAAGATACTAAAACTTTCAGGCAAATATGTTTCCGAAGATTCATCAATTCCTGACATTATTGTAAGATTTTCTATTATTGAAATATTCTCTGATCCATTATTAGATAATGCTAAATCGTAGTCGTTATCACCGTCAAAGTCAGCTGCACATAGTGAAATGGAATTTATTGCTGTCCCATAATTAACAGCAGTCTGAAACGTACTGTCTCCATTGTTCTTCAGAAATGAAATGTTACTGGTTGTATAATTTGCTACAGCAAGATCGATAAAGTTATCGCCATCAAGGTCAACTGCGATATGTGAAGCTGGACCATCACCGGCAGCGAAATTTCCGATAGATGTAAATGTTCCGTCACCGTCGTTTAACAGAATCGAAACATTATTAGAGTTATAGTTCGCCACCGACAGATCTTTGTCGCCGTCGTTGTCAAGGTCATCCGCGGATACGGAAACCGGTTGATCATCGGCTGGATAATTTACTGCAGTTTGAAACGTTCCGTTACCATCATTTAATAATACCGAAACATTATTAGACCATCTATTTGAGATAGCCAGGTCATTATCGTTATCGCCATCCAAATCAGAAGCATAAATCCAACCCGGTCCATCGGCAGTTCCGTAAGTAACAGCTGATTGAAATGTACCATTTCCATTATTCATTAGGATGGCTACATTATCGTCAGCAAAGTTTGGAACTGCGAGATCATTATCGCTGTCGCCATCAAGATCAATGGAAAAAAGCGATGCAGGGCCTTGTCCTGTTGCATAATTTACTGCGTTCTGGAATGTTCCATTGGTATTATTTATTAGAATTGAAACATTATTTGATGCTTTGTTTGCCACTGCCAGATCCTTATAATTATCACCGTCGAGATCTATAGCGAATATCCCCTCAACTTCGTCTCCAGTTGCATAGCTGACGCCGGATTGAAATGTCCCATCACCGTTATTCAAAAAGACAAGGGCATAGTCGTAGTTAGCTACAGCTATATCCTCTGAGCCATCGTTGTCGAGGTCAGCCGCAAATATCGTATAAGGATATTCCCCGGTAGCGTAATCTACCGGTACCTGGAACGCTCCGTTTCCGTCATTTAAGAATACTGAAACCAGATCAAACTCGGAAGGTGCCGCAATATCTATATCATTATCGTTATCAAGATCAGCTAAAAATATTCTTGTCGGGGCATAAGCTGTCCAATAATCAATTCCTGGTTGGAACGTACCGTCATCGTTGTTAAACATTATCGAAATGTTTTGTGATAAGTGATTAACAACAGCAAGGTCATTGTAGCCGTCCTCATCAAGATCGGCAGGAAAAACAAAGATTGGATTATCACCGGTTGGATAATTTACTGCATTCTGAAATGTACCTCCGCCATCGTTTTTAAGAATCGATATATTATCTGATCCTGCATTTGCAACAACTAGATCGTTATCATTGTCTCCGTCTAAGTCACTTGCGTAAACTGACCACGGTTCGTCGCCAATGTCATAATCTACTGCCGGCATGAAAGTCGCGTTACCAATATTTATATGAACGGTGATGTTTGGAACCCAAAAATTGACTACGATAACGTCATTGTGCAAATCACCGTTGAGGTCTGCGCAAAAAATCGATCTGGGCCCAGCATCGGCCGCAACGTCAACGGCTGCTGCAAATGTTCCATCACTCCAATTACGCAGAACTGAAAAACTGGCACCATCATGATTGGCCGTGACTATATCAATATCGGTGTCATTATCGAGGTCAATGGCATATAATGCTTCCGGCCGTTCACCGGTATCGTATGTAACTGGTGTCTGAAATGTTCCGTCTCCATTATTCAAAAAAATAGAAACATTGTCAGATACAATATTAGTTGCAGCAAGGTCATCATTTCCGTCTCCATCAAAATCAGCTGCGAAAACCGACCACGGTTCGCTACCTCCTGTTGGGTAATTAACAGCTGCTTGATAAGTCCCATCACCATTATTTAGTAGTACTGAGATATCATGAGAACCTGCATTAGCCACAGCCAGATCAAGGTAATTATCTCCATTAAGATCAGAAGCGAAAACTGTCATAGACCCTTCATTGGTTCCGTAATCGATTCTGGCGTTGAATAGTGGTTCAAAATAATTGGTATTATCTGCAAACACGAAGAATAACATAAGCAGTGATATTATAACAACTCGCATAACAGGCTCCTATTTAAAAGTTGTAAGATTGTTGGAATAAAATGGGAGTTGCCTCCCCATACTTTATTTAAGTAAAACCATCTTTCTAGTCTCGATATAGTTGCTAGCTTTTAATTGATAGAAATAAACGCCGCTTGGTAAACCCTCTGCATACCAGGTTAGCTCAAATGTGCCTGCTGGTTTTTCATCATTAACTAGAGTTTCTATTTCATTGCCGAGTATGTCGAATACTTTAATTATGACATTTGATAATTGTGGGATAGAGTATGTAATCTTTGTACTCGGGTTGAAGGGATTGGGATAATTTTGATAAAGGTTAAATTCAATAGGAGTACTAAAGTCATCTTCAATTCCTGTGACCACGGGTGCAGTTGCATATCCAATTTTTGAATCCCAATCTGCAGCTCCACCGGTGTACCACATTTTATATATATTACTACTTTGATCAAAAATGATATAATTGAATCCTACGTACTGACTATCCCACTCACCAGGATCCCCCTTTAAAAATATTGGTCCACTAGATTGCTTTTCCCAAGGGCCATATAAGCTTTGGGAGGTTGCATACCCAATTTCAGAAATAAATATTCCCTCATTACCACCTGAATAAATCATATAATACTCGGATGTAATACTATTATACACAACACAGGGGCTTGATACTCTAGGTGTATCCCAGGTACCTATATCTAAAACAGGATTATTTGGATTGAATTCCCAGGAAGTACCCTCATCAGTTGAAAATGCATGACCAATTCTACCGATTGTTCCGTGACGGCCAAAAAACCATAAATGTAAAGTATCCCCATTTGACATTACAAAAGGAGTTGCTACCCACGTATCATACCAGCTTCCAGGAGCACCAATATCTATTACGGGATTTTGAGGATCTTTTGTCCAATTGATTCCATCGGGGGAAGTTGCGTGACCAAGACGAATAGTACCAGTACCAATATTTCTACCTTGATAGATCATATGATATTGTGAATTAAAATAAATGACGGTCGGCATAGCTATATATTCATCTTCCCAAGTTCCGGGAGGACCAAAATCAAGAACAGGATTGCTGTTGTATTTTTGCCAGGTAATGCCATCAGGGGAAGTGGCGTAACCAATTCGAAAAGTTAATCCATCATAACCGCTATACCACATATGATATGTTGAACCGTCAAAATATACGGATCCTCTAACAAGCATTGAATCATCCCACGCTCCAGATGGACCAACATCAAGTACCGGATTGTTACCATATCTTGTCCATTCTATCTGTGCTTGTACTAAATTGCTGGAGAAAATTAATAATAGTACCAGTAAAAAAAAGTTTTTCATAGCTACCTCCTAGTTATGGATGGATAATTATTTTTTAGGTTTATCAATTACTTCATCAACACCATCTTTTTTGTTTCAACAAAGCTTCCTGCTCTCAACTGATAGAAATAGATACCGCTCGGCAGGTTAGCTGCATTCCACGTTAACTCATAAGTGCCAACTGATTTTTCTTCGTTAACTAAAGTTTCTATTTCATTTCCAAGTACGTCAAATACTTTAATCACAACATTAGATAATCTGTGGAATTGAGTATTTTAATTTTGTACTCGGGTTGAAGGGATTGGGGTAGTTTTGCGTTAGATCAACTTCTGTAGGATTACTACTCACCTCGCTTTCTTCAACAAACGAAACTCCACCATTTGTAGTTTTTAGAATTGTACCTTCCAATCCCACAACCCAACCTGTATTATCATCAATAAAAAAGATTGAATTATTACCCGGACTATAAGCGGGACTGTCATCTATTATCCAGTCATCACCGCCATTCGTTGTTCTAATAAGTTCTGATCCAATTGCCCAACCAATATTGTGATTTGTGAAATAAATTGAATAGAGTGTTGGACTAATTTCTTGAACGTTCCATTCGTCACCACGGTTCGTAGTTTTTAATACCACACCCATACCCACAACCCATCCATTGTTCGAATCAATAAAAAATATGTCAGTTAAATAATGAGTTGATATAAATTGAGTGACCCAGGTTTCCCCACCGTCTGTGGTATTGAATATTCTGAAGTCATCATCATTCCAAATATTTCCAATAGCCCAACCATTTAAGCTATCTGTAAAAAATATTGAAACCAATTCGTGCTCTGTTCCAGTTGAATAACTAATCCATTCTGTTCCTCCATTTGTAGTTTTCAGAACTAATCCATCAAAACCCACAACCCAACCTGTGTTGTTATTAACAAAATATATTGAATTGTAACGCGGATCGGACGAAGCTCCAATAGATTGATCGATCCAATCATCACCACCATTAGCTGTTTTGTATATAATAGCTCCATAATTAGTTTTGTGGCCAACTAACCAGCCTGTATTCAAATCTGTAAAATATGCTGAATAGAAAGATTCAGTAATACTGGAGTATTGAGGAAACCACTCATCTCCGCCATTTGTAGTTTTTAATATTATTGTTGAATCGAACAATTCGGTTGAGAAGCGATCACCTTCCCCTTGAGTAAATTCACCAACAGCCCAGCCAGTGTTTTCATCTATAAACTGTACTGAGAAGAAATTGTTTCTTGTTCCCTTAGTCAAATCAATCCAGTTATCTCCCTCATCGGTTGTTTTAACAATCAATCCTACCGACCCAACAGCCCATACTATGTTCTCATTCAAGGGAATTACTTGACTGAATCCAGATGGTTTGGTAATTACCTGAGTAATCCAGGTATCACCACCATTAGTGGTTTTGATTATATAACCGCCATATGAACTAACGTTATTCAAACCTGCACCAGAAATCCAACCGATATTACTATCAATGAAGTAAACTGATCCTAACCATCCTGCACCAATGCCCGTTTGTGGAAACCAGCTAAATCCTCCATTTGTCGTTTTGAAAATGTACCCACGTTTTCCTACTGTCCAACCAGTATCACTGTTAACAAAATAAATCGAATATAATGGCGTATCAAAAAAACCTCCTTGCTGAACCCATACATCTCCGCCATTGGAAGTCTTTAATATTTTGCCACCCTCCATAACATCATAACCAACAACCCAACCCACATTAGCATTAATAAAAAAGAGAGCAGATAATCCATAATCAGGAGTTGTGAATTTAGTTTCCCAGGTTTCTCCGCTATCAGTAGTTTTTATTATACTACTATCAGTAACAGCCCAACCAATATCATTCTCAATAAAAAAAAGATCTTTTAGTGAGTAATTCGCATTCTTAATATCCCAATTGTATCCACCATCTACGGTCTTTAGAATTATTCCTCCATTACTATTGCTTGCACCTGCCCACCCTATTAAACTATCTATAAAACTAACAGAGTAAATTGATACATCAGTATTCTTAACACTCCAATTATTCCCACTATCTGTAGTACTTAAAGTAAAACCCTCACCAAATGCTACAATAGTGTTTTCATTAATTATGTGAAAATCTTTTAGGCTTTTCCCCTGAGGCAATGGATTCTGCCAAAACCAACCGTCCTGTGCAGGTGATGTGAACTGTATTAAAAGAAATGCAATAAAAAATACGGATAAGTATTTCATTGTGCCCTCCAATGAAAGTGAAAAAGATATATGTTTCCACAACCTCAGGAAAATGTACTGCAGTCTGCTCCACAACCTCCTCCTAAAGATTGTAGACGAATATTTCTATTTGAAATTAGAAATATATCAGATAACAATCCAGCAACTGTAAATAATCAGCAAGTATAAAGGTGGGCAACTTAAAGTTCGTCTAATTTTTCTAAAATTTTAACCATTCCAAGTGTATCAAGCTTGCAATACTCCAACAACTGCTGTTTAATTTCTGCAAGGAGCATTAAGTCGGTCTCAGTTTGCAGACTTTCATAAGCTATGGATGCTAGTCCGCCTTCATTTATTTCCAGATTATTATAACTCAAGTCAGGAACAAGTGCAGGCAGCACAGCTTTAATGGAATATGAGCCTTTCATCTCAGGTGAGTAGTAATATTTTTTCTGGAAAGGAACCATAAGGTCTTTAATCCTTGAAATCAGTTTTTCAATTTGGTCAGCGTGCCTGGGAAAATCCCGTGCAATTTCATTCAGCCTGGTAATTTCAAAAGTTTTGTTGTAAACAAGAACATCTACCTTTACCCTTAGTTACCTTCAAAAGGTTTTCAATAAACTTTAAGCGCGGATCTTCACCCGGCTCAGCAAGGAATTCAAAATGTTTCAGATCACTGTCTTCCTTTTCTTTTAAATGAATCGAATACTGAAACGGTATCTGCTGATATGGTTTTGAATTATCGAACAACGGAACTGCAGGCTGGAAGGTTTCGAAATCCATAAAGTAAATTGGATAATTTAAATCCGAAAGAAAGTTTTTAATTGCCTTCTTATCAATTAATGGTTTACCATTTTTATGAACCTCCAGCTGGAGCCTGTTATTTTTGTTTAGTGAATAATCCTCCGGCACATCATCAAGTCTTATTATTCCGTTTCTATAAAGATCATACTTTTTTGAAAGATGCATTCCGGAGAAATCAAAAATTGAATCATCGGGGATATGCTTTCTGCAGTAATCGAAAAAACCACACGTGTAGGGATTGTAGCAGTGCTCACCAATTTCAATGTCGGGCATCTTTTTCTTCAAAATAACTTTCTTGAACCTGTTCACATTTTCTTTAACTGATTTCTGCAGTGGTAAAATCAACTCGAGCACAGATTCGGTCGTAAACAATTCCTCTAAATCCAGATTCTCCTTTTCTTACATATTGATTGTTGATATAGATGATACAAAAGTCTTTCACTCTAATTCCCAGATTCGAAATAACATAATATTGAAGAGCAGCATCATTCAGATAAGTCTCGGATATGGAAGTGGAGCTCTTTACTTCATAAACTTTAGCACCACCTCTTTCGAACACAACAATATCAGCAATTGATAAAACTTCATTAAATA
This sequence comes from uncultured Ignavibacteriaceae bacterium, assembly GCA_963699475.1. Classification (GTDB taxonomy): domain Bacteria; phylum Bacteroidota; class Ignavibacteria; order Ignavibacteriales; family Ignavibacteriaceae; genus IGN2. The sequence goes on along the minus strand of CAVOUA010000004.1, from coordinate 321,675 downwards.
AAAAAGCCGCTTCATAAATTACGTTCCCGTTGCTGTTGATAAGTTCTTTAGTTCTCTTTAATGCCTTTTCATAATTAGGCGGATCTCCCTGCGCAGCAATTACTCCGCCAGGAAATAACTTGTGCGCAAGTTCTCCAACATTCGTTCCTCTTTTAAAAATAGCTTTCTGCATTTCAGAAAGATCATCCATCTCATCATAATGATATTTATAAAGGAAGAGGTGTTTTTCGCACTGAAGCCCTTTAATGAAGGATGATTTGCTTAGAAGATGTGACGCCATTATTGATTCTCAGATAGTTTGCATTGCCGGTCATGCTGAATTTATTTCAGCATCTCTTTAAACATAATAATTAATGTTGTAGATTTTGCATCAATATTGCCTGTTGAAAGCAGGCTGGAAATGACAATGGGAATAAAAGACCTAAAGGAAATTAAAATGAAAAAGAAAATAGAACTAAGCGGCGGGCTGAAAGAAATGGTTACTTACTGCACTGCCATTTATGAGCTTGACAACGATGTTGATGCCGAGATGCTTAACGATGTAATTAACCATAGCCCTATCTTTGAGAACAAGAGCTTTTACACAAGTGTGCTCGGAACAGTTCAGCGAACAACCGTAAACAGGAACAGCAAAGTATTTATAAAGGGAAACAGAGTAACATTACAGATACGCTACGAAATCCTGCGAGTTGTTGATATTGAGCCAACGCAGAAAGATGAAGACTGGATACAAAGTGATATTAACAATCTCCTAAAGCATTTTGAACTGCTTTTAGGACCGATTGAATAATTATATGATTATTAAATTGACGAAATATTTATTTGTGCTGATTTTAATCTTTTCTGCGAATACTTTTCCACAGTCTGAGCGTTTCACTAAAGGTGCAGAGAACGGTTACGCCTGGATAAGGATGGAAGATGCAAGTCGACCTTACAACACTTCAAAAGAAAATTATCTTGGTTCAATACTGGACAGATTTCGTTTAACGGGTGAAAGATATCCCGAAATTGAATCATTTAGCTGCAGAGAAGATATCGAAAAACTTTTTAGTGAAGGAAAGTCGGATGAGATTTCGCTTGAAGATATTGTCAAAGAAATAGATACGTTTTATTCACGAAGTAACAATATGATCATTCCAATAATTTTTGCTTACTGCTACTCCATTAAGAAATTTGCTGGTGCAAGTTTTAGAGAGTTGAATGCCTACAAAGAGGAAGTTATTTTGTTTTGCAACGAGTGAGCTTTAAAGATCGAGCTTTGTTTGAGTGCCTTTGATTTTTTTCTTTGGTTCACGGTGTTTTTTCAGAAAGTCACCAAAATCCTCTTTAGATATTATATGAATTTTCCCAACCTGCTGAGCCTTAAGCTTTCCCGAGCGAATGTGATATAAAACTCCCGAGTGACTTATGTTGAGAAGTTTTGCTACTTCTTGAACGCTGAAAAATTCCTTCATTGCTGCACTTTTTTTGTTTCCGACAAAGCTTTAAAAGAAACTGAAATTAAATTAAGAAGTAGAATGCTCATTATCAATTGTTTTGATAATAAAAAAGGCTGTTCACCACTGGAACAGCCTTAAATTTTTCCTACCTGCTAAAAAATCAGAGTGGATTTCCATCTCTGTCTAAAAGAACAGGATTTCCCAGACCGAGCTGCTTTAATGGTTTAAGCTGAGTTTTGGCGTCACCGACTATCAAATAAGTCATCACATTCGGCTCAATATATTTTTGTGCGAGCTCTTTTAATTGATCTTGTGTAAGATTCCTTACAAAATCTTCTCGTTGTTTCACGTAATCGAATTTAAGATTATATGTTGCAATACTATTCAACATTCCACGCAATGCGCCGAGAGTTTCAAATGCTCTTGCGTTCGACCTGATGAGTGCATTCTTGGTAAATTCAAGATCCGAAGGAGGAATCCCTTCGCGGTATTTATTCATTTCATTGATAAATATCTGGACTGATTCAAGCGTTGAATTGGAACTTACGCTTGAAGCTGCAACAAAATATCCAGGATAGAGTGAACCATTAAATGAAGTTCTTGCTCCATAAGTATAACCCTTCTCTTCACGCAAAATAAGATTTACATTTCCGCTAAAGCTTCCTCCAAGCTTGTAATTCATTACGGTTGCGGGATAGTAATCCGGATCATTATACGCCATACTTAAATTTCCAATTCTTATCATTGATTGTTTGGCATCGGGGATATCCACAAAGTATAGAGAGGCTACTTGTTGTTTCGGTGGAAGCGGAAAATCTTTTATCTCAACATCTTTCTTTTTCCATTTAAGCTCAAGAGATTGAAATGTTGACACTGCTTTATCCTTACTTATATTACCGACAATAGTTATTGCAGTAAGATTCGGAACAAAGTAGCTGTCATAAAATGCTTTAAGATCATTCATTGAAATTGACGTAACAGATTCTTCCGTACCCGCAATACTTTTGGAGAAGATATTTTTATCGCCATAAATTAATCTATCAAATACACCTGTAGCTACTGCAGAAGGATCTGCTTTACTTCGATTTATTCTCTCTATAGTTTCTCTCTTTATCCTTTCGAATTCCTTTTCATCCCATCTGGGCTCAAAAAGAATTTCCTCTACAAGACCATAAACATCATAGAATTTGGATGACAGGCAATTGACATCTGTAACTATTGACTCTTTTGTTGTGTACATTCTTATACTTGCACCCAGTTCATCAATTGCTTCTTCAAGTTCTACAGGTGTTTTAGTCTTTGTTCCTTCCATCATTATATCCGACATTAAATTTGCAATCCCAACCTTGCTAAGATCATCCAGCAGCAAACCGCCCTTAATTGTTATCGAAAAATTAATTAGCGGGAGTTCGTTCTGTTCGATGCCATAAATTCTTACTCCATTTGAGAGCTCATCATTCCAGATTTCCGGAATTTTCACTAACGGATCTGGTCCTGCGGGGGGCTCAACATTTCGGTCGAAACTGGTTGCTATCTTTTCAACCTTTATCTTGTCGGAGCCCATATCTTCACCCTCATTCATTGCAATTACATCCTGCTCTTCAATTTTCTCTTCCACCACAGGATATCTTTCAGAATTTGATGCAATTAGCTGAACATTTCCTTTTGGAACAAAGCTAGTCGCAACGTATGGTTTATTTTTGATGTATTTATTATAAGCGTTCATTATATCTTCTTTAGAAACGCCAAGTAAATTCTGAAGATCAGTTGTTACAAAATCGGGTGCACCAGCAAAGGTATTATAAACTGCAAGCTGAAAGGACTTTCCAAGAACACTTGATATTTGGTTATAGAATTGGGTTTCTACTTTAGCTTTCACACGGTTTAGATCCCTCTCAGTAAAGCCATCTTTATCAAATTTATCAAAGGCTTCCATAACTGCATTTTCAACATCACTCAAACTTTTGTCAGGAAATGCTCTAACTGTTATCGTAAACTCCCCGGCGATTTCCTGTGTATTCTGATAAGCCGTAACTGAAGGTGCCAGTTTTTTCTCCTCCACAATAATATTATAGAGCGGAGCTTTTTTACTTCCCGCAAAAAGTTCTCCGAATAACTGGAGCGCATAGTCCTCATTTGTGAACTGCTGCGGAGTCGGGAAAATCATATTCAATTCCGGAGACTTGGCAAAATTATCTTCGTGATATGCTTTTTTAACTTTGTCAATTTGAACAGGCATTGGATCAAGCGGCTTAACATCTTCGCCCCGCTTAATCTCTCCGAAATATTTTTCAACCAGGGTCTTGGTTTGTTCATTATCAAAATCACCTGCAATAACTAATGTTGCATTGTTTGGACCGTACCATTTTTTGAAGAACTCGTGAACATCCGCAAGTGTTGCGTTTCTAAGATCTTCCATTTCACCTATAGTTTCCCAGTTATAAGGATGATTTTCAGGATACAATAATTTATGTAGAACATAACTTGTATGACCATAAGGTTCATTATCTACCCGCTGACGTTTTTCATTTTGAACAACAGACTGCTGATTCATAAAAGCTTCCTGAGTTACTGTACTTAGCAGGTATCCCATTCTGTCGGATTCCATCCACATTACCATCTCAAGCGAATTGTTTGGTACTACCTGAAAATAAATAGTGCCGTCATTCCATGTTCCGCCGTTCAGTGTACCACCTGCGTTCTGAATTTTTTTAAAGAATTGATCCTGCGGTATATGCTGGGATTCCTGGAACATTATATGCTCAAAAAGATGAGCAAATCCTGTTCTGCCTTTCACTTCCCTGTTCGAGCCAACATGATAAAGAACCGCTACTGCAACGACGGGGTCTGATTTATCTTCATGCAAAATAACCTGTAATCCGTTTTCAAGTGTATATTTTTCATTTGCTATTTTAAGTTCGGATGATTGTTGACTACATCCAGCAATAAAAAATGCAAACAACAGAATGCTAAAAAAGCTTCTCATCTTTCCTCCTTGAAAAAAATAAAAGAAATTTCTTTACAAATGAAAAAACCAGATAAATCTGATAAAATTCAAGAAATAATTGATAAGTGGTTGGTTAATTATATCGGGATGGGTCTTCGGTGAGGAAAAACTTAAAAACGACTCAAATTTCAGGCTTTACTAGCTCAACAATCCTGTAAAAGTTTTCGTCCCAGGTCCTCTGTGGCGTCGGTCTCTACCTCTTGCAATAAGAAATGCAACAAGAAAAAGAACTGATGCTATAAGTACTAGTGAAAGTCCGCTATAAATGGCATCGAGATTTCCTATTACAAACCTGATTAACTGAATAACGATAAATATCCCGATAACCTCAAGGGCAAACCAAAGAGAGCTTATTACTGTTTTTTTGCTGATGTTCATTTAATATGTGTCTTTCAATTTCTTATTCAAAAATAACTAATTAAATCCTGGAAAACTCACTATCTGTGTTAAGTAATTATTAATTCTCCAATCAGGTATCCTCAACTTCAATATTAAGTTTTTATGAGAAATGAGAGAAACCTACAAAAGCTGTTCTCCTTCAGTTGAAGTATAAGCACCGTTTGTAATACTAATCTGCCGTTCTGCAAAATTCATTAACACCAGGGACATAAAGAATATATATTGTAATAGAATAAAAAATAAACTAAAGGAAAAGAAAATGAAAAACATTATCATCATACTTTTACTGATGTTTCTTGTAATAGGAGCAACTAATTCTTTTGCAAAACCCAAAACTGATTATAGAGCGAGTCAAAACACCATCGAAAGCCTTTTGAACGGCTTGAGTTCTGAGAATCTCGGTTTAAAGAGCAGCTGTGCATATATGATAGGAGAATTTCATATAGAAAAAGCTGTTATTCCCCTTATGAGAATTTTAAGAGAAGATGAAAATGAAGATATGAGAATAGTGGCTGCATTAGCCTTATATAAAATAGGATCACCAATTGCAATCAACGCTATAAAACAAGCCATAAGATTTGATGAAAGTGAAAGAGTAAGCAAACATTGTGCAAGTTTCTATGGCAATTTTGCTAAAAATAAATTTAACGATGAAGAAATAAATGAGGATGTTGCGAAAACAGCCTTAAAATAAAAATTAATTCTTCATCTCTTCTCCACAATCCGGGATAAACTTCCCGGATTTTTATTTTTAAAAAATTTTTACGATTTAATTTGATTAAGTGAAGATTTATTTTCACTTTTGTACTGGAAATTTTAATTACTAATACTGCTAATCAAAATAAAATTTACTCCCCGTTTTTTGATTGATGAAGAAGAGAAGAAAAAGAAATTCAACGACGACAAAATCTAACCAGTTAAGTTTTGATTTTAATATGAACATCCCGATTGAAATTCATACACCAAAATCTGATATAGCTGACCTTAGAAGAGAATTAGCATGGGAACACAGACCGATAATAGAAATTGTAAAAAGCTAAATACTACCTCTCACCTTAAAATTAATAATCACTGTTTCAGCAAAGTAAACCACAATGAAATATTTGGGGGTTGAAGAAAAGCTTATTGGGAGATAAAAAGACGGTGGTTTTTAACTTGTTTACCAGCCAGCCTTTATTATATAAAACGGGGATTTCTGATTAAAAATTAACATTTCCTTTATTATATGACAGCGGTTTACCTTAAGAGAATTTTATAAAATCCTTGTACTTTTCTAATAAAAAAAGGATATTTACTTTCAAAAAATAAATTACAAAACCAATTAAAATTATTGAAAATATTATATAAGCATTGACGACCAGGCAACTACATACTTATTTCTCCAACTTCACACTTAATGATTCAGATGTCCATTCGGTGAAAAAGAAAACCATAAAAGATTTTTTTTATGTTGATGGAATCAGAATTCCAAAATTTATAAATGAGTATTGGACATCAAAACAGAGGCAAAATAATCCTATTCACGAAGTGTCATACCGCGCTTGTTTTAAAGCAGAACTGCCGCGTTTTTTCATTACGCTTTTATCAAAAGAGAAAGATGTTGTTTATGATCCATTTGCAGGAAGAGGAACAACTACTATCGAAGCTGCTTTGCTGAACAGAAGCGTAATCGCGAATGATATCAACCCATTGAGCACGATCTTCTCCAAACCAAGATTGTTCATACCTTCATACGAGCAAGTAGAAGAAAGACTGGCTAAAATAAAATTCAGGAAAAGATTAAAAGCCGATATAAATTTATCAATGTTCTACCACCCTGATACTGAATCAGAAATTGTTTCGTTAAGAAATTACCTGGTCAGTAAGAAAAAGAATGAAGAAGAAAATTTGATAGATGAATGGATAAGAATGGTTGCAACTAACAGGTTAACCGGTCACTCAGAAAACTTTTTCTCAGTTTATACTTTACCGCCCAATCAGGCAGTTAGTCAAGAAAGACAGAAAAAAATAAACATACAGCGAAAGCAAAAACCAGGTTATAAAGATGTTAAATACATAGTTTTGAAAAAGACCCGTGACCTAACTTCCGGAATAAATAAACACATTGCTGATCAATTAAAAAGAATTGGTTCAAAAGCTATATTTCTGAATGATGATGCGAGACTTACTTCCGGCATTAAAAAAAATTCCATTGCTCTTACCGTTACCTCCCCACCATTCTTAGATACAGTAAATTACCTTGAGGATAACTGGCTGCGATGCTGGTTTAACAATATTGATGCAAATGAGGTTACCCAAAACATCACCATCACAAAAAAAATAAATGAGTGGGAAAAAATAATGGGTGATGTTTTTATCGAACTTCACAGGGTAACCAAAAACAGTGGATATGTTGCTTTTGAAGTTGGTGAGGTGAGAAGAGGTAAAGTAAAACTTGATGAACACATTGCTCCGCTCGGTATTAAAGCCGGGTTTGAATGTCTTGGAGTAGTAATCAACCTCCAAAAATTTACAAAGACTGCGAACATCTGGGGAGTAAATAACAATGCTGTTGGAACTAATACGAACAGAATAGTGCTATTTAGAAAAGTCTGATTATTCGCTTTTCAGACTCATAGCAAAAGCCGCTTGATTTTAATATTACGTCTTATATCTATTAATAATATATTTCATGCATCTTATTCTCTATAAATTAAGAAAGAAATTAATATGGAAAAAGTTGTTCTCGGATTAAGTGAATTAAAAGTTTCAAAAATTGGTTTGGGATGCATGGGTATGTCGGAGTTTTACGGAAAGGGTGATGATAACGAATCAATAAAAACTATTCATCGTGCATTGGAACTGGGAATTAATTTTCTTGATACAGCAGATATGTACGGCGTAGGTAAAAATGAAATTCTTGTCGGAAAGGCTGTTAAGGGAAAACGGGATCAATTTGTTATAGCAACAAAGTTCGGGAATGTACGAGGTGAGGATGGGAGTTTTCTTGGAGTAAACGGAAGACCAGAATATGTAAGGAAATGCTGCGATGCCAGCTTAAAAAGATTAAATATAGATGTAATCGATCTGTATTATCAACATCGTGTTGATCCCAACGTTCCAATTGAGGAAACAGTCGGTGCAATGGGAGAATTGGTCAAGGAGGGTAAGGTAAAATTTTTAGGGCTTTCTGAAGCAGCTCCGAATACAATCCAGAAAGCAGATAAGGTTCATAAAATAAATGCTCTGCAAACCGAATACTCACTATGGTCAAGAGATCCAGAAACAGAACTATTAGAACTGTGTAAGGAACTTAAAATAAGTTTTGTAGCATATTCACCTTTAGGCAGAGGATTTTTATCAGGTAATTTCAAGCCTGAACAAGAAATTCCTGACAATGATTACAGGAGAAATCATCCAAGGTTTCAGAAAGGTAACATCGAACAAAATTTCAAGCTGGTTGAAAAGCTTGAGGATTTAGCAAAAGAAAAAAGCTGTACCACTGCCCAATTAGCACTCGCCTGGGCTCTTCATCAATGGGATGGAATAGTTCCTATACCAGGTACGAAAAAAATAAAATATCTTGAGGAGAATGCTGCAGCAGTAGAAATAAAACTATCTAAAGATGAAGTAAATAAAATTAGTGATCTCGCTCCGCTTGGTTTTACCAAAGGACCACGTTATGCAGAGCACGCAATGAAAGCTTTGAATAGATAATTACAAGGAAATCTACTCACGTTTGAATAAACTACCCTCATAAAAGTGAGGTTCTTTTTGTTGCCCGGTTTATTACCAGTCGTATTACTAATCATACAGGAGTTAACTTTGATTGGTATTTTTATTGTCAACATATAATAAATAAGTTTGGATATATTTTTTATTAATTAATGCGGGACAAAAAAATGGACGAAAATTCAAAGCAAGGCAGTGTAAACAAGTCGATTGCAAGATTTACATCTCCAGTCTGGCTAAAATCACTGCTAATAATCCTTAGCATCTTTGCACTGATAGCAGGATTCATTTTAGGCTTACAAGTATTTGAAGCACTGGCAGAATTTAAAAGATTAGGAATATTTATAATTATTGGTTCTGTAATCGGTGCAGTATTACTTCTGGCAATTGTTAGAATTCTTAACGATTTAGCTTTTATAAAAAATAAGCTGGCTGGTAAAGGTGAGTAAAAATTCACCGGTGTCTGATACATTTATTTCCAACATACTTTAGAGATAAACAGGTACTAAAATCTTTGATCGTAAAAGATTAGTATTGAAGAAATTGAATGCTAAAGCCATTAAATCTCCAGTTATTTAATTTGCACGGTATTAGAATATTATAAGTTTTTAGAATAATTGATTTTTATCAATAGTACAGAAAAGTTTAAAGTTAGAACTTGAGTGGTTAATAAAGAATCAAAATGACATTAATTAAAAGGAAAATAAAAACCAGGAAGGGACTAAAAGAATACACCTATTTAGGATGCCCGCTTACCAAAAACAGATCAGCATGGTGCTTTCGTCTATGTATTCCAAATACATTTGGAAATGGACACTGCGGAAGAATTGCCCCTCACAGCTTAACCAGCAGAATACAACAGAGTATTATAGATTATAAAAAATAAGATATCAATTAAAGGTGAGAAAAAATTCACCAGTGTCTGATACAGTTTTTCCAACATACTTTAGAGACTGGCAGATACTGGAATCTTTAATTTGTTGAATATAGTGAAAAAATAGATTACTATTTTGATTACTTAACTTTGATTTTCAGTATTCAATCAGTTCTTTTGGAAATGCTACTAAAAGAAAAAACCCTCAAAGCAATCTGTTATGATGGTCACCTAGTTGCGGGGTACCGCCTTCATTCTGTTTCGATGAGGTAAGTAATCCCGACTTTGATCGGGATTGAACCTACAACCACTATTTTAAACCCTTTACTTTTAATAACATAAACGAAATATATTTAAACAAAAAAATTTTACAATCCCGATTTTCTATAAGCAATCTTATTTACTTAAGAATGAGTTTGCGGCCGATCTGGTATATTGGAGGGGGTAGTACTTTAACCGGTACCTGATCTCAAAGCAAGGTTTGAACTAATTTTTTATTCTATTCATAGAACAGTCCTATTCTTATTCAATTATAATGATCGGCATGGTTCTAAATATGCCCTAACAAATTGTAATTTTTGCCAAAGTAATTTTCCTTTTCCTTGAAATTAGCATATAATTAAATAATTTTATTTGATCATTATTGATAATCTCTTTGTTAATAATTACGGTAAGATAATTTATTTTTTAACTTAATAATATAAATGCTTGCTAACAGCATTATTTGGAAAGGTACATTATTTTTATTAATTTAATTGTATCATCAATAACAAAAGGATAAAAAATGAAATATTTTACTAATCTTTTTCATAATCTTCCTCTCATTAAATTAATTCCCATCTTGATCTTTTTTTTCTCTTTGAGTATTCCAGCACAAACTCCTCAATATTATAATTATCAAAATGTAGGAACCAGCTCAAATTCTTTTCCGTTTGGTCAAACTGCTGGTAAATTAGTTAATTGGCTTTTCTTACCAGAAGAAATTAATCAACCAACACTACCCCCTACAGGAGATCTAATTGTTAAAGTTTATTTCTTTATGACTAATGCAGGCACGCGTAATTTTACAGATTTGGTTGTAATGATGGCGCAGGATACTATCACATCTCTCGTATCAGCTCAGTTATATCAGGGAGAGATGGATACAGTTTACTACAGCCAGAATGCTTCACTCTCATCTGTTGCATTTACTTGGATGGAGATAGGATTGGATACTCCTTTCCCATATGATCCATCAAAAAGTTTGATTTTAGCAGTAGGACAATGTGGAGCGGTAGGTAGCGGAATGTCCATCCGTCAGAATGTTCTCACTAATACAGGATTAAGAAGAGTCTGGTCGGTGGGAGGCTGTCCTTTTTTACCATACGCTGGTGGAGATTTTTCTATTGTTAATTTTGGTATCGATCTCGTAGCAGTTCCGGTTGAATTAATATCATTTTCAGCCACAACAGACAGCAAGAATGTAAACCTCAATTGGGCAACAGCAACAGAGATAAATAACAGCGGATTTGAAATTGAAAGAAGATATGATAAGACTGATTGGTTAGAGATTGGATTCGTTCCCGGTCACGGAACTACAACAGAAAAACAAAATTATTCTTACATAGATCAGAATGTTAATGCAGGAATATATTCATACAGATTAAAACAAGTGGATTTTGATGGGACATTTGAATATAGCAACGAAATATTAGTGAATGTTACTGCCTCATTAGAATTTACTCTTGATCAGAATTATCCCAATCCATTTAACCCGAATACTTTAATAAAATACTCAATTCCAAATTCATCTCAAGTATCACTTAAGATATTTAATACACTTGGTCAAGAGATGGAGACCTTAGTTAATGAAGAAAAACAAGTTGGCACTTATGAAGTAAACTGGAATGCCTCTAATCTACAGAGCGGGGTTTATTTCTACAGATTACAGGCGGGCTCATTTGTACAAACAAGAAAAATGATTTTGTTGAAATAAATTTAGGGGGGCATCTGCCCCCTTTAATTAACTAAGATATTTCCAAACACAACATTCAAGCGATCAGTAAGCTCTTCGAACTTTTTATCTATCATCTGCATCTCACGAAGTGATTCCTCATCAGTTTTATTCTCTAACCCAATCCATCTTTTAGTCAACTTCATCGAAGTGAATTTAATATCGAAAAATTCAGGACACAGTTCATCAGAGATCAGCGGAAGTTTTGAAAGTTCTTCAGCAAATTGCTCCAGGGTTAAATCTGTTCTGTCGTATAGCTCATCAGAAATTTCCAACGGAATTGTTTGATGGTTAATTGTTTCGGATCGACAGCATTTTTTATCTTAATGAGTTCATCAAAGTTGGATAAAACTTTATGTGCTTCTGATTTAATTTTTGTTTTAGTAGTTATGCTCTGTCGTTTGCCATTATCATCATTATAGTAAATGTAATAGTAACCATTCTTGTGCTTGGATAGATAAAGTTTTTTCATCTGACCTCTTGATACTCAGCATCATTCAGAGGTAGTTAGAGGTGTTAGATAAGTTCTGAAAGAATTTCTGAAAGATTTTTCAGAAATCGACCCTCAAGAACAAATTTCTGAAAGAGTTTGCAATAGTCTTTAAAAATAAAAAGCCTGAATACTTTTCATATTCAGGCTTTCCTAGTAGCGGGGCAGTCCCGACAAAGTCGGGATTGAATCTACAACCACTATTTTAAACCCTTTTCTTTTAATAACTTCTTTCCGTGTCCACTCTTCTATCCATAGCTCCCTTTTCAATGCATCCTGCCTAGTATCAAATTCTTCATAGTAAATAATTTCCCAGTCCGTGCCTCTTTTAGTCCAAAATGACTTCGTTTTATTATTATGTTCGGATAATCTCCGTTCCAAATCCTCCGTCATCCCAGTGTAGTAATACCCTTCTGAACTTTTAATAACATAAACAAAAAACTTCATACTTTTAAAATAAAAAATCCGCATAATAATGCCGGATTTTCTTTTCTAGTAGCGGGGGCAGGACTTGAACCTACAACCTTCGGGTTATGAGCCCGACGAGCTACCAATTGCTCCACCCCGCGATATAATTTCTATTTTTTCTGAGGATTTGAGTCCGATACGAGCTACTCCCGCATTTGCGGGACTCCACCCCGCGATCAATATTTTTAAAGAACTAATAAGTTTTTAATTCGTTTTTGGGAGGGCAAATATAACCATTAATACCAGTGATGTCAATTGAATATCAATTATCCATCAATATTATTAAAGCTTGATGTTATTCCATCAATTGCCTGAGAACGAACGTGAATTTCATTGAGTTTCTGAATAAGACGGAGAATAACCTTTCGTTTTTCCTCAACCAGATCATCCATAAAAGTTTTTACTTCCGGCATTGTACAATCTGCAAGTACTCCTTCATAATATTTTATTATAGCTGTTTCCTTCCGGAGAGCTTCGTTAAGGCTTGCGCATGTGTTCTTACAAGCTTGCTGGCAATTTATTCCGGTATCTGACATTGTTATTCCTCAGGTTAAATTATGCTGTTATTTTCTCATTTAAGTGAACCAGCTCTTTTCCTCTTTTAAGAGCCTGTTCATTCACAGGTATTAATTTATGCCTGTGCTCTGGTAAAGCTTTTTTAAGTGCACTTACTATTGTTTCCATTTTAACGATCGGTCTTTTTTCCAGAAAGGCGCCAACCATAATCATGTTAGCAACTTGTTTTGCCTTTAATTGGTCTGCTTCTTCAATTGCGGGAATACATATTACATCAATATCAGTTCTTGTTGGTGGATGAATGATTGTTGATTGTTCATACAAAAGCAATCCACCTGGCTTTACAGCATTTTCAAATTTATCCAGTGATGGCTGATTCAGAACAATGGCGGAATCAAATTTTGTTATGATTGGTGAACTGATCCTTGCATCGGCAACGATAACAATACAGTTTGCTGTACCGCCTCTCATTTCCGGTCCATATGAAGGCATCCAGCTTACTTCTTTTCCTTCAATCATTCCGGCGTAAGCAATAATGCTTCCCATCGAAAGCACTCCCTGCCCGCCGAAACCGGCACAAATTATTTCATGTTCTTGTCGCATTTTAGAATTCCTTAATGCTAATCTTCAATTAATACTTTAAGCTCTTTATGGTTTTTTCAAATCACCAAGCGGATAAGCAGGAAACATAGTTTCCTCCATATACTTGATAGATTCAACCGGTGTCATCTTCCAGCCGGAAGGACAATTCGAAACCACTTCAATGAAGCAGGTTCCCTTTCCTTCCTTCTGATATTCAAATGATTTTTGCAAAGCTTTTTTCAGCTTTCTAACAGCATTGGCATTATGAACTGCCTGCCGGGTTACATAATATGCCCCGGGTAATTGAACAAGCAGGTCTGCAATTTTTAAAGGATGCCCAACCATTTTTACTTCTCGCCCATAGGGAGAAGTTGTTGTTACCTGTCCAACCAGAGTAGTCGGAGCCATCTGCCCGCCCGTCATTCCGTAAATACCGTTGTTGATGAACACCATTAAAATGTTCTCTCCTCTGTTGACGGTATGAATTGTTTCTGCCGTACCAATTGCTGCAAGATCTCCATCTCCCTGATATGAAAAAACAAAACGATCCGGTAAAACTCTTTTTATGCCGGTAGCAACTGCACTTGCTCTTCCGTGTGCAGCTTCCTGCATATCAACATTCATATAATGATAAGCGAAAACTGAACAGCCAACCGGTGCGACCCCAATTGTCTTATCCTGAATTCCCATTTCTTCCACGACTTCCATTAGTACTCTGTGAACAACACTGTGTCCGCAGCCCGGGCAATAATGAAACGGAACATCTGTTAATGTTTCTGGTCTGCAATAGACCATTTCCATTCCTTCAGCATCGGGAGGAAAATCTAAAGTTGAAGGTCTTTCTATTGACATTTCTAATCTCCTTTAAAAACTCTTTTTAATCCTGAAGTACGTTTTGTTTATCCATAACCGATTCAATTTCGTGAAGTACATCTTCAGGTGAAGGAATCATTCCGCCCATTCTTCCGGTAAAGTGAACCGGAACTTTCCCTTCAACAGCAAGCTTAACATCTTCTACCATTTGACCAGCGTTCATCTCAACTGACATCATAAAATTAACCTGGTCAGCAAGTTGATTTAATCTCTCGTATGGAAATGGATAAAGTGTGATTGGTCTAAGCAATCCGATCTTAATTCCTTTTTCTCTTCCGAGGTCAACCGTCTTCTGACAAATACGCGATGATAACCCAAAAGCAACTAAAAGGATTTCTGCATCCTTTGTTTGTATCTCCTCAAATTTTACTTCACTTTGAATCTTCTTGTATTTTTCCTGGAGCTGATGATTAACTTCTTCCATCTCTTCAGGCTTGATGAAGAGTGAGGTGATTATATTATTTTTTCTTTCTTTTGGTTTACCAGTAGTTGCCCACGGTGTTTCTATTTTCTTTAATGAACCTTCTTCGGGAAGGATAACTTTTTCCATCATCTGACCAAGTGCACCATCAGTTAATATCAGTGCTGGATTTCTGTACTTCTCTGCGAGCCGGAATCCTTCAAAAACAAAGTCAGCCATTTCCTGAACCGATGCGGGAGCTAAGACAATTAAATGATAATCTCCGTGCCCGCCGCCTTTTGTTGCCTGGAAATAATCTCCCTGTGATGGTTGAATTGTTCCAAGACCCGGGCCACCGCGGACAACATTTACAACTAAGCAAGGCAGTTGTGCAGAAGCAATGTACGAGAGACCTTCCTGCATCAAACTTATACCGGGACCTGATGATGAAGTCATAACTCTTGCACCAGCACCGGCTGCACCATAAATCATATTGATCGATGCAATTTCACTTTCAGCTTGAAGAACTAATCCGTGCCGTTTTGGAATTTCACGTTCAAGATATTCAAGCACTTCTGATTGCGGTGTAATCGGATAACCAAAGTATGCATCAATCTCAGCACGGATAGCAGCCTCAGCAAGAGCTTCATTGCCTTTCATCAACTTGGCTTCGTTTGTATTATTCTTATTCTCTTCCATTTCTAAAACCTTTGCCTGTTTTTTAAATTAAGGATGATCTTATTACTTAGCAGCAACTTTCTTAGAAGGTTTCGGTTGTCTGTAAACCGTGATCGCTGCCTCAGGACAAACAAGTGCACAATTAACGCATCCTGTACAATTATCTTCTATCAACTCAACAAATCGATATCCTTTATCATTAAATTTTGCAGAAAGACGAAGTCCGTCCTGTGGGCACGAGATGATGCAAAGTTCGCATCCTTTGCATATTCCCCCGTCAATTTTTACTGTTCCTTTAATCATTTTATAAAGCTTTCAAAATGAATTGGGATTTATTTTAAATTAAGTTTTGACAACATATATGCCATTGGAACCCCTTGTCTTAAAAGGATTTTAGGCTAAAATCGGGGTTTTAATTGTCAGTTTTAAGAAGATACGAGAATGGCGAATTCCTAATTTCGAGAAGTAAATTGGGTATGATTGGCAACTATTAAGGAATCTAAAATTTCTAATTACCTGGAGCGGGAAATGATCGATCTTCAATAAGCTACAGTTTCAATTCATTTATAATTTTTTCAGCCAATAAGACTTCAGAGCAGGGAACCATTAGCTTCACTTCGTTAATAATATGTCCATCAAAATCACCTGAAGCACGGAAAAGAGAATAATCAGATCCGCCAAGGTGCATTGGAGAAGCTTTCCTCGAATAAATAAACGGATGTAGTGATTCTTGTTCCAGACATTCTTTGATGTAATTTACCTGTGCAAAATCGGATGAGCCATAGACTCTTGCCATACCTTCATAAATTTCGTAAGTATTATGCTGAGCACACAAAAATATACCAGAGACAGTTGTTCCACATTTTTTACAAAACGGTTCACTGCAAATTACACAAACAAAATCTGCATCTGTGGAAGGATGATTTGTACACTTTACTCCGTCGTTAAACAAAGTACCACAACGTGGACAGAAATCAGAACTTTCATCTATTTCCAGATCACAATTATCACAGCAGAATTGTTCGTCCATTTTTTCTCCATTGAACTACTATGCTTTTACTCCCTCTCTATTTATCCTCACCATCCTTGAATACAAAGACAGATTAGGATCGAAGAGAAATTTTAACCAAAGCTTTACCCATGACTTATGATAAACCAGGGTATCATAAAATTCGGGCGCAGTTTTTCTGATCAGGGGAAGTTTATTCCACGGAACCGAAGGAAAGTCATGATGCTCGTTATGGTAGCCGACATTTAAAGATGGAATGTTTAAAGGACCATAGTAACTGTAAGTCTCTTGTGGAGGTGCAACAAGAAAATGTTCCTGTATCCATCTTGCCCCGAGTGGATGAAGCCCTATTGAAAAGACAAGTGAAAAAACTAAGTAGAGAAATGCGGTCCAGCCGAAATAAAAAATTATTACTGCATCAACAGCAAATACAACAATCCAGTTTATGATAACCCACCAATTCATAAACTCAATCTCTTTCAATCTCATTGTTCTAAAAGCCTGGAAGAACGGAAAGAATAATTCCCACATTGCTTTTCCGACAAATGTATTTCCGATGAGCTTTGCTTCCCATTTGCTTGCAAGATCTGCATCGAGATAATAATCTCCCTGGAATGAATGATGTTTAAGGTGATAAGCTTTAAATGAAACGTAACTTGGAACAACTTTTGGCAGGTCTGCAATAATTCCGAAGATTGTGTTGAGTGTTCTCTTCTTGAAAATTAAATTATGTGATGCTTCGTGAATGAGAACAAAGAGATTGTGGTCAGCAAAAGCACCAATAAAAAATGCAGCAATAATTGTCAACCACCATGGCTGGTCCATCAAAAAGTAAGCAATAACAAATTGTAAGGCAACTACAAAAATTGTAATCAAAGCACTAACCGGATTTCTGCCAATCAGGTTTCTTACTTCCGGATGTGCTTTTAGAATTTGCTTGGTTCTTTCCTTATGCGGTTCAGGTAAATTCGAATATTGAAAATCCATTTTCATTCCTCACTAATTCTACTAACTATACAAACGTAACTAAATCTATTGAAGTAACAAACATCAAATAACAAGTAATTCTTTTTACTGCATTTTAAAACGCCGTTATAAATCCCACTCCGATCCTTCCAAAACTATCTTTGATATTGTAGGAGTATTCGCCTACTAAACGGATGTTTCTCCTGAGCATATACCCAAGATGAAATGCTGCTGATTTCCACTCAACAGATTTATCATCTGAAAAAACATTGTTGTAAAGAACTACACCGTACCACTTGCTTTCATCTCCATCAGGTCGGAATATAAGTTCACCAAATCCTCCCCTGGATTTTAATTCTTCTGATTCAAACAAAGCATAAGGATTCTTGTCTTTTCTTTCAACATACTGAACATTAAGCTCAAGCGGACCATAAGCTACTGATGCATCAATACCTGCCATCCAGAGCTCATTGGTTGCGGAATACATTGTATCGGGATTTTCAATTAATTCATTACCGTAATAACCCGATACTCCTAACCGAAAATGTTCGCCAATATCCTGAGAAACTGCTGCAAATACATTTTTATATTTGTCCTTATCAAAAGTTCTGAGCGATGATACCCCGCCAATGCCTGTTCCGTTTAGCACCTGGACATTAATATTTGTGCCGATATCAAGTCCATAGTTAAACATCACCCCTCTATCATAAGCAAGGTTCAGGTTTGAGTAACCCGGCCGGATTAAGTAGATCATATAATCATCAAAGGTTAACCGAAGCTCTCTTTTGAATAATGGATCAGATACCTGGTACTGACCGATCATAAAATCCAGTTCCGTGCTGAAGAGATCATTAAACATTAAAAACGCATCTTCAATTCCGGCAATTTCTCCACGTTCACTGAAGAAAAAGTAAAAGTAGTATGCCACATCTTTTGTGATTGATCCCCCGGAGAGTAATTTCAAAATCCAGGGGGCTGTAAAATCTGATCTTTCACTCCCCTGAACATTGTAAGTAACATAACCTTCAAACCTCAAAGCAATTGGTAAATCCCTGATTAGTGATAGATCCTCATCGCCAGTATCCACATAATATCGTGGAGCGTCCTTATCTTTAAGCTGAAATCCATTTCCTGCAAATTCATCTCCATAAGCTTTGAGTGTTGGAAATGGTGAATGACAGGTTTTACAGGTCATATTATATTTTCTGGCGAATGCAGGAATGGCTAGAATATCGCATGCTAAAAATGTTATAATGATGAGAGTTAAAACTGTGAGTGTAAATGTATTTTTCATTTTAATCCTCTTTTCTTGTGAGGTCATTGCGAGGAGTTTACGACGAAGCAATCTGTTTTGTTATGAGATTGCTTCGCCCCCGCTCAAAGCAGGGGTTCGCAATGACAATTATGGTTTTATGGAAGCACAGTGACATAAGTTGAATGATCATTTACCTTTATTATTTCTGCTTCCTCTTCAGGAACACCAAGAAAATCAGCAACTGGTTTTATTAGCTTTTGATAATTAAGTACTGCTGTTACCTTCATCGTTCCCGGTGCTGCATCTGCTGGAATAGTAAATGTACAAGTCTCGAGTTTGGTCTCCCTTGGTCCTAATCTGTAATCAACTCCCTGTGATGCAGTATTCCACTGCTGGATTGTCATTCTTCCCTGCGGATCGAAATACGGCATCCTGAAAATTCTATCACCTATAGGAATTCCATCTCTCTGCACACCTTCAAAGTTTGGATCGTTTAATGCGATTCCCATATCCTGGTAAGCGAGAACATCAGCACCGATTGTGTACTCTTCACCCTCAAATCCTTTTTTATCAACAGGCAGATGATAAACCTTCCCTGCAGCATCAACTGCTTCAACATGCATCCAGACAATTCTGTCTTCAACAGAACCTGTTGGAAATTTGTGCCCCGTTTTTTGATTGAATAGAGCAACAGTAAATCTTATTGGTTCTAATGGTTCCGCTTCTCTGATGTCAGGATGAATTCTTAACTCAATTGTTCCTCTTATTTTTCCAGGATCGTGTGCACCATGGAAAAGATGCTGCCATACATCGGGATATTTGTTACCAACATCTGCAGAAACTCCTTCTGCTTGTGTCATATGACAGGTTTGGCATTTTACACCTTCCTCGTAATATGGCCCTTCCTTAAGTTCAAGATGAGTTGATTTTACCCAAACACCGTACGGACTCATTTCATTATGACAAGCACCGCAAAATTCTGCTGTCTGAATAAATTCAGATTTCTGAATTTCGTGTTCCGGTGATTCGCCAGTTCCTCTCGGACCATATTTTACATTACCAGGACTTGATATGAAATTAAAGTTGTAAGGTGTATCACCCTCAAAGCCGGTAATTGTATGGCAGAGATCGCAGGAAACGGATTCATTCGCTCTTGAATTCATTTCGGGTTTTGGTGGAGGAACATCACCAACTAAAAATGAAATTGGTGCGTGGCAGCCGTTACAGCCGGCTTTTACCTCAGCAACTTTCTCATCTTTTTCTGCGTGAGGGACTGCAAGCTTGAAATATTCAATCTCATCCCAATGATGAGTATATGCCTGAGACATCATTGCTTGCTTCCACTGCTGGTAGAAATCTGTATGGCACGAAGTTCCGCAGAACTCTGGTTTATCGTATTTATCGTAGGTCTGAGTACCCAGTGCTTCCGCGCCAGCTTTAACTTGTGCTAATAATTGAATTGATATTAAGAAAAAAATAGTTGTAAGTAATAGTGAAATTGGTTTCATACGTCCCTCCATTGAAATGAGATATAAATAGATTAATAAGATTAATTTCAGGTGAGATTCTGCCAGATATCAGTCTTCGATCTATGAAGATGTTGATAAACAAGTTTGTGGTTTCCTAAAAAGTTTATCTTTACTAATTAAACGTACTAAGATTTTTTGAAAATTAGTAACGAACGGACTAATTGTTGACTACGAATTATAAAAAAAAGACGACCGTTGCCAGTCGTCCTTACTAATTAAATTTATCTGGTTATTTTCTTCCGCCTCTCTTATTACCAGTACCTGTTCCAGTACCGCTGCCAGAACCCGAGCCATAACCAGTTCCATCCTGTGGACCTACTCCATTGTTACCTGTTCCATCCTTTGGTCCCCACATTTTACCATTACCTTTATTTCCGTTACCATTTCTGTTTTGCTGACCAGTTCCGTCATTTGGTTTTACGTAATCAGGATCCTGACCATTCGGAATTCCATCACCATCAGAATCAACTGCGTTATCATTTATTCCATCACCATTAAGATCAACAAATCCTTTTTGTCCATCATTACCTTTTTTGTTCTTTGCACCTGAGTAGTCTTCATCTCTTCCATTTGGAATGCCATCGCCGTCAGCATCGGGGGCATTATCATTAAAACCATCACCATCTGAATCAACAAAGCCGCTGCCATGAACTTTGTTTTGTTCCTTAGTTTGAGTCTTTACCTGGTTTTTGCTTTGCTCTTTTGTACGGGTTTGAGTTTGGTTTTTCAATTGAGTCTGCGGATCCCCTTCATTTTTTGTCTGAACCTGGTTTTGAACCTGATTCTGGTTCTCTTCCTGAAGTTGTGTCTGCACTTGTTTTTCTTCCTTGTTCTTAACAGGATCATTCTGCGCATATATCATTGAAGAAAATAAGATCACACTTATTACTAATGTGATTATCACTGAGATTCTCTTTTTGTTTTCCATTTTTTTCTCCTTTTGTTTGTTTGAGATTTATTTAGTTATGTTTAGTAATAGTTACTCAACCGATGTGCCAATAGAAAAAGATTAGTTTTCATTCTATTATCTAGTTTTTTATTTAGATAATAATTGAGTTTCGACTTTAAGGGCGAAGTCTGCGACTATGTGGACGAAGAAATAATGAATCATTATTAATGTGAATGAATCTTACAGTTTACAATTTGGGTTCAATCTTGCTTTAAATCTGGTTACTTTTGAATATGAATTTTCTAAATAAACTGCAGCCGAAGGTCATCATTTTAGTTGCTTTAATTATTGGCGCGCTTATGGTGATATCTGCTTTCATTGAACTCCAGCAAAGTAAGAGAGAAATTTTTCATTTGCTTACCGAGCAATCTTCGTCTTTAATAGAAATTATAAATCAAAGCAGTATAAATGCACTTAACTCCAGCGAGGAAATTGAATACCTGATAGCAGAAAGGTTATTCAATAATGCCCGACTAATTAGAAAGCTGGACAGCCTGAACCTTCTCACACAGAAAAAGCTAATTGAGATTGGAAGAGAGAATGCACTTTTTAGAATTAACGTTTTCAATAAGAACGGAACGAGAATTCTTTCAAACAGAATTCCTGAAGAAGACCATCCACACGGAGAAGAAAATATTAATAGATCAGCTGAACTTGAACCAATTTTAAAGGATGGGTTGAATGAATACCTGATTGGTTTGAAGGAAGCAGAGTTTACTGACGGACAACGATTTGCGGTTGCTGTTGCTCGTGCCAATAATCGTGGCGCCATTGTAATTAATCTTGATGCCGAAGAATTCCTTGAGTTCAGGAAAAGGATTGGTCTGGGTAAAATTATCAGAGACATATCAGACAATCAGGGAATTGAGTACATAGTTTTACAGGATTCGCTTGGTATCCTCGCAGCAGGTTCATCTGTTGATACAATGAGTGCTATAGCTTCAGACCAGTTTTTAATTAACACTATGAATTCGGATGAAATTTATTCAAGAACTCATACTTTTAAGAATCAGGAAGTTTTTGAAACAGTAAAGAGGCTTGATTATGATGGTGAAGTGATTGGAATTTTCAGAATCGGGTTAACACTGGATGAAGTGCGGGCAGTTGAAGACAGAATGATAAGACGGTTAATAATCATTTCTCTGGTTCTGGCTGCAATTGGTGTCATCATTCTCAGCATCATATTTACAACTCAAAATCTCAAATCGGTTTCAAATGAATTTAAAAAGTTTAAAACTTTTACTTCTACAGTTCTGCAAAATATGGGTGAAGCCGTAATTGTCGTTGATAATGAATTTAAGATTACTCTTTTCAACAAATCATCTCAAAATCTTTTTAAGAAAAATGAACAGGAGGTTTTGCAAAAAGATTTATCCATTTTATCTGCTGACATTTCAAAATTTCTGCTGGAATACTGTAAGAAGGGTAATGAACAATGCGCAGATGTTTCGATTGATACATCGATCAAGGATGAATTAAAATATCTTAATCTTAACTTTACACGAAATAAAGATGACGAGGGGAAAGATAATTTCATTATTGTAATAAATGATTTAACTGAAGCACGAAGACTTGAAGAGGAATCTAAACGAAAGGAAAAACTTTCTGCAATGGGTGAACTTGCATCAGGAGTTGCGCACGAAATAAGAAACCCGATAAACGCAATTGGAATGATTGCGCAAAGGCTTGATAAAGAATTTAAAGTAGAAAATGAATCTGATGAATACCACAGCATTACCAGCCTTTTAAGAAGCGAAGTTACAAGAATTAATAAGATCATCACACAATTTCTCAGCTATGCAAAACCTCTTGATATCCAGCTAAAAAGGGTAAATGCAAAAGAGTTTTTTGATGATATTTATCTTCTGTTTTCGGAGCAAGCAAAGTTGAAAGGCGCACAATTAATAAAATTATCTGATCAATCCTTTGAAATGATGATTGATCCCGAGCTTATAAAGCAATCCTTAATGAACCTGGTCCAGAATGCAATTGATGCTGTGGATAAAGGAAGCAAAGTTGAAATCAATTATTTTAATAAAGGTAATAATCTCATTATTGAGGTGACGGACAATGGTAAGGGTATTCCTGAGAATGTAAGGAATAAAATTTTCGATCTTTACTACACAACAAAACAGGAAGGAACTGGATTAGGTTTAAGCATAGTTCAAAAAATTATCGCTGAACATAAAGGAACAATAGAAGTGTTCAGCGAAGTCAACAAATTCACAAAATTCAAAATAACAATACCGCAAAAATGAAAGATTACAACATTCTAGTAATTGATGATGAAGCCGCTCAGAGAGATGTTCTTACAGGATATCTTAAGAAAAAAGGGTACAAAATCTTTTCGGCTTCGTCAGGAAAAGAAGGAATTGAGATTGCCAAAGACAATCCTGTTGATATCATTCTTTCTGATTTTAAAATGCCGGATTTAAATGGTATTGAAGTTCTTGAGCAAGTAAAAAAAATAAATCCGGAAATAAGCTTCGTAATTGTAACTGCTTACGGAACCGTGGAGAATGCAGTAAAAGCTATGCGTCTCGGCGCTTTCGATTATATCTCAAAACCAGTTGATCTTGATGAGCTCGATTTAATGGTTGAGAGAATTATCGAGCACAAAAATCTGAAGTCGGAGAATCAATTATTAAAGGGTCAGCTTCAGGAGAAATATAAAATTTCTTCTATTGTTTCTCATTCTCAGAAGATGGAAGAAGTAATAAACGTTGCGGCAAGAGTTGCAGAAAGCAAAGCAACGGTTTTGATAACAGGAGAAAATGGAACCGGGAAAGAAGTTCTGGCAAAAGCAATTCATTATATGAGTTCGAGAAAAGATTCACCCTTCGTGGCGGTTAATGTGCCAGCACTCACAGAAACTTTGCTTGAGAGCGAGTTGTTTGGACACGAAAAGGGTGCTTTTACAGGTGCAGATAAAATGAAGAAAGGTAGATTCGAGATTGCACATGGTGGAACAATATTTTTAGACGAGGTTGGAGATATTCCTCAATCAATACAGGTAAAGCTTTTACGGGTTCTGCAGGAACACCAGTTTGAAAGAGTGGGTGGAACGGAAAGAATTGATGTTGATGTAAGAATAATTGCAGCTACAAACAAAGACCTCGAACAAAAAATAAAAGACGGAACTTTTAGGGAAGATCTTTATTACAGGCTGAATGTAGTTTCAATAAAAATTCCTCCACTGAGAGAGAGGAAGGAAGACATCCTGCCTATGATTGAAAGCTTTATCGAAAAGTATTGCACTGAAAACAAAAAAGAGATGCTTGAAATTTCCAAAGAGGCAGCCGATGTGCTTATGAAGTATAATTACCCTGGAAATGTTCGCGAGCTGGAAAACATTATCGAGCGAGCAGTTGTATTAACACGTGGTAAAGTAATTACGTTAAATGATTTGCCGATGAACATAAAAGGATTTAAGGAAGAGAGAACACTTGCAGCGTTTGGCGAAGGAAACCTCACAGAGCAGGTTGAGGCTCTTGAGAAACAATTAATATTCGACGCACTTCAGCAAAGCGGAGGAAATCAAACTAAAGCTGGAAAATTACTAGGATTAACTGAAAGAAATCTAAGATACAAGTTAAAGAAGTATAATATAAAGCACTGACATCTCTGTCATCACGATCTCGCTTCAGCGGGAGAAGTGATCTGTTTATATAACACAATGAGATTGCTTCGCTCGTCCAAAAGACTCCTGTGGAGAAGACTCGCCCGCAATGACATTTAGAAAGTACAAGCCGGCCACCTTAGAAAACGCTGCGACCGACTTGTTTCATTTAGAGGGCAAATCAAAAATCAAAACCTAAGCTTATTGCGTAAATCTGGTTGGTATAATCGTAGATAGTAGTCGTTAGAAATGTTTTTGATGTAATTATAATTTAAGGAGAGATAAAGTCCTGTTAGAATTTTACTTAATCCAAACTCCAAAGAAGCGCCAATAGAAAATTGATCGTCCATTCTTAGTTCATTAAGATCGTTACCTTCTTCATCTGCAGCAGGAAGATCTGTATAATTTCTAACTTCGTATCGACCAGCAATTTTTCCCATAATGTTTGGGAGAAAAAGATACGAAAGAGTTAAACCGGTTTCCATTCCTTCGTTTGAATAAATATCGTTGAAAAGTTCTTCCTCATAATAGATATAATCTATAGAAGTAACGTAGCGATTTCCTCCGCTAAGGTTATTTCTAAAAAAAGCATAAGCACTTAAACCTAAATCATCTGTTATCCCCTGCCCTACTTGTAAATATAATTTTGCCTGCAGGACTTCATCTGCAAGTCCCTGGCTTTGCATCTTTTCAATGTAAATTTTCTGATCGATCTCTGCTGCAATTGTAAGTGAAGTCCGGCTTTCGAAACTGTTGATAGACCTCAGAAAGGCTTTAAGCTGGTAGTGAGAAAAGAGAGAAAAATTTTCATAATCTACTCCTGTTGCCAATGACGCCTAATTGGATTTTATTACTCTCGCTTATCGAATGCATATAATTAGCATAAGCAGAGATTTGGTTGAAATCATAAATGTAATAATCATCTTGGTTAATTCTTACAGCATAGTTAATTCCAATATTAAGGGGATTGTCATTTTCTGAAAAGAGATAAGTATTAACCGCACCGAACTTGTGGATGGTTGTTGATTTATCTGAGTACTCATAATATCTGTTGAAAAATCCGGTGTAGTAAATTTCAAAATTGTTCTGCTCAGTTTCGAAATCATAGCCAAGCTCACCACTGAATGCATTTATAAAATCAGATGCGTTTAGGTAATTGTTGAAGATGTTATCATCGTAATAGCCTTCAACATCAGCAGTAGAGATAAAACTGGGCTTGTGCATCCGAACTGAATAGAGCAATCAACAGAACAAGTAAATGCAAAGAGCCAATAATTTTCGTTTCATAAAATCTTTCAATAAGAATTATTTCCCACCATCATTACCACCAGCCGCCGTGTCCTCCGCTGCCTTTACCAGCTCTTGTTCTCTTCCTGATTTTTTCCAGACTCATACCACCGGCACGCGTATCTGCAATTCCATCTCCGTCTTTATCAATGAAGACATCCTTGCCTCTCTTTTTGCCATCCTTTCCAGAGAACTGATCTCCACTGTGAAGTCTGTTTCTGTCTCTTATCTGAGTATCCTCTCCCTGATTTTTCTGCTGGTTCTGTTCCTGGATTTGCTTTTGTTCCTGTTCCCTATTCTGGTTTTGTGTAGAATCCTGCAATGTATTTGCATATACAAAACTGAATAAACCGAAGATTAATATTGTAAGTATTGTTTTCATCTTATTTACCTCCGGTGTAAATAAAACAAAGCCTATGCCGCTAATAGTGTGCTAAATTTTTATTAAATGAAGGAATAGAAGTGTGAACACGACCAAAATGTTGAGTGCTGCGACCAAATGGGCGAAGCGAGAAAATCGAGCATAATTGTGAATTGTCAAAAATTTGAATCTCAAGAATGATGATGGCAATTTAATTATTGACTATGTCCTATACAGGATATATATTTGCATCAGGTTTAACCACCCCTTTGGTCTCGACCAAGGGCGCAGCCCCGATTTTTCGGGGCTTGCTTTTTTAAAGTTTTTAGAGAATTTAATGAGAACTATAATTTATATAGACGGATTCAACTTTTACTACCGCGCAGTTAAAAACACTCCTTACAAATGGCTCGATTTTAAATCACTATTTCAAAAATTACTTTCAAAACAGAATCAAATAATACAAATCAAATATTTTACCGCTCTTGTTTCTGGAAAAATCAATACTAAAAAACCTATTAAACAGCAAACATTTTTAAGAGCCTTAGAAACTTATATCCCCGAAATAAAAATATTTTATGGACATTTTCTGACTCATGAAGTTTTTGCTCCTCTAGCTAAACCAAAAGATAAAAGAAAAGCTGTTAAAATTATAAAAACGGAGGAAAAGGGTTCTGACGTAAACATTGCGGTTCATTTATTGAATGATGCTTGGTTGAATAATTATGATTGTGCTATAATAGTATCAAACGATAGCGATTTGGCCGAATCTATGAAACTTGTTAGAGAGCATCACCGCGATAAAGTAATTGGATTAATTATGCCAGGGAAAGGACATCCATCAAAGGAGTTAATGAAACACGCTCATTTTGTAAAGAGAATTCGAACAGGAATTCTAGCAACTTCACAACTTCCAAATCCAATCCCAAATACCAACCTTTATAAACCAACAGACTGGTAGGTAAATTTAGGCAAACCTCCCTTAAAAGCACTTACGAAATATCATTCCTCAAAATCTAAATTAATTGGTTTGTTTGGAAATTTATTTTCTTTCTTGAGATTTGTCACCGGGACACTATTATCAACCTCTTCCAACTTAAAATTGTCGAACCAAACTTCTCCTTCTCCGTTCAGTAAAACACCATAATTTATTGTACTGCTGCTTGATGGAATATCTAAAACAATTTCATAATTTTTCCATTCCGTTGTTCCTTCGATTGGCCTATCAAACATATTATCAAACCCTAACTGCTGATTACTTTCACCATCGATTCTCATCCACATTCCACTCCATCGCTCAACGTCTTTTGATTTTATATAACCGGATAAACGTAATCTTTTTCCGAGAAAACTTTCAGCACTTATTGTTTGCATTAAAGTGCCAAACTCTTTTTCTTTTGGAGACTTTGATTTAATATACGCACAGGCATGACCATTTTGGAAGGTTGAGTTATCAACACCCATCTCATATTCTGAAGGATTACTTCCGGCAGGGTACCAGCCTTTAGGAATTTCATCATTACTTTCTGCAACCAAGAAGAATCCCGCAATAAGAACGATGACAAATAAAGCACCGATAATCTTTTTCATTGCTGTCCCTTTCAAGTATTTGTTGTAATTAATTTTATAAGGCTAATCAGTTTAAATCAAAATCTTTCATTTCCCCATAAAAAAGCATTTTCAATTTGGCTCGCTATAACCGACATTTTTAATAAAAAGCTAACTCTGATAATGATTACAATTTCTTATTAATTGGCAGCATTCTCATCTTTATCAACCTTGGTTTCATCGTACGAAGTTATTACGGCCATTAGTTTATCTATCATCCGCAAAATGAACCGTTCACTAAAACCTGCAAGAAAAGCAATAACATATATAAATATCGGATTTTTAATTTCAACATCACTTTGCTGAACTGTTACAAATCCAATCACATAAAGCCCGTAAACAAACCATCCAAAGATTCCCCCAATAATAGGTTTACATATGTACCATAATTTAAACCGTGGATCGAAATCTCCTAATCGTATATGATTATAAATGCCGAACATAGCAATGGTTATACCACCAAGTACACCATACCAGGCTGCAACAGTTCCATCACTTATAATTCCATCCCACAACCACCAATTGGGAAACCTGTAAGTTGAGTAGGCTACTGCCAACCAAACTGCAAGATATACCAGTTCAACTATTAATAATGATTTTGCAAGTGGTTTTACTAATTGAATCAGCCGCCCATTTGCTTCTTCATACTTATCCGACGATTTTTGATAATCTCCTTTAAAATAATCTTCCTTTGCTTCATCAAAAAGTTTTCTTGCTTCGTTTATCGGGCCATCTGAATCCTGCAGAAAAGTCAGCTTTGCTGTTAATGCCTTGAACAGTTTCGGTGCTTTTTCTTCGAAGTCATCTTTAATTCCGTTTGACATACTAACCTCCCTTTGATTGGTTGTAAACGAAAAATTGTTTATGGTGCGTCATTCACATATGCGCATTAGAAACTTATGTTTTAAGAGAGAATAAAACAAATATTTAGGTGCAGCGTATAATTTTAACTCAGTACAAAAAATATTCTCTTATTAGGATTTCATAGTCAGCTACTTCTTCTTACCCGAAAACTGTTTTTCAATTAAATCAACATAATTCTTCATTGGGTGAGCGGTGAATTGAGAGAGACCACCAAACTTTGCCGGGGCCCGGATATGATCAAGAAAACTTACCTTCAATGGTGGCTTATCCTCGTAGAGAGATCCTGATGTATCAAAATATCTGATTTCCCCAACATGCTCGCGGAACAGGATTGGTAAACCTGAGACAGCATCTGTGTGGTTTACAAAACGAAATAAGTTGTTTGGAAAATGCTCCTTAAACTTAGAACAGAATCCCAATGTGCCAACCGGCGGCTGACCAAATGTATATATCCCTGAAATCTTAAATTTATTTTCGATCAGCAGCTTAACCGAAGTAAGCAATGCCAGTGCGCCGCCAAGACTATGCCCGGTTATCCAAATAGTCTGATTGTTGTCGTAAAATTCTGAAATCTTTTGAGGAAGTTCGGGCCAGAACAATTCTGTAGCTTTCAAAAAACCCCTGTGAACCCAACCTAACGGAGACCGTCTGAAAAATATATCAAGATTGCTCCACCAATCTGCCCGTTCGTTTGTGCCCCTGAATGCAATTAATATCACGCGGTCATTTCCCATCACAATTCCGAAATGCTGGTTACGGCTGAAAGGTTTAAACTTTTTGAAACCCCATTCCTTGGCAGTTTGTTCTCCGATGCTTTCATCTTCATATGAGAGCAATGATGCGCGTGCACATCCTAACGCATTGACAAGGTTGAACTCAAATTGAGTCGGGTTAAAATTAAAATCACTCATTGTCTTAAAGCTTATTTTTTTATTTTGGAGTTAATTAATTCTAATTATCATTTAATTCTTCCAACACCTTAAGTCGCTCGACAGCGTTTGAATTGCTAGGATTCAACTGCAGGGATTTTTTATAATTTATTATTGCAAGCTCGTTATCTCCATTATTCATATATGCTTCGGCAAGACTGTCATAAGTATTTGCGGACTCTGGATAAAATTCTACATTCAGTTTTAAAATTGCGATGGCTTCATCAAACATACCTTTTCCCATATAATTGTAACCTAGACTATTGAAACGGTTTTCGGATACACTTATATCAGAAGGATTCTCCTGTTTTATTTTACGGTACAAACTAAGTGCTTCCTCAATTTGACCTTCTTCTAATAATTCAATAGGCATTTTTTCACCCGGATTCATTTTGTAGCATGTGATGGGCTCATTCAAAAACCGTCCGAGTTCATCTGAAAAATAATAAACAGCATTGGATACATTTTGCTCGGTATCAAAATCAAACTGAAGATATCCCAGCCTGGTTTTTATAACGAATTTTCCATCACCAACATGAAAAAGCTGTGCATTATCGAATTGATTTATAAATAACTTATCATGCTCGTTTCTTAACTTCAAAATAATTATCGGAACCAATTGAATAGCGTCCACAATATTGATCCATCATCATATCATCAATCGCAACAACTTTATATTCTTCAGGAAGATAAAGCTTCCAACCATAAACTTTTGCAATGCCGTTTGTTATTTCGCGTATTAAGTTTGCTCCGTTTTGTGAATTGGTAAATACCACCGCACCGTAACCATCCGTTAAATGAGATACAAAGCCGGCAAAGAAACCCTTGTTATCACCCATATGACCGAAATAATTTATCTCGCCATATATTTCTCTCATAAATACGCCGAGACCATATTGTTTTGAAACATGCGGAGATAACATTTCTTCAGCAAGTTCTTGTGAGATTATTTTGTTGGATTTTCCAAGATAAGATTTCTGGAGTTCAATAATATATTTTGCATAATCACTGGAGTTTGTCCATAAACCGCCTGCTGCTGCAGGTTGTATATAGTACCTTTTCCCACTAAAAGGTAAGCCGTTGTTAATATGACCGGCTGCTGTGGATTTTATTAATTCTTCAGACAGCGGTTGAAATAATGTAGCATGTTGCATATCCAGAGGTTCAAATATTTTTTCTTTAGCATATTCCGGATAAGATTTTCCACTGACATCGACAATCAGCTGTTGCAAAATGGCATAACCAGCGTTTGAATATAAATACTCTGTTCCGGGTATTTTATCAATAACCACAGCGCTAGTTTGAGAAGGACTTTCACCATTCAGCACCTTAAGATTTGTCGGAAAATTATCTGGCAAATACCCAATGCCCGGACTGAACATTGCGCCTCCGCTATGATTCATTAAAAGCATAGGAGTTACAGTTCCCTGTTTTGTAAATTCATTCTCGGGGACCTTCCAGGAAATTAATTGTTTATTGATATCACTATTTAAATCAATCTTTTCTTCCTGCACTAGACTTAATACGGTTAGTGCAGCAACACCTTTACTTAGCGAACCGACACTAAAAAGTGTTTCGTCGGTTACCGGGTTCTGAAGTTCAGAGTCCATAACGCCATACTGTTTTGTCCATTCAATTTTATTATCTTTTATAACAGTAATGCTAATTCCGGGCACATTATAATATTCCATCCTGTCCTGTAGATTAAATGGTGACTCTCCCTCAATCAAAACAACAGGTAATAATCCATTTTCAACTTTTGCGATTAATGAATCTTTTGATTGGCTTAAGATACTTGTTAGAAAAATTGTGGTAAAGAAAATAAGAGCTGACAAAAATTGGTGTGAATTGATTCTTTTCATTTGCTTCCCTTCTCTGAAGTTTACGTTTTAAGTTTAATAAGTTTGCAAAACACATTTTAAAATATATATCCAATATTGATGCTTGGTGAAAGAAAATAGTCTTGTATGTTCTTATATTCATTTACTTGTTTTATAAAAGCGAATTCAAGATTCATTGTAACATTATTACTGAATAAAATACTACATCCGGCATTTAAAATTATTCCCCATCCCCACTGGTTATTTTCATCAGTTATATCTCTTATGCCAACAACTGGTCCGATTGCTGCGTAAAAGTTTATTGGATCGAACTGATTAAACCAGAAAGTTACCGGAATATAACATCCCCCTCCTTCAACCGAATTGTCAGCAAGTGCAGCTGCAAAAATTGGCATTAGTCCAAACCTATAATTTGAGGAATCATTAAAAGCAATAATGCCTGCAAGCGATAAACCCCATCTGCTTTCTTCAACATTGCTTGAGAAATCATACCAGCCTTCAATCTGCATAGAATAAGAATTACTAAACCCGTACCTTAATGTTGCTTCTCCACCAAACGCCATTTTATTGGATACTCTATCAGGCTGCGTTTCAGGAAAATATCCAACTCCCCCTAAAATCTGAGCCTCATCTTTCTGCAACGGTTTTGGTGGTAAATTGATAGACGGGCTATAAACAAGACTTGGGACACAACCAGTAAGTGTTGAAAAGATGAACAAAATAATAATCCGGTTTCTTTTCGTTTTATTCATACAGAATAAATATCAATCTGGTAAAGATTCACTTAATAATATTTATTTAGAAAAGATCTTCACAGAAACTTAAGTTTTAAGTAAGAATTAATCAAACAACATTTGCTAATTAGCAGTGCTACATTCCGCCGAGTTGTGGTAAAACTGCTGCTGCAAAACTTAAAACAAAAAAGAAGCCGCACATATCAGTTACAGTTGTAAGCAGCGGGCTTGATACAAGAGCAGGGTCCAATTTGAATCGTTTGAGAATTAATGGCAGCATACCACCGAGTGTTACTGAAACTAAAGTATTAGCTGCTAAAGCCGCACCAACTACAGCTCCAAGCCATGGGTTTCCTTTCCAGAAAAATGCAACTCCCCCAAGCAGAAAGCCAAGCACCATTCCATTAATGATTCCGACTTTAGCTTCCTTCATCAGCACCCAAAAAAGTTCACCTGGACGGACTAAGCCAAGTGCAAGTTCACGCATTGAAACTGCAACTGCCTGGTTGCCGGAGCATCCGCTCATATCACTAACCATGGGCAGAAAAACTGCTAGTGTAATTACAGCAGCAAGTGTATCCTGGTAAAGAGCAATAACACTCGCGGCAATTATATTGAGAACAATGTTCAAACTTAGCCAGGATAGACGACGTCCCGCTCGTGAATGCAGAGGCATAGTCCGGAATTCCTCTCCACCAACAATACCGCTTAATCTTAAAAAGTTTTTTGTCTTTTGTTTACTTACTGCTTCCTCAACCGCATCAGGCAATACTAACCCGACCATCCGATTACTATCGTCCACAACAGGAACACCAAACAGGTGATGATCTTCAAAAAACTCCTGCAGTTCTTTAATCGAAGCTTTGTCCGATATACTCAGTGGAGGTTTTATCATTAAATCAGTAAGCCGTGTTTCTCTCGCAGGGAAAAGTAAATCATGGATACGAAGAACACCGGCCAGCTTTTCCTCATTATCAACAACATAAAAATACTGCACCTGGTAGTCAGCGTATTTACCTCGATTAGTTTGCAGATCATTCAGAACATCCTGAATAGTATTATCAATTTCATATACAAGGAACTCGGAAATCATAATTCCGCCGGCACAGTCTGGCTCATACTCCAGCATCATCCGCGCCTCTTTAGCTTCTTCGCCATGCATTTTTGCCAGAATTGCCCGACTTGCGTCTATATTCATTTCCCCCAGTACATCAACTATATGATCGCTTGCCATCTCCTCCATAATAGCCGCTGCTTGTTCCGATGGAATATCTTCTACCAAATCTGCGGCTTGTTCGTCCGGAATGTCTTCAATCATATCAGCAGCATCTTCGGGCTTAAGTAGACTGAACAGGCGAAGCTGCTCTTCCTCTGTCAGTCGGGAAATGGTTCTTGCTGTTTCCGACGGAGTAAGGGTTTCTATGAACTTTGTTAACTCGATGCTGTTTCCCTCAGCAATAAGTTTACTTAGACTATCCCAGGGAGTTGTTAAAGTTGTCATGAATAACCTCTCTAATTTATAGCGATAAAGAGATTTTCTACTCCGGAATCAGATGGCAGCATCTCTTTATTAAATTTATAAAATCTGAAATGTTTCACTTACTTAATTATCATTAAATAAAAATTATATGTTTCTATCTTAATCGAAGTCTTTTGTTAAAACCGTAAATTGTAAGACAAAATAATATACATCTTTCTTTTTTGATGAAATCACATTTCAAATTTTTCTATTTTTGTTATATCAATTCATTTTCAAATATACTGGTAAATAAAAAATGAAAACAATACTTTTGATTTTGATCGGTAAAAGAAAAGAATCCGCTGTAAAAGTGCAGCAGATATTAACTGGATGGGGCTGCAATATAAAAACCCGTCTTGGTATCCATGATGGTGTTTTGGAAAATTGTTCAGACACGGGATTACTCATTCTTGAATTGGTTGGCAAGCCGGAAGACAACAAGGAAATTGCACGAAAGGTTGCTCTTCTATCAGGCGTTTCATCTCAGCTTGTCGAGTTGAGTTTGCCTAAAGAGTAGAAGGTTCTGTTTACTTAATCAGGATCTGTAAATAAATATTTGGGAATTACAACTGTCAGCTATTAATTTCCAAACGTGAGTATAAAACATATAATAAAAAACCCCACCAAGATCTTTATCACGATATCTTCTATTGTGGCGCTGTATCTCATTCTTCTAATTCCACTTGATTATAATCCACCACCTCCTGAAGGAAAAAAGACTCCTTTTACCTGGAACAGAGACAGCGTATGGAAAAGTTTAGAGTTAAAATTTATTTCATCGGAAGCTGAGGGCTGTGATAAAATCAAATTCACTGTTGATTCCTTATTTAAAAATTCTGAATTACTTTTGATTGAGATTTCTGCAGAGACTCTTGATCCGTCAAATGAAAAATTTGTAGAGCTTGAAAATAATATTTTTAATCTCGCACCGTTTATTCCTGTTTGCAATAAATACTTTTTGGATTATATAAATTTCAGTTCGAACCTTAGAAAAAATTTAAAAGATCAATCCAGACAATGGAATGTGAATTCCACAATCGCAAAAAATACTCTTTACAGATTATTGTATGGAAACAGAATTGCAATAGAAGAAATAATGCTGCAATTACCTGAGAACCATGTTGATTCTTTGGTAAAGGGTATAGACGAACCATCGGTAACACCTGCGGCAGAAATTCTGGGTGTGACGGTTCACAGCGGAGATATTTTGGTTTCGAGAGGTGGCGCACCAACGTCGGCCCTAATTGCAAGAGGCAATGATTACCCGGGCAACTTTTCTCACGTAGCGCTGATTTATATCGATAAAAAAACAAAAAATGTTTCCGTAATTGAATCACATATTGAGAGAGGAGTCGCTATTTCTTCTTTAGAGGAATATCTCAATGATAAAAAACTTAGAATTATGGTGCTAAGGTTAAGGTCAGATTTGATAGCAGATAACCCGATGCTCCCTCACAAGGCAGCAGAATATTCATTCAATGAAGCGAGGAAAAAGCATATTCCCTATGATTTTGAAATGGATATTAATGGCTCAGAAAAACAATTTTGTTCTGAGGTTGCTTCTTCAGCATACAAAGAATACGGAATAACCTTGTGGACAGGTCTGTCAACCATTTCGTCAAAGGGAACCCGAAACTGGCTGGCAGCATTTGGAGTAAAATATTTTGAGACACAGGAGCCATCAGATCTTGAATATGATCCGCAACTTTCCGTTGTCGCTGAATGGCGAGATCCGGAAACACTCTATAAAGATCATATCGATAATGCAGTAACAGATGTTATGCTTGAAGAAGCTGACAGCGGAAAGGTCTTATCTTATGATTGGTATGCTTTACCTATCAGCAGGGCAATGAAACTATACAGCATGATTTTAAATTTATTCGGTACAGAAGGTCCTATTCCTGAGGGTATGAGTGCAGAAGCGGCTTTAAAGAATGTTAACTATTCAGAAACACATGATCAGATTAAGGAACAGCTACTTGTTCTGGCAAATAAATTTAAAAATGAAAACGGATATACTCCACCATACTGGGAACTAGTTAATATGGCGAAAAAAGCCCGCGATGAAATTAAAGACTGAAAATTTTAGCGTGAGTTTTTATCTTTATTTGCTTTGAACTCTTCGAGTGCTTCGTCTTGTTCTTTTCTTTGGAAAGGAAGCTCTATTGTAAAGCAGGTGCCGGGATGATCTTTCTTTGCCATGCGCGAAGGACTTTTTGCTTTGATTGTTCCATCATGTCTTTCAATAATCCTCTTCACGACTGAAAGACCTAAGCCAGAACCTTCTGCAACAATCTTTTTAACATTAACTGCACGATAGAAATCTTTAAATATTTTTGGCAATTCATTTTCAGGAATGCCCACGCCATCATCGCAAACTTCTATAATGAGATTATTATTATTGTTATTAATTGTAATTTCCACAGTGCCGCTGTCCACACCGTATTTTATCGAGTTCCCTAAGAGATTTGAAATAGCAATATCAAGCAAAAACTTATCGCCTCTGAAATTATCTTTTTTATTTCTTACATCAAGCAGATTCATCTTAATCAGATGAGCATCGGCATACGGCCTTCTTCTTTTAATAACACTCGATACTAATTCATTAATATCAATCTCCTCTTCATCAAACTGATTATAAAGAGTAAGCTTAGACACATTAAGTACATCATTGATCATTTGCACACTTTCATCGGTTCTGTTCTTTGCTCTTATAAGTTTTTCTTCAACTGTTTCATCAATCGGTCCGAGAAATTTCTGAAGGATAATATCGATGTATGATGCCACAGCAACTATCGGTGTTTTTAATTCGTGAACGATGCCCATAATATATTTTTGTTTGTCCTTTTCAGCAGCATTAATTTTTTTCATAGAGTCAACAAGATCTTTTTCACGCTTGTAAAGCTGCCGTGCCATTCCATTTGCTAGATATACACTAATAAAAGTCATAAAAGCAAAAGTGAAAAGAAATGCTCCAACATAATTTAGATTGTTATATAACGGAGAACTCAGCAGGCCATCAATTGAATGATGTGCTATTACCTGATAATGCTCAAATGCTGTAAGAATTGCAAAGCTAAACACAAAAACTGCAGCCATTGTATATACTAAAGCGCCAGGCAGAATTAGGCTGCCAATGATTACCAGAAATACAAACTGCATATAAAGGGGTGATTCAATTCCGCCAGTGAAATAAACGAGAAGAAGCAAAGCTATCAAATCAAGAATCATCTGAAAAAGAGAAAGGTACAATGGGTTGAATCTGTTTGCGTCAAAACGTACAAACCTTCTCAAACGATGAAGGACAGAATTATAAAAAAATATTGATGCAATGATTATCGCTCCTGCGATAAGCTGAGTTTCGGAGTAATTAATCTTAAAAATAAATGTCGTCAGAAAAAGAAAAATGATCAGCATTACCACAATTGCATATCGCAGCTTTATGAACCAAAGATTTCTTCTACGGATTGCTTCCCAGAATTCTGGCTGCTCACGTGCCCACTCGGGAACCATGTTCATCATCAGTTTATTAAACAATCAAGCTCCAATTAATATTTTACCGCCAGCAATTGGTTACACTGCCAGTTTAATTAATTCTTTACTTATGCAATATACTTACCACGTTTAACATAATGAGTATGAAGAAGTTTGTGTGAGATGTGTCCGCAAGGACCATCTGTTAAGAACTCATTATAAATATCTGCTACGTGTCTGTTTTCGTGTGACTTTCTTACAGGTAAGGATTTATCTTCATCATAAATTGCTTTCGCTCTCATTTTACGGATCTCAGGTGTAGTTGGAATCGGTTGACCACCACCACCCAAGCAGCCGCCGGGACAAGCCATAAATTCTATGAAGTGGCATTCGCTGAACTTACCGCCGTTCTTAATATCATCCATTACTTTCTTTGCATTTGCTGTGCCGTGAACTACTGCAATTTTTAGTGTGGCTCCTTTTAACCAATTCCAGTCTGGAACAAGATGCGCAATAAGTTTCGGCACCAGACCAACTTCTGTAATCGGAAGCTCTGCATATTTAATTCCCTCAAATCCTCTTACTGCTGTTATTTCAGCATTGGCAAAAACACTTTCAACTTTTTTACCTGTTACAAATTCTATAACAGTTCTTAATGCAGCTTCCATTACTCCGCCAGTTGCGCCGAAAATCAATCCTGCACCAGAAGCTTCACCAAACGGATCATCAAAATGTGATTGAGGCATTTCCGGTAGATATATTCCAGCTTCCTTTATCATTTGTGCAAGTTCTCTTGTTGTTAATCCGTAATCAACATCTTTAAAACCTGAATCAATCATCTCTGGTCTGTTGCATTCAAACTTCTTTGCAGAGCAAGGCATTACTGCAACTGAAACTATATCCTTCGGATCAATTCCTTTTTTCTCTGCATAAAATGTTTTGATGAGCGCACCGAACATTTGCTGCGGTGATTTTGCTGAGCTCAGGTTATCAATATACTCCGGATAAAAATGTTCAAGATATTTTACCCAGCCCGGTGAGCAGGAAGTAAACTGCGGAAGAGCAACTTGTTCTTTCTTCACAAGTGCTTTGTATAACCTTTGAATTAGTTCGGTGCCTTCTTCAAAAATCGTTAAATCAGCAGTGAAGTTTGTATCGAACACAACATCAAAACCGATTCTTCTCAATGCTGTGTTCATTTCTCCGGTTAACGAAGTTCCAGGTTCCATACCAAACTCTTCACCAATTGCTGCTCTTGGAGAAGGGGCTGTTTGAATTACAACATGCTTTTTTGGATCATCAATTGCAGACCATATTTCGTCGCGTGGATCATTTGCACGTAATGCACCGGTAGGGCAGCGGTTAATACACTGACCACAGTTAATGCAAATAACTTCTGCAAGAGGTTTATCCCAGAAAGTCCCAATGTGTGTATCGTGTCCCCTGTCAATTGCTTCAAGTACACCAACTTCCTGGAGATCGATACAGGTTCTTACGCATCTTTTACAAAGCACACACTTATCCATATCTCTTACAACTGAATAGGAAGAGTTGTCAATTTTGTATTTTGATTCTTGAATATGTCCGAAATTATAATGGTCTATTCCATATTCTTTAGCAAGCGATTGCAACTCACAGTTATTATTCCTGAAGCACGAGTAACACTCGCCGTAATGTTCACTTAGTAATAGATCAAGGATATGCTTTCTTGCCTTTCTAACAGCGTTCGAAGTAGTTTTAATTTTTATTGGTGCGGTAATTGGAAAGGCACACGAAGCCTGAAGCGTTCGCATACCTTCAACTTCAACGACACAAATTCTGCAAACACCCGCAACACATAAATCTTCATGATGACAGAGTGTGGGTATATGAATATGGTTTTGTCTGCAGGCTTCAAGTATAGTTGTTCCTAAAGGAACGGAGAATTTCTTTTCATTAATTTCGATTGAAACTGATCCGCCTATGTATTCCGGGTTTACCGGTTTTTCTATTACCAGAGATTTCTGACTTACTGGTGCCCTTAATATTTCTTTACTTTCCATTACTTCCTCCGTTAGGGCGGTTAAATATTTCATCATTAAAATTTTCAAGAATAGATATAAATGGATTTGGACTAGATTGACCTAAACCGCACTTGGAAGCCAGCTGTATTGTTCTTCCAAGATCTTTCAGCTTGTTAATGTGAGCAAAAGTGTATTCGCCTTTTTCTATCATTTCCACACCCTCCAGTAGTTTCACGTTACCTATTCTGCAGGGGGTGCATTGTCCGCAGGATTCATCAACAAAAAATTCCATAAAGTTTTTCAATACGTGAAGCATATCCCTGCTTTCATTAAATATCATTACCGAACCTCCGGTTGAAATATCTTCATAAGCCAATGCACGGTTAAACTGAGTTTTTGGTATACAATGACCAGAAGCACCGCCAATTTGAACTGCTTTTGTGTCCTTTGCATCTACGATCTTAAGTAGTTCAGAGATTTTTACTCCCCAGGGAAGTTCATAAACTCCGGGCTTTTCACAATCACCGGAAACAGAAAAAAGTTTTGAACCGGTTGATTTATCGGACCCGAATTTTGCAAACCAGCTTCCCCCTTTCATAACTATGTGAGAGACTGCAGCAAGCGTCTCAACATTATTAACTGAAGTTGGTCTCCCAAGATATCCTGTATTAATTGGATAAGGAGGTCTGTTTCTCGGTTCACCTCGATGACCCTCGAGTGATTCAATCAAAGCTGTTTCTTCTCCGCACACATATGCACCTGATCCGAGAAAAATTCCAATATCAAAATCAAATCCTTCTTTACCTAAAATATTTTTCCCCAGCAGATTATCTTTTCTCATCTCTTCAAGATAATCCTGGAGAGGTTTAAGAAGGTATTCATATTCGCCGCGGAGGTAAACTATCCCGGCCTGCGCCCCGATTGTATATCCGCCAACAACCATACCATCAAAAACAAGCTCGGGAAATTCCATCAAAAGAACCCTGTCTTTAAATGTACCTGGTTCACCTTCATCTGCATTACAGACTAAAAATTTTTTGTCAGCTTTTGCAGCCGCTGTCAGCATCCATTTTGTTGATGTAGGAAATCCTGCACCACCTCTTCCTTTTAATTTGGAGTCTTTCAATTCGAACAGGATATCTTCGCGCGTAATTGATAAAGCTTTTTTAATTGCATCTCCTCTTTTGTATCCAGAGAAAATAACCGGTCCTGTTCTTTTCTTTTTAATAGTTTCCATAATATCTTCTACTTTACCTTTCCAAGAATTTCAACAGCTTCTTCCGGAGTAAGATTTGTATAAACCCTATCATTAATTGCCATAGCCGGTCCAACATCACATAATCCAAGACAGTTCGCATACTCAACGGTAAATTTATTATCCCTCGTGGTTTCACCGACCTTAATTCCAAGCTCGCGCTCGATGGCTTTAATCAATGTGCTTTTACCTTTCATATCACATGAAATCGTTTGGCAAATGCGAACAAGGTTCCTTCCCTTCGGATTTGAATTTAGAAATGCGAAAAAGGAAATAACACTATAAACTTCCACCGGGTGGATATTTAAAAGTCTTGCAACTTCCTGCTGCGCAAATTCAGAAATATGTCTGTGCCTATTCTGAATTTCGTGCAGTATCATCAGTAAAGCCGAGCGGTCATTTCCGTACTTGTTTACGTAGCTCTCAATTTCCTCGGAGAGAGCATTTTTTTCTGCAACAAACATTTACTCACTCCTTATAATGTAATTGTAAAAGTTTTTCTACTTTGTCAATCAAAGTATCCGGTGATATGGGTTTTTCGATAAACTCATCCACCGGGACCATATCACTTGCTGCGAATTCAAGACCCAGGGCTTTTGAAACCGAAGTGTACATTATTATTGGAGTCTCGAATTTTTCTCTCCTGAATTTTTGTGCAAGAAAGAATCCGTCATCCGGTTCGCTCATCATCACATCAAGAATGATGAGATCGGGTTTTTTCTCTTTGACCATTTTATAACCATCATCAGAATTATCAGCGGTTATTACATCATATCCTTTTGCTTTCAGCACCAGACTACTCGCATCGAGGATATCATGATCGTCATCTATTACAGCAATAAGTGCCATTCTTCTACCCTATCTTTGAATTTATTTTCGTTTTCAAATCACACATCATTACACATGTTAAATGCCATCTTCGGGAAAAATTCAGTGTTGCTTTACATCATTTAAAGCCATTTTAAATGCTTAATTTGGATTTATTTTCTTAATAATTGGAAGTCGGGATTCTCAAAAGAGAAAAGAATTTTGTTAAAAATTAATTGGTAATTATGAAGTATTAGTGATTGTAAAATTAGGAGTTATTACTAAGTTAGGATCAGTCCTACAAATTCTTTTTAGCTTCAGATAGGAAAGGAAATCGGTTCTTGAAAGAAAAAGTACGATACGTTTTTATTGACCTGCTTCGCGGCTGGGCAATTATAATTATGATTGAAGTGCATGTATTTAATGCATTTCTAATGCCTGAGTTAAAAGAAGCAGGATGGTTTGGAATTCTCACTTTTATAAACGGACTTGTTGCACCAGCATTTCTGTTTGTCTCGGGCTTTGCATTCCAGGTTTCTTCGGGCAGTAAGCTCGATGTTATGCGAAAGCTAAAATTTCCTTTCTGGAAAAAGCTCTGGAGAATATTTTCAATTATTCTAATCGGTTATGCACTTCATCTTCCTTACTATTCTCTTTCTAAAATTTTAAACAGGGCAAATACATCGCAACTTCAAAGTTTTTTTGCTGTTGATGTTTTGCAGTGTATTGGCGCAGGTCTGCTGGTTTTGTTTGTCATCCGACTGTTAATTCGTTCTGATAAAATTTATCATTACTCATTAATCGTCTTATTCTTCTTCGTGATGATTGTTTCTCCATTTTTCTGGAAAACAGATTTTACCAGTTACTTTCATCCAATAGTTGCTAACTACTTCAACAGGTTGAACGGTTCTCTTTTCCCTGTTTTCCCGTGGATAAATTTTATTCTTATCGGTGCAATCTTTGCCAAATACTTTCTGGATTTTGCAACCAGCAGCAGAGAAGAAAAGTTTATTAATGGAACCGTCATTACCGGAATGATTATGCTTCTGTTTGGTCATTTATTTTATTCGGGATTATTCCCGGGGGATTTAACTTCAATAATTCCTAATCCAGTATTTTTTATCGAACGACTTGGTTACGTATTAGTTATTGCCGCACTTTGCTGGTACTATAACAAATGGAGAAATACAAGGAAATCTTTTGTGCTGGATGCAAGTCGTGAATCGCTTTTAATATACTGGCTGCACTTAATAACTATTTACGGAATGTTCTGGGGGAGAAAAAGTTTTGCCAGCCTTATCGGTCCAACATTGAATCTGATTGAAAGCATAGCCGCAACATTGATCCTAATGATTGCAATGATACTCGTTGCAAAGCTCTGGGGATGGACAAAGATGAAATCTCCAAAGTATGCAGGTAAGGTTGCGTGGGGAATTGTTGGATTGTTGTTTATTAAATTTTTACTGGGTTGAGATAAAAGGCTGTTTCATAATTTGTCCTGTCATCACGAGCGGAGCGAAGTGATCTCTAATTTATTTCAAAAAGATTGCTTCAGTCGTTCCTCCCTCGCAATGACAGTTCCCGTTCTTTTGAGACAGCCAATAAAAATTATTATTTAATAAGTACCATTTTTCTACTGGAAATATACTCACCTGCCTGCAGCTGATACAGATAAACTCCGCTTGT
This sequence comes from uncultured Ignavibacteriaceae bacterium, assembly GCA_963699475.1. Lineage (GTDB taxonomy): Bacteria > Bacteroidota > Ignavibacteria > Ignavibacteriales > Ignavibacteriaceae > IGN2. The sequence goes on along the minus strand of CAVOUA010000004.1, from coordinate 278,550 downwards.
TAATCTGGATGCATCAAAGTTTACTTCGTGATAGCCGGATTCCATTTCTTTATCTACTAATGTTTCAACTAATTGTCCAAGTGAGTTATAAACATTTATTTTCACTCTGCTGTCAACCGGCAATGCAAACTTAATTGTTGTTGATGGGTTAAATGGATTTGGATAGTTTTGGTAAAGAGTAAATCCTCTGGGAATTTTCTTCAACTGTTTACATCAACATCCAACAGTTGTATCATATTTTAATTTCAGATGATGGATCTGCCCAGAGATTTGTAACTTTTCTCATATAATCATAAGAGCCTGCTAAATGGATTTATGCTGTCCAATTTAAAGCTTCGCCAATTGATTGAATTGATGGATCAAAAAATCTCTGTGCTTAAATCTTTGAAATAGCTGACCGATTCCCTAATAAGTTATTCCAACAAATACAATTCCACCGAGCGAACCCGCATTCTGCTTCATCATCATAGCATTTGTCGGTCAATATTTGTATTTGTATCAAGGATTGAACTTTGTTGAGCCAATGAAAAACGTAAAAAAATAGCTTGGTCTGATTTCTGAAGCCATTTAATCTCAATGTTAAATTAATCTGAACTAATGCAAATTGATCGTCAATAAATCTCCAATAACCATACAATTGAATTTCCTCTCTGTATTTATTGCTTAATAATTGAATCTCTATCACCGTAATAATTGCGAATGTATCATTCTCAGTATATAAAATAGGTCTATATGAAATACTGGGAGATAATTTGAGATCAATTACTGAATAGCTAGCTTCTAAAAATCCGAATCTGGATATCACTTGCACAAATAAACAAATTATTATTCATCCAATCATAGTAAGTGTGTTATTAGTCTCATAATCAATTACTTTATTAAAATAATTTTCGATTTCATATTCAGTCTTTAGCTGGGATTCTTCCAATATAAAAATCTGTTGTTGTGAATCATTTTCATAAATATTCTGGCTATAGTAATAGTCTGATTGTAAATAGACCAGGCCGGGAATGAAATGGAATCTGGAAAATTTGGAATTTCATCTTAACTGTCCCAACAATCAAGAAATAATTTCGGTCTTGGTTCTTTCCAGAATGTTCCTGCATAGCTGATAAAATCTCTTATGTTATCCTGTGGCGTTGCACTCGAATCGAACTCTGTAAAGATTTGTGTTGTGTCAACTATAAGGGTTCTGAAATCTCTCACTGTTTCTTTGTGCTGTCTGAATGGTTCGCAGGTATTTACAAATTCAGGAACAGTTATAATTATGTAATCGTACTGGTTTGTTGTATCGCGAAGTGTAATTGGTTGGGCGTAAAGAGCAGAAAAAGAAACAAGCAGAAGAAATAATATTATGCTTTTCATTTTTTTACCTCTTTTAATAGTTATTTAAAAGAAAGGTATAATTATTTGATAAGCAAACTCCTCTTTTGTTTAACTGTAACGTGCTTAAAATATTCTAAATTGTCAAGTCTTATTTTACAGACCAAAATTTGGTAATAAATTGGGCGAGTCAGAGACTCGCCCCTACAAATTTTACGTTTACATTAATAAGCAACATCTTCTTCACAATTTGAAATCTTGTCCGCCTGCAGCTGATACAAATAAATTCCACTAGCTAGATTCAACGCATCTCCGCCGGAGGCGGATCCGCCTTTGGCGGAAAAGTTTACTTCGTGATAGCCTGATTCCATTTCTTTATCGACTAATGTTTCAACTAATTGTCCCAAGTGAGTTATAAACATTTATTTTCACTTTGCTGTCAGCCGGCAAAGCAAACTTAATTGTTGTTGATGGGTTAAATGGATTTGGATAGTTCTGATACAACACAAATTCTGTTGGTGTAGAAAGATTGGCTTCAACTAATCTGGCTATAGGTAAAGCTTCCGTCAAAATCTATTTGCTTTAATCTGTAAACATAAGTTCCGGGATTATTTATTTGGTCACTGAAAGTATAGTTCGTCGTTTCAGTCGTGGTTCCCATTCCCTCTATAAAAGAAACCACTTGCCAATCCGTTTGACTTTTGACCTTTGACTTTTGACTTCGTTCTATTTCAAACCCGCTATTATTCGTCTCCGTTGCCGTCTTCCATTTAAGAAGAACTTCATCATTAATAACATCTGCTGTAAATGATATCAGCTCAACCGGGACTATGTCAGTAGCTTTAATCGCATCGAGATCAAAACCTGCATTAGCAGCTATGGCCGTTCCGTCACCATCGTCCAATATTTTGATAAATTGTGCCTGAGGTAATCCTGATGAAGAAAGATCAAATTGCGTTGTTCCGTTTCCTAGTCCTAATAAAATCCAGGGACCATCAATTGATTGACCAACATAGCAGTAATATCCCTCAGGAGACGTATCGCCCTCATAAACTGTAAAGTCAACACCCATTCCATCAGGAATAGGATATTGCATATCTAAAACACACCATCCGTTTTTGCCAATTGAGTAATTAATATTATCCGGGGGACCGATTACTGCTGGTGTTAATCCTTCGTCGGCAGAATTATTATCAGGTATCTGGGATGAAGAGAACTTATAAACGTATTGTCCTCCGCCTGGCTGTAACTGGAAATTTGTAACTGTGGAATTGTTTGCAGTAACAACCACATTATTAATTGTCTGGGTTTGATATCCGTTTGCTACTACAGTAATTGAGTAAGTGCCCGGAAGAACATATTTATGGTAATCGCCTGCAGTTGGATCGGTGTATGTCGGATAATAATTGTTCACAAAAACTGCAGCCGTAATTGGTGCATTAGTTGTAGCATCAGTAACAATTCCTTCCAGACCATAACCTGCATACTCAATCATCGTAATCATCGAGGGATAGTTCCAGTTGTAGTACTGCATTATTTGAGATGTGGGTGGCTGTTTGCTGTATGATATTTCCATCGACCAACTTATTGAACCCATTATGCCGTAATTTCCATCTTTTGTGCTTCCATTAATTGGATACATACCGCTATTACCTTGTCCGTATTCTAAATTCGAGTAACCGGAAACAGATGAGTAAAGACCTGCTAATTGAATTATATGATTCCAATCAAGTGGTTGACTTGAGCGGTAGCTCCATGGACAGGAAATAAATTCAGTTCCGCTATGGTATGTAGTATGAACAACAAACTGATTACCATACATACAGCTTCTTAAATGTTTTGATTCGATCTGCGAACAAGCGCCGGGGCTGCCACCCCATGCATCCCACATATAACACCAGTCACGGTTCAGGTCAACTCCGTTGGCATTGTAACGCGACATATTGTACCTGCCATCTGGATTTACCATTAAGTATAACCATATTTCTCTTGTATTAATTAAGTTAGTTATGGTAGGATCTGTTCCATATTGTAGGCAAAGATCTCTTGCAAAGCGGATAATGTTTTCCGGTCCACCGATTTCATCACCATGAATTCCACCGTCGAACAAAACTTCGGGTTCTGGTTCATCAACATCAACATTGTCGCTTATCTTTAATGCTGCACACTGTCGATTTTGCATTGAATATCCAAAAATTATTTTTTTACAGATTGAAGGGAATGCTCCTGCAAGACTATCGGCAAGATCTATAATCTGTTGATAAGCTGTGATATGCATCAGGCAATAGCCAGAAATTCTGTGTTAATACTATTTAGATCTTCAATCTCAACCGTGATATGGAATGTTCAAGTGCTTCGATCTGTTTTAATTCATCGGGAGTTACATAAGCGTGATATGATCGTAGGCTGGACCATAAAAATCCATATTGAGTTTAAGGTTGTAAAGTTGTTTGATGTGCTCAGAATTATCTGCAGAAATTCTTATCTGCTTTTCACCCACTCTCCATCCACCTTCTCCAAGCACCTGTGCATTTACTGATGAAACAATCAGTAAAGAAAAAATTAAAAACGAAAACAGGGTAAAAATCTTTTTCATTTTATTCTCTCTATTAAAAAATGTTATTATTCTTGTTATTAAAAATATATAAAATGCCCCGAATTGATCGGGGCATTAATTAAATCAACTGATAATTGCACTATTTAATAATTATCATTTTCTTCACACTAACAAACTTACCGCTCTCAAGCCTGTAGAAGTAAATTCCTGACGAGAGATTTGAAGCACTGAACTCAACTTCGTGATAACCCTCGCTTAGTTCACCGCTTAATACATCGGCAACTTTTTCTCCAAGTGAATTGTAAACTGAAAGTGTCAACGTTTGTTTTTTCCGGAAGTGCAAATTTAATCGTTGTGCTTGGGATTGAACGGATTCGGATAATTTTGGAACAAAGCAAATTCCTTCGGACCTGATACATCAATTTCTATTTCTTCACTATAAGATACACTGCCATCATAATCTATTTGTTTTAATCTGTAAACATAATTTCCGGGATCAGTGATTTTGTCTCTGTAAATATAATCGGTCTTTTCAGTTGAAGTTCCTCTACCTTCCACAAAAGAAATCTTCGCCCAATCGTTTTGACTTTTGACTTTTGAACTTTTGACTTCTTTCTATTTCAAAGCCCCGATTGTTAGTCTCTGTTGCAGTCTGCCATTTTATTACAACTTCGTCATTAATGTTTTCGAGCGTGAATGAAGAAAACTCAACAGGTACTATACTTGTTATCTTCATTGCAATAGGAACAATAATCTCTGGAGTCAAAGGATCGTTGCTAGCTGATTACCATATCCATAGAGTAATCACCACTGTCAATTCCTTCAGTAATAAAATTCAGCAGAACAGCAATTGAATTTCCGTTATATACGGTTCCTTGCATATTTTCTGCAGTCAGCCATTCAGGTTCAGCAGAAAATTGCAGCGCAAGATTATTTTGCAGATATGCTGCATTGTAAACAACCTGCAGACCATCTGTTCCGTTGTGATTTTCAATTCCCACAGTTGCAGAAGTTGAAGTGCCTGTTATGGTTTTGTAATAGAGCATCACCTTCCCGTTCTTATGAATTACAAACTGCCAGGTGAAAGGTCCTGTTCCGCTGGAATAACCGGGCCAATTATCATACTGAACAATAAATTTGTTCGGTTCCTGTTTATAATAAACTTTTCCGGTGGTTTTTCCATCAAGGTCATCCCATATTCCGGCAATTATATTATTAGGAATATTTGAAGAGGGAATTGAACTGTTTGTCATAGCCGCATCTGTAATATCAATAAAGCTTACAAATCCGTTAGAGCTGAACCAGACATTGTTATAGTCTATTCCATAATATTTAAAATTGAAACCTAAAGCAAATGGTCCTGCTTTTCCTTCATCAACGGCTGGATAAATGTTTGTTGCAACCCAAGTGGTGACAAGGGTTCCGGTCGTTGAAATATCATTCCATTCATAAACCGGTCCACCGGGTTCGTTGCTGTCTATCCATTCATAACCAAACAAGTCCGGTCCACCGGAACCTCTGTTACTGGTTCCTTTGCTCAAATCAGGATTTTCTTTTGTAGCATTGCTGGTGTTCGCTTCTGTTACCTGAACAACTCTGGCAATTACATCTCCCGGAAATGTATTGTTAGTAAGTTCAACCTGGTAATCAAGAGTTGAATTGCCGGAAGTCATATTCGAAATCATCACTGAATCTGTATGAGAAGCGTTCGGAAGTAACGGACAATACATAGAATCCGGTGTAACTGAAATATCTGGTGCTCCCCAGGTTAGTATTCGTTGGTACATTTGACATCATAGATTTATTTCCCCAAATATCCAATGCTTTAATTGCAAAGAAGTACGTTGTGCTGTAATTAAGATTACCAAGAACATAACTTTTTGGTGTTCCGGTAGTATCGGGTCCACCGGCAACGATTACCTGTGGTGCATTCTCAAAATCATTATTTGTAACAATTGGAGTAGTCGAGTATCTCAAATCATAACTCACAATTCCAAGGAACGAAGAATCTAATGGTGCTGTCCAGTTTAATGTAACAGAGTTTGAAGTAGGATCAAGTGCAGTCAAATCAGTGATCTGTTCCGGTGCAGTGCTGTCGGGAGTTATGCCCATAGTAAGAAGCGTCGTGCAATCGCCCATAATGTTGTATTGTTCCATCAGCTTTAAACCTTCACCAGTGCTTCCGCCCCACAAATCCATTGCATGCATCAACCCGTTAAAACAAACGCCGCCGACTGTTTGTTTCTGTCTTGTTGTTAAAAGCATCATACCATGGTTTTGCATATCGCAGGGCGGGACCCAGCTTGCATTTGTTGATGCACCATAAGCTGCAATTGCTCCTCTCGGATTACTCATATCACCTGTTCTTATCCATGCTTCCTCCATACACTCGCTCAAGGTAAAATTACCGTTCACGCAGGCTACATCAATTATAAATGGATTTTTATATCCGTTTGAAAGCTGATGAATGTTTGAATTACTATAACCAGTTGTACTCCAGGATGTACCTGAACCGTGGCCGATATAATTTACTAAACTTCTTCCATCGTTAAGTGCATTTGTAACCTGAGATGCTGTTGCCCCTGGATCGTATATCTGATCAACTTGCGTAAAGTACATATCATTTATTAACATATCTCTTAAAAGGTTTGCACGCTGCCAATCAGGCGGACTTCCCTCATTGCTTGCAACACCGGTTCCTTTCAAATACCATGCAGCATCGGGTCCAGTGTCAGGAAATTTTTCATACTTAATCAATTTCCATAGAACATAATCAAGATTTGCTGCAGATGTCGGAGATATTCTTGAGATAAATGCATCGGGATATGCATCGCTGCCAGCAAGCTTAACATAGCAAGGATCTGATGGTGCGCCTTCGTACTGACCGTTAATAGTTGGAATCTGGTTTGCCTCTCCAACAAGAATTATAAAAGTTAATCCATCTGGAGAGTTGTAAAGATTCTGAATATAATTTTTTATCGCTGTTGATCCTGTTCCCGTTTGCGTCGGATATTCAGCTAACAAAGTAGTAAGTCCTCTTTCAACCTTCCAATTATAAAATGGAGTGATATTGCTGGTAAATGCTGTTGGATAAATTATCAGAAGTCTTCCTGTTTCTTCGAGAGGAGTGTAATCAAATTCACCAATTCCATAATTAATGAAGAGCGATTTATATACTTCATTAAATTCTTTATCAACTGCTTCGAGAGGATTATTTCTGACAAAAGGATTTACTGCCTGTACGCTGTAATCATTAAAAATTTCAACAACAATTCGTTTACAGATTTTCAGCTTTCCTTCCGCAGGATTGTACTGCATTGGATTGAATTGAATTGTCTGCCCACGCAAATCACGTACGATGTATGGTACATCAAGTTGAATATTTTGTTCGGGGTACCAGCTGTTGGTTGTATAAAGTTCACTGAACTCAAAAGGAACGGAATCGGGATCAATATTTCTTGTGAAATGTCCTTTAGAAGGCATAACTGGAAGTGTTTCTATTGTTTCAAATTCAGAATCGAGGATTACATAATCTGTCGCGGCAAGATCTGGAATTACAATACTTCTCTTGTCCGATGGAAGCTGAGGCAATCCTCTTTCCATCAAAACAATGCTGCCCGGAATTTGATATTGAGCACATTCGGTTCCATTGACATCAACGGTTCGCTCATCATACTGAATTAAAATATATTCGACTTTAGTGCTTTGAGATGTAACACTAAGAATATTTGTCTTTATTCCTCCGTGGTTCAGCCATTGAGCAATAATAGATGTTTGAAGAATCAGAGCAATGATCAAAATTAAAAATCTTCTAAAGGTTTTATTACTTGCGGAGGACTTCATTTTTTCTCCTTCCATTTTTATGAAAAAACATCCCGATATTTTTTACTAAAAATTTTATTTCCTTAAGTCCCTCCTTAGGAGAGATTTAGGGAGGCTGTTATTTTATTAATATCATTTTCTTAATTGACAAAAAGTTATTTGATTCTAATCTGTACATATAAATTCCGCTTGAGAGCTTCGAAGCATCAAACACAACTTCATACCTTCCAGCTTTCTGTTCATTGTTTACAAGTGTAGTTACTTCTTCGCCAAGCAGGTTGTAAACTGCCAGCTTTACAAATCCATCTTCAGATAAAGAATACTTTATTGTTGTTGATGGGTTGAATGGATTTGGATAATTCTGTTCAAGTGAATATACCAGCGGAATTTCCACTTCAACATTTACTTCTTCCGAATATGTCGTTGTTCCATCGAAATCAATCTGCTTCAGCCTATAAGAGTAATTCCCTGCTTCAAGTTTTGAATCAATAAAAGTATAAGACTTTGGTTCTGTTGTTGTTCCGAAGCCGGCAACATATCCCACCTGTTCAAATGAACCTGACCAGCTATCATTCTTTCGATTTCAAATCCCTGGTTATTTGTTTCTGTTGCTGTTGCCCATTTCAAATGAACCTCATCTTTTTCAGCTTGTGCACTAAACGATCTCAGTTCGACAGGTACAATGTAACCAAGAGTTAAATTATCCCAGGAAATCCAATTTATATTGAAAGAGTTTCCATTATATGATATCTCTAACTGTGTATTTTCTGAACCAGACGCTGGTGTAGTAAAACTACCTGATACTACTAAAGGACCAACGCTTGATGTCGGATTAGTTAGTGTGTATAATGGTGTAGATGTAGTACCACCATCATAAGTAACTCCGACTGTAACTACTCCACTTGGATCTGCATACCAATCCAGGTAAAAGTCAAAGTAATAGTCAACCACTTGATTGTTAGCCAGAGATATAGGAACAGACCTTAACTTTGATTCACCAACAAATGATGGGGTCCAACTCATATATAGTTCAGGAGGAGTTCCACCAGCATAGCTTGTACTATTTGCTGACCAGTTTGCCTGACCCAATGGACCTACTATTGTCCAGTTATTTAAGTTCGGAAATGGTTCAACCCATTGGTATAAGTTCGGGTCTTGCATTGTGGTGAAAGTCCAAACTGTTCCAGGTACTATACATGTATCATTCTTTCCTTTCACCTGCCAGCTATAGCTGGTATTATATTCAAAGGGTTCGAATGGTGCTAACGATAAAGAGGTAATCGGCACACCATTATAAACCTGAACTAAATTTCCTGTTTCTCCAAACCAAACTTCTATCTGAGTTGCACCGGCACCATTTGTCCATGCTGCATTATTGCCAGCGATTGGAATATTCGTCGCACCGTTTGCGGGACTTGGGTCGGATGGTGGATCAATAGGACAAGGTGGCCCCATTTCAACAACAGGCATTGATGGGTCGCCCATTAGGTTATACATTTCAACATAGCGCAAGGTAGTGGTTCCGGTACCAATTACACCGCCATAGTAATTTACAAGATAAATTTTTGCCATGTCAAACATCGGAGTAACTCTCGTCAGTCCATCTTCGAACATAGCTTTGAATAAGCGTCTTTCAAGAATATCATCTTCGTCCCAGTAAGAGTTTACAGATGATCCGTAAAAAGTAGAAGCACCATTATCAGTTCTAAGCCAGGTTTCTCCAAAGCATTCTGTTATGTGGTATGAACCGGTAACGCATGCAAATGAGTAAACAAACGGATACCAGGTATTATTTAAATCTCTGACTTGCTGCTGATTTAATGGTGGTCCATCAGCCCAGGAAGTTTCCGATCCATGCCCGGAGTAGATTGCAAAAATCTGGTTATCATTCAGCGCATTAATCAATTGTTGAGTGGTAGCACCGTAAGTGTATGTATACAATTTAAGATTTGTATAACCAGCCGGACCAAAATATTGGTCGATGACATAGTTATGAGTTCCTTCAGTTATCTGCCAATTGTCTGTTGAAGACATATAAATATTTTTCTTTGTGAGAGTGCCGATGAAATTTTCCATATATAAAGATTTGTTTATTGCATTCTGAAGCTCGGCAGCAGTCGCAATTGAAAATCTTCCTATGAAAGCATCAGCAAAATAATCACCGCCTTCAAGCTGCGCATAATTAATATCGGTATGTGGGGCGCCTGCACCAGTGCCGATCCAGCAAGGTATTTGGGCAATATCCCCCACTAAAAGAATATATTCCGGTTTTGTTGATGGGTCATTATACCTCTGCTGTATAAAATTTTTAATCGCAGTTGTTGTTGTGCCAGTACTGTTTGTATTGTACATATCAACTTCAAAACCTTTACTCACCTTGTGTGTAACAAACTGCTGCATACTTGTTTCGAAAGCAGGATCAGTTATAATTAGATATTTTGATGACGTTCGTGCAGATGTCCATTCATAGTTTACAAAAACACTGTTTAGATATTGATTGAAAACAGCTGATTTATTCATTACCGGAGAAATTGCCTTGCTAAGGAAAATATCTACTGAGCCTCTATTAATAATAATAAGTTTGTCCTCTTTCGGATTATATCTGAAAGGAAATATTGTAACCATCACACCTTGAACTCCGGCAATTATGAATGGCTCAGATATCTGAACAAAAGGTTGTTCCATATTGCCTGTTGAGTTGTAATAATCGTTATTTATTGTGAACGGTCTCTCCTCAATCGGATATAATTTTTCCCACGGCATCTGGAAAGGAAATATTTTATTCTTCAGAATCATTTCAGAAGTAATGATATTTTTTATTTCAAACTCAGGCTGTGTTTCTGTATAGGGAATGAAAAGATTGAAAGAAATTAGTGGAAGTGCTGGTAAACCAACTTCCGGAGTAACACCATAATCAGGAATTACCAACTGGAGATATTCACTTCCTTCGGCAGTAACCTGAACAAGTTGATAAGAAGTTAAAGAAAAATCTACGTGGTACCCTTGTGCAGTTTTTGTAAGATTTATTCCATCAGGAACAGAAGCCCAAACAAATTCTGTTATAGTTAATAAAGAAATAATAATGACGGATAGAAAGCAGTATAAGTTTTTCATAACAACCCCGTGGAAAGAGTGGATAAATTGGATTTGCAAAGCATTTAATTTAATATCACCTGTTAGATAGTTTACCTAAAAAGTATTTGTAAAATTAAACCATTAAAACATTATATCTCTGTTTAATTGCCAATAGTTGTCAAGGGTGAAATAATTTTGATGTCATCAAAAGCATCAATCACATAGATAGTGCCTGCAAATAATAACCTAATTTTAGCTCCAAACTAATCATTTTGTTAAGAATTATTTTCCTTTTTAGAGTAATTTTTTCAAATTGATACGAATTCCTGGTCACCTTAAAAATACCTCTCGAGAGTTTCTTTCTATTTCAGACATGCAATCAGATCAGTTTTACTTTTATTAAGTGCAAATTCAGTTATAATAATTGACTTCTCTTTTATTAGAATTCTGGAATTAAAAAAACTTACGACCGATAATTTACCTGGAAGAGATTAAGTCAATGTTAGGTAGAATAAGTAGGAAAGTTGGTGAGGGTAAAGGTCACTCGCTTAAAGTAGTTTTAAATTAATAAGCCTCTCTAAATCTTTTCTTTAACTCATTCATTCCTTTAGGATCTCCGATGATCGTTAATCGGTCACCTTCTTCTAAAACAGTACCACCTTTCGGAATGATTGTTTGACCGGACCTTCTAAGAATAGCAACCAGGCATCCTTCAGGAAATTTTATATCTTTAAGCGCTTTTCCAATCAACTCCTTACCAGAAGTTTCCCTTTCAATTAATAGCGATAAGCTGCGGTCTTCATGAATCAATGCTTCTTTTAGTTCCTGGTCATCTTTGGCATTAAGCCATTCGCTGGTAAATCCTTCTTCTTCAACTCTGCCTGCAATCTGAGCCAAAATTCTTAAATGTTGAGTCGGATCTTTTTCCGAGCTGGCAAGAAAGAATACAGCATTAACATCCGTTTCAACTTCAGTCTCAGAATCTTTAAGTGGATCTTTGTAATTAATATGAATGCCCTCTCTACTTCTAGCTATTACAATTTCTGCTTGCGGTAATCCATTTAACCTCAAATGAGGCAGAGCTATTCCGTGAGTAACAGGAGTTGCGCCCATACGGGTTCCATCTAAAAACATTTTTTCAATTTCTGCTGGAGATTTATCAACAAACTGTGAAATCCACTCTGATGCTGTTTTAGTAACATTTTGGAACTCTTCTTTCTCTCCAAAATCAAGCACATGACTTCTCGCAATAATTTCTTCAAATGGGTCCGATTCACGAAGTCCTTTTTCCTTTAGTATTCCACGAAGCTCTGAATCCAAGCCATGGTATCTGTATCTTCCCAACCTTTCAAAGATATGGTAAATCGCACCTGTCCTTACAACTCGGGTTCTGGCATAGTACCAGTACCATATAAAGCTCAGGAAAATTAATACCAGAGAGAATAGTATAGGAAGCCATCCCATTTCAATTATCAACCAGAGGGCTGACGCTATTCCGGCTAATTGCATACAGGGATAAAGTGGAGATTTAAATCCCGGATCATAAGACTGTATTTTACTTTCACGCATTATGATAACTGCTAAACAAATAAACGAAAAAACCAATAACTGAAAAGCGCTGGCCAAGTTTAGCAATTTTTATTGGATCCAGTAATAGAAGCATAATAATAATTAATACAACAGTTGTAATAACAGATACAGACGGTGAACCGCTATGATTTATTTTTCCAAATATACGAGGTAAAATATTATCCCTGCTCATTGCCATCGGATATCTTGAAGCACTCAGAGTTCCTACATTGGCAACAGATATAAATGCTAAAAGAGCTGCTATTGAAATGAAAACAAATCCAATTTTACCGAAGATGACTTCAGCTGCAGTGGCAACAGGTGTAAGATTTCCCATAAGCTGATCTGGAGTTAAAACACCCGTCAGAATGAATGTTACTGCCGTATAAATAATAATGATAACTATAAAAGATAAGAACACACCCCAGGGTAAATTCTTCTCAGGATCCTTTATTTCTTCTGAAACACTCGCCACTTTAGTAATACCTATATAGCTCATATACACTAATCCGGCAGTTGAAATAACACTGTGAAAATCAGCATCAAAAGCATTATTAAAATGAGCAATATCAACTTTTGGAATACCTCCAATAATGAATATCCCAAGAATTGCCAGTAAAAAAACCACTAGAACTACTTGAAGAATTCCTGATCTTTTTGCACCGAATAAATTAACAACACCGAGAAATATGGCTATGACAATTGCCACTGTTGTCAATGGCAGATCATTTACGAATAGAGATAAATAAGCTCCCATTCCAATTAAGGCAAAAGATGATTTTAAAAGCAGAGTAAACCATATTCCAATGCCGCCTATTGTACCGAATAAAGGACCTAAAGATCTATCCAGAAAATAGTATACTCCTCCTGATCTGGGCATCGCTGTGGCCAGTTCTACTTTGCTTAACATTGCTGGAAATAGTGGAACTGCAGCGATCAGATACGAGAGAAACATTAAAGAACCAACCTCAATGGATGCAATCCCCGGCAGGAGAAATAATCCACCACTAAGTGTGGCACCTGTAGCTATTGCAAAAACATCAAAAAGGCTCAGTTCTTTTTTAAGTTTTTTCTTATCTGACATATGTTAAAACTAAGTAAAAAAAAGGAATTAAAGGAATAGCAAGCCATTAAATAGTTTGATTTTAACCCTCAATCATACGATTTACAAAATGAATCGACTAATAAACTAATATATTCGATTATTCAGGAAACTTAAGAATGGCCGGGACATCTAACTATTCCCATAGGATAAAGAATCTGGGTATTCTAAATTTGGTGGGTCAAAAGTATATGTAAAACTAAATAGAGGTGTTATTTGAAGTCATTAGCAATAGTGTCTTTTATACTAGTAATTGGTGGATTGGTTGGATTTACTGTAATAAACAGCGAGAATAAAAGCAATGATGAGCGTATTCTAACCGAAGAATTCGTTCCTGAGACGGTAAAAGAAAGCACCGTTAATACTTCATCTGTAGAGTACGTTAATCGTGGAACTATGAAAGCTTCCTGGTATGGGCCTAAGTTTCACGGTAAACTAACTGCAAATGGTGAGATTTATGACCAGATGGCATTAACAGCGGCTCATAAATCATTAAAATTCGGAACATTATTAAAAGTCACAAACCCTAAAAATGGCAAATCAGTTATCATACGTATCAATGATAGGGGTCCTTACATTGGTGACCGTGAACTGGATCTTTCAAAAGGTGCAGCAATTGAGCTGGGACTTATTGAGAAAGGTGTTGCCAGGGTTAAAATTGAAGAAGTTACGCTTAGTGGGATAGATAATCCCTCAGCGATGGTTAACTAAAACCTACTAATAATCATTTCAAGCCCGATCTTTTCAGATCGGGCTTTTTTATTCCATATTATCGCTCCCCTTCCTTAAATTTGCCAATGCTATTAAAATTGAATTTTGATTAAGACAAATGAATAGATTAAATCTCGGCTGCGGTAAAGATATTAAAGAAGGTTACACGAACCTTGATATTGTGGATTATGGTGGAAATATGATTCATGATATTAATACTTTTCCCTATCCTTTTGAAGAAAATTATTTTGATGAGATTTACGCTTCACACGTACTTGAGCACCTCAATAATTTTCATAATTCAATTACCGAACTATACCGTATTTTGAAGCCAAATGGGATTCTAATTGTATACGCCCCTTTCTTTTTAAACACGAAATATTTCGGCGAGCCTGACCATAAAATTCCTTTCTCAATCCGAACATTCGATAACTATGAATTCATAGGCAACCGTAAGCTAAAATTTTATGAAAAATGGAAACTAAACCACCGGACTAATTATGAGGGAAAAGCACAGTTTGAAGTTTTGGAAAAGAGATTTATTACTTCACACTTTGCTTTATTAAAATGGATGGATTTTTTTGTAAATCTTGAACCAGTCATTTATGAAAGATTCTTCGCGGGGATATTCTCACCCGAAGAAGTTTATTTCAAACTAAGAGCAGTTAAATAATTTCTACTTCAATACTCTGCTTCTAATCGTCTCTACTATTAACCAAAACCATCCTATCAAAAAACAGACTCCGCCGAACGGTGTAACCATTGCAAAAAACTGAATTCCTGAAGTAGAATAGATGTAAAGTGAAAATGAAAATAGAATTATTCCCAATAGGAAAAAAATTGAGGCAATTTTTGTTTTAATAAAATTTGTAAGCGAAAGTATCAAAAGAACTATTGTATGAATAAATTGATAAAGTACTCCTGTCTTATAAACTTCGAGCATTTCGGAAGAGAGGTTTTCGCGTAAGCCATGTGCACCAAAAGCACCAATTGCCACGGCAGTAAAGCCCGATACTGCCGAAATTATTATCCACAATTTTTTATCGTTCATTTCGTCCCTCTATTGCATTGAATAGTTGAGTCTAATTTCATTAAATTTGCTCGCAATTTAATCAAATAAAAAAATAAATATGAAAATATTACAAAAGCTAATACTACCGGTTTTAATTGTTGCAGCAGTTTTTTTAGTGTACAAATTCTACTTTGATAAAGGCAGCGAATTAGGATCTTATTCCGACTTTGATCCAAACAACAGTGCTGTAAAAGAGATAAGGGTTCAACTTTTAGCTGATAGAGGAATAGAACAGCACGGCGGCGAAGTAAGTTTTTTTACTTCAGATAAGAATGGCAAAGTTGTTCTGGTTTCTGGTTCATTGATGCTTCCAGAAGGTTTTGAAAATGCAAAGGTGATAATATTAAGAGGTCATTTGAATCAGAGTGGATTCCATGCGCATGAGGTCCTGCTAGATTAACATATGAATAAATTTAAGCTCGTCTCAAATTACAAACCTGCTGGTGATCAGTCTCAAGCAATTAAGCAGTTAGTTGAACGGATTAAGGAAGGGGATAAGTTCCAAACTTTGCTTGGTGTAACTGGAAGTGGAAAGACTTTTACAATTTCTAATGTAATTGAACAGATAAATAGACCGACTCTGATTATTTCACACAATAAAACTCTTGCCGCTCAACTTTACTCAGAGTTCAAATCTTTCTTCCCCGAAAACGCTGTTGAATTTTTTATAAGTTATTACGATTACTATCAGCCAGAAGCATATGTAGTTAAAAGCGATCTTTATATAGAAAAAGATTTTTCTATCAATGAAGAAATAGACCGCCTTCGCTTAAAAGCAACAACATCACTGATCGAAGGAAGAAGCGATGTAATTGTAGTTGCAAGTGTTAGCTGTATTTATGGAATCGGTGCACCAGAAGAATACGCTCGTCAAATCATTTTTATAAAAAAAGGTGAGAAGCTTAATCGAAAAAAATTTCTTCGCAATTTGATTGATATTCATTTTGTAAGAAATGATTCTGAATTTGGAAGAGGAACATTTCGTGCACGCGGTGATGTGATAGAAATAATTCCTGCGTACGAAAACGAAGAAGCAATCCGTATTGAACTCTGGGATGAAGATGTTGAAAAAATTTCGATCATCGATTCGTTAACCGGAAATGTTCTTCGCGAAGTTGAATCAGCACCAATATATCCGGCAAAATATTTTGTCACTGACAGAGAAAAGATGCAAAAAGCTATTCACAATATTGAACTTGAACTTTCTGAAAGATTAGAAGTATTTCGAAAAGATGAAAAATATTTGGAGGCACAACGTCTCGAACAAAGGACAAGATTTGATATCGAAATGATGAAAGAAATAGGATATTGTTCGGGAATTGAAAACTACTCCAGGCATATGGATGGAAGAGCACCGGGTTCTCGTCCGTTCAATTTATTCGATTATTTTCCTGATGATTTTCTTCTGGTTATTGATGAATCACACGTAACTATTCCGCAAATAAGAGGAATGTACAATGGGGACCGCAGCCGAAAGGGAACTTTGGTAGAATATGGTTTTCGTCTTCCTTCTGCTCTTGATAACAGGCCGATGATGTACGAAGAATTCATGGGAATGTTAAACCAGACAATATTCGTTAGCGCAACTCCAGCTGACTATGAGCTTGAAATGAGTAATGGAATAATAGTCGAGCAAATTATTCGCCCAACAGGTTTGCTCGATCCTGAAATTGAAGTGAGACCAATTAAAGGACAAATTGATGACCTGATTGATGAAATACGAACGAGGGCAAACAGAAAAGAAAGAGTTCTAGTTACTACTTTAACTAAAAAGATGGCAGAGGATCTGGCTGATTACCTCGATAAAATAAAAATACTGGTTCGCTACATTCACAGCGATATTGATTCTCTAGAACGAGTTGAGATTCTCAGAGACTTACGCCTGGGTGAATTTGATGTTCTCGTTGGTGTAAATCTTTTAAGAGAAGGACTTGATCTACCCGAAGTTTCTCTTGTTGCAATCATTGATGCCGATAAAGAAGGATTTCTCAGAAGTGCACGGTCATTGATGCAAGTTGCTGGTAGAACTGCCCGCAATGTAAATGGCCGAGTAATTATGTATGGTGATGTAATAACTCAATCAATGCAAAAGACAATCACAGAGACGAATAGAAGAAGAAAGCTGCAAAAAAAGTATAATGAAGAACACAATATTATTCCTGCAACAATCTATAAAAGTGTGGATGAAATTCTTGCTTCAACATCGCTTGCGGAGATGAGAAAAAAAGATGACAAAGAAGATTACGGATTTGCAAAAGTAGCTGAACCTATTCTGAAGTATATGAACAAGGAGCAAAAAGAGGATTTGATTTTACAGTTGACTGAAGAGATGCGTAAAGCTGCTAAAGATCTTGAGTTCGAGAGAGCTGCCAATTTGCGTGATGAAATTCAGAGACTGAAAAAAATGGTGAGTTGAGTCAGTTAAATTTTAAATGTTGAACTGAACTCTTCTGAAAACCTCTCTCCCTCATACAATACTTTTTCTAAAAACAATCCTGATGGCGGAGCTGTAAACTTTGCAGGCTCGTTCGATTTTTTGATTAAGTAATTCAAAATGTCTTTTTCTGTTCTATTTCCTCTTCCTACCTCAACTAAAATCCCAACTATTCTACGAACCATTTTCCAGATAAAATGTGAACCAATGATTCTTATTAAGATTAGATCGCCTTCTTCTTTTATCTGAATATTGTCAATTAATACTTTAGTAGATTTTTCTTCCGGTTCATCATCAGAAAAAGATGAAAAATCATGCAAGCCTACAAATAGTTTTGCAGCTGATTCCATCTTCTTAAAGTCCAATTTATCCTTTATCCACCAGACATATTTTTTTCCGAAAGCTGTTCTTCTTCTTGAAATCTGATAAAGGTAGCTACGTGATTTAGCGTCGTGTCTTGTGTGAAATTTTTGATTTGCTTTTTCAACCTCAATAATATTTATATCGGAAGGTAAAAGATCATTCAGTTTAATTTTGATTATTTCAGGAGCGAGAACTGTTTTTAAATCGAGATGAGCAACCTGGCAAAGTGCGTGAACTCCGCTGTCAGTTCTTCCCGAACCTTGCAAGTCCATGAAGTTGTCACCAAAAACTTCTTTTACTGCTTTTATTAAGGTCCCTTGAATTGTCTTGGCATTCTCTTGCCTCTGCCAGCCTGAATAACGTGTCCCTGCGTATTCAATGAAAAGTTTAAAGCGGGAAAAGTCTTTGTTAGGTTTTGGTTGCTTTTGTGCCCGATTGAACGATTTAAATTTTTGGTTCCTCTTATTATCATGAATCCGATTCTTACTCATCTTAAATTGACCGATTCTTCAGCATAATCGTGTGCAGTTTCATAAACACGGACTTTGATTTCGTTTACATTTTCCGGCAAATGAGCTTTCTGAATTTCATTCAGCAAATAAAGACATATATTCTCTGCTGTCGACTGAAACGTAACTACAAATTTTTTTGAATTCAACTTTTCTAAAAACTCGAGTACTACTTTATCATTTTTGTTAACCATAAAAGCGTGGTCAAGTTTTTCGATAATTGGGTTGATGATTTTTTCAATATCGTAGTAATCAATTATCATTCCGTTTTTGTCAAGCTCGCCTTCAAACTCAACCAGCATTTTGTATGAGTGACCGTGAATGTTTTTGCACAGCCCAAAATGCTCTGGCAGCCTGTGACCCATTTCCCATCTGAATTCTTTTGCTATTTTCATAATTAAATATTTAACTATTGATTATTGAGTGTCATTGCGAGGAACGAAGTGACGTGGCAATCTCTAACCAAGGATTGCTTCGTCCCGCTAATGCGAGACTCGCAATGACAGTTTGTATTAATCTTCTTATTAAGATCACTTCTCCAGCTGAAGTGGGATCGTGATGACACATTATTTCAATTACCTAAACACTTTTTGTTTCCGGGTGCCAGATAAATTTATGCATCTGCAGTTGAAATCTTACATCAAGCTTGTCTTCTAAAATCCAGTTGACTAATTGAACAGGATCAAGTTTACTAAAGACAACGGAGAAAAGGATTTCACATTTTCCGTCTAAATTATATTTGTTAAGAATTATTTTTGTCCATTCGTAATCTTCACGATTACCAATTACAAACTTTAGTTCATCTGTTAGTTTAAGATATTGAACATTCTCGTAAAGATTTTTCTTTTCCATTTCACTCGATGGACATTTCAAATCCATAATTATTTTTACCCTCGGATCGATATTCGTTATTGAAATACTTCCACCCGTTTCAATCATCACTTCGTAGCCAAGATCGCAAAGTCTCTTCATTAATTCGAGACATTCGTCCATTTGAACCAATGGTTCGCCTCCTGTTATTTCAATTAGCTTGCAATTATACTTTTCAACTTCATCAATGACTTGCTGGACAGACATATCTTTTCCTTCATAAAAAGCATACTCGGTATCGCAATAATTACAGCGAAGATTACAGTATGTCAGTCGCACAAATACACAGGGCTTTCCAGCACTTGTGCTTTCTCCCTGAATTGAGTGATATATTTCGTTGATTTTAAGCATGATTATAACCAATAGTCAGTCTGAGCGGAGTCGAAGACTGGTCGTCACATTTCGACTTCGTACAATGTGACAATATTAAAAAACCGCGCTAATTTGCACGCAAAAGTTACTCCTGCAAAGGTTGATTTCAAACCCCATATAGCCTATATTTGGCACTCAAATTTTGACAAAAAGAAGTTAATTTTAGTTAAATAAAAAGGATTTACACTTAATGGCAACTCATAAATCGGCAAAGAAAAGAATAAGAACCAACGAAAGAAAAAGAGTGGTTAATCAACAGGGCACGACACGTATAAAGTCCAGTGTTAAAAAAGTTATGGCCACAAGCAATAAAGAAGAAGCAGAAAAGCTTTATAAAGAAGCAGTTAGCATACTTGATAAAGGAACTACAAAAGGTTTGATTAAAAAGAATACTGCTTCCAGAAAGAAGTCCAGCTTAACACGTCATTTGAACAGTTTAAAGCCAGCAAAAACTGAAACCAAGTAAAACTCGAAAAAATATTTTATAAAAGAAAAGCTCTTCAGTTGAAGAGCTTTTTTGTTAAATGTTCTGAATCAACTTCTCCCCCTCACTCTCCAGCACAAAATATCTAACAGGTTGTATCTCCCCTTTTTTATTTTTTACGGCACGGACTTTCTTTTTTACAAGTATGCTGTGCTCTATAAAAAGATTGTCCGCTATCTTTGAGCCAAAAATATAAGAGGTTCCTTTAATCAAAACGTTCTTTCCAATACGCAAAGGAAACTCATCGCTGCCTGTCATATTAACGCTGGATTCAATAAGTGAGCCATCACCGATAACAATGTTGCCTTTGATAATATCTCCCCAAAGGATCTGGACATCGTTTCCAATTTTGAGCGTTTGTCCCGGGTAACAAGAAAGGTGCACATTCTGACTAACAGCAACATTTTTTCCAAACATTACTTTGCCGTCAACAAAAACATTTTTCCCAAGCTGGAGATTGAAATTCAAATCCACATCTTTTCCAATATGAACACCTTTCCCAATAACAACATCAAGAGCTGAATATTTTTTATCCGCTTTCAGAATATCTTCGACAACTTTTTCGTGAATGAAAAAATCGTCCGGGTCTTCAATTTCAATTATGTCCTTTAACTTTTCGTAAACATTTTTCCGTGCGATGGCTTCCATCTCTTTCAAAACGGATTTATTATTAAATCCCATTACCACATAATTCTTTTCAGGACTGACTGCGGCAACAGAGTAATTCTTCTCATTAAATAATGAAATCAGGTCGGTGAGATAAATTTCTTTCTGCACATTATCACTTTTTAATTTTCCAATCAATTCTTTTAGCTTGCTAAAGCGAAATGCAAAAACGCCTGAATTGTATTCATTATTATTTATTAGCTCTTCTTTAGTAAAGGAGTAACTGCTGCCCTTATATTCTGCCATGAAAGATTTATCATCGGGAAGAGCAAGGATATCTTTGTGCTCAAGAATTGAAATCACTTTGCCTTTATCCCCAAGTGATCTTGTCCCTCTGGTATTAAATTCCTGCACACGAAGTATTCTTCCATAATTATTTTCCTTCGGATTGCCATTAAATATTCCGGTTAATACGATCATATCTGCCTTAGAATTAATAAAACTTTTTCTAAAACTTGAAAGAGTTTCAGCATCAATCAAACCCATGTCACCCGGAAGAACATAAACGATTCCATCATCAGGAAATTTTTTAACATTTTTCAAAGCAACCTGAACTGCATGACCGGTGCCGTTCTGCTCTTCCTGGTAAGCGTACGATGTGTTGTTCTTTTTACCAAGAACATTTATTACATCAAGTGCTTTTATTCCAACAACTACAATCGAGTTAATTCCCTTAACTGCACTAGAACAAGCATTATGTACACGTTCAACTGTGGGAATACCCCAAATATTGTGCAGCATTTTTGATCGCTGGGATTTTATTCGCTTCCCGTGTCCTGCAGCAAGAATAACTGCAAGTTCCTTACATTTTGGATTGAAGCCGGATGATAATTTTTTAATTTGTTTTGATATTTCTTTTTTATCGTTGTTCTGCATAGTTAAGTCTTTATTAAAGAGGAATAATATTTAATTCATTATAATTAAAAATAAATACAGAATATTTGTTTTAGCATTCTTCAATTTCTTTTTTGTAACAAATATAAAGTGCAATGTTTAAGCCAACTGTAAAGTAAATTAGCGTTGCAATCTCCTGATCCCAGAAGTTAAGTTCTGTTAACCCGGAGATAAGAATGCTCACAAATGAAGCAAGTGCGCCCAATGAATAAGATGCAATAAACGATTTGCCTTTAGTTGATTTATAAATTCTCAGGATTGTAATAATTATCATTACAAATAAAAACATTAGCGATAGAAGTCCAAACAATCCCAGCGTTGCCAGAAAATGAAAATAATTATTGTGAAGATGTCCGTGAATTTCTTTATCGTAAGGTCTTTTATACTTAACGTAATATTTTTCAATTCCAATATCACCAACTCCGAACAGAGGATAATCTTTGAAGATTTCCCAGCCAGCACGCCAGAGTGCAAGCCGCGTAAAGTTCTGCCGGAGATACGGATCAAAAATACTAAGTAATCTGCTGCGATTTACATATGTACAATAAAGCTTTCCATCACTATAATAAATATTTGTTGGTTGGGGCGAAAGTTTGTCCTGAGTAATTAGTGCAAACTTATCTTTATTATCAACTCTAAATTTATAGACTGACCCATCCCCGGTGAGAACAGCTAATACGTCTGAATCTTCAGATATCCGGTGAACCTGCTTCAACTGCTTCAACTGATCTTTTAAGATCAAATTATTGTTTTCAAAAGAATATAATTTCAATCCGCTGGAATTACTGAGCAATAGCTTACCATAAAACATAAAAGCTCTGTCAATATCGCCAACTTCTTTGGACAGAATTCTTTGACCAGGCAGTTTTCCTTCCCTTGAATAGACAACTACGCCGTTTTGCTCAGAAGCGAAGTAAAAATATGATGAGTCAATAAACAACCATTTATATTTTATTATTTCAGGAAAACGAATCGGTACTGAATAAGCAGCTATTGATTCATAGTAAGTCAGACCACTGTCAGAATCCAGAGTATATAGCGATTGACCTATAAACGCAAAATCTTTCGTATCCCCCGGTGGCAATATTTCATTAACCTGTTTTAGTTCTTCACCATATTTTTTTAAAACAAGGATGCGTGTATTAATAAGATAGGCCAAAAAGAAGCTGTCTGTAGTCTCAGAAAAAGAAACAATCGGTTCAGGTGTTTCGATCTTTTTTACGAAGGTAGAATCCTTATAGAATAAAATTCCATTTTCATAGTCGCAAACGGTAAACAAACTGTCAAATCGTGAAATTGCTGTGGCTCTTCCATCGGTGTTGAATGAATATAGTTTATTTGCACCTGATCCTTTAAAATCATAAACACTAACCTGACTAATATTCTTATCTAAAAGAAACATTACAATCACCGCGATGAACAAAGGAAGCAGAATTTTCCATTTACCCTTCATAATAAGAATAAGAAAAATACCGGCTCCAACTCCAATCCAACCTGTTCTTTTGAAAGTAGCAACAAGCATTAAAGTTGAAATTGCAAATCCGGCGTAAATTAAAAGCTTAGTCTTCCAGTCAGTTTTTTCATTCACAATAAATGCAAATAGAAATAAAACAATAAAGCTGATGATTTCACTTGCAGTTATCGGATGCTGAAATATAGAAGGTCCTGACTGTGTAATAGCATATTGATTTCTAAAATAAAATTGGAGAGAAAAGATCAGGTAAATAATTGCAGTAATTAAAGCTCCCGCAACAAAAAGTATGAAAAAATTTTTTCCGCGCTTCCAGTTTGATGTAACTGCTATGGTAGTATAAACGATAGGAATGAGCAACGCTCTTTTAGTAAAGTAATGAAATGCCTGACCTTTGTATTCAGTAAAAATCAGCGATACAATTTCGGCAATCATGTAAAGAGCAAAAGCAAGTTCCAGTCCGGTTTTTGTAAATTGATTTTTTCTGGTAAGAAATGCTTTTACAAGAATAAAAAAAAGCGCACCGAAATAACCAATCTGGTTAACGAAAATTGAGTTACTAAGACTTAGAATAAAAATTATAAAAAAAGAAAGTATTAGCCAGTCCAGAATCGTATACTCTTTGGCTTCCTGATTCTGCATTAATTATCGGTCCTGAAGTTCATTTTAAATGTCTTTTTGATATCCTGATTTTGAAGCAATTTTGATGAACGCTTTAATTTAAATTATGATGTGATCCGTATGTAAACTGAAGCATAATTTAATATCCATATGCTGCAAATGTAAATAAAAATAAGATTTTAATGATTATCTTTTGAATAATGATTTTAATTGGTTGTTTTCCATGAAAGTTTTCTGGCGATTTTTTAAATACTTAAAACCTTACCTCAGACCTCTCACTGCGGCTAATTTCTTCATGATTCTATTCGTTATTTTCAGCCTTGCGTCAATAGGCCTTGTAATGCCGTTTATAGATCTTCTATTCAATCAATCGCCCGGGCAATTGCCCGCTGAGCAAAGCTTCAGCATATTGCATCTTAAGGAATGGTTATCATATAAGCTTAATGAATTTGTTCAGTATTATTCAAAGCTTGAACTTGTTACTTACCTGTGTATAATGATAATAATAGTATTTTTCCTCAAGAATCTTTTTTCCTATCTCCAAACCTGGTATATGTCTTTTGTTGAGCAGGGAATAATAAGGGATATCCGTCTTCAGCTTTATACTCACTTTCATAAACTATCACTTGGATATTTTACAGAAGAGAAAAAGGGAATATTAATTTCAAGGATTATTAACGATGTGCAGATAATTAAAGATTCGATGATAGCAGTAATAAATAGCATTTTCAGAGACCCCCCAATAATAATAATTTTTTCTGCTGTACTTTTTATTTTCAACTGGAAGCTTACACTGCTGGTGTTTGCGTTATTACCTGTCACAGGATTTATACTTGCAAAAATCGGCGATTCGCTGAAAAAGCGAAGCATACAATCGCAGGAAAGAATTGCTGGTATAACTTCTATCCTGGATGAAACTTTTGGTGCGATGAGAATTGTAAAAGCTTTTGGTATGGAAAACTATGAGATAGAAAGATTTCGTGAAGAAGAAAAAAAATATTTTCATCTCCTGACCAGTTTAGTTAGAAGAAGAGCGCTTTCGTCTCCAATAACTGAAGTTATCGGGGTTATAACAATAGCAATAATTCTTTATTTCATCGGAAGCGAGATCGTGCAGGGGAAAAGTGATATGACCCCGGGTGCATTTTTTGTCTTTCTTGGAATTTTCTTTCAGATGATGCCTTCAATAAAATTATTCGGGCAGGTGTTTAACAGCGTCCAGGAAGGCATTGCTGCATCGGAAAGAGTTTTTTCAATCCTGGATACAACTCCAAAAGTAATTGACTCGCCGAATGCCATCACATTAAAATCCTTTGATAAGGAAATCCAATTCAAGAATGTAAGTTTCAAATATGAAAAGAGCGATGTAATACTTAACAATATTAATCTGAAAATAAATAAAGGTGAAGTGCTTGCAATAGTGGGTCCAAGCGGTGCGGGAAAATCAAGCCTTGTAGATCTTATCCCCCGTTTTTATGATGCTACTGAAGGCTCAATACTCATTGATGGCATTGATATTAAAAATATTACTATGAAATCACTGCGATCATTTATCGGCGTCGTCACACAGGAAACAATATTATTCAACGACACTGTAAAAAATAATATTGCTTACGGATTACAGAATGTTCCGCCAAATAAAATAATTGAGGCTGCAAAAGCTGCGAATGCACATAATTTTATTCAGGACTTCAAAGATGATTATGAAACTTTTATTGGCGATCGGGGCACAAAGCTTTCAGGAGGTGAAAGACAACGCCTATCTATTGCAAGAGCATTATTAAAAAATCCCCCGATCTTAATTTTAGATGAGGCAACTTCATCGCTTGATACAGAATCTGAAGTACTCGTACAGCAAGCAATCGAAAGATTAATGAAAGGAAGAACCTCAATCGTCATTGCGCATAGATTATCAACTGTTCAAAATGCCAATAAAATAATTGTGCTAAGCGACGGTCAAATTGTTGAAGAAGGTGCGCACGAAGAACTTTTAAGTAAAAATGGTCTCTATCGTAAACTATATTATATGCAGTTTAAGCTTGACGAGAAATGAAAGTAAGCGGCTTCACTATCATAAGAAACGGCATTAAGTATTTTTATCCTTTCCGCGAAGCTATTCTAAGTATACTTCCTTTGTGTGATGAATTGATTGTAAATGTTGGTGATTCTGAAGATAATACTTACGATGCAATAAAATCGATTGAAAGTGATAAAATCAAAATCATCCGGAGAACCTGGGATATGACTTTGCGCGAAGGCGGAAAGTTATTATCTGTTGAAACAAATGCTGCTTTAAATGAATGCACGGGAGACTGGGGAGTTTATATTCAAGCCGATGAAATTTTACACGAAAAATATATTGATACTGTAATGCAAGCGATGCAAAGATTATCTGAATGTTGAATCTGTTGAGGGATTACGATTCAAGTACAGGCATTTTTACGGCAGTTATAATTATTACCAGGATAACTACCGGAATTGGTATATCAAAGAAACAAGGGTGATTAAACTGAACAGAGGAATTGTATCATGGGGTGATGCAATGAATTTTAAACATAAAAATGGCTCTTCAATAAAACCTGCCGATATAGATGCTGAAATATATCACTATGGCTGGGTAAAACCGCCCGATACAATGATGCTGAAAAGAATTGACTTCCATAAGCTGTATTACTCTGATGAAGAAATACATCAATCATTAAATTCAGAATTTAAGCTGGATGACTTTGGTAATCTTAAAAAATTTGATGGGACACACCCGGAAGTGATGAAAACAAGAGTTGAAATGTGTAACTGGGAGTTTGATGCAAAGCTTGATCAGCAAAATCCGGATTGGATCAGGAAAATATTAATTTTTCTTTTTCCTCTTACAAAAAGATTAAAGAAAATACTTAAGATAAAATCCTAATTATCTGGCTGGAAGCATTGGCAGGTTTACCAACCCGCATCCTTCTCTTGGTTTGATAACGTCCACTATTTTTTTTTGATGTAAATCGTAAATATTGATTTTAGAATTAGTGCTAAATCCATCATCAAAGATCAGCAGCTGGTTCATTGTTAAAAAGTTTTTTACACCCGCACCTCCAAAAGCCTTAATAAGTGAATCTGCTTCAAGCGAATAAATAAATAACTCAGAGGTTTCAGGATTTTTTGTTTTGATCGTTTCGTTATCCAGATTTAAAGTTGATAGGAAAAGATATTTTTCATCATCACTCCATTTAAGTTTATTCAGATTGTGCGTCATAACTGCAACAAACTTAAGAGTATCGTCACCTGCTGTTTTAAGAAACACTGAATCACTTTCAAATGAAACACCATATTTGCCTGATGGAGAGATAGTAGAATTTCTGGGCGGTATTAACTGAGGGAATCCACTTTTTTCAATATCAAATGTTTTTACTTCACTGTCAATAAATTTCCCGTAATGATCATAAACCTTAGTGTATTGATTAACGTATGATGGGATAGTCTTATCAACAGCAGTGTAAATCACTTCCAGGTTGTCATCATCATTCCAGCGGGTAGTGAACTGAAGTCCGCTGCCGACGTTATCTATTTGTTTTGTTTCTGATAAGTCGTGCGAGATGATAAAAAGTTTAAGTCTGTTGAAGAACGGAAAATTTGCTCTCATTCCCATTTTTTCGGAAGTTAAAAAATATGCTGGACTACTCTCCTGGTTTATAAACAAGCATCACAACATTTTCTCTCGGATGCCACCAGACAGGAGAATATTTTTTTTCAGCAAGATTATAACTGTAAACCCCGGTTTTACCGAACCATTCAGTTAGAAAAAGAAAACTACTTTCATCGACTGCAGATAAAGTGTCTTTACTTTCATCTGTCCCTGATTGCTTGTCATTTTTATCAGAAGTGTTGCAGGCAGTAATCAAGAGAAGGGAAATGATTAACGATAGTATTAAGTGTAGAAATTTCATTTAGATATAAGTAGAATTTTCAGTTTAATCGGATTAAAAATAATAAATGTCATGTTTAAAGGTCTGATTTTTTGAAATTATAACTAATGTTTAATGAAACTAATTCGGTCTAAACTCATCCCCTTGGATGAAAATCTCGATGAACTTGCTTAATATAATCTCTATCAATATGAGTATAAATCTGGGTGGTGGAAATATCCACGTGTCCAAGCATTTCTTGCACGGCACGGAGATCAGCACCACCTTCAAGCAGATGCGTTGCAAATGAATGTCTGAATGTATGCGGATGAACTTCCTTTTTTATACCGGCAAGCTTAGCGTATTTGTCAACAATTTTCCAGACACCCATTCTCGATAACTTTGTTCCCCTGCTATTCAAAAACAGAACGTGCTGGCTCTTGGCTTTCTTTTCTAATAATGGTCTGCTGTTTTTAAGATACTCCTCAATCCATTTTATTGCGGATGATCCTATCGGAACAAACCTTTCTTTCGATCCTTTACCAAAAACTCTTATCATCTCTTCTTTCAAAAACAGATCTGATATTTTAAGATTGATCAGTTCAGAAACCCGAAGTCCGCAGGCATAAAAAGTTTCGAGCAGTGCTTTATCTCTAAGTCCGAGCTTTTTACTTACATCCGGTTCGGAGAGAATGCTTTCTATTTCATTTATGTTCAGCACATTCGGCAGGCTTTTACTCACTTTAGGAGCGGATACTTTTTCCATTGGATTTATTTCAATGTAGCCGCTGGAGAAAAGATAGCCGAAGAATCCTTTTAATGAAGAATAATATCTTGCAGATGATCTGCTGCTTAAACCAAATTTTGTAAGTAATCCAAAAAAATCATTCAGCAGCTTTGAGTTTATCTTTGCGGGATCGTCAACTCCCAGATCCTTTAAAAAGTTAAGAAGTGAAGATAAGTCATTTTTATAGGAGGCTATTGTATTATCAGAAAGATTTCTTTCCAGACTTCAGTGATGCAAGATATTCCCTGATAAAAATTTCCATTAATTCTTTTCAGCCTGAATACCTTTTTCTGCTTCATCCTGCTTCGGGTACTTTATTCTTTTATGATGCTGACCAAGTAGTATATTAAGAAATTCCTCTTTCATAACTGCTATATCTCTAAAAGTAAGCGGCGATTCTTCCAGCTGCTTATCTTCAATCCGCGATTTAAATATGCTGTCGATCAAGTTTTCAACTTTTGCCGGATCAGGATTTTCAATCGACCTAACAGCGGACTCACAACCATCAGCAAGCATTACTATAGCTGTTTCTTTTGTGTTTGGCTTCGGTCCCGGATATCTAAAATCATCAATATTAACTTTTTCCTCACCGTAAATCTTTTTCGCTCTATCATAAAAATAGCCTATTACCATTTTGCCATGATGCATCGGAATAAAATCAATGATCTCCTGTGGCAGGCTATGCTCTTTTGCAAGCTCAATCCCTTCATTTACATGCTGAACAATCATACTTACACTTTCTTCAGGGGTAAGATTTTCGTGCACATTCTGATTATTGAGCTGGTTTTCAACAAAATTCTGCGGTGAAATTGTTTTCCCAACATCGTGATAATATGAACCAACTCTTGCGAGTAGATGATTAGCGCCGATCTTTTCTGCTGCACTTTCTGCCATCGTTCCCATAGTCATTGAATGGTTGAATGTTCCGGGAGCTTTTCTTGCCAGTTCCCTCAACAATGGTTTATCAAAATTAGATAATTCAAGAAGAGTTAGATCAGTTGTTATCTTGAAAATCCTTTCAAAGAAAATCAATAGTCCGTAAGTAAGAACAGGACTTATGAGAGCATTTGTAGTTGCAAAAGCTGATTCTACAAATAGATTTTCCCAGGGAGCGAATCTTTCCAAACCAAAAGCAAAGATTGAAAGAATGTAACCAAGTAAGATGAAGAGAAATGATCTGAATATTTGTGAACGGTTTTTAATATCCCGAACTGAGTAAACTGCAATGCCACCTGCAATTAGATTCATTGCCATAAACGTGTAATCGTTTCCTCTGAGAGCACCGGTAATAAGTGTCATTATTACCGTAGAGTAAAACCCAATTCTTGAATCAAATATTATGGTCAGTAGCATTGAAGCGGCGGGAATAAAAATTAGATATTGAAGTGGCGCCTGGACTCTAACCTGGTTAATAAGAAAGGTAACGAAAGAAACAAAAAGAATAATGATAACAAACATCAGCAGTTTCTGGTTATCATAAAATATCCGCTTTCTGAAAAGAAACAAATATGTAACAAGCAGAGATAATATCAACCCTATGTGAAAAAACTTTCCAACCGATTGCAGTATCAAATCCCATCGCCCTATAAGCTCTCCTTTAGACTCTTTGTATGACTCTATCTTTAATCTTATTTCTTTAGATACCCGATCGTGCTTGGCTATTATTCTTTCATTTTCATTCACAATTCCGGAATATCTTGAAACGTCGTTTTGCGCCTGTGTTGTTTCCTGTTCTGTTAGTTCGCTGCTGTAAACAACTGTCGGTAATAAAAAATGAGTTGTATATTCGATGAGCGCTGCTTTAATGTCTTCCGAAAATTCTGATCTATTTATTCTTTCAATTATTTCATTTTTAGCCTGATCGATAAAAATACTTCTGCTGATTGGCTCTATGGTATCAAAATTACCTTTCCTTAATGCGATGCTATCTCTCAATTGAGAGCCAGAATCAATGCTAAGTACACTTCTAGTGTAGACTGCGTTCAATGCAACAGAGGCAGCATTAAAGAAATTTTTTAACTGCAGTCCTGTCCTTAACAGATTTCTTTCGCGAATTCGAAGGTTCTGCAGGCTTAAAAAAGAGGAAGTACTTAGAAATGTAGGGTTAACAATTGAGGATGATTCACTTTCGATACTTTCATCTAAGGTTTTAATCAAATAGGAATTATAATTTGTTAATGACTCAATACTCTTTTGCTTATTTTCACTTTCATCAAGGAAAATGGGATAAACACTTTTTTTTGCTGCTTCAATCTCAGCACGATAAACCTCTTCACTTTTTATTACTGGAAAACTGAAGGGAGCTATCAAATCATCATATAACCAGATAGATCCTTCTGAAACTTCAAACTCAATTGACTCACCTTTAGGAAACATAAGGACGATTAGGATGATTGTTACAAAACCCATTATCAGTTTTGTAAATAATCCTTTGCCAGATTTTTTATTTTCAGTTGTATCCATTTTTAATTCCTCTTTGATTTTAAAACCATCTCAAAAAACTCAGCAGTGCCATCTTCCCTGTTAGATTTAGTTGTAATTATATCAGCAGCATTTAGCAATTCTGGTATTGCATTTGCAACTGCAACCTTAACGGCTTTAGTCTGAAACATTGTAATATCATTATACCAATCACCGATAACAGCTGCCTGAACGGGTTTTATTGAAAGATATCTTAATAGTCTTTCAAATGCTTTGCCTTTTGAACTTCCAGCTTTTCTTATTTCAAGATAATAAATGTTTTCATTTTTCTTACTGCGAAAATACGATGTATTGCATCCAATTGAATATGGAAAATTAAATTTCTCTTCAATTTGTCTAATAGAGTTTTTCATATCGCTCGAGCATAAAATTTCGAGAGTGCCTGATAAGTAATCTTTGTAAGAATCGATCCGTTCATAAAAAGCACCGTATTTACTTAGAAGAGAGGGTATCACCGAGTTATACTCGGTGTAATAAATAGAGGAAGCATGACAAAGCACAATGTTAACAAGCAGGTTTTCAGAAATTGCAATTGCTTTTTTTACCTGACCTTTCTTTAAAAAGGATTCAAAAAGTATTTTGTCAGTAACAAAGTCTTTTATCATAGCTCCATCAAGAGAGATTACATATCCGTTTAACGAAAGTTCTTTTGCCAAATCGATGGTTGCAGAATGCAGCCTTCCGGTTGCTAAAGATATAATTACTTTCTCATCTATCAATTCTTTTATAAGCTTCTTGCTCTCAATACCTAATTCACCGTTGTCGTTTAGAATTGTTCCGTCAATATCAGTAATGATATGTTTAATTTCTTTAAGTGATATGTTTTTCTGTTCCAAGATTTATTTCCTGTAAAAACCAATTTATTAGAATGATTCACAATGATTATGAAACGAAACCGTATTACAAAAAAGTCAAAGTTTTTGCATTCAGGAATAGAAATTTACCCTTTCCAATGAAGAAAGAATATACCGTTTATCTTCTTCAATCAATTCAAAGAGTTACTGGCAGATTTTTATTGTTTTTGCCTGAAATTTTAGACTTTTATAATTTTATATTTGCCTGCATTTCCCGTGCAAATAAAGGAAAATTTACATCTAATCTTTAACCATTAATACCGAATTTTTTTATAAAAAACATAGATTTTGAGGAATATATCATAATTTTTATGGAATTTAATTCGGGCATTATTATTGTTCAAAATTATGTGTTTTATTTATAATCGCTAATATCTTGTATGTATTATGTAGTATTAACATTAGTTTTAATAGTTCTAGCACTCGTTATTTATAAGTTTAGCCAAAGTGGAAGAAAAGAATTCCAGCCAAAACTATCATTCCGTGAGCGAGCTGAACTTGAAAATAAAATTGAAAAGGAATTACCTGAAACCTCACCTAAACCCGTTCAGGAAAAGCAAAAATATTCTCTAAAAATTGCTCTCCCTTCAAAAAATATAACGGACGAAATAAACAGGTATAAAACCTTCTATGATATTGAAAATGATAAATTAACTCAGTTTATAAGAAACGGTATTCAAAAATGTAAAAATCAAAATAATAGAAGTGCCCTGGAAGATTTTAGTCATGCTGTTGAATTAAAACCACTGGAACCAGTAGGATATTATTGCAGAGGTTTAACTAAACTAATATTGAAAAATTTTGAAAGTGCAATAAGCGACTTCACTGAGGCTATCGGGCTACAGATGAGAGAAGCAAATGTTTCTTATTATCGCGGTATAGCTAATTACAATGCCAGGGATTTTGATCATGCAATTCTTGATTTTGAAGGATATATAAAGGCGGAAAGCAATTTTGCAGAAGCTTATTTAAATTTAGCGCTCTGCTATAAGCAAAAAGGAGATTATCAAAAAGCAATTCAATATTTCAGTGAGACAATTAATAAAAATCCACGTCATGAAGTAGCATACTTTGAAAGAGCATTGCTTAAGGATAAAGTAGGAGATAAGGAAGATTGCATCAAAGATTTAAAGACAGCAATGGAAATGGGAAATCTGGAGGCTTACCACTACATTAAAGAATTAACTGAAGCGAAAACTTAATTTTCTTAAAATTACAGAGCTAATCAAGCTTTTGCAAATCCTTATAAGCCTCATCAACGGTTTGACAAACAGGAAGCACTCTGTCTAACTGAGTTATTTTAATCAATGCATAAACTTTTTCTGAGGGTGATGCTATCCGCATATGTCCATTTGTCGAATTCAGTATTCTGTTAGCAACAAGAATTGCGCTCAAGCCGGAGCTATCGCAGCTTTCGACGGCAGATAAATCAAGGATAAACTTCTTCGCACCTTCAACTTTAAGTAACATTGTAAATTCGCCTTTTAGCAAACCCGAAATATTAGTATCAAGTCTGGCTTCATTCAATTTGAAAATAGTGATGGTGTTTTCTTTTTTTACTTCAAAATTCATTTTAAAGTCCTTGAAACATTTTTAGACAATCTAAAAGATTTTTGTAGGAAGCTTCCGGATCGTTTTGCATGTTGATTACCTGCAGGTTAAAATACTTATCGGAGTCAGAACGTGCAAAACCTATTTTTACCTGCGCATTCAGCAACTTTGCAATAAAGCTGTAGTAAAGGATCTCTTCCCTGTTAGTATCAATAATTACATCAAAACGCATATTTGATAGTTTGTTCTGTAATTTTTTAGACGGCAGCTTTAGCTGGGTCTCATCCTTCAGACCGTGTTCAATTGCGTTAGTTTTAAAATATGGCTGAAGCAAACTGACTCTGAAATCATAAGTCATAACAACAATATTTTTCCTTTGCTCTCTCAAATACTCCAGAATTGGGAAAACAAATTTGAAATCGCTTTCGTTGGCGGGCATAAGAATAAGAAAGGAATATGTTTTAGCAAATATTGAAGAAAAATTTCTCTGGCTGAACTCTTCACCCGGTGCTCTTCTCTTAACTATAAATCTTGCAGCCCGTGTTTTTATTGCAGTTATCATTTCAGTTTCGCTTCGTCGATTTTCTTTTGAAACTCAATTTCATTTATAATATTTACGCCCAGTGATTTTGCTTTATCTAATTTTGAACCGGCTTTTAGTCCAGCCAAAACATAATCAGTTTTTTTACTCACGCTGGAAGTAACATTGCCGCCAAATTTTATAATTTTTTCTTCTGCTTCTTCCCGTGTAAAAGAATTTAATGTGCCTGTAAGTACGAAGGTTTTGCCCTTAAAATAGTTATCGCCCACAAAAGCAGTTTTAGCATCAGTAAAACTAAACTTTAAGCCGGCCTTTTTCAATTCTTCAATATTCTTTTTGTTATGACTATCGCCAAAGAACTTTTTAAGGCTTTTACTTATACTTTCGCCTATTTCGTAAATTTCCGTTATTTCTTCCTCAGAAGCTGCCATTAACAAATCCATCGATTTGAAATGAGCGGCAAGCTTTTTAGCTGCACCTGCTCCAACATAACGGATTCCAAGCGAAAATAAAACTTTATCGAATGGTTTCTCTTTGCTTTTCTCAATTGAATTCAGAAGATTGCATACGCTTTTTTCTCCCATTCTATCAATAGCAATCAATTCAGACTTAGAGTTTTTAAGTTTGTATATATCACTAAAAGTCTTTAAAAATCTTTTTTCAACAAATAAATCAATCAACGATTCCCCAAGCCCTTCAATATCCATTGCCCCGCGTGAAGCAAAGTGTTCTAACCTTCCTTTTATCTGGTCGGGACACTCAATGTTTTCACAGTAATATGCAACCTCTCCTTCAGGCTTAAAAAGTTTTGAATCACAAGTGGGGCATTTTTCAGGTGGTTTTGTTTTTCTGCTACCTTTTGCCCTTTCACTCAAGACAACCTCGACAACTTTAGGGATTACATCGCCACCCTTTTCTATAATAACGGTATCTCCGACACGAATATCTTTTCTTTCTATTTCATCAAAATTATGAAGAGTTGCCCTGCTTATAGTTGAGCCTGCAAGTAATTTTGGTTCCAGCTCTGCAACGGGTGTAACAGCACCTGTTCGTCCCACTTGCCAGGTTATAGCTTTCACAACTGTAGAAGCTCGTTTCGATTTAAACTTAAATGCCACAGCCCATCGCGGGGCTTTTGCAATACTTCCAAGCAAGTTCTGTTGCCTGATAGAATTTACTTTAATCACTGCACCGTCAATTTCGTACTTCAGGCTATCGCGAAGCTTTTCAAACTCCCGGCAAGCCTTAATGGCCTCCTCAATATTGCTGCATTTTTTGTAATGCTTATTTACTTTAAATCCAAGTTTTGTAAGTATTGATAGATTTTCTTCCTGAGATTTAAGCTCGTCTTCGGGACTTATAAGACTATACATGAAATTGTTTAGTGGTCTTCCTGCAACAACTTTAGGATCCTGCAACTTTAATGTGCCCGCAGTAGAGTTTCTGGGATTGGCAAAAACTTTCTCTCCGCTTTTTTCTCTTTCTTTATTAAGTTTTTGAAAATCCTCTATATTCATAAAAATCTCGCCACGTATTTCAAAGTCATTCAGTATATAGGCAGCTGGATTATTCTTTTTGATTTTTAAAGGAACAGATTTTATTGTACGCACATTATTGGTTATTTCTTCTCCGATAGTTCCATCTCCACGCGTGGCAGCTGTTTTCAATATTCCATTTACATAATTAATGCTTACTGAAGCTCCATCAATTTTTAACTCCACTAAATAGTCAATCTTCTCACCTTTATCTAATCCCTCTCTCACTCTTCTGTCAAAATCGTACAATTCATCTTCAGAATAAGTATTAGAGAGACTGAGCATGGGAATTTTATGCTCAACAGGTTTAAATAGTTTTGTAAGATCGCTCGCTACTCTTTGCGTTGGAGACTCAGGTGTGATTAATTCAGGATTTTCATTTTCAAGGGTCTCTAAATCTTTTACGAGCGCGTCATATTCAGCATCGTTGATGGTTGGCTGAGCGAGTACATAATATTTGTAATCGTGTTCCCTGATCTGTTCCCGCAGTGATTCAATTTTCTTTTCAACAGTTGAGGGCATATTACTCTATCTTTAAAATCGGTGGAGAATTTAATCTATGAATACCTTTCCTTGTAACCTCATAATGTCTTACCGATCCTCTTTTGCCTTCAAAGTTAAGAAGTTCGATTATCTAACTTTAAAAGAATTACCCCTGAATTGCCTAAGTGTGAATTTAAAATTATCAGTTGCGATAATACCGATCTTTAGTTCTCTGGGATAAAGCAGGAAATCTTCTTTCTTTAAGTCATCAGTAAATACCATCACCCAGGCTGAATCGACTGAATCAGCATTGACAAATTGAAATGTAAGACTATCAGATCTAAATGCAATTGGGGAAGGTTGTATTGAATCTTCTTTGACCTGATAACGATCTTTTGTTTCTTCCAAAACTTTTTCGTACGGCAATTCTTCAACAACTATTGTAGAGCTTCTGTTAAAAAAGGCAAAGAATACTATAGCTCCAATCAGTACAATTCCCAGAGTATAAGTTAAAACTCTAAGCTTATTTTTGAATTTATCAGGTTCAGAAGGCATTTTTTGGGGGGGAGGACTTCCATCGTAAACAGGTGTTTGAATTTCCTTTTCTGTCTCTTTTTGAGTTTTATCTATTTCTATCTTTTGCTCAAGAAGAGATTTTGGTTCATCATCTTCAATTGCTTTTCCTGATTTTGCATCCTCAAACTTTTTAATAGTCTCCTGTTCATCGAGGTCAACTTCCTTGGCATACTGCTTTATGAACGCTTTGACATAAAGTTCGGGCAGGAAACCAAAATTGCCATTATCTATGGCTTCAAGAAATTTTAAATCAATGCGGGTTGTGGCTGCCATTTGCTGGAGTGATACTCCTTTTTTCAACCTCGCTTTTTTTAATTGATCAGCAAATTTATCAAGCATTTAAAATATTTTTAGGTTTTTTCTAAATGAAGAATTACTTAAGAAACCCTCACAAGTTTTGCGGCAAAAGCCCCGTCTGTCTTATGAATATGTGGTAAAGTTTGAATACATCCGTTTTCATCTATCAGGTCATCTGGGAATAATCCTCTTGCATTTTCGAGTCTAAAATTTTGATTCTCATCGAGAAATTTCTTAACAATTTCATAATTTTCTTCTGGCTCAATTGAGCAGGTGCTGTAAACAACTACCCCACCCAACTTTACCAAAGATGCTGCTTTAGTAAGCAGTTTTAGCTGGACGACATTTAAATTACGAATATCAAATAAATCCTTTTTCCACTTTATGTCTGGCTTCTTGGAAAGAGTCCCGGTTCCCGAGCACGGTGCATCAACAAGAACTCTGTCAAATGGCAAATTTTTATATTCAAGAGCATCGGCTTCAACTATTCTTACGCAATCAACGTTAAGTCTGGTCATATTTCTCTGAAGTAACTTAAGACGACTTTCAAAACGATCGATGGCGACGACTTCTCCTCTCGAATGAATCAATGCTGCAATGTAAGCTGTCTTACCTCCTGGAGCTGCACACATATCGAGTATACGTTGTCCTTCCTGAACATCCAGCAGCCTGCATGCAAGACCGGCACTTTCATCCTGAATATTAAAAAATCCCTTTGCAAAATATTCCCAGGCAGTAATGTTTGTAAGGTTCTGAAGTTTAAAGAACTCTGGAAGGTAAGAACCCTGATGGTATTTTAAATTTACGTTCTCAAGCAAAACTTTAAAGTCATCCGGTTTAGTTTTCAGTGCATTAATTCTAAGCGTTAAATATGGTTTTTCATTATTCATTACTAAAAGCCTTTCAGTGTCTTCTCTTCCGAACCTAGCAAGATATCTTTTTACCATCCAGGACGGATGTGAATAATAAGCAGTAAGGTAACCGAGCAAATCTTCCTCAGGATCAGGATACCTGATAGCATTTTTACTCCGGATAATATTTCTCAGAACAGCATTTACTAAATCCGCAGGTTTCTGCCCCTGAAGCTTTTTAACAAATTCAACCACTTCATTTACGGCAGCATAATCGGGCACTCTATCTAAAAAAAGAACCTGGTAAAGTGCAACACGAAGAGCATTTTTTAAGTTAGGAATAGCCTTTGAAAAAGTTCCTTTGTAAAAACCGTTTAATATCCAGTCAAGTCTGCCCTGCCACCTGACCACACCATGAACAATTTCATAAAGCAGCGCCTTATCAGGCCCGCTCATTTCCATGCTTTTCATTTCATTATCAAGCATTCTTTCAAGATATGCATCGGTTCGATCAATTCTATTAAGGATTTTAATTGCAAGACCCCGGACGCCTGAATATAAATTTACAATAGAATGAGATTCGATTTTTATTTCATCATTTTTCGTTTCCTGATCCACTAGTAACCTCTTTTACTTCTGTCTTCTCTTGTTAGATTAAAAATATTTTCAAACAATTCTTCATCTTCTTTTCTAAAATCTTTATCTCTTCGTGCAAACACTGCTTTAGCTGTTTCAATAGCTTTTGATAGCTTGTATTCTTTCATCGATTCGGCCCCTCCCCATCCGAAAGATGGAATATATTTTGGAGGAAATCCTGCGCCGAAAACATTACTCGAAAACCCGACAACAGTTCCTGTATTAAACATTGTGTTGATTGCGGTCTTTGAGTGATCGCCCATCATCAATCCTACAAACTGTTTTCCTGAGTCAATGTGTCTTCCGTTAACTTGGACTTTGATTGTTCCGTAATTATTCTGAAGATCGCTGTTGTTAGTATCCGCACCAAGATTTATCCAACTTCCAAGATATGAATGACCTAAAAATCCCGAGTGCTGCTTGTTTGAGAATGGATGAATGATTGTGTCTTCAACTTCGCCACCGACTTTGCACACTTTGCTTATGCTTACATTCGGATAAATAGTTGCACAGCTTTTTATCTTTGATGATTCGCCAATGTAAAAAGGTCCTTGCACTACTGCATTTGGAAATATTGTTACATTCTTTTCAATGAATATCGGTCCGGTTGAAGCATCCAGAACAACACCGGGTTTTATTTCAGCATTTTTGCCTACGAAAATATTTTTACGGTTTACAAAATTTACTCCGGTATACTTCTTTTTTGCGGATGATTTGCCTTTCGTAAAGAATTTAAACTCGTTTTGAATTTCTTTCCCATTCAAATAAATCAGATCCCACAAATAATTTGCAAACTCAATATCAACTTCTTGCGTTGGCAAATCACTAAACAATTTTGTGTGAATGAATTCAGCTTTATCTAACTCTAAATCTTTAATTCTCTTTTTCGAAATCTTCGCCGCAACAACTATTCCTTTTGATACAAAAGCTTGATCTTCATTTGATTTTATTTTTAAAAGATTTTTCAGATTTGAAGGAGCAATTATTCTTCCGTTGATAAACAAATAATCTTCATCATTAAACTGATTTACTTTGCATTTGAGATTTTCTGATTTTACAAAGGATTCAAGATACTTCCGGCATTTAAGAGTGATTTTCTCTTTGGGAAATGCACGGACTATTTTTTCCTTCAGCGTGGTCATTCCGCAGACTAGATCAAAAACCGGTCGTGAATAGATCAGCGGTTCGAAATTGAGATATTGTTCGTCCTCAAAAATGCAAATGTGCATATAAACTTCTTTTTATTTTTTTGAAATTTAACACTTTTTAGGTTAAGATTCTCCCACCGAAAAAGTAAATGAAAAGTGTTATTCAGTAATGTTTGAAACTGAAGCGGTTTTTCTTGAAAGATAAGCATACATTGCAGGCACTACAAATAATGTCAGAAAAGTTGAGAAGATCAATCCCCCGATAACAGCAATACCCATAGAAACTCTGCTCTCAGAACCTGCACCAAGAGCCAAAGCAATTGGCAGAATTCCAAGAACAGTTGAAAGGCTTGTCATTAATATTGGTCTTAACCGGGAGATTGCTGCGCTGATAACTGCTTCGGTTTTTTCAATTCCTGTAGCTTTTCTCTGATTTGCAAATTCAACAATTAGAATTCCGTTTTTAGTTACCAATCCAATAAGCATAATAATTCCAATCTGACTGAAGATGTTCGATGTTTGATTAAAATACCAGAGTGAAAGCAAAGCTCCGGCTATTGCTAGTGGGACAGTAAATAAAATTATAAACGGATCTCTGAAACTTTCGAACTGAGCAGCAAGCACTAAGTAAATCAAACCAAGAGCAAGAATGAATGCAAACAATAAGCTTGAAGAACTTTCCTGAAAATCTTTCGATGCTCCATCAAGAGAAGTGGCAAATGTTTCATCTAAAACTTTATCTCCAATTTCATACATTGTTTCTATTCCTTGACCCAGAGTTCTTCCCGGTGCTAATC
Source organism: uncultured Ignavibacteriaceae bacterium (assembly GCA_963699475.1). Lineage (GTDB taxonomy): Bacteria > Bacteroidota > Ignavibacteria > Ignavibacteriales > Ignavibacteriaceae > IGN2. The sequence goes on along the minus strand of CAVOUA010000004.1, from coordinate 238,205 downwards.
CAGCAGAAACAGTTGCAGAAACGTAACGATTGAACCGATATAACTGAGGTGGTGCACTTTGCTCTTCAGTAAAAACAACATTATCAAGCTGGATTAATTCTCCCTTATTATTTTTTACATAAGTAGATTTTAAATCAATCGGTGCATCCCGGTTTTCTCTGGAGAACTGCCCAATTACCTGGTACTGTTTTCCATCTTTAATAAAGAAACCAAACCTTTGTCCGCTGAAAGCTGCCTGGATTGTTTGTGCAATATCAGCTGTTGAAACACCCAATGAACGTGCTTTCTGTCTGTCTATGCTGAGCTTCAATTCCGGTTTGTTGAATTTCAAATTCACATCAACTATAGTAAAGATCGGATAGTTTCTCGTTTCATCTAAAAACTTTGGAAGGAATTCTTCAAGTTTTTCAAAATTGGGCGCCTGAATTACAAACTGAACTGGAAGTCCACCTCTCCGTCCACCACCAATAGTCTGCTGCTGTGTTACAAAAGTTCTTGCACCAGAGAGAGCTCCGACTACCGGTGTAATCTGATCAGCAATTTGCTGCTGAGTTCTTTTTCTTTGATTGGGTTCTTTAAGAATTGCACCTGCAAAACCTGAATTAACAGAACTCGAAGCACCAAAACCGGGAGAAGTAACTGAAAAAGTTCCTTCACTTTCCGGAATTTCTTGCTCGAGCACATCAACAAGCTGACCCATATATCTATCCATGTAATCGAAAGTTGCCCCTTCCGGTGCAGCAACAAAGAAGGTGAGCCGACTTCTATCTTCTAATGGAGCTAATTCCGTAGGAATGTTTTCAAACAAAACCCATATCAAAACAATTGTTACTGCAATTCCGGGAAAGGTAACCCATTTGTGCTGCATAAAATAAGTTAGATGGCGTTTGTAGGTCGCATTAATTTTTACAAAGAAAGGTTCGGTTATGTTGTAAAACCAATTATGCGTTTCTCTTCTTTTCAATATTCGTGAGCTTAACATCGGAGTTAAGGTAAGGGCAATGAATGAGGATATAATTACACTCCCTGCAATTACAATCCCAAACTCACGAAAGAGTCTTCCTGTTAATCCCTGTAGAAAGATAACCGGCATAAATACTGAAGCAAGAGCAACTGTAGTTGAAACTACTGCAAAGAATATTTCCGCCGAACCTTTTCTTGCAGCTTCCATCGGCTCCATTTTCGCTTCGATCTTGGTATAAATATTCTCTAACACAACAATTGCATCATCCACCACAATACCGATCGCCAGTACTATTCCCAGAAGGGTTAAAACATTTATTGTGAAATCTGCAATATACATAACGAAGAAAGCACCGATAAGCGAAATCGGGATTGCAATAATAGGAATGAGTGTAGTGCGCCAGTCTCTTAGAAAAAGAAAAATAATAAGAACAACAAGAAGGAAAGCAACAATAATAGTCTGCTCAACTTCAGTAATAGATTCTTTGATATAGGTTGTAACATCAAACCCGATCAAAGTAGTGATATCAGATGGTAAGTTTCTTTTAAGCTGGTCAAGTCTTTTATAAAATTCATCGGTGATTGCAATATTATTTGCACCAGCCTGGGCGACAAGGACAACTCCTACCATTGGTATGTTGTTCCATTTTAGAATTGTTCTCTCATTTTCAGCACCGAGTTGAGCGTATCCGAGATCTCTTAACCGAACTATACCACCTTCGTCTTCCTTTATAATCAGATCGTTAAATTCATCTTCGGTAGTTAGTCTTCCGACCGTTCTTATTGATAGCTCTGTATTATCACCTTCAATTCGTCCGGAAGGAAGCTCTATATTTTCCCGGTTTAATGAATTACGAACATCAACAGCAGAGAGACCAAATGCAGCAAGTTTAGCCGGATCGAGCCAGAGCCGCATTGAATATTTTTTTTCTCCCCAAATCTGAATACTGCTCACACCGGGAATTGTTTGAAGTCTTTCCTTAAAAACATTGTTTGCCATTTCAGAAAGTTCGAGTAAATTCCTGGTGTTACTTTGGACTCCTAAAAATACAATCGGGAAAGCATCGGCATCAGCTTTTGCAACAATGGGTACATCTATATCCGGTGGTAAAAAACTAATCGCTCGCGATACACGATCCCGAACATCATTTGCAGCGGCTTCAAGATCCACATCAATATCAAATTCAACAGTAATTGTGCTTCTTCCATCACGGCTGACTGATGTTAAAGTTCTAATACCTGCAATTCCATTTATTGATTCTTCGAGGGGTTCAGTTATCTGGCTTTCTATTACATCAGCATTTGCACCAATGTAGTTAGTCGAGACGGTAATTATCGGAGGATCAACTGAAGGAAATTCTCTAACACCCAGGTATGTATACCCAATAATACCAAAGACCACGATAGCTAAAGACATAACTATCGCAAGTACGGGTCTTCGAATACTTGTGGATGCTAAACTCATAAAAACTTACCGCGGCTTTAATTAAATTCTGTTATTTTAACTTTGGCGCCGGGTCTTATTTGAAGAATACCAGAAGTAATGACCGTATCACCTTCTGCCAATCCTGAAAGTATTTGAACTTTGTTTTCTTCACGTAAACCAAGTTCAACTTTTTGAGAACTTACCGCACCGCCTTTGCTTAAGTAAACCGATTGTCCTTTTAGTTCGGGAACAACAGCTACAGTTGGAATCAGGATTGCTTGTTCGGTCTCTTTAAGATTTACTTCTACATTTGCAAAAGCACCGGGGAACAAATTCTTATAATTAGTTTGGCAAATGGCACGAAGTTTTAATGTTCTTGTTGAAGGATCAATCTTTGGTTCAATCGCATAAATTTTTGCTTTATACTGATAATCGCTTCCGCTTAGTCTAAAAACTATTTCATCACCTATTTTAACAAGTGATGCGTACTTCTGCGGAATCGCAAAATCAACTTTTAGATTTAAGAGATTTTGAAGTCTTGCAATGGCAGTAGTAGTAGTTACAAAACTTCCCTCACTTACTTCACGTAAACCAATAACACCACTGAAGGGGGCTCTGATTTCAGTTTTATCAATCTGTGCTTTAATCAAGTCGTACTCTGCTTTGCTCGCTTCAAGATCATTTAAAGTGCTCTCATAATCTTCCTGACTTATCATCTGGTTCTGAGCAAGTTGTTTTTGCCTGGCTTCTCTATCTTCAACCAGCTTAACTTTTGATTCTGCTTTTCTTAACTGAGCCTGTAGATCGGCATCATTTATTTTTACTAACAAATCTCCTTTTTTTACATATCCCCCTTCGTTAAAAAGAATCTTTACGATTTTACCCGAAACCTCACTTCTTATTTCTACTTCTTCATTAGCAAGAATACTCCCGGTAGTATATACGTTATTACTAAGCTTTTCATAAGAAACTACATGTGCAGTAACGGGGAATTCCATATTACTTCTTCCGGGATTTTGTGATGCACTATTATCATCACCCGATGAAATAAATTTGGGCAGGAAGATTACCAATAGTACAATCAGTATGACAAAAGCTAATACTATCTTTTTAAATTGTTTATTCATTTTCTTAAAGTAATTTATTTAACACAAAGCATACGCAAATAATTCCATACTATCTAAAAATAAAAAAAGCCAGATATACTGGCTTTATGAAAAACAGTAATGTCAGAATTAATTTTTGCTGGTTTTCTTAGTAGCGTATTTTTTCTGAAATTTCTCAACACGACCTGCAGTATCAACCAGTTTTTGTTTTCCTGTAAAAAACGGATGAGACCCGCTTGAAATTTCCAATTTTACCAGTGGATATGTATTTCCATCATTCCATTTTATTGTTTCAGAGGACTTCAATGTCGATCTTGTGAGAATAGCAAAATCACATGATGTATCCTGAAAAACAACTGCTCTATATTCCGGATGAATACCTTTTTTCATCTTTAAATCCTTAATTTTTATACATTTTCTTCAAATTTGAGGGCTAAATATAGAAAGATTATGAGGAAATAAAAAGAAAGATTTTGTTCTGATTTTGACTGAAAATAACCCCTTTTTAACTGAAAATTAAATCTATTTCTGACTCTTTTTGACATTATCCAAAGATTGCACCTGAGTCTTCAATTCATTTACGGCTCTTTGTTGTTCTGCATTCAACTGAACCTGCCTGAAATTCAATTCTTCTTTTGTGATTACCTGACCCGTTACTAAATCAGAACTTGTTACCGTGGCAGCAGTTGGTTGAGTGGTTGATAAGGAATCTGTTATTGTTGACTCAGCAGTAGCATAAACTCCAGTACTCAAATCCTGATCTCTTGCAACATCTTTTTCGTCCAATAACCCTTCAGATTCACCGGGTTTTTCTCTTCCTGTAATCATTTTGTCTTCGGAAGATTTTAACTTACTCTCATCTTTCCTATTCTCAAGTATAGGTTCATTTTTCTTTACAGGTTCATCTTTCTTCAAAGAATTTTCTTTTGAAACCTCCTCATGTTTCTCTTCAAATTCTTCGTAGTCGGTAATAACAAAAATATCTTCTCTAACTCTGGGTTCAATAAGGAAAGGATTATCCATCTCTTCAGAATTAGTCTCCACAACAAAAAATATCACTACAGAAGCAGCTACTAAACCTAGTGAAGGAATAAGTTTTGCAGGCACAAAAATATTTTGCCAAAAACTTTTCTTTTCTTCCTTCGAAAATTTTTCAGAGTTTATTCTTCTCTGCAAGTCAGCTTCAAAGTTTACCGGGGCTTTAACTTCCTGCAGGCTTTTTAATGCTTTGATCATATCTTCATATTTCTTTTCATCGTTAGCCATTTTATCACTCACTCTTTATAAATACCTTTTAATAATTCCTGTAATTGTGCTCTTCCTCTGTTTATTCTTGATTTAACTGTACCTTCATTCACTCCTAGTATTTCTGAAATTTCTTCATAAGACATTCCCTGAATATCCCGGAGGATTACTGCTTCTCTATATGCTTCTTTTACTTTCAATAATGCTTTCTGAATTATTTCATCTTTAATACCGCTGTCTGTAATAACATCCGGTCTGTAACTTTCATCCGGAAGATCATAAGATTTGTGATCTTCTCCAAAATCGTTAATTGAAAAAATATTTCTTCTTCGCTGTCTTCTGTATTCTGTTCTTGCAAGGTTTCCAGCAATTGTATAAACCCAGGTGGAGAATTTTGCCACTGAACTGTATGAATCTTTGTACCTGTAAACTTTTATCATCGTTTCCTGAACAACATCTGCACATACAGTATAATCACCTAAAAATCTGAACACAAAATTGGTTAACGGATTTTTATATCTCTGAACAAGTATACTAAAGGCAGCTTCCGTGTTGTTCTTTTGGAACTCAAGAATCAGCTCTTCATCCGAAAGTTCACGGAGCTTAATATCCATTAATCCGCTTTTATACCTGTGTTAATTGAAATTTGTTTCACAAAATTAATCACAAATTAACCAAAAAGATTGCTTTTATAAAAATATAGGCTTGATTACTGAAGCAATTCTGCTATTAGTAAAGTAATTATAGTTTTACTATCCGTTGATGTTGTTTTAATTGAAACATCTGCTTTCAGTAATGCCCGGAAAACTTCGACCAGCTTTTCATCAGAAAAAAGTGTTCTTGCCTTCACATAATTCGGATAGTAAAAAGGATGAGTCCCTACTATTCTTGCAGCTTGCTGATCAGCAACACCCTTACTTTTAAGTTCAGTAATTTTTGCAAGCCCTGTAAAATATCTCGTCAACATCGCTATTATAAAAGTTGGTTCAGCTCCGTTATCAAGAAGATTGTTGGCTACATTCAACGCTTTTGCTTTGTCCTTTAATCCAATCGCATTCTGCAAATCGAAAATATTAAACTGCTTAAGTTCAGATGAAACCTGCTGAATGCTTTTTATAGATATTTCTTTTTCTTTATTTAAAAACACACAAATTTTTTCCAATTGATCTTCAAGCATACTTCTGCTTTCACCAACAATATCTACCATAACCTGAGCGTTTTCCTCAGAAAGTTTTTTGCCTTTTTCTTCTGCTTCACTCATAAGCCATAAAATGAGGTTTTTTCCTTTTAATTCTTTTGCTTCAAAAAGAAAATCATTCTCAGAAAGTGTTTTGAAAGGTTCGCTTTTAAGATTTGTAATTGAGCCATTGTGAAAGAAGGCGAGCACAGTAAATTCAGCTGGTGAAGAAGCATATTTTTTTAATTGTTTTTTATCTTTTATTTTTTCTGCTTCCCTAACAACGATCAGTTTTTTATCTGATCCAAACGGAAATGATGTTGCAAGTCCTAGAATATCATTGAGTGCCCTGTCTTCGGCATAAATTGTTTCTTTATCAAAGTCTGATTGGAGCAATGGACTAAATGATGTCTCAAGTGTATGCAAAGCAGCAGTAAGATTGTAAGAATCTTCACCGAAAAAATAAAAAATCGGTTTGAATTTTCGTTTTTTTATTTCTCCAATAGCCTCGAGTATTGAAGGAGCTTTACTCTTCGCCATTTACTTTTTTCATTTTTTCATACTTGAATGCTCTGCTGAGGAAAAATATTAATCCACCCCAGACTATTCCTAAGACTACTACTGCTGTTATGATTGTATATATCTTCATTTCGATAATTCTTACAGTTAGATTTTGCTCAAGCACCAAATAATAATAGCCAAATCACAAATAATATTCAATCTTCAAACTCTAATATTCAAACCTTGTTTTGAATTTTGTATTTGGAATTTATTTGTTATTTATAATTTGTGTATTGGAATTTTCAACCGACACTTTTTTTACCATAAATTTATTCAGGACAAAAAATAGAGCTAGTATGATTGCCCATTGAAAAATAACAGTTCCAAAATTTTCTGCATGGAAAGGATTCCACCATTCTGCATCCCAGCCAATAGATGAAATAAGCCACCAGCTTATCAATACAATAACTTGTATGGGAACTAAAATACCAATTACAAAATTATACCACCTGCCAATTTTAACATCACTGCCATAGCCGTTAATGATTTCAGTTCTAAATTTATCAACACCGTATCTGATTATTGAGAACGAAATAAACGCGCCGCTAAGAATTAACCCGACACCCCAGACCCAATCCTGGTTTGCGAGGAAATTCAAATCCAGCGCAGAAGGAATTCCGAGTAGAAACCCCATTGTAGCAATTATGATTATTGCTTTCTTTCTCTTAATTCCAAAATCAATTAAAGTTCTTGTTGAGAGTTCTACCATTGATATTAGAGATGTAAATGCTGCAAAGAACAACGCAAGAAAAAAAGAGAAGCAAAAAAAGTATTAATGAGATTGCTTTCAGAGAGTTTAGTAAATAATGCAGGTAGATAAATGAAAGTTAAACCTGTGTTTGCAGGACCGGACTGCGAGACCTGCTGCATTGCATCTACAGAACTCAGTGCAAAAACTGTGGAGAAAATCGTCATCCCGGCAATAAGCGAAACACTATTATTTCCAAATCCAATCAATGCTGCGTTCAGAGAAATGTCCTCCTTCTTTTTCATATAAACTGCATAAGTCAGAATTAATCCCCAGCCAGCTCCAGTATCCCATGCATTTTGCGTAAGTGCATTTAACCAGACTTTGTAATCCAGAATTACATTTAAATCAGGAGTAAAAAAATATTTTATACCCTCTATTGCATTTGGAAGAGTTATTGCACGCACGAAAAGAATTAAAAGTATAACCAACAATGAAGGAACCAAAAACTTTGTAACTTTTTCAATTCCTCTGGTTATTCCTCTTGTTACAACGAGTGCTACGAGAAACATCGCAATAAAATGAAAGAGCAGCGGCTGGTAACTTGCAGCAAAATCATTCCAATAAGTTAAATGCTCGGAAGTGTTAAATAAATTTCCTGAAGCCGCTGAGAAAAAGTATCTTATACACCAGCCTGTTACCACAGAATAGTAAAACATTATTGCAGTTGAAACAAAAACAATCCATGCACCCATCCAGCCAAATTTATTTCCGGCAACTTTTGAAATTGCACCAACCGGTCCCATTCGTGATGATTTACCAATTGCAAACTCAGCAATGATTAATGGGACTGACCAGATTAGTAAGAATATTACCCATGGAATAAGGAAAGAACCTCCCCCGTTTTGGGCAACAACTCTGGAAAATCTCCAGATGTTGCCTGTCCCTACTGCAATTCCAATTGTCGCAACTATAAGAGCCCAGCGGGAAGAGAAGAATTCCTGTTCTGTTTAACTTCAGATTTCATTCTTTTAAAATAAAAAACCGCATCTTAAAAGATGCGGCGAAAGTTAAATTATTTTGTTTCTCTTTTCTCTATTGTAACGGATTCCATCACAACATCCTTAAGCGGTTTGTCTCCTGGTTTGCTTGTTGGAACTTTGCTGATTGCATAAACTACATCCATTCCATTTATAACTTTTCCAAAAATGGTATGATTTCCATTTAACCAGGTTGTTGGAGCAACAGTTATAAAAAACTGGCTGCCGTTAGTATTCGGTCCGGCATTTGCCATTGCAAGGATTCCCGGTTCATCAAATACAAGTGAAGGAACAATTTCATCTTCAAACGGTTTTCCCCAAATGCTTTCTCCGCCCCTTCCGGTACCGGTTGGATCACCGCCCTGAATCATAAAATTTGGTATAACTCTATGAAAAATTATTCCGTTGTAATAACCTTTATTTGCATGCCCGACAAAATTTTCAACTGTTTTCGGTGTTTTATCAGTAAATAATTCTATCTCGATTATTCCCATATTTGTGTTTACAACTGCTACTGTCATTTCTTTACTTTCCGTTTTTATTTGAGTTTCTTTTGGTTTTACTTCTGCAGAATCCTGTCCTTTACAAGCCCAGATTCCAAACACCGTTATAAGAACGATCATCAATTGTTTCATATTTTTCCTCCATTATGGTTTTATGATATTAGTTAATAGTAAAACTAGTATAAAAATTCCTGCTGCAATTCGATAATAGACGAACAAATAGGTTGTATGTTTTTTTAAAAACTTTAGAAGAAAATCGATTGCTAAATATCCGCTAATTCCTGATACTACTGTTGCCACGACGAGATTGAGAACCATATCAGCATTCAAGTATTTTAATGAACCAAATAGTTCAAATAATCCACTGGCTAATACTGCAGGAATACTGAGCAGAAAAGAGAACCTTGCAGCAACATCTCTTTTCAAACCTAAAAATAATCCTCCTGTTATGGTCGTACCTGAACGCGATGAGCCGGGAATTAAAGCAAAGGCTTGTGCAATACCAATAATAATTGAATCTTTAACTTTGATATCCTTTAAATCTTTTTTAAAGTTGGCAACTTTTTCTGCAATAGCTAGTATTATCGCAAGACCAATTAAGCTAATAGCTATTACATAAAGGTTCTTTGTCAAAGCTCCTTCGATAATATCTTTGAAAGCAAGCCCAATAATAACTACTGGAATTGTACCGATAATTACAAGCCATCCAAGCCGTGAGTTTAAATTCTGCTCTGAAAATTTTTTTCTATCAAACAGATTTTCTTTAAAGAAATCTCTTACGATTAAAAAAATATCCTTTGCAAAATAAACCAGCACTGCAGCCATTGTTCCAAGCTGTATAACCGCTATAAAAGACGTCCAGCTTTCGGGATGATTTTCCGGTACGAGATTTAAAAGCTTTCCAACAATGGTAACATGCCCTGTACTGCTTATTGGAAGAAATTCTGATAAACCTTGTATTATTCCAAGTAGAATAGCTTCAAATAAACTCAATTACTTACTCCGAATAAGTATGAGATGCCAAGCTTAACTCCAACTGAAAATGTGTTGAAGTTTACATTCTCACCTTTAACATTATTTTCGAGTGTTTCACCACTGTCATTTTCAGGTTCGCCGTTTATATCGTACCTCATATCAAAACCAAGATTTGCATACACATTTTCTGCAAGTGCAGTATTTGCTTCGACACGTAAAAGCCCACCAAAACCAATATTGCTAAATGATTCTTCAGTACCTTGCCATTTTTTGTTTTCTCCGACACTATTAAATCGAGCCCCTGCCCCGCCTCCAAATTTAAAGTTGTAACCATTACCGGAGAATACATAATAAGCCATTAATGATGGCAGAAATGAATTATAAGTTAGTTCATATTGTCCTAATCCAACATTCTCTGTATAGGAATAAATCTGATAAGGTAAGTCTATACTCAGCTCAAAAGATTTATTAATAAATGTACCTACTTCACCCGAAAAAATAACAGCTGAGTTGAATGTGCCCATCTCACCACCTGAAGGAGCATAATTTTCATTAATATAATCCTGAACTGAAGGTATGCTAATAAAATTAATGCCCATTGTTCCCTTCAATTCAATTTGGGCTAAAGAAAAATCACAGAGAATTACAAGTAAAAATAAAATGGTTGTTTTTTTCATGTTTCTTCAGAATTTGTTTTGAAGATATTCAATAAACTAGTGTGTTGCTTGTTTAATAACAGGAACATTACAAATGCGATGATAATAAATAATACGTAAGAAATAATGTGCGTTAGAAATGCATAAGCTGCACTGACTGTTTCCCCAAAACCAAACAGAAGTACAAGTGTGCTTTTTGCCAGGGCATGATAAGAACCTGTTGCACCAGGAGTCGGAATAACTGTACCTATTGCACTGATGCTCATTAGAATCCATCCCATTACAAACGTAACTTCTTTTTCCGATTGCATACTCAGCATGAAGAAACCAAGGTATGCACTAAATGCATAAATAAGAAGAAGTAATACCGAAGTTGCAAAAGTTAATATATAATTTTTGGTTCCTTTAAGACTCGTAAATCCCTGAATCAACATTTCAAAAATATACCCGAGACGTTCTGCAAGCCTGGAAGAGATTTTTCCGATAAGCTTTAACAAGTAACCATAAAATTTTTCTTTAAGCTTTACAGAAAGATATATCATAAGCAAAACTGCAAACAGAATAATAGCGGTGATATAAAGTGCCGTTTCCAACCAGGGAAAAGTTTCATAAAGGCTTGATCTCCAAATGAATGCTGAGATTAATACCGCCAATCCCAAAGATATAATATCAATAACCCTCTCAACTATTACGGTTCCAAACATTGAAGATCTTGAAAGATTTTCATACCGACCAATCATGATAGCACGTGTGACTTCACCTAGTTTTGGTGTAACACAATTAACTCCGTATCCTATCATTAAGGCGCCGAATAGATTCCACATTTTTGTATCTGGTTTAACTGAATTGAGAATTATTTTCCATCGGAAAGCTCTTACGAAATGGCCAACCATAAATGAAGCTGAAAAAATTAATATCCAGAAAATTGAAGCCTGAGAAACCAATTCTAAAACCTCGCCAAAATCTACATCCGAAAAGGCCAGATAGAGGAATAGTGCGGCTAATCCTACTGAGAACAAAAAGTTGAAAATTCCTCTCAGTGCTGGTATTTTTTTTGCGTTATCTGAGATCAAGAATCTGGCTTCCTTCGGGTGGAGAAAATGAGAAATAACTATCGGGTAAATTTTTATTTATCTGATAATCTGAAAGATCAATCTGAATAGCCCCTGCTGCAGGATCGTCAATCAATGCTTTTGTTATTAGATTATCCCCGTTAATAAATAACTTAATAGAATTAAAACTAAAAGTATCATCTTTAGGAATTAATTGAAGAACCTTGTTGCCCTCAAGCTCATATGTGCTTAGCTCGCAATCATCCGGGTACTCATAAATTATTTGCCTGATTGAAAGAATTTTGTTTCCCTCGCTTTCATAATCAGTTATGATAACTTTATTCTGTTTCTCATTGTAATTCCAGGAAGTTTCTCCATTGGACACAATAAGAATATTTTTGAATTCAAATCTCAAATGATTTTCTTTTTTATAGTATACTTTACCCTTCAAATTAACCTGACCATTGACTGATTGAGTAATTTGTGCAGAGAGATCTGTAATCGAATCAAATTTAATCTGGGTGTTTTTTAACACAACTTTTGCATCATCCTGAGCAACGGTTTGGTTGAAATAAATAAATGAAATAATTAGTATGAAAGATATTCGGAATAACATTATACTTCCTCTATTAAAGTGTTCGTAATACTGTTTCGAGCTGTTCATCATTCTCAATTAAAACCTGTCTTGCTTTACTTCCGTCATTGGGACCGACTATTCCGGCATCTTCAAGCTGATCAACTATTCTGGCAGCTCGTGAATATCCTAATTTTAATTTTCTCTGCAAAAGCGAAACGGAGCCCTGCTGATGCCGAACAATCACCCTTGCAGCTTCCTCGAACATTGGATCTAAATCAGCATAGAATCCTGTGGAAGAACTTTTTTTCTTTTCATATATCGAAGGTAAGTAGTATGGTTTTGAATATGACGGCTGAGAATAAACGAAATTGGTTAGGCTTTCAACTTCATCAGTAGAAATAAATGCATTTTGCATTCTGATTGGCTTGGGAGAGCCTGTTGGAAGAAATAACATATCACCTCTTCCGAGCAATTGTTCTGCACCATTCATATCAAGAATTGTCCGTGAGTCAATCTTTGTAGCAACCTGGTAAGCTATTCTGGAACTAAAGTTAGCTTTAATTAAACCTGTAATAACATTGACCGAGGGCCTTTGAGTCGCAAGCACCAGATGAATTCCAACTGCACGCGCAAGCTGAGCCAGCCTGGTAATTGGTTCCTCAACATCTCTTCCCGCTGTTATCATCAAATCTGCAAGTTCATCAATTATAACAATAAGATATGGTAAGTGATGATGTTTTATTGATTCGGTATCGTGCGGTTTGGTTTTAGGATTATCAATCTTCTTATTGTAATCAACAATATTTCTTACACCTGCTTTTGCAAGTTTGTCGTATCTTCTTTCCATTTCAATCTCCACAGATTTAAGCATAAGTACAGCGTTCTGTGGTACGGTTATTATTTCTTCTTCAATATCTGGTGAAACAGCCAGGTAATGTCTTCTCAATTTGTTGTAAAAAGAAAGTTCAATTTTCTTCGGATCGACAAGGATAAATTTTACATCTGCAGGAATTTTGGAATACAGTAAGCTGCTGATGATCATATTAATGCCGACACTTTTACCTGAGCCGGTTGAGCCTGCAATTAGAAGGTGGGGCATTAGAGAAAGATCTGTCAGATAAACATCCCCGCTGATTGTTTTGCCAAGAGATAAAGGTAACTGCATTTTGGAATCTCGTACTTTACCAAGTACTGCTCGTGCATTTACAATCGCAGCTTCTGCATTAGGTATTTCAACACCAATGGCACCTTTGCCGGGAATGGGTGCAATAATTCTAATGCCTCTTGCAGAAAGAGCCAGAGCAATGTCATTTTCCAACCCAACAATTTTGCTGATTTTAACTCCCGGCGCCGGTACTATTTCATAAAGTGTGACTACAGGTCCCGGAGTGACTGAAATGTTCTGAATATCAATATCAAACAGTTTTAGTTTTTCCTTCAGAAGTTCTGCGTTTCTTGTTAACTCTTCCTCTGCAACTTTTATGTCTTCAGCAACGGCTGGTTGAAGAAGATCCAACCCGGGAAGTTCATAATCTAAATCTTCCTCCCAGGGATCGGGAAGCTTCTTTTCTTCTTCAGAAATAAATTTTTCTGCAGGCAGCTCACCTGTTTTTTCCAGATCAACTTTTTTTCTATCACTAACAGATATTTCATTTTCTTCCATCACTTCGGTTTCTGCTTTCCTTATGATTTTTATCTGTGTCTGAGCTTCAGATTCTTCTTCCATTAAATCTTCAGCGGTAAGATCATCTTCATTCACTACAACAGGTTTTTTCTTTTCTTTCCCGAGCTTCTTAATTTTATCAAGGTTGGAAGTGCTGTCTTCTTCCTTCGTAACTATTTTAATTTTTCTATCAACATTGGAAGCAAACATATTTTTGATGAAATGATATATGTTTTCAATTTTAACATCGAAAGCAAAAATGAGAACTGTAGCGGAGACAAAAATTAGAAACAGAATACTCCCCGCAGTTCCGAGCAAACCACTTAACCAGCCACCCAGATACTCGCCTATATTTCCTCTAAGTTCTTTTGTCCCGGGCAAAAAATCCAATCCCGCCTTCAGCACTCCGAAGAAGGAAGCAAAAGTTAAACCGATAATTAATAAAAAGTTCGTTGTGTGAATGAGAGTTTTAAAGGTGAATTTTTTAAAAAAAGAAATGCCCCACAAAAACAAAATTGCCGGGAATATGATAGAGAAATAACCTATTATATTATTTATGAAAAAATAAGAGAAATGTGACCCAAGCATTCCCAGCCAGTTATTAGCTTTATCCTGGGTTGATGAATTAAAGATTGTACCGAACAAAGAATATTTTTCTATAATCCATTTATCAGCTCTATCATAGGAAATAATACATAGCAAAAGGAAAACGGAAAAGAGTATTAGAAAAATGCCGGCAATTCTTTTCTTTTTCTCAGCAGAAAAATTAAAATAACTCTTCTTTGAGTTGTTTTTTTTACCATTTCCGTTTCTTTTCTTTACGGCCATCCTGATATCGTAAATTACATTAATACTTTTAAAGTATTTCCTGCATAAAAAGGAATCACATCAGAACTGTCAAGTTCTGAACAAGCCTGCAAATCGGTTTGGAAACCATTATTAATCAGAAGTCTTCCGTGATCGGTCTCACTTAACATTTTCAATATGTTTTTACCAAAAGTTTTAAATAAAGTTAAAGCACCGGTCGAAGAATCTGTAAGCTCAGTTTTTTTATTTCCTGCCATCAGCTCATTTAACAACATACCTGCACAGACTGAATCTTCGAGGTTAAAAAAATTATTATTGCCAGAGCAAAGTATAATCACATCCTCATTTAACTTTTTAAGGTGATTGGCGAGTGCCTTTAAATTATTAAAAGAACAAATAAAGAGATTAGCAGAATACTTTGCTTTAACAATCGCACGGGAGCCATTGGTAGAATAAAACACTATTGACTTCCCGGATACGATTTCTTTAGTGTACTCTGAAGGAGAATTACCTAAGGCAAATCCTTCAATTTTTTTTGTGTTACGTTCACCACCAAGTAAAGTCTGTCCACCAAAAATTCCTCCGGAAACTTTAACAGCAAATTCAACTGTACCTACCGGCACAATTTCTTTCGCCCCATTTGTAAGCGCAGTGATTATAGTAGACGAAGCACGTAAAACATCAATTACAACAGTTGTTTTACCGGTGAAGAAAAGTTCATCTGCCTGCACGGGTGAAAATAAAACATCAAGCTTCATTATAGTTTTTACTTTTTAACAAATGGAAGTTTTGTAACTACAGCAGGGAATTCTTTATCTCTAATTTTGAATGAAACCTCGCTGCCCGGTGAATTAAACGGTTTATCGACGTAACCAAGTGCAACAGGTTTCTCCAATACCGGACTAACAGTACCGCTAGTAATCTCACCAACCCTTTTCCCTCCCGAAGTTATTTCATATCCCTTTCTTGGAAAAGTTTTTTCATCTGAAATCATCGCTATAAGTTTCCTGCCTGGTCCTTCCTGTTTCATTTTTAATATTGCATCTTTACCGATAAAATTTCCTTTATCGGTTTTTGTAATCCATCCCAGCCCTGCTTCAATTGGATTCGTGGTTTGATCAATATCATTTCCATAAAGACAATATCCCATTTCAAGTCGAAGCGAATCACGCGCAGCAAGTCCAACAGGTTGAATATCGAATTCTTTTCCTGCTTTAAATAATTCTTCCCAAACTTTTTCAGCTTGAGATACATCAGCTGTGAAATACAGTTCGTATCCTAGTTCTCCTGTGTATCCTGTTCGGGAAATAATCATATCTATCCCGGCAATTTTTCCTTTTGTAAAATGATAATATTCAAGCGCCGGCATATTTGGAACCATTTTTTTTAGAACTTTACCTGAGTTTGGTCCCTGAACTGCAAGCAAAGAATAATCATCACTGCGGTTGTTTATTGTAACACCAAACTTATTGTTCTCTTTCATCCACTTAAAATCTTTTTCAATATTAGAAGCATTAACAACAAGTAGAAATTCATCATCAGATATTTTATAAACCAGCAGATCATCAACTATGCCGCCATCAGGATAGCACATAGCAGAATATTGAACTCGGCCCGGAAAAAGTTTTGATGCATCGTTAATCGTAATATGCTGAACGAATTCAAGTGCTTTGTCTCCGGTTATAAAAACTTCGCCCATATGAGAAACATCAAATACCCCAACTGAATTACGTACAGCTTTGTGCTCAGCAATAATGGAAGAATATTGTATCGGCATTTCATAGCCTGCAAACTCAACCATCTTTGCATTAAGTTTTTTATGAATGTTATTGAACACAGTTTTTTTCATTTAAATGCCCCATTGAAATAGTCTTAGTAAATTTATCAAGTTAACTATTTAAGTTTTTTCCAATCGCTAAGAAATTTTTCGAGTCCAATATCTGTTAACGGATGATTGAACATCTTTTTAATAACATCAAAAGGAATAGTGCAGACATCGGCTCCGATAAGTGCTGCCTCAACAACGTGCAGAGGATGTCTAACGCTCGCAACAAGTACTTCTGTTTTATAATTGTAATTCCTGTAAATCTGAACTATCTGAGAAATCAAATCCATTCCGCTTGTGCTGATATCGTCAAGTCTACCAACAAAAGGACTGATGTAAGTGGCTCCTGCTTTGGCGGCAAGAATAGCTTGATTTGGAGAAAAGCAGAGTGTAACGTTTACTTTAATCCCTTCACTTGTGAGAGTTTTACAAGCCTTCAATCCTTCTTTTATAAGGGGAATTTTCACAACAATATTTTTATGGATTTTTGCAAGGTCTCTTCCTTCTTTAATAATGCCTTCGTAATCTGTAGAAATAACCTCGGCACTTACTGGACCATCAACAATTTTCAGGATTTCGTCAAGTAATTTTCTAAAATCTTTACCCTCTTTGGAAACAAGCGAAGGATTTGTTGTTACACCATCAAGAACACCGAGTGAGGCAGCTTCTTTAATTTCATCAATGTTTGCTGTATCTATAAAAAATTTCATGGTTTTACTCCAATTTCAGATTATTAGATAATTAAAACTAATCAAATTCTCTGGTTAAATCATGGCCGGATTTAGCAGAAAAGAATTCGAAAGTATCCGGTGAAATTGTGGCATCTTCTCTTAGGGTAATTTTTACTAAGTATTTAAACTGAAGTTTAAATAAAGATTTAACCTTACCTTCCCTGATTTTGGTAATAGTAGAAGGATGAGATTTGAGAATAATGCTTCTCTCCCGTGATTTTCTTCTGAATTTT
Source organism: uncultured Ignavibacteriaceae bacterium (assembly GCA_963699475.1). Classification (GTDB taxonomy): domain Bacteria; phylum Bacteroidota; class Ignavibacteria; order Ignavibacteriales; family Ignavibacteriaceae; genus IGN2. The sequence goes on along the minus strand of CAVOUA010000004.1, from coordinate 220,977 downwards.
TTCAACCAGCTCTCAAGATCATAAACCAAATGGGAACTCTTGGTTAATAATCCTGTACCATGACATTCAGGACAGACCTCTTTAATCGCCTGAACAATATTTTGTCTTACTCTCTGCCGGGTAATTTGTATCAAGCCAAAATCGGACATTGGTAAAATAGACACCTTGGCTCTGTCTTTTCTGAACTCTTTCTTTAATTCATCGTAAACTTTTTTCCGGTTCTTGTCATCTTCGAGATCAATAAAATCTATAACAATAATTCCGCCGATATCACGCAGTCTTAATTGTCGTGTTATTTCCCTTGATGCTTCAAGGTCAGTTTTGAGTGAATTTAATTCCTGATCTTTACTCTTAGCATATTTTCCGCTATTTACATCAATTACTACCATTGCTTCAGTATGCTCGATGATTAGATAACCTCCACTGGGTAGAGAAACTTTTCTTCCCATCAAAGTTTTAATCTGCTCTTCAATCTTGAAGGTGTTGAATATCCCGTATGTGGATTTATAAAGATCTACTTTTTCAGCGATAGCGGGTTGAACAAGCTCAAGGTAATTTTTTATTTCTTTGTGAAGCTTTTTTGAATCGACAAATATTTTTGAGATATCGGAATTGAAAAGATCACGGATAACACTTACTGTTGTATTCAAATCCTGGTAAACAAGAGCAGGAGGATTTTGGGACTTAGCCTCTTTTTCTATTCGTTCCCATGTTTTCATAAGATTTTTCAGGTCATCTTTAAGGATTTCCTCATCTTGTTTCTGCGCAACGGTTCTAATAATTAATCCATAATTCTCAGGAACTATTTGCCGTGCAATGTAACGGAGTCTTTTACGCTCTTTGAAATCGTAAATCTTTTTGGAAATTCCTACTTTATTATCATACGGTAAAAGCACACAGAATCTGCCCGGGAGAGAAACCGAAGATGTCACACGCACTCCTTTGTTGCTTACCGGTTCTTTAATAATCTGGATAAGTATTTCCTGACCTTTTTTTAAGGTTGGAATTTGCGGTTCGGTCCTGTTCGACTCAGGTTTTACTTGTGTGAATGTGCTTCCGTTTGAATCTATCTTCTTCATCCAGATCAGTATCCTCATCTCCAAGCATGTCCTGGAGCTGCTGTGTGCGTTCTCCAATATCTGAAAAATGAAGAAAGGCATCGTGCTTCATTCCGATATCAATAAATGCAGCGCGAATCCCTGGAAGAACTCTTGCAATTCTTCCAAGATATATGTCCCCCACCATTCGGCGGTTTTCAGGGTAGTCTACAAAAAAGTCGACTAAGTTTCCATCTTCCGTAATAGCAACACGTGTTTGCGTGGAAGTGGAGTTGATAATAATTTCTTTTACCATTTGGTACAAACTCGCTTAATGAAACTAAATATTTCATTGATAAACTTTTAAAAAATAAAAAGCTCTCATGCACTCTATCATACTCTGCTAAAAACAAAAAACAGAGCAAGGTTATAACCACATTGAAGAAAAATATTTCAATTTGCATATTGGGCTTTTTGACTAAAATTAATTACAAAAATTCATTTTAATGAATAATAACATTTGGAAACAGCTAACTGTTCGGAGTAATTACCTTTTTTGCTGACTTCCTATTTTAATAATTCTTTTCTGCTAAGAGAGAACTTGCCGTTTTCAATTTTGATCAGTTTAACGGTTACCTTATCTCCGGTTTTAAAATAATCACTAACTTTTTCAACTCTCTTGTTGTCAATTTGAGAGATGTGCAGAAGTCCTTCTTTGCCTGGAAGGATTTCCACAAAAGCACCGAAATCCATCAATTTTGTAATAACACCTTCATAAATTTCTCCGATTTCAGGAGTGGCAGTCATTTTCTTAATATACTCTTTACACTTTACAGCATTCTCTTTATTTGGTGATGCAATGTTAACTGTTCCATCGTCTTCAATATTTATCTCAACGCCAAACAATCTCTGCATTCCCTGGATTGTTTTTCCTCCGGGGCCAATTATTAATCCTATTTGATCTTGCTCTACCTTCATTGAAATTAATCGAGGTGCAAATTCAGAAAGCTGCTCACGCGGTTTAGCTAATGATTGATCCATAATTCCAAGTATATGAAGTCTTCCCTCGCGCGCCTGCTGCAATGCTTTTTCCATTATCTCAAAAGATATTCCCTGAATTTTAATGTCCATTTGAAAAGCCGTGATTCCATTCATAGTGCCCGCCACTTTAAAGTCCATATCACCAAGATGATCTTCGTTTCCGAGGATATCCGATAAGATTGCATATCTGTCACCTTCTTTTACTAATCCCATAGCAATACCAGCTACACTATTGCTTATACCAACTCCTGCATCCATCATTGAAAGTGAGCCCGCACATACTGTTGCCATCGAAGATGAACCATTAGATTCAAGAATATCTGAAATTAGCCGCACGGTGTATGGAAAAATTTCTTCACCCGGGAAGACCATTTTTAATGCTCTCTCAGCAAGATTTCCATGTCCTATTTCTCTTCTTCCTACACCCATCATTCTTCCGACTTCGCCAACACTGAATGGCGGGAAGTTATAGTGAAGCATAAATCTTTTAGTGTATTCTTCACGCAGACCATCTATTATCTGTTCATCGTTTTTGGTACCAAGAGTAACTGTTGTTAAGCTTTGTGTCTCACCTCTTGTAAACAATGCTGAACCATGTGTTCGCGGCAGTAACCCAAGCTCAATTGTAATTGGTCTGATTTGAGTTGTGTTTCTTCCATCAAGACGAATACCTTCGGAAAGAATTCTTTCTCTCATTAATTCTTTTTCCAGATCATGAAGGATCGAATCAATAACTTTTTCCTGTTCAGGAAATCTTTCTGAAAGTGCTGTTATAATTTCTTCCTGCAGCTGTTTGTTTTTTGCAGATCTTTCTTCTTTGGCAAGAACTGAGTAAACGATATCTTTAAATTTTTCGCCCGCCAGCTCCAGGACTTCTTTCTTTAATTCTTCATCTATTGCTTTTGGTTTTATTTCCCACTTATTTTTCCCCGTTTCATTTCTAAGTTCGATTTGAAGCTGAACAATCTTATTAATTTCCTCCTGAGCAAACTTAAGTGCATTAAGAAGATCATCTTCATTTACTTCTTTAGATTCACCTTCGACCATAATAATAGAATCGCTTGTTCCGGCAACAACAAGTTCCAGATCACTCTGTTCTATCTCTGAGTGTGTGGGATTTACTATTAGCTGCCCGTTAACTCTACCAACCCGCACTTCGGCTATTGGGCCATCAAACGGAATATCAGATATTGTTAATGCAGCGGAAGCACCTATTGCACCGAGCACATCAGCATCATTCTGACCATCGTACGAAACAACTAAAGCAATCACCTGAGTTTCGTTCATAAAATTTTCCGGGAAGAGAGGTCTGATTGGTCTGTCAATTAATCTTGAGCTGAGTATTTCTTTCTCAGTCGGTCTTCCTTCTCGTTTTATAAATCCGCCTGGAAATTTGCCTGCGGCAGATGTCTTTTCTCTGTATTCAACCTGAAGAGGAAAGAAATCCTGATTTTCCTTTACTTCTGTGGATGCAACTGCTGTAACCAGAACCATTGTATCGCCGTAGCGAACCATGACTGCACCGTTTGCCTGTTTTGCATATCTCCCTGTTTCAATCGAAAATATTTTACCGCCGATTTCGACTTCCTTTTTTACTAACATTTCAAATTCCTTACTTTCTTATGTTCAAATCTTTAATTATTGCTCTGTATCTCTCAATATCTTTTTTTGTCAGATAATCAAGGAGCCTTCTTCTTTTACCAACCATCATCATCAATCCTCTTCTTGAGTGATGATCTTTAGCGTGTTTGTTGAAGTGCTCTGTCAGGTCGTTTATTCTCTTCGTGAGAAGAGCAACCTGTACTTCTGTTTTACCAGAGTCCTTTTCGTTTCCGCCGTATTTTTTTATTATTTCGGCTTTTTCTTCTTTTGTCATTTTATTTAACCTTATTATTAGTTATACAATATAACCCCAGAAGCAGTCCGCGAGATGCGGATGAACCAGGATTAATTAATTAGTTTACTTAAAATTTCTCTTCCTGTTTTTTCATCTTTTTTCATTTGGATAATTAATTTTTCCACCGAATCAAACTTTTCCTCATCCCGGATTCTTTCTATAATATTCACCTGCATTATTTTGTCATAAATATCTTTATCAAAATCAAAGATGTAAAATTCGGGAATGATATCCCCATCATTATGAAACGTTGGTCTGCTGCCAAGACTTAGAAGACCAAAATGTTTTTCGTTTTCAACTTTACATTCAGCAGCATAAATACCTTTTGCAGGAATTAGCTTGTCTTCATTCCCGGTTGAGAGATTAGCAGTAGGAAAACCCAGTTTCTTACCTCTGCCATCACCTCTAACTACTTTACCTTTAAATGAGTAAGGTCTGCCAAGCATTTTTCCTGCTTTAACGACATCACCTGAAAGAAGAGCATTTCTAATTTTTGTACTGCTTACAGTTTCACCTCCAACGGAAAGTTCGGGAACAACTGTTACGGCAAACTTAAACTTCCGTCCCAAATCCTGAAGAAGTTTAAAGTTACCATCTCTTTCCTTTCCGAAATGATGATCGTAACCAATTACTATTTCACTAAGCCCGATGCCTTTTACAAGATATTTTTCTACAAATTCTTCGGGAGACTGTCGTGAAAATTCATTTGTAAAATTAATTACAAAAAGATTTTCCAGGCCAAGCTTTTCTAAAATTACAATTTTATCTTCAAGATCGCTTAAAATCTTGACGTCGTTTCTACCAGGAATAACTTTCCTGGGATGTGGGTCAAAAGTAATCAGGAAACTTCTTCCACCAGATTGCAAGGATTTTTTAATAACTGTATCCACAATCTGCTGGTGTCCGAGATGAAGCCCGTCAAATGTGCCGAGTGTAATAACACTTTTTTCATTCCTCTCTATTTCCTGTAAATCTTTTATTATCTTCATCTTAAATCGTATTATCAAAAGGCTGTAAATTTATACTAATCCATTCCGAATTAAAAGCTTTGAACTCATTTACCATTATTAAGATACAACTTGTCTGGGTGCACTATTAGCTAAAAACAATGGGGCAAACAGATCAATTCTAATTGCATCATCAACCTGAAAATCACCTATTCGCGTCCTTCTTAATTCCACTAAAATTCCGCCACTGTTGAGTTTCTTCCCAAAGTCATCAGCAATAACCCTGATATAAGTTCCTTTTGAGCAAGTGATTGTAAAATAAATGTCGGGCAGATCAATTTTTTCAATTTCAAATCTTTCTATGAAAACCTTTCTGGGTTCACGTTCAATCGATTTCCCTTTTCTTGCAAGATTATAAAGTTTTTTCCCATTGATTTTAACCGCAGAATACATTGGTGGTATTTGTTCAATCTCACCTAAAAAGTTATTACGTACTTCAAGAATTTCTTTCTCTTCCAGAACTTCTGGCAGAGGAAGTTCAGAACATTCTGTTTCCGTATCCATCGAAGGAGAAGTTAAACCTAATCTGATAATTCCAGAATATGTTTTATTTAAATTTATAAAACGATCCATCTCTTTTGTTTTTTTTCCTGTGCAAACAATCATCAGGCCGCTTGCCTTAGGATCCAGTGTTCCAGAGTGACCAACTTTCTTCACACCTGTAATTTTTCTTATCTTGCTTACAACCTGAAATGACGTAGGGCCGGAAGGTTTATCAATAAGAATTATTTCGCCTTCGGAGAAATCCGCATCCGAAAGATCAAGTGTCTGATTGGTTATTATTCTGTTTGTGAATTTCATTAATCAATCCTTCAATCTTTTCAACGTAATCAAGTGTGTCATCAATAAAAAATTTCAGTTCTGGTACAAATTTAATTCTTATCCTGTGAGCAAGTTCACTTCTTATATGACCCAGCCGCCGATTTATTTTGTTAAGAACAAAATCTCTTCTTTCCTTCTGGAGAACCGAGAGATAAATTTTTGCAATTTTTAAATCGGCACTTACCTTAACATCAGTTACTGTGATAAAACCAAGATCATCGTCTTGCAGTTTGTGAAGTAAAATGTAACTAATTTGTTCTTTAATTAATTGCTCTACTTTATCGACTCTATGTGAAGACATGATTTGTATGCTGGTAATGTTAGAATGAAATATACTTTACGATAAGGTTTTCTTTGTTTCTACTAACTTATACGATTCTATATTATCGCCGACCTTAACATCGTTATAATTTGCAATATTCAATCCGCATTCGTAACCGGCATCAACTTCCCGAACATCATCTTTAAATCTCTTCAGGGTACCAATATCACCATCGAAAATTACGATACTTTCCCTGATCAAACGTATCTTGTTGCTGCGAGATATTTTTCCTTCAAGTACGTAACAACCAGCAACTGTTCCAAATTTCGGAACTTTGAATATGTCTCTTACTTCCAGAGTTGCAGTAACTTCTTCTGAAATAATTGGAGACAATAAACCTTCAAGTGCAGATCTGACTTCATTGATTGCATCATAAATAACGCTATAAAGACGAATATCGACATGCTGTTTTTCAGCGAGCTTCCTTGCGTTTAGATTCGGTCTAACATGGAATCCAATTATGATGGCACTGGAAGCATCAGCAAGAAGAACATCACTTTCGGATATTCCTCCAACTCCTTTATGAATAACTTTAATAACAACTTCCTCTGTAGATAACTTTAATAACGAATCCGCAAGCGCTTCAACAGAACCATCAACATCACCTTTCACTATAAGCGGAAGTTCTTTAACTCCTCCAATACTTATCTGCTTTGCGACTTCATCCAGAGTGAGATGATGAATCTGCTTCTGATCTTGTTCACGTTTTAACTGCTGTCTTTTTATTCCTATATCCCTTGCAACTCTTTCGGTTTCCACAACCACAAATGAATCACCTGCCTGAGGCGGACCTTCAAATCCAAGAACCATAACTGGTGTTGCTGGTGGAGCTTCGGTTACTTTTTTTCCTCTTTCATCAAACATTGCACGTACTTTACCCTGGTATATTCCAGCTATAAACGGATCGCCAATTCTTAAAGTACCCTTCTGAACTAAAATTGTTCCCGTGATTCCTTTTCCTTTATCAAGTTCTGATTCGACCACAACGCCTCGGGCTAATCTCTCTGGATTTGCCTTTAGATCAAGTATTTCAGCTTCAAGTAGAATTTTTTCCATTAGCTGTTCTACTTTTGTTCCGAGCTTTGCTGATATTTCCACCGCTTGATATTTTCCGCCCCACTCTTCAATTAGAATATTCCTGTCAGCAAGCTGCTGTTTTAATCTTTCAGGATTAGCACCCGGCTTATCTATCTTATTAATCGCAACAACAATTGGAACACCTGCAGCCTGAGCATGGTTAATCGCCTCAATTGTTTGAGGCATAACTGCATCATCGGCAGCAACTACAAGCACAACAATATCAGTCAGTTGTGCACCACGAGCACGCATTGCAGTAAAAGCTTCATGCCCGGGAGTATCAAGAAAAGTTATGGAGCGTCCATTTTCTAATTCAACTTTGTATGCACCAATGTGCTGTGTTATTCCACCTGACTCACCCGCAACAACATTTGTTCTTCTTATATAATCAAGAAGAGAAGTCTTACCGTGATCAACATGCCCCATTATTGTAACAACCGGCGATCGTGACAGCAATTCTTCAATCCCGTCTTCAGAATCCTCAACAGCATCAGATGTGTATTCCTCCTGAAGCTCGATATCAAATTCAAATTCGTCTGCAACGAGTGTAATGGTTTCAATATCAAGTCTCTGATTAATGGAAACCATCAGCCCAAGCTCAATACACTTTGTAATAACATCGCTAACAGGAACGTTCATAAGATTTGCCAGTTCGCTAACTGAGATATACTCATTAACTTTTAATGTTTTTCCGGCAAGAGATTTTTCCTCAAGTTTTTTCTCCTCGAGTGCTTCTCTCTCTTTTCTTTTTCTTTTTCTTGCACTTGCTCGACCAGGTGCTGATGCATCATCCATGCTCATCAGAGTTTTTCTTATGGCTTCCTTTACTTCCCGTTCATCCACTTCAAATCGTCTTACTCGTTTCTTCTTTTTAGCTTCCGGTGTGTCTTCTGCAGCACCTTCGGCTTTTTTCTTTCTTATTCTTGGTTTACGTTTCTTTTTAACAACTTCTTCTTTTTCACCCTCTGGTTTTGTACCATCAGTTTTCTTCGGTTCTTTCTTCTTCTTTCATCAAGATCCATCTTGCCAATGACTTTTAATCCTTTAGGTTTAGGAACTCTGCTTTCTTTTCCCTTATCATCTTTTACTTGCGAATCTGATGCCGGGCTTTCTTCCGCCTTCTCATCTGAAGGGGGCTGATCCTCCTTTTCAGATTCTATCTGAGCAACCTCTTCTACTGCCTTTTCAGTTGCCTTAATTATAGATTCAGGCTCAACAGATTCTACTTCCGGAAGAGTTTCGATCTCTTCAATTTCTTTTCCTTCCTCTTTAGCATCTTTAATTGCCCGCTCAGCGCGCTTCTTATGGAATTCAGCCAACTTTTTATAATGATGCTCTGCCTTTTCAATATCTTTTTTATAATGCGCATTTATGGCTTCGATCATTTCATCTTCCAGCAAAGACATATGGTTCTTTACCTTGAAACCTTTACTGTTCAGAAACTCAACAAGGGAGTCAGCAGAAAGATTGTACTCGGTGGCGAGCTTATAAATTCTGGTCTTTTTTTCTTTAGTATCAGCCATAAATGTAGTCAGGTATTATTATTCCTCTTCTTCAAATTCAGCTTTAAGAAGTTCAATTATAGTGTTAGCTTTTTCCTCATCGAATCCTTCTATTTCCATCAGTTTCTCAACACCAGCAGTTAGTACTTCCAATGCAGTGTCATAACGATTATTGATCAACGTATTATAAACTTCCTCTCCAAGTTCTTCTTTCAAATCTATAAGCTCAATATCTTCTTCATATTCTTCAAAAGCTTTTTGCTCTCGTAATACATCTATTTCATAACCGGTTAGTTTCATAGCAAGGCGAATGTTAACCCCGTTTCTTCCAACAATCAACGAAACCTGGTCAGAGTCGGCACTGACTGTGGCTTTTTTAGCTTCTTCGTCAACTTCAACCTGTTTAATTTTAGCCGGAGCCAGTGACCTCTGGATATACAATGTCGGGTCATCGGTGAAATTCACCACGTCGATGTTTTCATTACTCAACTCTCTGACAATTGCGTGAATTCTTACACCCTTCATACCAACACAAGCACCAACTGCATCAATACGTGCATCCTGCGATTCAACGGATATTTTTGCTCTTTCGCCGGGTTCGCGAGCAATTCCTTTAATCTCAATAATTCCATCATAAATTTCAGGAATTTCAATTTCAAATAATCTTCTTAAAAACATATTATCGGCTCTTGTAACAATTATCTGCGGGCCACTTCCGGATTTCCTTACCTCCTTAACGATAGCCCTGATAGTTTCTCCCTTTTTATATTTTTCGTAGGGAATCTGTTCGTCGCGTGGAAGGACCAGTTCATTTTTATTATGATTGATAAGGATATCGTTTTTCCTTATCTGATAAATATCGCCGACAACAATTTCTCCAACAAGCTCTTTATACTCATTATAGATAATATCTTTTTCTAATTCTCTAATTTTCTGGTTAAGGCTCTGCTTGGCAAGCGTAATTAACCTTCTGCCAAGTGAAGCAAGTGCAATCTTTTCAACATAATCCTCGCCAACTTCAAGTTGATCTTCATTTCCTTTGCGGTTAACTTCTTCAAGGCTTATCTGAGTAGCTGGATCGGTTACTTCATCGATTATTTGTCTTTCCAGATAGATTTCAATATCGCCGCGATCCATATTAACAACTACATCGCATCGTGCATCTTCACCGTATTTTTTTCTCACCAGAAGAGTGAATACTTCTTCAAGGATGCCTGCAAGCACATCTTTATCAATGCCTTTCATTTTAACCATATCGGCGAAAGATTCAACTATTTCGCGATTCATTTACTTAGATCTCCTTTAATTAAAACTTACTAAAACTTTTGCTTTTACAATCTCTGAAAATTTTATTTTTATTTCTTTGTCTGATTTAAATGTCAGGACTTCATCTTCAATTGAAACCAGCTTTCCTTTAAAAGTTGATGAGGAACCGAAAGCATTTCCGCCGGAGGCGGATCCGCCTTTGGCGGAAAATTCAATTTCAAATAATCTATTTAAATGTTTCGAAAATTGCTTCAAATAGATTAGTGGTCTATCCACTCCCGGTGATGAAACATCCAGACGATAAGATTTTAGTATTTCCTTCTCATCTATCTGCTTGCTTATTTCTCTGCTGACTAATGCACATTCGTCAGCCGAAATGTTTTTTTCACCATCTATGAAGACTTCAATCACTCTGCTTTGTTCTGAACCACGAACAATCAGATCAACAAGAAATAGATTGTTTTGTTCGGAAACCTGCTTAGCAATTTCACGTATATTTTCAAAATTCTGATTCATACAAACAAAAATCGCCCAAAAAGGGCGAAAAAGAACACTCAAAGATAAGCTTATTTACTTAATTACCAAAGCAACTTTTTTTATACCCTATTAAATCTGAGTTTTGCTAGAATGTGTGTCTTTTCCTTCCGTTTTCTTCTGAATTACTGATTCTTGCTTCTTTTTCTTCCTTTCATAATTGCTGCTGAATATTAAACCGATAACCAAACCCAAAATAAAAATAACTACTATCATCACTATTAAAGGTGCCTGAATAGACCAAAACAAAAAAATAAGATTGGTCTCAATTGTGTTTTGAGAAGCAATGATAGCAACCAATAAAAAGAGAATTGAAATAACTATTATTTTCATACGCATAGAAACCTCATCAAATAAAATTTAATTGCTTAAATATAAAGAATTATTCTCTGTCACCGCGCACGCGTAGACAGCCCCGAAAATAAAAAGGCGACTCATCTGAATCGCCTTTGAATAAAATAACATGGTAGCACAGTTTAATAATCTGTGCTACCAAATAGATTTTTACTTCATCAATAACATTTTTTTCGTATCTACAAATGTTCCGTTCTGTCCGGTTGCTTTCAATTGATAAACATACGTGCCCGATGGCAAGTTGTTTGCATCAAAATTAAATTTATGATAACCGGCATCGAGAGTCTGATTGATAAGACTCGCAACAAGCTCTCCGATAATACTGTAAACTTGGATTGAAACACTGCTTGTCTGCGGAATTGAAAACTCAATTGTTGTAGACGGATTAAAAGGGTTCGGGTAGTTTTGCATCAGCGCAAAATTCCTTGGTGCACTTACTTCGGCAAGAACTTCATTGCTGTATTCAACGGTTCCATCAAAATCAACCTGCTTCAGTCTGTAGCTGTAAGAACCCATAACAAGATTTTCATCAGTAAATGAGTAGCTTTTCCTCTCGGTTGTAGTTCCAAAGCCGGGAACAAAACCAACTTCAATCCATCTTTCATCAAGAGGAGTTTTTCTTTCAATTGAAAAACCGGAATTGTTTGTCTCTGTAGCAGTAGACCAGTTTAAAGTTACAGAGTTTTCATCTGCTGCTGCTATGAAGGATGATAGCTCAACGGGGATCATAGCCAAAGCAAGTTGGTAAGCAGCATAGGCATCAATTCTGCCAGCACCATATCTGTTATCTTTTCCCGGATCGTCCTTTTTCAACAGCAGTTGTTTGCATAATCATGCTAACTTCTGCCGGTGTTAAATTGGGATTTATTGATAAGACTAATGCGACTGTTCCGCAAGCGTGTGGTGTTGCGCCGGATGTACCGCTAAAGGAAGCAGTAACCACCACCGTTAGTAGTTGATGTAGTTCCATTACCGGGCGCTGAAACATCCGGTTTTATCAATCCCATTGATCCGGGTATAGTTTCGTACGGGTAGTCCTGGTATTCAATTGGCATGGCGAAAGGATAACTTGGGTGATTGATTTGTAAATCTTCCCACACTGTTGGACCCCAGGGTGAGCTGCTAGCAATAATATCGGTTGAAGCAGTAACATTTCCAACTCCGATTACTGAGCTTAATCCGCCAACCAGTGTTTGATCAGGATGAATCCAGGCTGTAGGTGTGTTTCCAGGCGCAGATATGTTAAATGGAATTCCAACAGAATTACCATCGTTACTAGTAGAGTTAGTATGAACAACACCTGCAGCTAATTCAAAATCATTCATCTGCCTGTGCATCGGATAATTTGGCTGCGGTGAAAAATACCATTTATAACTATGCGAACTTGTTATCACATCTACTCCCGCTGCAACTGAGTACTGAATTGCCAGCCATGTAGTTGATTCGCCACTAAGTTCACAGTTTATCAACTTTGCTTTTGGTGCTACTCCTGTCTGTGTTCCATTTGTTCCATCTCCACAGATTATACCGGCAGTGGCAGTACCGTGAGTTGCGCTGGAATTCGGATCATTACCATTACTTGCAAAATCCCAACCAATGAAATCATCAACGTAGCCATTTGCATCATTATCAACACCATTTATATCACCGGGATCAAAAACCCAGGCAGAGCCTGTCCATTCAACTGTATGACCATCATTATCAAAATCTTCACCTAAATTATTCCATATGTTATGAATGAGATCAGGATGGTCCCAATCACAACCTGAATCGTGATTTGCAGCAATAACGCCCTGACCGCTATCTCCAGCAGCCCAAACTGCGGGTGCATTTATCAAGGTTAATCCTATCTGTGGGGGAGGTGGATTGTCACTCGGCTGGGGCGGATAGAATGTTTGAACATCTTCTGTTGGATCTGTGACAAGGCTTTCGTCAAACTTAGGATCATATCTTATCTCTGCTATTTCATCATAATTCTCGGCAAGGTAATAAATAACTTCGGGCACAGCGGAAAAGACTATTGTGTTTGCTGCCCAGAGAATATCAATTTTACTCACCAGATTTTGCTGCTTTGCCCCTTCAAGGTAATTGCGAACATCATATTGTTTCTCAGCTGCATATTCTCTTAGAATTCTTACAACTTCGCGCTGTCTTTCCTTTTTGGGAAGTAATGCTGTTTGCTGTTTAAGATCATCAAAAGAATATTGATCTCGTAGGGTGGCATAAACATCGATTATTTCAGTGCTGGCAGCATCTAGTAAAACTACCTGCAAGTAAGGATTAATCGAAGAGTTAGCAGACTGAGCTTCAGATTCAATAGTAAAGACAAGAACTATTGAAAGTAAGCAAAGTGACGTAATGATTTTCTTCATATGCGGCCTTTCGTTTTTATTGAGTAAGGATTTATGTTTTCAAAAATAAATATGCCTTTTTTTTATGGTAATATCAACTCTTAGCTAAATTTTGTTGAGGATAATTTAGTCGAAATTATCTTTTTTTTTCGACAAAGGTGACGGGTTCGTTTACGGTGTTTAACTTATAGGAATAAACGCTTTTGGTAAATGTGGGTACATCAAGCTCAACTAGAATTATATTATTACAATTGAGACCGATTATTATCTATTTTTTAAGTGGTGTTTTACTCGAACAGGAAACAAAAAAGGCGACCTTCCGATCGCCTTTTAATTTTTTTAAAGATAAGATTTTATATGTTTAACATAGTTGGAAGCACCACCCTGTTGATAGCCGGTTTTTGCAACCAACTCTCCCTTACTATTAATTATTAAAATTGTTGGAAACCCCTGTATACCATATTTTTGAGCTAACATATTGTTATAAGCTTTTATTTCTTGAGTCTGCTCAATGCTTCTAGGAAAATCAAGCATAACCAGCACTAAGCTGCTTTTTGCGTACTCTTCAAATTCCTTTTGCTGGAACACTTCGGAACTTAGTCTCTTGCACCAGATGCACCAGTCGCTTCCTGTAAAATTAACAAGCACGGCTTTATTCTCTTTCTTTGCCTGTTGAATTGCTTTTTCCAGATTACTATTCCAGTTTAAATTACCTGATGGTGCTGACTGGCCGTTGTTACAAGAAGTAAATAAAAAAATAAATAATACAAAAAGGGCTGATATCTGTTTCAAGTTAGGTCTCCTGATTGTTGGGTGATCTAAAAATTTTAATTCGCAATTATATGATACATTTATAACAAATAAGTTTCTGAATTATTGCCAATAAATAACAAAAAATAAGTGTAATTATTCTGCCTCAACATTAATTTCTTCAATTTCTTTTGGTTTTGGAGGACGCTCATAAAGCTGGGTAAGTCCATTATAATGTTTTGAAAGATTTTCATCAATCTGATCCCAGGTAAACCTCCAGCTCCAATTACCGCCGGTAGTACTGGGGAAATTCATTCGTGCATCGGCTCCAAGATTCAATATATCCTGCATCGGAATGATTACAATATTTGCGACTGATGCATAAGCAACTCGAATAAGTTCTGAGAGAATGTCATTGCCATAATAATTAAGATACTTCTGTGCATGTTCGAATATATCTCCATCCTTCTCTTTTTCTTTTTCAAAATAGGCACGGGTCGTGTCGTTATCGTGTGTGCCCGTATAAACCAGACAATTTGGTATAAAATTATGTGGTAAAAATTTTGTTTCCATCTTCGTGCCGAATGCAAACTGTAAAACTTTCATTCCCGGAAATCCAAACTGATCTCTTAATGCTTCTACAGGGGGAGTGATTACACCAAGATCCTCTGCAAGAATTGGAAGTTCACCTAGATGTTTCTTCAAAGTATTAAAAAGTTTCTCACCTGGAGCTTTGGTCCACTTTCCTTTCTGAGCAGTTTTTTCGCCACCGGGAATTTTCCAGTATGCTTCAAATCCACGAAAATGATCAATCCTTACAATATCAACAAGTTGAAACAGACTTGAAAATCTTTTTCGCCACCAAAGAAAATCATCCTTCTCCATTTCATCCCATTTATAAAGCGGGTTTCCCCAAAGTTGTCCCGTTTCGCTGAAATAATCAGGCGGAACACCTGCGACAAAAGTTAACTTTCCTTCTTCATCAACTGTGAAAAGTTCTTTGTTTGCCCAAAGATCCGAGCTGTCATATGCAATGAAGATGGGCATATCTCCAATGATCTTTATTCCTTTTTCATTTGCATAATTTCTTACTGAATCCCACTGCTTGAAAAAACTGAACTGAATAAATTTCTGGTATTGAATGTCATCACTCAACTTGTTCTCCCAGTCAGCTAATACCTTTTTATCTCTTTGTACAAGTCCTTTCTCCCAACTGCTCCAGACTGCACCTCCGTGGTGATCTTTTAAAGACATAAAAAGAGCAAAATCATCCAGCCATTCTTTTTGAGTTTCACAGAACTTTTTAAATTCTTCCTCTATACTATTTGAATTACCTCTAAAGTTTATATAAGCTTTTTTTAGAATTGATTTTTTATAATCAATAACCTGCCCATAATCTATTCTTTTCTGGTCAGATTGAATAGGGCTCTTTAAATCATCATCTGAAAGTAAGCCATCTTCTTTTAATTTTTCCGGGCTGATTAATAGTGGATTGCCTGCAAAAGCAGAAAAGCATTGATAAGGTGAATCACCATAACCAGTGGGCCCAAGTGGAAAAACCTGCCATAAAGTTTGCCCGGCTTCTTTTAAGAAATCAATAAATTTATAAGCTTCACTACCGAGATCACCTATACCAAACTTACCCGGAAGTGAAGTTGGATGAAGAAGAATGCCGGCACTGCGTTCGAATTGCATATTATATCCTTTGAATTTTTGAGCGGAAAAATAGTAATAGTATATACCAATTAGAAAGGCAGTGAATAACAAAAAAGGCTGCCAAAAAGTGACAGCCTCGTGAAGGTAAATACTTTTATTTTAAAATTTTAGAATCCTATCTGTATCCCAATATTTAAACCCACGTTACTAAATGGAAGGAAACATTGGATCATCACTAAATTTTATCATTTGAAGTCCATTCATCTTCAAATTTAATTGTTGCCGTTGTTCCGTCGGAGTCTGTTCACTTCTATTTCTGCTGGTTTCCAAGTGAAGCTGATAAAATCAAGTTCTGCAATAGAAATTAATTTTTGTACCAAGTGGAACAAGAATTCCTACGCCACCAGTCAAACCAAAATCTACTCCACCACCGAAAGTCTCTTTTTCGGTATCCCCATGCATAATTGGTTTCGTTATCTCTGAAGCTTGGAAGAGCAATCAATAAACCAAGCTTCATGCAAAGGGTGTTACATTATCTAATGGAGCATTAATCACAAACGTTGGTGCAAATCCAAAAAATGAACCATTTAAGTATGTTGTATAAGTTTGTGTACCAAATTGATCTTTTTCCTCAAATTCCGTTGGATAGTTTATAAACTATACCTAATTCACCAGCAAGGTAAGAAGAAAAATTATAACCAAAGGCACCTGCAATATTTGGACCCTTATCCAAAGAATCCATTAACGGCTTCGTAACTAAAATTTTCTGAACTGGAGCCTGTGACGTTGTGCCGAGATTCATAGAGTTAAAATCCAAATTATATCCGCCACCCAATTTAACATAAACCTGAGAAAACGATAAACCAGACAGAAAAAACAGAACTGAAAAAAATCGTAAATAAAATTTTTCATTTTTCCTCTCCTAAGTTGTTAATAATAAATTATTTAAAGTAGCCATTTAAACTTAACGAAATTAAGTTTTAAGGCACAAGATTATTGCGCATGTCAAAATCAATAATTAAGCCATTAATATTTTTACGGAACAGACGATTTACCTAATTTAGTCGCTCATTCTAAGGAATAAATGAAACTACTAAGAAATCTTTACGACTGGGTGCTTCACTGGTCGAAAACTCCATACGGAACAGCAGCACTCTTCCTTCTGGCTTTTGCCGAGTCTTCATTCTTTCCTATTCCTCCGGATGCACTGCTTATTGCACTTGTTCTTGGCTCAAGTCAAGAAAGCTTTTAAATTTGCAGCAGTGTGTTTAATAGGATCGGTAAGCGGAGCGCTGCTGGGTTATGCAATTGGTCATTTTCTTTGGTGGACACCATCTAACGAATTTACTGGTATTGCAAACTTTTTCTTCAATAATATTCCAGGTTTCACAACGCAGGCATTTTACAATATTCAAAAATTATATAATGACTACGATTTCTGGATAATTTTTACAGCAGGATTTACACCTCTTCCCTATAAAGTAATAACTATCTCTTCCGGAGCTTTTAATATCAATATGGTCATGTTTATTGTCGCTTCAATCATAAGCCGGGGAGCGCGTTTCTTTTTAGTTGCTGCATTGATCTGGAAGTTTGGACCCCAGATTAAATCATTTATTGATAAATATTTTAACTGGCTGGCGATTGCTTTTACCGTTCTGCTTATCGGCGGTTTTGTTGCAATTAAATATCTTTTATAAGAATCCGCCATCTACTTTTAATAATACGTTTGCTAATTACCAATCGAGTTATTTCAATCACCTTTGATATTTAACTTTTCACTTATTACATTTAACTGAAGATTACAATTTAAACTGTAAAGTTTTGGTTGTTATGCTTAATTAAAAATCGAAAAAACAAACTATTCGGAAAGGATTAAGCAATGAAGACTTATGTTATGCTTACAAAACTCTCCCCTGAAACTTCAAAGCAGATGAAAGATCGTGCTAAGCTTGGCAGGCAATGGCTGGACCAGGTAAAAAATAAATGTCCCGAAGTAAAATTTATTGCACATTATGCTCTCCTGGGGCATTACGATTTCCTGGATATTTATGAGGCTCCTGATGAAGAGACTGCTGCAAAGGTTTCAATGATCAGTTTATCAAACGGCGCATTCCAGGCAGAGAGTTTATCAGCCATTCCATATAAAAGATTTTTGGAATTAGCTGATGAGATATCTTGATAATAATCTTATACCGTTAAATAAGTAATCGCTCTAAAATTTCATTACTGAATTATCTGATCGAACAAAGGAGCAATTCGACAATTATTCACAGGAGGAGGTTATGCCATCAAAAAAATTAAAAACATTTCTGGATGAGAACAAAGTAAAATATATTTCCATCCAGCACTCATCAGCATATACAGCACAGGAGATTGCCGCAATAGCACACATTCCTGGAAAAGATCTTGCCAAAACAGTAATAATAAAAATTGATGGAAAAATGGCAATGGCTGTTTTACCGGCTTCATACAAAGTAAGTTTTGATCATTTGAAAGATACTCTTGGAGTAAAAGAGGTTCGACTTGCTTATGAGCAGGAATTCATAGATAAATTTCCAGATTGCGAAGCTGGTGCAATGCCGCCGTTTGGCAACATCTACGGAATGGATGTATTTGTTGCAGAAAGTTTAGCTGAAGATGAAGAAATCGCTTTTAACGCATGCAGTCACACTGAACTGATAAAAATGAGTTTTGGTGATTTCGAGAGACTTGTAAAACCAAAAAAAATTAAGTTCTCTATTTTAAGTAAGACCTGAGTTTTAGTAATTCTAATTAATTTGAATATTTTTAGAGGTAATTACTAAAGATTCCCTTTGAGGTATTTTATAACCTCGTCAACTGTGTCAAACGACCTAACAATGTCTGTGTTTCTACCTTCAAACTTCATTTGTTCATTCATTTCAGAAACAATTGTCTTCCAGATTGATGAATGACATGCAATTGGTTTAACATCCATTAATCCTTTGTTGATATATTCCCAAACAACAGCAAGTTCAAGTAAAGTTCCTGTGCCACCTTGCAGCACAACAAATCCATCGCCAAGTTCAACTAGTTTTTGAACTCTTTCTAAGAGAGTAGTGCATTTAATTTCTCTTGTTACGTATTTATTAAGTTGCCTTTCCCATAAATTAACTGTAACACCAATGGCTTCACCTCCGCCCTCAACTGCACCCTGGGACGCTGCTTCCATTATTCCATTGAAACCACCCGTGCAAATATCAAAACCATTTAGGGCAAGTTTTTTTCCGAGGTTATATGCCGTGACGTATTGTTCTTCATTATTGATCGGCTTAGAACTGCCGAATACCGTTATGATCTTTTTCATACAAAAAAATATTTAATCTGTAGTGAAATATAAGCAATAAAAAATCCGTAGCCTTTAAACAGCGTACGGATTTTATGACTAAAATTTTTCTAAAGAATTTATTTGCCGTTTGAACCGCGCAGAGTTGCTGTAATTTCAATGTTATCGGCCACCTTTTGACCAACGATCATATTATCTACATCATAGTCAGATAAAGAAATATTGAATTTTGCCTGCACACCCAAAAGGTCGCCGGGAGCGAATTGCTTTGTTTGCTCATTGGCATCCAGGTAAGTCAGGGTTACGTCAGAGACAACTTCTTTAGTAACACCGTGAACTGAAAAATCTCCGGTTACTTTTGCTTCTATTCGGTTATCTTCAGCAACCTTAACATCTCCAACTTTTTTTATCAAGAAAGAAATTTCAGGATAATTTTCTGCATCCAGCCAGTTTTCACTTCTTAAGTGCTCATCTCTTAAATCTATAGCTGTTTTAATTGAGGCTACTGAAATAGTAATCGAGCCTTTCATAGTTTTAATGTCGCTCACATTTAAAGTAACTTTTCCTTTAACATCATTAGAAATGCCGGTAATATCTTCAAGAGGAGTTGTACTGAAAAATTTAACCTGGTTTCTCTTATCTTCAAAGTTGAATGTTTGTTCTCCAGTTGCTTTAACTTTAAAGCCCTGTGCAAAATTAATCGTTACTGCAAGCAGCAGCAACATAAATGTTTTTATTATTGTTCTCATTTTTTCTCCTTTATTTTTTTTGATTTAAATGTAAAAAACAAAATCGTGGATATAAATACTACAACTCCTGAAAAAACAGCTATGTGTGGCAAAAGACCGGGAATAAATTTTTCCTGATATTCCTTTTGCGGCTCTAAACCTAAGGCTTTATCAAGTTCTGACATTTGCTGCTCTACCCAGATACCATCTTTAGATAAAATCTCACCTCCGCTAGCAAGCCACCAGACCAGTGCAGAAGCTAAGAGTATTAATGCAAAAAGAACCACTAACCTTTGTTTGCTGTTCATATTGAACCTAGATTGATATGGATATTAAATTGTCTAAATTTTCAATAGGGATTTTAATAAAATCTACTCACTAATAAATACATAAATCAAGTTCGATGTGATGATTTTACCAATTCACAAATTTTATGTTACAATATATATTCTTCAAGTTCAAGATAATTCTTTGCATATTGAAGTAAACAGATAATGACCGGAAAAAGTTTCGACATATTAGTAATCGGTGGCGGGATAATCGGGACAGCAACCGCTCTTTCTCTTCAAAACAAGTCAAAACTGAATATTTTACTTATTGAAGCAGAAAAATCATTAGCATCTCATCAAACAGGAAATAACAGTGGAGTGATTCATTCCGGACTGTATTACAAACCTGGTTCGTTAAAAGCTCAAAATTGCACACTAGGAAGAGAAATGCTCTACAGATTTTGTGATGAGCACAGTATTCCCAACGAAAAGTGCGGTAAACTGGTGGTTGCTACTTCAGTTGCTGAGATTGCTGCTCTTGATGAACTATTTAAAAGAGGAGTTGCAAATGGTTTAGTCGGAATTAAAAAACTGAGTGCTGAAGAAATCAAAAATTATGAACCTCACGCCGCCGGCATAGCTGGTTTATTTGTCCCGCAAACCGGGATAGTAGATTACTCCATAGTAACTAATACATACGCCAAAACATTTTTAGATCAAGGTGGTAATATTGAAACGAATTGTGAATTCCTTTCATTAAAAAATTACAATAACGAAATCATTGCATTGACTACAAAGGGTGAATTTAAAATTAAATTCCTTGTTAATTGCGCAGGATTGCATTGCGATAGAATAGCTAAACTCTGTGCCGTTAATCCGGGCCTGCAGATTGTCCCATTCAGGGGAGAATATTATAAATTAAAAAAAGAGAAAGAATATTTAGTTAAGAATTTAATTTATCCGGTTCCTGATCCGCGCTTCCCATTCCTTGGAGTTCACTTTACAAGAATGATGAAAGGTGGTGTAGAAGCAGGACCAAACGCCGTTCTTGCATTAAAGAGAGAGGGTTACACTAAAAAAGATTTTTCTTTTCAAGATGTCGCACAAATGCTTTTCTATTCAGGATTCTGGAAAATGGCTTCAAAGTATTACAGGATGGGATTTGAGGAATTTTATAGGTCATTCAGCAAAAATGCATTTGTAAAAGCATTGCAAAAATTAGTTCCTGAAATTCAGGAAGATGATATTGAACCTGGCGGTGCCGGAGTACGGGCACAGGCGCTGGCACCGGACGGAAAACTGATTGACGATTTCCGGATTGTAGAAACCGATAAAATGGTTCACGTGCTGAATGCACCATCTCCCGCTGCAACAGCTTCAATCAGCATTGGGGAAAAAATAGCAGATATGGTAATAAAAAAAATTTGAGAAATGAGACCTATTTATTTGTTACTTTTAACTGAGGATTGATTACAAATATTCAGGATTTTATATTCTCGCTATATTATTACAAACGCAAATCTTATATTTGTTATAAAGTGCTCACTCACAATATTTTTATTCAAAGTTAAAAGGTTTGAAAATGAAAACCGTAAAAGAAATTATCGAGAGCAAGGGAAAAGAAATCTGGTCTGTAACACCGGACTCAACAGTCTTTGACGCATTAAAATTAATGGCAGATAAAAAGATTGGGGCAGTTCTTGTCATTAAAGATAGTAATGTAGTTGGAATAATGTCAGAAAGAGATTACGCTAGAAAAGTTGTACTCCAGGGAAAATCTTCTGTACAGTTAGCCGTGAGTGAAATAATGTCCGATAAAGTTTTATATGTTGATTTATCGCAGAATGTTGAAGATTGTATGGCTTTAATGATTAACAAACGTATCAGACATCTTCCGGTATTTGATGGAACCAAGCTGGTTGGTTTTATATCAATCGGAGATGTTCTAAAAGCAATAATCGATGAAAAGGAGTTCTTCATTGATCAGCTTGTGCAATATATAAAGGATACACCTCCAATTAATAAATAATCAGCAAATTTAAATCCTGAATTGTTTTTTTGAGTGATGATAGTTACATAAAAATGATATTCCTTTTTTTAGAATGAAAAAACCCGACTTAAAGAACGATGATTTTTTGCTAATCATCAATTCCTGTCTGAACAGTACAAATCTAAAAGCTATTAGAAAAGATATAACTCAACTCAGGCAAAAAATACTCAAAGGATCATTTAATGATAATGGACATATATTAATTAAAGCGGGAAATGATATAATTGACTATTCGCAGAAGTTTATGGAAATTGAACTTGAGCAAATTCTAAATACGCAAACTATAGAGAGGACTAAATACTACATCAAAAGATTGATAAAAAGTTTATCAGAAAAAAAGATTGGCAAGGTTAACGACATAAATCTAAATAGATGGAAAGAATACGATGATCTGATAACAGATAGCTTATGGGTATTAAACAAACGAGATCAATCCGGGACACATAAAGCAGATTACTGGGGAAATTTTATTCCGCAAATTCCAAATCAGCTTCTAAGAAGATTTACTAAAAAAGGAGATTGGGTTCTCGATCCTTTCCTCGGCAGCGGGACAACACTAATTGAATGCAAACGTCTAGGAAGAAACGGAGTTGGAGTTGAGTTGAATCCAAATGTTGTCAAATCTGCCGAATCGACTATCAGAAAAGAAAAAAATCCATTTCAGGTTACAACAAAAATTATTAACGGGAATAGTTTGGGAACTAATTTTAGTGCTGAACTGAAGAAACTGAAAATAAAATCATTCCAGTTTTTAATTTTGCATCCCCCATACTGGGACATAATAAAATTCAGCAATATCAAAGACGATCTCTCAAATGCAAAATCAACACAGGACTTTTTGGAAATGTTCAGACAGGTTGTGGAGAATACTTATCCGCTTCTTGATAAAGGAAGATACTGCGCGTTAGTTATTGGTGATAAATATTCTGCCGGAGAATGGATCCCGCTTGGCTTTTATGTTATGCAGGTAATGCTAAAGCAAGGACTGAAATTAAAATCTACGATTGTTAAAAATTTTGATCAGACAACGGCAAAGAGAAACCAAAAAGAATTGTGGCGTTACAGAGCACTCGCCGGAGGCTTTTACATATTTAAGCATGAATATATTTTCTTGTTTCAGAAATAAGGTACTAAATGAAAACACAGCATTTTCTTTTCCTGATGATTGCATCATTTGGTTTTAGTTGTTCTTCAAATGAAGCTGAAAAAATTGATGTCAACCGCTTGCACGATATATGGGCTCTCGAATCAATATCAGGTGAAAAAGTTATTGTTGATAACACAGTTAAAAATCTCCCCGTGCTGGAAATTTATGTGAAAGAGAAAAGAGTTCACGGTAATACCGGCTGCAACGTTTTAGATGGCAGTGTAGAAATTAATGAGAACAGAATTTCATTCTCAAAAATTACAACTACAGAGATGGCATGTCCCGGTAACCTTGAACAAAAATTTCTTTCTGCCCTGGAAAAGGTTAACAGCTATAAAATTGAAAAGTTAAAATTGTATTTGTATGAAGATGATCAGGAAATAATGATCTTTCAGAAAATTGATTGATTTCATATTAGATGATATCAGAACTTCTCCAAATTGAAAAGGAATTAAAAAAAAGATTAATCTATCCGTACAAGTGGGGAAGAAAACAGAATGACCAATTTGACAAGCTAACAAATTTCGTTTACAAGATTTCTTCTTTTGAAGAAGTATTAAAAGAAATTAAAGTTCGGTTTAAAAATGATAAAGAACATCAGAACATTGCAAACTATACTTTGAATCGGTGGTTCAACTTTTGGTCAGCACAAGCTGTTGAAAAAATATTCTGCTCCTTGCCAAATGTTAAACCTGCTCGCGATTCAAAAGATAGGCTTGTTGACTTTTCAATTGATGGTGTAACCTTCGATCATAAAACTTCAATCTTCCCGAAAAATATTCCTTACAAAATTGATGAGGCAATAAAAAAAACGAATGAATTAATTATCTGGCTCTACAAACATCAATCGCAGCAGCAAAGAAAACATTTAAAGAACAGGTTATTCATTGTTCTTTACTCCTCGGATGGTGACCACTGGAAACTCAAAGCTGAGATTTCCTGGTTGAAAGAAAGAATAGAAAAGTATATGGAAGGGTTTAATCCCCACTTTCTTTTAAAATTCCAATTGGAGAAAAATCAGGAAACTCTGGCAGATGTCATTTGGGCTACTAAATTTTAATTTGCCTGTCAAACCAAAATATTTACAGTAAAAATTTTATTATACGCTTGTCTCGCTGGGAATGAATTGCTATATTTTAATAACCCCTTGAGATAACTACTCATCGATTAAATAATCATAGCGATAATATTTTTAATTATTCTTTACTACGTCCTGTCGATTTTCCGACGGAAGTAGGTTTAACTCTTTCAGAATTTTTATTGAACGAGTTTGCTATGCACATTGTCTTTTGACTAATGACTAATAATCAATCATTTAAAAAGGAGGCCTCGTGAAATATTTAATACTATTTCTGACAATCTTCTCAACAGCAGTATTTGCACAAATCACTATTACCAGCAACGACATTGCAAGCCAGTTCAGCGTTGGAAATTCAGCAACTGTTCATGAAGGTGATTCACCAACCACGATTGACATTGGTTCCCAAGGTGGTGGTAATAACTGGGACTTTACATCGCTGCAGAACGGAACTTCTACGGTGCTGATGAGTGTTGATCCTGCAACAACTCCATATATCAGTCAGTTTACCGGAGCAGATATCGCACTTCACTCTATGGGAATTTACAGCGGTGAACAAGCTGAGATTTGGGGATATTCACAATTAAATGGATCTTTTGATTTTATTGGCAGTGCAATTACGTTAGTCTCTCAACCTGGAGATCTTTTTACAATAAAAGATAATCCTCCCAGTCAGGAAGCCGTATTTCCTTTAACCTATAACTCAAGCTGGATGCAGACATTTACTGAAACTTCTGCGTATAATGGCACACCCATATTTTCATCAACCTACTCGATAGAGGTTACAGTCGATGCATATGGCACTATGACGTTACCGGGCGGTGCAAGCTTTCTTGCATTGAGGTCTAGGTACGTAGAAACAGATGGTATAAATACTATAGTGGACTATAATTTCGTTTCAATAGAGGGGGCACGTGTTAGTTTGTATGCATCGGATCCGAATCCTCCTGCGGTTGGTGTTATAAATATAGATGGATATAGCTGGAATACAGCAATTACCAGTTCGGTTGAACAAATTAATAATTTTCCGAAAGATTATTATTTAAGCCAGAACTACCCAAACCCATTTAACCCATCCACCAAAATTGAATACAGCATTCCGGAACAGTCCTTTGTTCAATTAAAAGTATACGACATTCTGGGTAACGAAGTTGAAACAGTTGTTAATCAGGAACAGAATGCGGGAACATATAAAGCCGACTTTAATGCAGAAAATCTTGCAAGTGGTTTATACATTGCAAAACTGCAAGCTGGTAATTACTCAAAATCAATTAAAATGAATTTATTAAAGTAAACTAACGATTAAATCAATTTGAGGAGGCTAAATAATGCAAAGTTTAAAAATTCTTGTTACTATCTCTTCCACTGTTTTACTTTTTTTTATTTCAGCAAATGCACAAAGTATTCCAACAAAACTTACAGATACATTTGTGGAAGTTGAAGAGAACAACGCAATTGCTGTACACGATGGTTTAAATCGAGCCAGCCAGTGGAATCAAAAAACCAACCTACCATTTGCAAGATATTATGGTGGATCATTTACTGATGGAAATCATATCATAATTTCCGGAGGTGATATTACCGGTGGTGGTATGGCAACGAATGATGTTACTACTTTTAACATTGAAACAGGCACTTTTGGTTCTTTACCAGATCTTACTACCGATCTTAGACTACATGCTTCTCTAAAATATGGTAATAGTTATAGATTTCTTGGTGGATTTAGGAATAGTAGTGCTAACGCTCTGGATATACACCTTAAATATGATATTAGTAGTCAACAGTATTCAAACGCCACACCTTTACCAGAAGGGATATTTTACGGAAGAGGTCTAACTAGAAGAGATGATAATGGGTTTTACTTTATTGGTGGCTCGAATGAAGCCAGCGATATTTTAAATAAAGTTTATTACTATGCTGATGCGAACAATTTTTTTGCAGAAGCAACACCTTTACCAGAAGGAAGAGCTGATGGAGGGGCAGCCTGGCTTGATGAATACAAAATTATTTATGTAGGTGGTTTTTCTATCAACTCCGATTCCCCTTTACAAGTTGACAGTATTTTTATTGGGACTATTAATCCATCAGACCCATTAGATATTACATGGTCAACTGGCGAAAGCTTTCCGGGTGGACCTCGCGCCCGATTTCAGGCTTATAGCTGGGGACCAAATCAAGTAATTGTTGTCGGTGGAAGTGATTCTGAATCTTTTCCTGCTTTTAGTGATGCCTGGATTTATACATATTCAGGTGATGGTTCCGGAAGCTGGCAGCAAGTTGAAGACAAACCAACACCGATGACTGCGTATCAGGGAGGAAGCTTCAATGTTGGAAATGATGTAATGAAATTAGTAATTGCCGGAGGTATTACGTCCGGCCCCGCACTTTCTGCAATTGTAGAAGTTTTTACAGATACAGTTTCAGGGTCAACAGGTGTAGAAATTATTGATGAGATAATTCCTTCAGATTTTCAGCTGAGTCAAAACTATCCTAACCCATTTAATCCATCTACAATAATTGAATACAGCATTCCCGAAGCATCTTTCGTTCAGTTAAAAGTTTATGACGTACTTGGGAATGAAGTTGCAACTCTGGTTAATGAAGAACAATCGGCAGGTACCTATAGAGCAGACTTCAACGGAGAAGGATTATCAAGTGGTCTATACATTGCTCAATTGACCACTGGTAATTATGCACAGACAATTAAGATGAGTTTACTCAAGTAACTTAACTACTATTACCATTTTTTAAGGAGGTAAAAATGAAAATCAAAAAAGTGTTTTTTGCAATAATTTTATTCCTACTCACAGGGACATCATTTGCACAAGATACATTCGAGGGCAAAGTGGTCTTTGACGTTCAGGAGGATGGGAATAAACAAGTGATGGACTATTATGCAAAGGATAAAAAATACCGAATGGAAATGCCCGAGAAAGGAGGCTCAATATTGTTCGACAGCCATGCACTTAAGATGTACGTGATTATGGACGAACAAAAAATGTATATGGAATCGCAAATGATGCCTCTGAGCATGGGCAGTGCAGGCAAGGTTAGTAAAACCGGCGAAACAAAAACTATACTGGGGCATGAATGTGAAAAATTTGTATTTGAACAAAAGGATTTAACTGGTGAAGCATGGATGACAAAAGATCTGGGTGCTTTTATGTTCTTTATGGAATCACAACAGGATATGCCAAGCTGGCAGCAAGAGATTGTGGATGCCGGCTATT
Organism: uncultured Ignavibacteriaceae bacterium; assembly: GCA_963699475.1. Classification (GTDB taxonomy): domain Bacteria; phylum Bacteroidota; class Ignavibacteria; order Ignavibacteriales; family Ignavibacteriaceae; genus IGN2. The sequence continues at coordinate 193,552 of CAVOUA010000004.1, read as the reverse complement.
TTCCTCTGCAGGTAATCCAGCATAGTAAACGAGAAGGTAAGACAAGTGTCTATAACGTAATAGAAGTCACACCAATGAAACTTAGTGATGATTTATTTGTAGTGCCTTCATCATATCAGAAAATGGATTTAATGAACCTGGGTGGCTTAGAAAAATTATTTGGTAAATAAATTACAAATTCAAATAAAATTAAGATGAAGCTAATTAAATAATTACTTTAAAATCAAATTAAAGAGGTAGCTAAATGAAAAAAATTCTTCTAATACTCGCCGTTACAACCGTTACATCATTTGCGCAAATTAACATAACCGGTAGTGATGTGCTAAATATTTTTGCGTTTGGGAACAGCATTACTATACACCAGGATACTTTACAATCAACTGTCGACATTGGCTCTACTGGTGGTGGAAACAACTGGGATTTTACCGGATTACAGTCAAATTTGACAGTCGATATTATGAGTGTTGATCCTGCTACTACACCCTATGCAAGTGACTTTACCGGAGCTGATTTCTGCATATATAGTATGGGATTTTCGCAAGGATTTCAGGCTGAAATTTGGACTTATTCCTCAGTAAATGGTTTTGTTGACAATATGGGAAGTGCCACAACAATCAGCGCAATACCTGGCTTTGTAACAACCATACAAAATGATCCCGACAGACATACTTTTCAGAATCCAACCACTTACAACTCTCAATGGATGCAAACATATACGCAATCAATTTTTTTGAATGGTACCCTGTTCTCATCTTCGGCAGTAACACTAAATGCTGTTGTAGACGCATATGGAACAATGACACTTCCCGGTGGAGCAAGTTATGATGCTTTGAGACTAAGAGAAGAAACAACTGTTAGTGGAATCTCAACCGTTGGTTACACATTTGTTTCACTAAGTGGTGCACAAGTAAATGTAGAGGCAACAGACCCAAATCCACCCACCAGCGGTACTATAAATGCAAATAGTACAAGTTATAATTCTGCGATAATAACATCTGTTGAACAATTAAGCAGATTACCACAGAACTTTAAACTAACTCAAAATTATCCGAACCCATTCAACCCATCCACAAAAATAGAGTACAGCATTCCTGAAGAATCTTTTGTTCAATTAAAAGTTTATGACGTTCTTGGCAACGAAGTTGCAACAGTTGTTAACAAGGAACAAAATGCCGGTACATACAAAGCTGACTTCAATGCAGAAAATCTTGCAAGCGGATTGTATATCGCAAAACTGCAAGCAGGTAATTACACAAAATCAATTAAAATGACTCTCCTCCGTTAATATTAATTTAATCTTCAGATGCCGGGTCCAAACAGATCCGGCATTTCTTTTTTAAATTCTTTTTCAATTACTTCAACAAAGAATTATTTTATTGTTGTAATAATATTTAAATATTTCTATGATCGAATTTCTTCCACTTGGCGGTGCCGGTGAAATTGGTGCCAACTCCTACTATCTGAATATTGATGGTCTCGGAATAATTTTAGATTGTGGAATGCATCCGCAGAAAACAGGATTAGAATCCTTGCCAAAGTTTAATCTACTTGAAGACAAACCGACTGATTATGTTCTAATTTCTCACGCTCACCAGGATCATCTAAATGCTCTCCCTTTCCTGATAAAAAAATTTCCTCATCTTAAAATCATTACAACTCCTCAAACACGTGCAGTTGCAGAGTTGACTCTTCATAATGCAATTTCAATTTTAAAAAGACAGGTCGATGAATCTGATTTTGAAATTTATTCGCAGGACGAGGTTGACCTTCTGATAAAATCAATCAACTATAAATCATACCATGAAAAATTCACACTAGAATCTCTGAACAGCAGTGCTGAGATTGAAACAGAGTTTTTTGATGCAGGACATATTATCGGTTCAGCAGGGATTCTTTTAGCATTTAATGATAAAAGAATATTTTTCACAGGCGATATAAACCTGTCTTCACAAACTCTTCTATCAGGTGCAAACTTACCTTCGGAAAAAATTGATATACTCATTACCGAAACAACTTATGGTTCAACTGATTCTTCAGTTATAAACAAATGGGAAAAAGAAGTTGATAGATTTTCATCTTCAATTAATCAAGTAATCAATAACGGGGGCTCAGTACTTATTCCGGTCTTTGCTTTAGGGAAATTACAGGAAATGCTTGCAACTATCTGGCTACAGATGCAGAAAAATAAAATAACAAGTGTTGATATTTATACTGGTGGAATTGGAAATAAAATAAACAGAGTCTATGATTACAATCGTTACGTTATAAATAGGAATGAAAAAGAATTAATGCTTTCCAACATACCTCAAAAAAATTTAAATGAGTTGAAAGACTACGATAATCTTTTCAAAATTCCTTCAATTGTTCTTGCCTCGAGTGGGATGATGGTAGAATTTACTAATTCTTTTATGCTTGCAAAGAGGTGGCTTCAGAAAAAAGATTCTGCAATCTTCACCGTCGGATACATGGATCCATCAACCCCGGGGAGTATTATTTCAAGAGCAAGGAAAGGAGATAAAATTCAACTTACAGAAAAAGACAGGAAAGCCGAAGTGAAATGTGAGGTAAAAAATTTCAGATTCTCTGCTCATTCAAAAAGGGAAGAATTAGTATCTCTTGTAAATAAATTACATCCCAGAACCATTGTTCTTATTCATGGCGATTGGGATGCAATTGATTGGATTGGGGCAGCAATACTTAAGCAATTCCCGGGCAAGAAAGTTTATGCGGCGGAGAATTTCAGGGAGATAATATTTGATTAATGGCACTAATTATTGATATATTGAACTAAGTAATTTATATTTTTTTTCAAAGAAGGGGTATTCTTGAAACCTCTTAATAAACTGTCTCTCGTATCATTATTAATGAAGTCAATCGACCAAAAACTTCGATCGATCAGAAAAAATATAACCAATCAGACAAATTCATTATTCATTGAATTATAACTAAAATCACTGGAGTAAAAATGTCAGCACTAAAAGAAAAACTTGGAAAAAAAATCGAGGAGTGGCGACCTCGTACTACAAAGTTGTTAAAAGATCACGGCGATGCAAAAGTTGGTGAAGTAACTATCTCACAAGTCATCGGAGGTGCCAGAGGAGTTAAAAGTTTAACAACCGATATCTCTTATTTGGACCCGTTTGAAGGAATTCGTTTCAGAGGATTTACTATTCCTGAAGTAATGGCAAAACTTCCAAAAGTTCCCGGAAGTGAGATGCCATATGTCGAGGGATTTTTCTATTTACTTCTCACTGGCGAGGTTCCAACCGAAAAAGATGCTATTGAAGTCGCAGCAGAATTTAAGAAAAGAGAGGAAGTGCCTGATTACGTATTTAATGTACTTAAACAACTACCACCCGATTCTCACCCGATGGCAATGTTTTCTTCCGCGATTGTAGCAATGCAAAGAGAATCAGCATTTGTAAAGGAATACAATGCCGGACTTAACAAAATGGAATACTGGATGCCGACTTATGAAGACGGAATGAACCTCCTGGCAAAACTTCCAACCATTGCCGCATTTATTTACAGGCTGAAGTATAAAAAAGCGGATATAATAAAAGCTGATCCCAAGCTAGATATGGGCGGTAACTTTGCTCATATGATGGGGATAAAAAAACCGTATGACGAGGTATCAAGAATGTATTTTATCCTCCATAGTGATCACGAAAGTGGAAATGTAAGTGCACACACTGGACATCTTGTTGCTAGTGCCCTATCAGATATTTACTACGCGATCTCTGCAATGATAAACGGTCTAGCAGGACCACTACACGGGCTTGCAAACGAACAAGTTTTAAGATGGACTCAGGGTGTTTATGAAAAAATGGGTGGTAAAGTCCCTACTGAAGAAGAAATGAAAAAATTTGTTTGGGATACTCTAAGTAGTGGACAGGTAATTCCAGGATTCGGGCATGCGGTTCTAAGAAAAACCGACCCACGTTACATGGCACAAAGAGAATTCTGCTTGAAACATTTACCTGATGATCCGTTATTTAAATATGTTGATTTGATTTTTAAGGTTACGCCGCCAATTTTACTGGAACAGGGTAAAGCTAAGAATCCATGGCCAAATGTTGATGCACAATCAGGTGTAATACAGTGGTATTATGGTTTAACCGAGTACGAGTTCTACACTGTGCTTTTTGGAATTGGAAGAGCACTTGGTGTGGTTTCTAACATCATTTGGGATCGTGCGCTCGGTTATCCGATCGAAAGACCAAAATCAATTACCACTGCAATGATGGAAGAAATTGCTGGAATAAAGAAATAAATTTTTCTTTATCAACTCATAAAAATGCCATCCCAATAACTCGGGATGGCATTTTATTTTGTGTTTTTTTTGTGGAGAAAAGATATGCTACTATTTGACGAGCACCATCTTAATTGTTTGTCTCACGACCCCTGATTCAAGAGTAGCAAAATATACTCCGCTCGGATACTTACTGCCATCAAATTGTACTGTATAATTTCCGGTTTCCTGGTATCCATTGGCGAGTGTAGCAACTCTATCCCCAGCCGTAGAAAATACCTCCAGTTTAAAAGTGAGAGGAACTCTGAGAGAATAAGTAATTGAAGTTGTAGGGTTAAATGGGTTAGGATAATTCTGCTCAAGCTTAAAGGACAAAGGTTTATCATGATATATATTACTTGCTGCAATAAGTGGTAAAGTCTCAAAACCTTTCATTAATACATCAGGCATTCTATCTCCCGGCATAGCTAATTGCTCTGTTAAAAGCGAAGCATAAATCTGTCGGTAATCATATTTAAATTTTATATCACCACTATTATCAAGATCAGACAGATTTGGATTATCACCATAGATTCCTCCATTAACATTTTTACCGATTACAAACAATGGAGCTGCCGTTCCATGGTCAGTTCCTGCGCTACTATTCTGATTCACACGCCTTCCGAATTCGGAAAAAGTCATTAGTACGACTCTGTCATCAATACCAAGCAATTCAAGGTCTTCCTGGAATGATGCGACGGCTTCGGCAACACCTGAAAGCAAATTAGAATGACTGCCCGCCTGATTTGAATGTGTATCGAAACCGCCAATAGAAGTTAAATAGACGGGTGTTTCGAGACCCCCGGCAACTAATTCTGCTATAATTGCCAGCTGTCTGCCCAAGCGTGTGTTTGGATAAGTAGCCTTGTTTTCTACTAAGTCAGCTTTCTCTTTAATTACTTCTGCATAACGAATTGAAAGCGCTGCGATCTCTTTAATATATTTCAACTGATTGCCGGCAATTGTATTCGGAGGAGGATCATTGTCTGCAGTACTTCCGTTTATCAACTGGTAAAACTGATTGGGGCTCTCAAATGATATCCCCATAGTACCCTGGCAAGTGCATTCAAGTAAAGCAGATTGCGTAGAACCTATCTGAATTCCCAGGGGGTGTTCAGAGTTCACCGGATTGTAATCTGGTAATACTTTCGCAAGATATCTTCCAACCCAGCCATCATCTACTACAACATTTGAATCGGAAGCGCTTAACCAAATATCTGTTGAACGAAAATGGGATCTGTTAGGGCTTTCGTATCCGACATTTTGAACAATAGCTAATTTACCATCATCATACAATGATTTTAATGGCATAAGCGAAGGATGCATTCCGGTCAGATCACTTAATTTGATTGCATCCGCTTTTGATATACCTAAAGATGGTCGGGCATTGTAATACAAACTATCCTCAATCGGTATGATCGTATTAAGCCCATCGTTACCACCACTTAATTGGAGTATTACCAAAACTTTTCCGTTAACTGCCTGGATATTGAGGAATGATTTTGAGAACGCTCTTAGTGGGATATTGCCAAGTGCCATTGACACGGTTCCGGCCCCTGCAAGTAATCCTAAATTTTTTAAAAATAATCTTCTGTCCATAAAATTCTTTCTGATTATGAAAGTTGATATTCTGATAATCTCATTAACGCTTTGAAGAATAACTTAAGCCGATTCTCTGCCTCGGGATCGTTTGTTGACCAATCATAAACTGCTGCACCATCAAGTAAAGTGTTTAGTAAATATTCTTTCCTGTTTTCACTCAAAGGAAACTGCAGAAATATTTTTGCAAGATCATCGATCAGCTGTACTGCATCCTCAGAACTGCTGAAGGTTTGTACATATTCAACAAGGTTTAATTGAAAAGTTAAATTTCCACCGCCTGGTTTTTTACCATTTATAACAGCATCAGTAAAAATATGTCTTGCCGGCAGTGTTGTTGTATTAATCCATACTTTGTCACCATCCCAACCGCTTACATTTGGTGGGGCTAATAATTCCTGTTTGGTTTGTACTGCAACCGTTCGGATATAAACATAGTCTGGAGTTGCTACGTTGAACTGACGCATCGTTCCAATCATCAACTCAACGGGACTCTTTATTTTTGCACCTCTTACTTCATCAGTATGAAACATAACAGATTTTAATAAAGTTGATAGAACCGGTTTCAATTCATAATTGTTGTCTCGGAGTATTTGTGCCATTGCAGCTATGCTCTGTTCATCGTGAGCAACATGCACAAATTCGTTATATAACTCTCTGCTGAAAAATATAGCCGCGGCCGGCTGTGTAAAAATTATATCCACTACATCATTGTGATTGAAATTACCTGTCTGGCCCAAAAAAGTTTTTGTTCCATCATCAAACCGACTTTCTGTAAAATAAGATGTTAATCCGTCAACCCTCCACCCTGTTAAAGCTCTTGCTGCTTCCTGGATATCCTGTTCAGTGTAGTTGCCAATTCCAAGCGTAAAAAGCTCCATTAGTTCTCTTGCATAGTTTTCGTTCGGCGCTCCCTTTCTGTTTCTCTGACCATCAAGATAAATAAGCATTGCAGGATCAAGAGTAATTGCTTTTGTTAAATCCCGAATGTTGCCCATTGCATGATCACGAAACAATTTATTCTGCCAGTACATTCTTTGCGGAAGTCCAACTTTTGAAATTTCACTTACATAATGATTGTGCCAGAACATCACCATTCGCTCACGAATAGAGTAACCTTGAGTGAGCATAAGATTGTACCACCAATAAATTAATTCTCTGGTGCGCTCTGTATTATTTTCGCCGGTTGGATCGCTTACCCAGTAGAAAGGTTGTGGCGGTGCTGGTTGATCTGCAAGAAGGTAATTGTCTACAAAATCATCGAGTGTATGTGAGAGTGCAAATTCCAGATCCTGTTTATTGTATCCAAAAAGTGTTCTTGCCAGGATATGCCGTGCAGAATCTTCATCCCATACACTAATTTTATTAAAATTATTTCCACTTTTCACTTGTGTGCCTCGCTCAGTTTAAATTAGATTTTTCTTTGGGGTTTCAGAACCATAAGTAAATAATATGCCAGTAAGTAACAGTTGACAAATCGCAATAAATGTATTTTAAGTAATTTTCTTAAATCATTTACTTGTAAATATTTAACCGATAAGCCAAGTTTTACCGTGTCATTGTCAGCGTCAATATTGGTGTCGTAATCGAGAAAAATGTCAATAATATTCAAAGATAGTTTTGAAGAATAATTGTCTCTCTCAGAGATAATTTATTTGTTTTAATTTGATTCCCCGTTTGGTTGTCAGGTTATAATTTGAACAGGAAATAAATATTTTTACTGCAGCAACGTTCTTCAAAGCCTTGCTTTAAAAACCACTGGATGGAAGTTCTATCTACTAAAAAAATAAGTTACTTTCGCTTCTTTCAACACCAGTGCAAATACTATCACAATAATCATTTTTCAATGTGATTCTTATCAAAACCAAATATTTGTCGGGCACTTAATATTCATCTTATAATAAAAATGATTTTGCAAGGCAGGCGATTGTTTTGCACTCAAATTATTATCAGTGATTGATTAAGTTTACATATAAAGAAAATTTTATTTATGAGAGTTGTCAGTGTATTGTGGGGAGGTAATGTTGCAGCTTCGGGAAAACATTTTTCATTGAATAATAATTGTGTGCAAATTCTTCACCTCATCAAAAATCAGGTTAAAAAATTTTAATCAACTGTGAGTTACTAATGAACAAGTATTTATCGCTTTTTATTTTTTTAGCAGCTTTTTTTATCCGGGGATCTGCCAATGCCCAGCCGCAGATTCTTACTCTGGATGAGTCAATTCAGATAGCGCTTGAAAATAACAGAGATATCAAAGTATCATATCTTAATACAGAAAAATCACGCGCGGCAGTAAGAGAAGCTTTTGGGTATGCTTTACCAAGTGTTGACATTGCCGCAGATTATTCGCATTTCTTAAAAAAACCCAAAATGCCATTTCCAGATTTTCAGGCATTGCTTACTAATGCGACCTACAAAATCTTGTTTGATGAAAATGTTATCCCTGAAGATGAGAGCAAATACGTTCCGGTTGAAAATACTCTGCAATCTTTTGCACTTAGTAACACCTATTCAGCATCTCTGACTTTAACTCAAGTCCTGTTTAGCTCGGCAGTCTTTGAAGGGATTGGAGCTTCACAAACATACTATGACCTTTCAATGGCAGAACTTAATAACACAATTTCGAAAACTGTTTTATCAGTACAGACTGCGTTTTATGGAGTGCTCCTTAACAAAGCCGTTCTGGATATAACAAATTCAAGCTTTACAAATGCGCAGGAAAATTTCGGCAATGTAAAAGCAATGTACAACCAGGGAATGGTCTCTGAATTCGATATGCTTCAGGCTGAAGTGCAGGTTGAAAATATCAGACCTATCTTGTTAAGAATTGAAAATGGATTGAAAACAGCAAAAAACGGATTAAAAATTGTTCTCGGAATTGAGCAGACAGCAGAAATTGATGTGTCGGGAGAAATAACATTGGATTCAATAGATATTAGTAATGAAGATGAACTTGTCCGCGAGGCATTAGTTTCCAACTTCAATATAAAAAGTCTAAATTTAAAAAAACAAGTTGATGAAGCATTCATTCAGCTTGATGTTTCCGAGTACTGGCCTACTCTCGCAGCATTTGGAAATTATACATATACAGGTACATCAGATGATTTGGCTTTTCAGAATTATGATTACTCAACTGTTGGATTAAGTTTAACTTTTAACCTGTGGCAGGGGAACCGTACGAAACATGCGGTGGAGCAATCAACAATTACATTCAAACAAACAGAAGAGCAGCTTGAGCAATTAAAAGATTATACTATTCTTGAAGTGAACTCTAAGATACAGGAGCTTAGAAGAGTTAAATCATTATTAGAAGTGCAGGAGAGAACTGTTAAACTTGCACAAAGAGCGTATGATATTTCAAAAGTAAGATACCAGGAGGGTGCCGGAAGCCAGCTTGAGTTGCAGAATGCGGATCAGGACCTAAGACAGGCCAGACTTAACAGAGTACAGGCAATTCATTCTTACCTCGTAACAAAGTACGAGCTTGATCAACTGCTTGGCAGAACAAATCCTCAATACTTAACATATTATAATGAGAATGAAGAATAAAATAATAAATGAATTCATCAGGAGAATTGAATAAAATGAAATTACAGATTATAAGATTGTTTTTAATTCCATCAGTGATGTTGTTATTTGCCATAGCAGGTTGTGGAGGAGAAGAACAACCTGCAAAAAGCATGGATCAAATTCAGCAGGAAGATGGAATTCCTGTAAAAGTCCAAAATGTTGAATACAAAACGTTTGAAAAATTCCAGAATTATTTTGGAAAGCTTGCCGGTATAAAGGAAGCTACTAAAGGGGCCCCATTTGGAGGAAGGATTGCCGAAATCAATTATAAAGTTGGTGATTATGTGGAAGCAAACCAAGTTGTAGTTGAATTCCCGATAGATGAACCGGGCTCGATGTATGAACAGGCTAAAGTTACTTATGAAAATTCAGAAAGAATGTATGAAAGAACGAAAGTTCTTCTCAAAGCCGGGGAAACTTCACAGGTAAATTTCGATAATGTTGAAGCTCAATATCTCGTGAATAAAAGAAACTATGAAAATGCAAAACAGTTAACTTTTATCGAAGCGCCTTTCAGTGGGACGATCGTGGATATTAAAGTTAATGTCGGTGATAACGTTAACAAGGATGCTCCGTTATTTACAATTGCTCAGCTTCATAAAATGAGAGTAAAAATCTGGATAACAGAAAAGGAAATAAACCAGATAAAAAAAGGATTGACTGCCGAAATAGTCTTTGGCGGGAAGATTTATACAGGAACAGTGGTTGATAAATCGCTTGCTCTTGATCCGGCAAAACAGGCATTCTATGCTGAAGTTGAGTTTGATAATTCAAAAAGAGAAATAAAAAGTGGAGTGACTGTTGAAGTAAAAGTTTTGATTTATAAAAATCCTAAAGCGATAATCATTCCACGAAATATTGTAATGAGTGATGATGGCGGACAGTATATATTTATTGATAAGGATGGCATTGCTGAAAAAAGATATGTGACAAACGGACAGGAAAGTGGTGTTTATTATGAAATATCAAGCGGTTTGCAGGTTGGTGACAAACTCGTAATTCATGGCGGCTCTCAGTTAACTGATGGCGCAAAAGTAAAAGTGATTCAATAAGGAAAACAATATGTTTTTAGCTAAAGTATCTATTAATCGTCCCGTTTTAACAACCGTTGGGATACTTATATTTTTAATCTTCGGTGCAATTGCCTACTTCAGTTTGAACCTGAACCTGCAGCCCGATGTCGAGATTCCATACGTTACAGTAAGAACAATTTATCCGGGTGCCGGACCAAAAGAAATTGAGACCCTGATAACAAAAAGAATTGAAGATGCGATCTCAACCATCAGTCAGATTGAAAGAATAGAATCCTATTCACTTGACGGTGCATCAATTATTATTATTGAGTTCCAGCTTAGTAAAGATGTAAACGTTGCAAACCAGGAAACAAAAGACAAAGTAGATGAAATAATTAATGATCTTCCCGAAGATGCAGAAAAACCGGTTGTTCAAAAGATTGATATAAGACTTTTCCCCGTTGTTGACGTTGTGTTAAGTGGTAACCTTGGTCCGCGTAAGCTTTTTGAAATTGCCGATAAAACTCTGAAAGACAGATTCTCTCAAATCAATGGTGTTGCCAATGTTCAGATTACCGGCGGACAGGAAAGAGAAATCCGTGTTGTACTTGATAACAGAGTTGTTTATGAAAATAACATTTCCCTGCCGCAGCTAACACAAATACTTCAAGCAGCAAATATGGATATTCCTGGTGGCTATTTCCAGATTGACGATCAGGAATATACCGTGAGTTTAGTTGGACAATTTAAGGATCCCGAAAGCATCAGCGAAATTGAAATCCCCACAGCTTACGGTCCTAAAAAAATTAGGCAGATAGCAGATGTTAAAGATTCAGGAAAAGACATAAGACAACGCGCTACCTTCTTTAATGTGGAAGAAGATTTCAGAAATGAAAACGTTGTTCGTCTCGGCATAATAAAAAGCAGTGATGGAAACGTTGTGGAAGTTGCTAAAGCAATAAGAAGTTCGCTTCCTGAAATTCAAAGCGCATTACCCGAAGGCACGTAAACTCGAAATAGTAAACGATGCCTCCAATTTCGTACAAAGTAGTTTTGATGATACGATGAGTAACATCTATCTTGGTGTTTTATTTACAGCAATCGTGCTTTTCATTTTCCTTCACGACTGGCGTTCAACTTTAGTTGTTGCATTGTCAATGCCCACTTCAATTATTTCTACTTTTCTTTTACTTCAGGTATTTGGATTGTCTTTAAATATGATGACTTTGATGGGCTTGTCTGTCTCAGTCGGTGTGCTGGTTGCAAACTCAGTGGTTGTACTTGAAAATATTTTCCGATATAAGAAGATGGGTGAAACGATCAGGCAGGCAGCATACAAAGGAACCTCTGAGGTCGGAGTTGCCGTGCTGGCTTCTACACTTACAAACATTGTGGTGTTCCTCCCGATTGCAAATATGTCTTCTATGGTTGGTTTATGGCTCAGAGAACTTGCTCTTGCGGCAGTGTTTGCAACCATTTTTTCTTTAATAATGTCTTTTACTCTAACACCACTTCTTTCTTCTCTGATTCTTTCCAAAGAACACACAACCGGAAAGCTTGCATCCTGGTTCAACAAATTTGAACTGAGACAAACTGAAGCTCTACAAAAAAATGCTTGGCTTTGTTCTGCATTCCAAGCTGAGAAGCGTATCGATTGTAGCTGGTTCATTTTTACTTTTCATAATTGTAATGATGACATTCGGTCCAAAGCTTGGCTTTGAATTTATCCCTCAAACCGATGATGGTAAAATTAAAATTTCAGTTGAGCTTCCATCGGGATATAATCTTACAGAAACTGCAAAGACAGTTCGCTCAATTGAAGAAAGAGTGAAAAATCATAAAGAAGTAAAACACATACTTACAAACCTTGGAAAGCTCAGCGATCTCGATGTTGGAACAAATATGGCAAGTATTGACGTGCAGCTTTCGGATGCAAAAGACCGTGATATTGGTTTGCTCGATTTGATTTCTTTACTTACAGCTGATCTTGCAGATATCCCGAATGCAAAGATTAAGGTTGATGTTGGTTCACGAATGGGTGGACAGGAAGCACCGATCCAATTTTTCCTTCTTGGTCAGGATCTGGATGAACTTGAAATGTTGAAAGATAAAGCTGTAGAAAAATTCAAAGATATTCCGGGACTTATCAACTTCGATAACAGCTCGCGTGCAGGTAAACCAGAAATTACAATTTATCCCAAGAGAGAAAAGCTGACAGAAGTCGGTTTAACAATAACCGATCTCGCCTTCACACTCCGTGCAGGTATTGAGGGAATTCAATCAGCAAAGTACCGTGAATCGGGCGATGAGTACGATATTACAGTGACACTCGATGATCAATCTGTTAACTCACCGGAAAAAGCTGGGAATATTTCTGTTGCATCTAGATATGGTTCGTTCCGCTTAACTCAGCTGGCAGATGTCGAATTCACAACCGGGTTCACAAAAATTCTGCATCGTGATAAATTTACGTCTATAATGTTTACTGGTGCAGCAGCTCCGGGTTTTCCCCTAGGAAATGTTACAAATGAAATTGAAAAAAGATTTAGTGAAATTGATCTTCCGCCGGGTTACTCTTTCAAGTGGGGTGGTAATGTAAAAATGATGAACGATATGATACAGGATATGATCTTCGCATTCTTCCTCGCAGTGCTTCTAACCTATATGCTGCTCTCTGCAATACTAGAAAGTTTCTGGCAGCCTGTTATGATTATGATTACCGTTGTGCTTGGATTGTTGGGTGTTATTCTCGCACTTTATATAACAAACACTGCATTTAGTATTACATCTTTGATGTCAATAATTATGTTGATAGGAATTGTTGTAAACAATGCAATTCTTATTCTCGATTACACAAACCAGTTACGTAGAGAACAGGGTTATTCACCCAAAGATGCTTTATTAGAGGCTGCCCCTACAAAATTAAAACCACAGATAATGGCTTCGATAGCAATTATACTTGGAATGCTTCCACTTGCAATGGGTATTGGTGATGCAGGTAAGGAAATGAGAATGCCTCTTGGTATTGTAGCAATCGGTGGGTTGATTGCCTCAACTATTTTAACACTCTTCGTAATTCCTGCAATTTATTATTTAACTTCTAAAGCGAAATCAGTTGTTAAGGAGAAAATTTAATTTTGATTTTAGTTGTCACGGTCGCACCGTGACAACATTTCTTTAAGATATTCTACAAGCCAAAACTTAAACCAACCATAAATCTTACTACATAATTTGGTTGATTAATTGCCTGATTAGCATCATCATATGTGTAATCGTTCCTCCCATTTATATCTGTACCATCGGGGCTATAAAAAGTATCGTGTCCTCCAACCTCGCTATCGAAGAAATAATCAAAGGCACCCGATATAACAAAACTTAAATTCTGGCTTATTCCAAGATGTGCTTCCAATCCGGTACCTAAACCGAATTGAGTAGTTTTAATGTCAAAGAATTCATTGCCGCCAATGAACTCGAAGCTTGAGGTGAAAAAAGAAAGTCGAGGACCAGCATACAAATAAGTTTTTCTTACAGGAAACCAATTTACCGGGTATGCAAAATCAACTCTTAAATCAAAACTATGACCAGACTTTTCAGGGTCACCATTTGTGTTATCGTTAATGAAAATTTTTCTTGCAGCCCAAGGATCGCCAGCATCACGCACATTATAACTTGCTCCAAATTTTATTGCTAATGGTACGTCGTATGTAAAGTCTGCAATTGTTCCAGATACACTGACAGAATAATAATCTGCGTAACCGGTTTGAATATCCAGAAAATACTTTGGTGCTGCTGATAATGAAGGTGCCTGCTGCCCAATCGATATATTTGTATAAAGTGCAAATACAATGAAGGTTATTATTAATTTGTGCATTATAGTTCAATCCTTTTATTTTTTCTTTTTAAAAGGTTTAGGCTTCAAATATTGTGCAAAGGAAAGATGGGTTCTGACTCAATTTTATTTGAAAATTCTATCTCATTTTTCATATAATTGATTTTCTTACAGGCAAGGAGAAATATTTACCTTATACTTAATAAGGGCAATTTTTTATTCGATGTATGTTTTCTGTTTACTGGAAATTCATATTTTAACAACGTCATTTCGATCAATTAAATTTAGCGAACAGAATGGAAGAAAAACTAACACCACGATCAATAGCTGAAGGAATATTAGATAATATCTTATCAGTTGCTGAAAAATTTATAGCAGGCCTAACTTCATTCGGGAAGAAAGATGTAAGCGAACAACTTGAGAGCTTCTCTGAAACGATAAGGCAAATTCCTCAACAGAAAAGAAGCTTGTCTGAAGATGAGTCACAGGCTCTCTTAAGAATTTTCATCGCTGCTGCGCAACCTGCGTTTGCAAAACAATTTATGGGAGAAGTCGATAAAGAAGTTTATTTCTCATTCGGCAGTTTTCTTAGTGAACAACTAATAAAAGGCGAAAAAGTCCTAAAACTCACGCACGAGTATTTAAACCTTTTCAGATATCCTTCGCTACTCAGGAGAATTTACGAGGAAAAGAAATGGGAGCCACTAATTCACGAATTAGTTTTAAAAAGTAATTATAACACAAATGTTTTATTCAACCAGAGATTAAGAGATTACGGAAAGAAATCTCTTTTCAAAATAATTAATGGAAATACAGTTACAGAGTATAGCTGGGAGAAATCTGCAATCCTGATTCAGAGTTATCGCAACGCTTTATATTCATTAATTAATAAAGATGTTCCTGCTTCGATAGAAAAAACCCTTACTACGCCGGGACAAAAGAAAGTTGCTTTCCTGTTAGAGAACTGTCTTGAAATGGCTTTGCTCGACCTTGCCTGCCTGACAGGTGGAATTGTAAACGTAATGATTCCCGGCAACTCAGTTATAGAACACATTCGTTTCATTCTTAAGCAGAGTAAAGCTTCGGTACTTATTGCTCATGATGAAAAGCAGCTTTCAAAAATTAAGTCATTAAAAAATGAACTGCCCGAATTGAAAACTGTGGTTCTTGTAGAAGGAAATTCTGGAGAAAACTGGGTAATTAACTTCAATGATTTTATTAAATCAGGTAAAGAATCTCAAGGTGAGCTTGAAATAGGGATGAATGAACTAGCCACAATTATGTACACTTCGGGAACGACTGGTGAGCCCAAAGGAATAATGTTCTCCCAGATGAATATTGTTTACAAAAGATTCTGCCGTGCAATGGCAATTCCTGAAATTGGTGATGAAGACAGGTTCATTTGCTTCCTTCCTCTTTATCATACCTTTGGTCGATATCTTGAAATGACCGGCAGCGTTTTTTGGGCAGCAGAATATTGTTTCCTCGAAAATCCATCCGTCGAAGCTATGATTTCAAATATGCGGCTGGTAAAACCTACAGTCTTCATCAGCATTCCTAAAAAATGGATGCAGCTTTACGAATACATCACAAGCAAGGTTGATATTGAGGTTGATGAACTCGAAAAAATAAAAAATGAGCTGGACAAGGCAACCGGCGGTGAATTGAAATGGGGATTGTCTGCCGCTGGTTATCTGCCGCCAGATATTTTCCAATTTTTCCAGAAATATGGTGTCGAACTGATGAGCGGTTTCGGAATGACAGAAGCAACCGGTGGAATTACAATGACCCCATGGAAAAGATATAAACCGAATTCACTTGGCAAACCATTACCGGGAATAGAAATAAAACTTGGTGATGATGGTGAAATACTTGTTAAAGGTCCGTATGTAATGCTTGGTTATTACGATACAGAAAATGCAGAAACATTTACTGAAGACGGATGGCTTCCAACCGGTGATATTATGAAAATGGATGAAGATGGTTTCATTCAAATCATAGATCGGAAAAAAGAAATCTATAAAAACATGAGAGGGGAAACCATCGCTCCGCAAAAAATCGAGAACCTCTTCCGCGATTTTGAAAATTTAAAACAGGTTTTTCTTGTTGGCGATCATCGGCAATTTAATACAGTTCTGATATTCCCTAACTATGAAGATGAAAACTCTGTCTTGCTTGATATGGATGAGAAGCAAAAACATGATTATTTCGCTTCACTTATCGTTACAGTCAACAAATTTCTTGCACCATTTGAACGAATTCTTGATTTCAGACTTATAGACAGACCATTTGATGATCAACACGGAGAATTAACACCGAAGCATACTTATAAGCGAAAAGTTATCGAGCAAAATTTCTCGGAACTGATCAATTCGATGTACGTAAAAAATGATACAAGCGTTTATGTCGGCACAACTGAAGTAAAAATTCCAAATTGGTTTTTAAGAGAGAAAGGCTGTCTTGGCAGAGACATAGTCTCAAATGAAAAAGGTATTGCCATCCCTAAGCTCAATCTTTCGTTAACACTTAATAGAGCAGAAGAAAAAAGTATATTCCGGGTAGGTAGTTTTAATTATTTTATAAACTCACACTACATAGATTTTCAATTACTTTTGATTGACCCTCTGCTGTGGATCGGAAATAACGAACTCACTTCATTCACCGGAAATTCAATTATCCAATGGCACAGACAGATTAAAGAATCAGTACAGATCATGTTTAACTCAGCGGCCGATATTGTTAAACCGAATGAGAGTGAGTTAAAACAGTTTAGCAAAATTGTCTCGGCATCAGAGTATTCTCTGCAAGGAATTCACCTGGCTTATATTCTATTCTTATCTGAAGATATAAACATATCGCGCACATCACTGGAATATTTCAACAAGATACTGGACGACCCGAAAAATAATCACTACCAGATCGTCTTCAATCTTCTATCTAGACCAGCGACAACATCAAATATCGAAATTAAACGAAAGCAGTTTGCCTCTATTATTAAAGGAGCTGATGAGAGAAAATTCAGTGAACTTTTTACTTCTTTTATCCGCAGCAATAAAGAATTGCTTAATTCTGAACTCGCACACCAAATAGCTGTCAATTCTAAAGGTGAAAAAAGATTAGACCATATTGAGCATTTTATTTCAGATGAGTTGGAGCAGCTGGGTAAAGATGATTCACTTGAACAAACAAACTTTGTACACTACTTCGAACTGATAACTGCATATGGAGTAACACATCCTCAACTCTTCAGAAGAATTAGAAGATTTTTTATGCGTTTTTCTGCACTTGGGGAAAATACCCAGCTTAAAAAACTTGCCGATTTAAGTCTTGATTCTCTTATATCAGGCTTTAGAGAATGGCTTGGTGAAAACCAGAGTATAGCCGTTGATCTGGAAACCGGTGAAGATTATAATTGGGAAGACGTGATCTCTTTTGAAGAAGGAATTGATTCTGATGACAGAGTTAGAATTAAAAATGCAATTTTAAAGACCGCAGTTTTAAAAGAAGCTGTGTTTATGTTTTCAAAAGGTTTCCTTATAAGGCTTGATGATATTTTGCCGGGGGGGATCTGGATAAGTCAACTTGAATCAAGAACAGATAAATCGATTTACCGGATAACGGTACAAACAAGGTTCCAGGGTGCTTTTGATTTAACAATTCATCTTAACAGAAATCTTCCGCCGGCTAAAGTTAAAGAAGAAATTAAATGGCTCATCCTTGGCGGAGTGAATAAAAAGGGAGAACGGCTTCTTCCCCACTTTGGCGGATACTGGGAAGAGTATGAATTGTGGACTGAAGCATTTGTGACACGGGATAGTGTCGCTCGTTTCCTGGAAAAAGAAAACAAGAAAAACGACGAAGAAATAAGACGGCGCTTACGTGAACTCTGGCCTCATTTTGTATGGAATACTTCCTCTGCTTATATGAATTTCTGGACGGTTACAAATTATAAAACTCAGCTTGCAAATCCTCGTCCTGAAAATATTACGGTTCCAACGCACGATTACCAAACAGGTACATTACTTTATTCGGTTTCAAAAAGAATAAACTCATCCTCGCCTAAAGATTTCTTTCTGAACTTTTATAATCTCTTCATAAAGGATACTCTTGAAAAATATTCTTTCCTCGATAAGAAGTCAATCTGGAATTATATCTTTTCCGGAGTTACAGAGTGTGAGGGAGAATCCAGGGCAATCGAATTGATTAATAAATTTATTAAAGAATTAAAATCCCACAACGATTTAGAAAATAGACCTGAGATTATTTTAAGGGCAGAAGATTTTGTAAAGAGCCTTACAAATGATGGCTTCATTCCTAAAAATTTATTCTTTGCAATAAAAAGATTTCACAGGTGGAGAAAGTTGAACGAGGATGCGGATATAAGTGCTCAATCTCAAATGCTTTATGAGTTGTATGAGACATATCAGCTATTTGATTTTGAGAAAGAGTACATCACAGCAAGGCCAATGTTTTTCCTGAACACTGCCTTTCTTGAATCACCTTCAACACTAAGAAGTGCTTTGAGCGATATTATACAAAAACAGCGATCAAATGAACTCAATGCTGAAAAATCTCAGCAGCTTTACTCGGAGCTGAACTCACTTCCAAATCTTACCGAAGAGGAGAAATTCTTCCTGACAAGATTAAACTACCCTTATCTTAAGCCAAAAGACACAGCTGTATTAATTCGTTCAGAAAGTTTTGGCAGTGACGCTTCAAATCTTGTTGTTCAGCTAACCGATGAAGATAGCAACCCGTTCCTGATCCGCAGCCCGATTTCACCTAAGGAAATATCAAGGTTGCATTCTTTATTTTTAGATTCCAATTTAATCGTCAACTTTAGACCTGAACATAGGTTCCTGGTTGCACTTTCAGAACGCGGATTTATAATAGGCGGATTATATTACGAACTTACAGATGATCAGATAGCTCATATGGAAAAAATAGTCGTTTCAAACCGTTACAGAAGAAAAGGAATAAGCGAAAGTCTGATGAATGAATTTCTCAAACGTTTGAAGAGTGAACACATTAGACACGTAACAACCGGTTTCTTCCGACCAGAATATTTTTACAAATTTGGATTTAAGGTTGAAAAAAAATATTCTGGACTGGTGAAAGAATTGTAAATATTATAAGATTCGGCTGACTAATCTTAGTTGATTTTAAGTTTAGTGGTTCTTATGTTTTGAATAACAACTTGTGATTATCATTTTACTTTAAAAAAGTAACCGGGAGAAGAAAAAATGATTTTTATAAAATTATTCACCGCCTGTTTTTTATTTATAATTATACTTACCTCCTGTTCAAATAAACCAGAATCAAATCCGGTTTTAACTGTTTACAAAGGAAGCATTAAAGGATTTGTTTACGATGCAACAACACATTCACCTGTCTATTACGCAAAAATCAGCACACTACCCCCAACAAAAGAAACCTATACCGGAGCAGATGGTGAATTCATATTGAATGATATTATGGCCGGTGATTACATAGTCAATGCTCATAGAGATGGTTTTGATAATGATACAACTTTTATCTCAATTAAACATGAGGACACGATAAACACAATTTTCACTCTGCAGGATCCCAGCATATATATTGATTACTATCCTCTTGAGATTGGAGATTATTGGGAATATTGGCGTGGGAATTCACCAATTTTTTCGGCGGAAGTAATTTCAGATACAATGATTTCAGGAATAACGTACCGCATCATTAAAGATGAAAGTCTTATTTCACAAAATGTAGAATACCGATACGAAAGAGTAGATGAATACAATGCACTAGTCTTTAGGTATTTTCCCATGGAAGAAAAAGAAATGTTGATTGATAGTCTACCAGCCAAAGTCGGGCAATTATTTACAAGCAATATGTTTATGGATCCTTATGCGAGTTGCTTTTCTCGCTGCCTCAGTATTGAAGAACAAGAAATTTTTGGTGAAACTAGAAAAGTTCGCAATTTATTACAGGCATGTGGTCAAGACTTGCCAGGATACAAAATAGTTAAAGGAATTGGATTATATAGTGCTAGTTTTTGGAGAACCGGTGGTTACACTCTCAAATATGCAATCATAAAAGGTGTTGAATATGGTGGGAGGTAGTAATAATTTTTTCGCAGAATTCACTCAAATCTAATTTTATGTTTTCAAAATTTAGCCCGTTTCTTTAGTTTCAACCTGCCTATTTTAATAATTAAAACATATCCCGGAGTTTTATGAGCAGAGAAATACACCGCTGGTACAGCCCCAACCTAAATAAAGAAATGGAAATTGTTGTTTACGGACATTACGGTTTTGCATTGCTAATGTTTCCGACAGCAGGCGCAGATTTTTTAGAGTATGAGCGATTTAAATTAATTGACAGCATCGGATGGTTCCTTGCTGAAGGAAAGTTAAAAGTATTTTCAATCAACAGCATTAACAATGAAAGTTGGCTGAATAATAATATGCATCCGGCAGATAAAGCAATTCGTCATCAGCAATACAACCGGTACGTTGTTGAAGAAGTTGTTCCATTCATTCATAACCACTGCAAAGGTCTGGTCCCGGTTATTACAACCGGTGCTTCTCTCGGTGCATTACATGCAATTAACAATTTTCTCAGAAGACCGGATATTATTTCCGGTACGATAGCAATGAGCGGTAGTTATGATTTGAAGTATTACAGCAAAGGTTACTTTGATGAAAATGTTTATTTCAATTCTCCTGTTGAGTATTTACAAAACTGGAACGATGATTATATGCTGGAAAAAATGAGAAGGGGAAAAATTATTATTGCCTCAGGTCAGGGAGATTATGAAGATCCGAACGCATCCAGAAGATTATCGGATATACTTCACTCAAAGGGTGTTAACCACTGGCTGGATTTATGGGGTCACGATATAAAACATGAATGGCCAACCTGGCGGCAGATGCTTCCCTATTTTCTAAGTAAGTTTAATTAAAGATTTTTTAATAGTCCCTCATTAACAAATGAACTGGAAATCTTTTTTCAGCAATAAAAGAAATGGAACTGAGTTTGTTATTACCGTAATAATTCTTACTGCAGTAATGATTTCTTTTTCTCAATTCCTTCAATTCGTAGAGCACAGAGAAGGAGTTGTTTTGAGTGACCCGATATTAAAGGCTTTCAATCCTTTTGATCTGACCTGGTTAACATTTGCATTGATCTATCTCTCCCTAATTTTATTTATCGTCACAAGCTTTAATAAACCCGAGAAGCTCTTGATAGCCTTTCAAGCTTATGGTTTGATGGTAATCTTCAGAACAATTGCAATGTATCTTACTCCCTTTGATGCACCGGAGACACTTTTACAGCTTAATGATCCATTTGTTCAGCTTTTTGGCAAAGGTGAAATTCTCACTAAAGACTTATTTTTTTCAGGACATACAGGAACTTTGTTCCTGCTATTTCTTCTTGCTGATAATAAATCACTAAAAATTATTTTCTTAATCTTCACATTAACGGTCGGTACAGCAGTTTTATTACAACACGTGCATTATGCTATAGATGTTTTTGTTGCGCCATTTTTTGCTTATGGTTCATATAGAATCATAAAGAATTTGCACATTAAAACTCCTAAGAAACCTCAATAATAAAATTTTCAGAGCAGCTATGGAAGAAGAAAAACAAAAGTTAGTAGATATTGTAAGATTTGTTGAAAAAGATTTTTTGATAAGTGAGAACAACTCGTTGATACCTTCATCCGATCTTGCATCACTGGAGGAGTTCAGAAAATACCTAACTGAAAAACTTGAAGTTTTACTGGACGAAAAATTTGATACACTGGTTAATATCCTTTACAGAATAGACATCAGCGAAAAGAAATTAAGTCAGCTATTCTCGGGAAAGAAAAAAGATTCTATACCTGCTTCACTCGCAGATTTGATTATTGAACGTCAGCTTGAAAAAATCAGGCTGAGAAAACTTTACAAAGAAGGAAAGCTTTAGTTAAAAGTTCGTTGAAAAATATATTTTTTTTATCCTGATTAAATGTCAACTGTAATGTTGATTAATATCTGTCGACACTTTTTTCTGTCTAACATTTCACTCCATCATATTGATTCTTGCTAAACTAATGTTTAACTTAAACTAATGACATTAACTTATTTGTTTATATGTTAATAACACCCGAGGAAAAGCTTAAAGTCCATAATCAATGTTCGCCAATTTCCGAAGAAATTATATCCTTTAAAATTAAAATGAGGAAGAGATTTCAATGGCGCTTCTAAATTCTAAAAAGCTCAAAGAACTGCAATCCGAAAATGAAGAGCTTAAAGCATTCATACAAAACCTGACCAACAAAGAGTCTCACTTCAGACAGTTAGATGAGCTTATAAGAAAAACCAGAGTTGAGTACGCTAACATCACAATAAAAAAAGATCAGACCGCACTGACACTTGAGCACCTTGATAGGGAAAAAGCCAAGCTCAATAACCAGATGCAGAAACTTTCCGGAGAAATTGAACAGCTTCGCGAGATGAAGGTTTATGAACAGAAGCAAGTCCTCAGATTAAATAACAAATCAGTAAACTCTCAAAGTAAGAATGAAATTGGATTAAAGTTTCCTGTATACAATGAAATAGAAGCTGCTGAAAAACGTAAAGCTGAGATTGAAAAAGAAACCACAGAACTGGAGAAAAGATTTCGCGAGGTTTATAAGAGAGTGCTGGAAGTGGGAGAAATGGAACAGAACCTTGATACTGAAATAAAAAAGAAAAAAGATGAAATTAATAAGCTCGATGAAAAAAAGAATGTCTTTACACAAGAGCAACTAAAGAAGTTTAACGGTAAAATAATTGCGTTAAAAGAAGAAGAAAAGAAAAACCTTCTTGAAATAGAACAAAATATAAAACAGCTGTCCGACCGGGAGAAAGAATTACAAAGCAGAATAGAAATTCGTAACAAGGAATTGCAGGAAGTAGAAAAAAAGATTGAGCAAAATAGTTCGATCAAAGAGATAGATGCCGGAGATAAGCTTCTTTCGTTAATAGTTGAAGAACAAAAGGTAACAGATTCAATAGAGTTGAAAAAGCAAACTCTTGCTCAACTAGAACAAACTATCTCTTCGCTTAAAGAAAAGACCATTACACCAGAGAAGAAACCTTCCGAAATAATACAATCCGAAAAAGAAGTCAAAACCATTAACGGAGTAATAAAAACTTTACAGGAAGAAGAGAACAGGATAAGAGAAGCATTACAACAGTTGTCGCAGACAGAAGAACTGAAAAAAGAACTTATTTCAGAACTCAACGATGAGCTTTCATCAAAAGAAATTCGGCTGGCATCATTCGAGAAAGAATTCGATATCAAGTCCCGCAGATTAAACGAGATATCATTCAAAAATAAACTTATGCTTGAAGAATTAGCATCAAAAACAAATGAGCTTTCTATAACTGAAAATGATCTGAAGTCCAAAGCATCCCGGTTAAATCAACTGAGTACAGAACTGAATACTATAGAAAAGAATCTTATTGATGTAAAAAGTGAATTGGCAAAGAAGGATTATGAAAAATCAGAGCTGGAAGTAAAAGTTAAAAATATCAAAGAAACCTGGTCGAAGCTTGATGACTATTATAAAAAAATGAAGGAAGTCGTTCCTTTACTGGAGAAAAGAAAACAAGAAATTGAAACAAGTAATAGTATGTTCGAGAAACGATTTGCCGATATGTTTAAGCATTACAGTATGCAAATGGGTGAAATGTATAAGAAGAAAAATCTTCTGGAACAGATGGTCATTAAAAAAGAGAAGGATGTAAACGAAAAGGATCAATTACTGATCGATAAGCTCACTGCCCTTGATGAAGCAGAAAAAGTAATATCCGTACGTAAAGTTGAGGCGGAATCAATAGAAGATTTACTGAAGACAGTAAATGAACAAAAAGAATTGCTTGCCGGCGAAATCACATCATTAGAAAATAAGAGTGTTGAAAAGAAAATTCAGAACAAAGAACTCAGCATCGAAAGCGAGCTTTACCATAACAAATTAATAGAGTTTGAAAATGGATTGAATGAACTGTTCAGGAAGTCTGAGGAACGGTTTAATAAGAACAACGAGCACAAAACAAAATTGGATAGCGAAATAAGGGACTACGAACACAGACTAAATGAGTTGAACACCGGTATTAAGGATTCCATGAACGAACTTGTAAACCTTCGCACTACAATAAATAAAATTAAAATTGAGCACGAAGAACATCGGCTCGCAATTAATAAATTAGCCTCGGTTAAGAAAAAGCTGGAGGATGAAATTAATAAGCACCAGGTTGCAATTGATAAATATACTGCAATAAAAGAAAAGATAAGACAGGAGCAGAATCTGATTAAAATGAAGCGAGAACTTCTTGCATCAACCAAATCTTCAGACTTAAGAAGCCAGGGGGAAAAAACTTTGGAGACCAATAATCCCAATTGGATCAAGTTCTGATGTAATTTATTATTAATTCTTTCTCCATTCTTTTTAAGCTTAACCAATCATTATTTTGAAAATAACTTCAATCAAAATTGAATTGCTGCTGGGAAATTTATGTTAAAAAAATATTTTCTTTTTAAAACTTTTTTATGCTTATCCCTAATCCCCCTAACTGTTACTGCCCAGCAGTTTAACTCACCCGAATGGAGCTACAACAAGGCAATTTATGAAGTAAACGTCAGGCAATATTCCGAAGAAGGAACTTTTAAAGCATTTGAAAAGCATCTGCCTCGCTTGAAAGAACTCGGCGCTGATATTTTATGGTTTATGCCTATAAATCCTATCGGAGAAAAAAACCGAAAAGGAACTCTCGGCAGCTATTACTCGGTTAAAAATTATAAAAAGATTAATCCCGAGTTTGGCAACTTAGAAGAATTTAAATCTTTAGTGAAGATGGTTCATAAAATGGGCATGTATGTAATAATTGATTGGGTTGCTAATCATACAGCGTGGGATAATCCCTGGATTGAAGAGCACCCTGATTTCTATACAACAGATTCTCTTGGAAATATTATTTCTCCCAATCCTGATTGGACCGATGTTGCAGATTTAAATTATGACAATAAGGAACTTTGGAACGAGATGATTGCTGCTTTAAAGTATTGGGTGGAAGAATGTGATATTGACGGATATCGCTGCGATGTTGCAGGCATGGTTCCAATTGAATTCTGGATTGAATGCAAGGACTGAATTAGAAAAAATTAAAAATGTTTTTATGCTGGCTGAATGGGATACACCAGAAATTCATCGTGCATTCGATATGTCTTACGACTGGGATCTTCACCATATTCTTAATGGAATAGCGAAAGAAGAAAAAACAGTTGCTGATTTAATCGAACATCTGAAAAAAGATGAAGAAGAATTTCCTGCAAATGCATTCAGAATGCAGTTCACTTCAAATCACGATGAGAACAGCTGGAACGGAACCGTATTTGAAAGGCTGGGCGAAGGTGCAGAAGCATTTGCAGTACTAACTTGCCTGGTACCTGATATGCCCCTGGTCTATACGGGACAGGAAGCCGGCAATACCAAAAGACTTTCTTTCTTTGAAAAAGATCCTGTTGAATGGAAAGAACACAAATTTTTTGATATCTACTCAAACCTTTTTCAACTGAAAAAGAATTATCAAGCACTTTACAACGGAAAGCTTGGTGGAAAGATGATTTATATTCAAAGTTCCAACCAGGAAAATATTTTTGCTTTCACCAGAAGTTTAGAGAAAGATAAAGTCCTCGCTTTATTTAACTTATCAAATAAACCAGTAGAAGTTGAATTAACCTCGGAATCACTTCAAGGCAATTATAAAAACTACTTCACAGGAAAGCTGGAATCTTTTTCCTCAAAAGAATCTTTTAATCTCACACCTTGGGAATATAGAATCTATATTAAGTAGAAATCTGCAAGATTCACTTTCTGCCCAACTGTTGTTTCCTGTAACATCTTCTGAACTATTCTATATACACTAACCAAAACTTGTGATTAATATCAAATTAGAAAATCCTTATTTCCTATGCTCTAATTGTTGTTTTGGCCCCAATTGTTTAATTGCCATTTCCTCTTCTATCCGGCAAGGATTTTGAACACTCAAAATCAGAAATTAAGGATGTAAAAAAATGAAATCGTTACTTAAAATATTAACCCTGCTATTACTATTTATATCAACAAACTTGAACGCTCAACCTTCAGCCAGCTTTTATTTTACCACCGCTTTCCCTATAAATGACTACCGATTATTTGATGATGAAGTTGGATATGGAGGCAACCTGGAATTTCTTTTTATCACACCATCAAAAGCAAAACCGATGGGGATGGGAATAAGCTTTTCTTATTTTACTCAGGGATTATTTTTTGCAACTGATTCTTATTCGGGCGAGACAATACTAAGTAGTAACAAAGCAAACAATTTTTCCAATCTTCATTTAATATTTCAATTGGCACCAACTGGCGGAACCGTACGACCTTACCTTGAAACTTTTTTTGGCGGAAGTTATATATATTCGTGCTCACAAATCTTTACTCTCGATTATATTCCTGTTTCCCTCTATATTGATGATTGGGCGTGGAGCTACGGTGTTGGTGGCGGGTTTAAATTCTTAATCGGTGGTGATGAAAATAATGGTTCATTTTATCTTGATTTGAAGGGAAGATATATGATGAGCTCCGATGTAAGCGTTCTTGATCGTAATTCAATTCGCTACGCAAATAACAGTTTTTACTATGATGTAAATGAAACTCAGATAAATTTTGTGTCAGTTCAGTTAGGTTTGGTTTTTTATTTCAGATAAAATTAACCGCTGGTAAACAAATACCTCCTCTAATCACTATTAACCTTCCTCATTATTTATTTATCTGCTTTTTTGTAACAAATACAAAATCAACTTCGTCTTTAATAGTAAATGATGAGCTCAGCAAAGTTTGATTATTTAATCAAACAGTATAAAAACAAGATTTTTAACTATGCCATCTATATGATGAAGAACCAAATGGATGCAGAGGATATTACGCAGGAGGTTCTGATCCGTACATGGCAGAATATTAATAAGTTCAATTTTTATGCTGCCAAGGGATGGATGATGCGAACAACACACAACCTGTGTGTCGATTATTTGAGAAAAAATCAAAAAATAAATTACAAAGAAGTCCAGATAGAGGAAGGATATCACGAAGAAATTGCTGACCCTGAATTGGAATGCAATCCGGAAAAATTTACAGATAAAATAATAACTGATGCCGAAATTAAAGAAGCAATTGAAAGATTACCAGAAAGATTTAAGAGTACTTTTGTTTTATATGAATTACAGGAATTCAAATACAAAGAGATTAGTAAAATACTGGATATTCCTTTAAACACTGTTAAAGTAAACATCTTAAGAGCAAGGAAACAGCTTCAGAAAGAACTAAAAAAATATGCGAAAGAACGAGTCAAATAAATTAGATCAGAAATTGATTGATAAAGTAATCAAAGCAGCTTACGGCGATGCCGGAATTGGTGACCGGATATACATCCATTGGAGGGTTGCAAAAAATAGAGAAATAAAAGAATTGCTTGAAGAATACAAACAGACTGCAATGGCAGTCCATAATGTAAAGCGGGAGGCTGTACCAGATTATATAATTGAAGCAGTAAAGAATTATAAGATTGGTAAAAAACAAAGTGAATCTTTTGCCTCCAGATTCTCAAACGCCTTCTTTATGCTCTTTGTAAAAAGAGCTATACCTGCGACAGTTTTGGGAATTATTTTGGTTCTTATTGTTTCGTTTCTTGTATTCCGAGAACCTGCATCTTTACACAAATATTCAAGAGCTGAAATAGTGCTTGCAGAGAAGCAATTTAGACAATCTATGGCAATTGTTGGAGAGGCTTTTCAAAATGCAGAAAAAAGTTTCAGCGATGAAGTTTTAAACAAACAGGTAAATAAAAACTTAAACAGGGGTTACTATTTAGTAAACAATATCTTAACAGGAGGTTAAAATGAATACCATTAAAACAACTTTAGTAATAATTGTATTATTTACTCTTAATCTCGCTGCACAAAGCAGCGATGTAACAAAGGAACCCGGATACATTGATTTCGGAGATTTAACAAAATTTGAAGAATCTACCGGTGTTACTGAGGTGATACTGGATGAAGATCTCCTTTCCATCCTGGCAGAGATTTCCAAGATGAAGATCCGAACGTAATGGAAATTCTTAATGGGCTTAAGCTTGTTAGAGCTAATGTTTTTGAAGTTAGTGAGCAGAATCAAGCTGAACTCGAATCAAGAGTTAGTAGTATTGATTCGAAACTTATGAGCTCGGATTGGAAGAGGATTGTAAAAACAAGAAGTGATGATGAGATGGCAAACGTTTATATAAAACGAAATAATAATAAAGAAATCGTGGGTCTTGTTGTGACTACTTTGGAAAAAAATGATGAAGCTGCTTTTGTTAATATCGTCGGCAAAATTGATCTGGCTACAATAGGCAGACTCGGTAAACAATTCAGCATACCTCATCTAAACGATGTAAATCATCATAAGGAAAAATCAGATGAAAACTAAAGCCTTATTTCTGCCAATATTATTCTTTCTATTATTCCTGAACGGTTGCATAGGAATAAATGAAGAGTTCGGGGAAATACGGGATGAAGTAATCAAGAATTTCGGTGGCGAATATAAATCTGAAGTCCAATTTTCTGTCGGCTCAGTTGGTATTTCAGTTTCAAGCTGGTTTGTAGATACTGCTGCAGAGGAAGACATTGCTGCCGATATTCTGGATGATGTGTCTTCGGTGCAGGTTGGAATCTATAAAAAATTAAGGGGCACTACTTCCCCAGATATAAATACACTACGCGAGATTGAGGATAAAATGTCGGAGAGTGGTTGGAAGTCAATTGTCAGGTCAAGTGACAAAGGAGAGCTTACCGCTGTTTATGTTAGAGAAAATCGTGCTGAGACTCTGGACCGAATGTTTGTAATAAGCTTGGACGGTGATGAGCTTGTTCTGGTTGATGTTGAAGGAGACTTGAAAGAAGCAATTGCGACCGTTATCAGAGAAAAAGGGATGAAGATTAATATGTGATTACAATTATTGTAGAGACGCATTAAGTGTGTCTCTACTTTTGGGATATCAATACCCGTCCTCATCAATACTCTTCTCAGTAATCTTGCCGTATTTTGTAACAACATCCTTAATCTCGCTCGCCTTCCCTATCAAAACAAATTGCAGTTCCTCCTTGGGAAAATACTTTTCTATTATCTCTTTTGCTTTTTCGATAGTCATTGCGTCTACATTCTTCTCAAAATCGTTTATGTATGAATCGTCAAGTCCATGGAAAAAAATGATTGTTAAAAGATCAGCAAGTGCACCGGATGTTTCATAATCAGGAGGGAACTGCCCCTTAATATAATTCTTAGCAGAAGTTAGCGTTTCCTGGTTTATTCCTTCTTTGTAAAGACGATCCAAAACCTGCAATGTAAGATCAATTGCCGCAACTGTGTTTTCAGTTCCAGTAAAACTATAGGCGTAAAAAGTTCCGTTGTACTTGTAATGCGGAAAACCGCTACGAGCCCCGTAAGTTAATCCCGAATTAATTCTCAGCTCAGTGTTAAGCCACGAAGTAAACCTTCCACCAAGAATAGTATTTATAATATCTATTTGAACAATATCCGGGTTATTCCACGCGACACCCTTCCCACCTATCATGAAAGTAGTTTCGCGGGAGTCGTCTTTGTTTACCAGCAGCACTCGATTGTCAAAAGGAAGTTCAACCTCTTTTGATAGTTCCTTAGGAAGCGATGGAACATCAACTTTTGGTGTTGATGGAAAAAAGCTTTCAACCTTTGCTTTCATTTCTTCAGTATTGAAATCACCAACAATTGCTATGCAGGCAAGGGACAAAGGATAATGCAAGTTAAAAAATCCACGCAATTCATCTGATGTAATTGCTTCAATAGCTTTCTTGGTTCCGTCAACAGGATTGCCGTACGGCATATTCCCGAATACGAATTTATTGAAATAACTTCTAATTACTCTTCTGGGACTTTCCCGATCCTGCTCGAGCTCTGCAACCCATCTTTGCTTGCGCTTCTCAACTTCAACCTGCGGAAAGGAAGGATTCTTAATTACATCAGCAAAAATTGGGAAGAGTTTTTCAAAATCATCCTTTTTAAATGATATTGAAACCTCGGCAGCTTCGGTTCCTGCATTAGCAGAAATACTTGCACCAAGGAAATCAAAGTTCTGCTCAATTTGGTCTTTAGTATAATTTTTCGAACCAAATAAAAGTGCCTCAGCAGTTAAAGCAGCAAGACCATTTTGTTCTCCATCCCAAACAGCACCACCCGGAAAGATTGTATTAATATACACCAGTGGTACTTCGTGCTGTTCCATTAAATAGAGTGTTAGCCCGTTTGGCAGAGTATATTTTTCGTATTTAGGTAATTGAAACTGAGCAAAGGCGATAGAACTAAAAAATACAAGAAGTATGATTGTCCGAAGGATTCCTTTCGGAGTATGAATGGATGAATGTATGATTGCGTGAATCAATACATCCAATTTATCTGATTTCTGTATCCGTCTTCCATCTGCCATTTTACATTTTACATTTTTCCTCATTTTGCTTCCTCCTCTGCATTTAGAACTCCCACTGTTCTGTTATCCTGTGTAAAATACTTTTGTGCAACCTGTTGAACTTCTTCGCAGGTGACTTTGTTGTAATCTTCCGGTGCTGAAAAGAGTTTTTTATAATCACCAAAAAATAATTCGTAAGTGCCGATGGTATTAGCCTTGCCATTTATTGTTTCCATCGTTCTGTAAAAGCTCATTAGTTTCTGGTTCTTTACTTTCTGCAGCTCGTTTTCAGTTACACCTTCTTTAATTATCTTATCCACTTCATAAAGAATTGCTTTTTCAAGATCTGCTTCTTTTACTTCCTGGTTTGCAATTGCATAGATCATCATAATTGTTGGATCAAATGCCTGACCGTAATAAGTCCCTATATCAATCGCTAACTGTTTATCATCAACAATAGATTTATATAAACGAGATGTTCTCCCTGAGGAAAGAATTGATTCGAGCAGGTCGAGCGCATAGTATTCATCTGAACCTGATTGAGGAACGTGATAAGCAAATAATAAATATGGAGACGGCACATCCCTTTTAACGAATACTCGCCTCTCTCCTTTTTGCTCTGGTTCAACTGTGTGAATATCTCTTGGTTTTGGCCCTGGTGGAATGGATTCAAAATATTTTTCTGCGAGAGTTTTTACCCAATCAAATTTTACATTGCCAACAACAACCATAACACAATTATTAGGCGCGTAATAAGTTTGAAAATAATTTTCCAAATCTTTCTTTGTCCAGTTTTTAATATCTGATTCATATCCAATAACCGGCCAGCGGTAAGGATGTGCAAAAAAAGCTGCCCCCTGGACTTCGTCCCAAAGTTCTTCCATCGGATCGTTTTCGAGTCCGGTGCTTCTTTCTGAAAGAATAACTCCTCGTTCACTTTCAATCATCGTCGAATCGAAATTCAGAAATTCGATTCTGTCGGCTTCCAGATCGAACATAACTTCCATTGTCTGGTTGGGAAACCAATCCTGGTAAACCGTAAGGTTCTGACTTGTGTAAGCATTGTTCGAGCCGCCATTTGCTTCCATCACCCGGTCGAATTCTTTCGGTCCGTACTTTTTAGCACCGTTGAACATCATATGCTCAAAGAAGTGAGAGATACCGGTTATTCCCGGAAACTCATTACGTGAGCCAACCTTGTAAAGAAAATACATTGCTACATTCGGAATTGAATTATCTTCAACCACAAAGAATTTCATTCCATTTTCCAGCGTAAATGATTGTATATCTTCTACACTGGTTTGTGGAAAAACTATAATGGTATATAAAAAAAGAATTATTAGTTTTTTCATAGTAATTTCCGGTTTAATAAGCGTTTGACTATAAAGTTATTTTTATTCGTTTCTAAAATACAAATACCTAACAGTATCTGATAAATATTTATTATAATCGGTCGTATGTTTATATAATTTTGTCTAATTAACTGAAAACTCTAAAAAACATATTCTTTTACAAGCTGACAGGATTGAACTTTCTACTTGTTCTGCTTCTGATATTTTTTTCTTTTTATACTCCATTTGCTGTTCCCTTTCTTTTCGTGGTTGCAAGTAATCTTTTTGATATTCTCGGTTATCACTTTACCCTAATTCGCAAATCAACAAAAATGCCTGAAAAAGAAATAATAAATGCTTACAGGATAAATCAACTAATGTTCGATGTGATGCTTCTGCTGATTCTGGGCTTGTTGTTCGGATGGGTACCTGCATTCTGCGGAGGAATTTTAAAAATATTTGGTGTTCAGGATATTACTTACTACATTTTTCTACAAAAGCAGTTACCTGAAAAATGGCACTGGCTAAATTGGACGCCGGTCGGTTTTATTAAAAATAATATGACAAAAAATGAGGTGGTCTTTCAGGCAATAACGGGAATAATTATTTGTATTGTAGTACTTGTTCTTTACTTTAAGTTTTAATAAAAAAATAAACCAAAGGATTGCTAATGACCAAAGATAAAATTAGAGCAAAAGTTCAGATGGGTATACTAAAACCAGCAAATGAGATATTCGAAGCAATTGTTGATCCTCAGAGGATAAAAAAATATTTTATATCCGGCAGTACAGGTAAAATGGAAAATGGCAAAAACCTAACCTGGACGTGGGAGGATTTCGGCGCTGAGCTGAAAATAAAAGTTGGTAAAGTTGAGAAGGATAAGACTGTCTCATTTGAATGGAACGGAAGTGGTGTTGAATGTGTGGTTGTTATAACTCTCGAACCTAAAGGTGAAAATCAAACTCTTGTTAAAATAACCGAATCGGAATGGCCTGCAGATTACAAAGGGGCTAACCAATGTACGGGACAGGTTGAAGGCTGGACAAACTTTCTTTGCTGCCTGAAAGCATATCTTGAGTATGGAATAAACTTACGCGTCGGTGCATTCATAAAATAAAGCACTCCCTTAAATAAAAGAGAGTGCTCATATAAACAGCCTCCTACTAATTTTAAACTTTTATTTTTTTGCTAACAATTCCGCTATCTTATCCGGGGTTGTTGGTTGTGGCACCTGGTTATGTAATTGGCTTTATAGACATGAGGTAAGCGTAAATAGCCTTCAGATCCTGATCAGTTTTCATTCCGTAAACCTGCCAGGGCATTGGAGGAAGCAACGGTCTGCCAACACCCATATATTTTCCTTCCCTTAAACATTTAATAAACATCTCCTCAGTCATCGTTCCTATTCCTGTTGCCTTATCGGGTGTTAGGTTGGATGCATAAGATATTCCCCATGGTCCGACCCACGCACCTAAATGTTTATCGGTCATTGACCACATACCCGGTTCTATCATCTTCATATCAATAGCTGGCAGTACTTCTCCTTCCGGATAACC
The DNA here is from genome assembly GCA_963699475.1 of uncultured Ignavibacteriaceae bacterium. Classification (GTDB taxonomy): domain Bacteria; phylum Bacteroidota; class Ignavibacteria; order Ignavibacteriales; family Ignavibacteriaceae; genus IGN2. Next base: position 159,837 of record CAVOUA010000004.1, on the reverse strand, counting down.
TGAAAAACGTTTTGTTGTATCAAATACTGGCCCGTTCTCAGTAAATATTTTTGGTGTGTGGCAATCATCACACCCGCTTGTGGTTACGATGTATTTCCCTAAAGCACACCATTTCTGCTTGAGTAAGAGGTTTGGCTTTACTCTCCTCTGTACAACCAAACTGAAACAACAGTACAATAGAAAATAATGTAGTTATAACCCCTGCAAAAATAATTTTGCGCATAGCGCCTCCATAGTAATATGTGAATGAATTATTTTTTAACCTGACCGGGAGTTGGGCGGCAAAGGTGATTTACACCGGGTGAATGTAAAGAAGTGATGATGATTAAAAGTTTTCACCCAGGGACAGGTGGAAACTATCTAAAGGTTTTGAAAAAAACAATTTATACTAAGTGCTGTAAATACTTGACATCGTTCATACAAAATATCTTTTTCCTTTGGGATTTTCTATTCATCGTGATAAATCAGCATTTGAACTTTCCAATCCCCTTTATTTTTCTTTGTGAAGACATAAGTATAGGTGCCTTTCAACTGTTCTTTAGTTTTATTTCCATACTCATCATAAATATCGCTAGTAAACTCTCCTATTGACCAGGCAATGTCATCTTCAACTTTTGAATGAATTTCCTTTGTGCTTACAACTTTATATTTAGGTGGGTTTGTTTTCAGGATAGTTGCAGCCATTTTATCCCTTCCATATCGCAGCTGCTGAGTTGATTTGAAAAATGCATCATGCTGAAGCTGTGAAACCATTTCGTTAATGTTTTCAGCATTCCATGCCTGGTGGAATTGTTTGGTAAGCAGATCTGTGAGTGAACTCTGTCCAAATGAAAATGAACAGATAATCATAGTAATAAAAATTGATAGGTGAATATTCTTTTTCATTTTTATTCTCCATTTATTTATTAATTATTTCTTTGATGTTATAAATGAATATAAAACAAAATACTAATAAGTAATAAATAATAAATAAGATAGATTTACAATTGATGGGATCGGCAGGTTAGTAAAAAGAAATTTATACTTATTAACTCTTTGCAATGTTTAGCAAAGACGTAATTGTCGTGAGTCTATCTGAATACCGGTACTCACAGACTTTATGTCTACAAAAGAAAACTATAAGTAAAAGCTGAAACTTTCAACCTTCATCATTTGTCAAGTTCTCGGACAAATTCTGCACTGTGATATTGGCTTTAATCGTCAAACATGAATCAATCTTAACCTGTCACGGCATCGGCCAAGATGGCCCAGGGGAACGAGTTCTATTCAATAATTATTTTCTATCATTTTCTCGCATTTGAACTAACAATTGATAAAAAACGTTTGTAGTTTAATTCTCACTTAACCATCAAAGGCAATCTATGAAAAAAATGATTTTATTCGGTATAGTTTTCTTTTCTTTACTAAGCAGCTACAATTCTTCAGCACAAACAACAATCTCTTCTTCGGATTTTAAATCACTTATTGGCAGCTGGTCAGGCACGTTAACGTATCTTAATTATTCAGACGGTACACCCTTTTCTATGCCCGTGGAGTTAAAAATTGTTCAAATTGAGGAAACAAATAAATTTACTTTTTACTTTTCATTTCCCGACGAACCACAAGCCAATTCCGAAGAGACATTTTCAATATCAGACAGCGGCAATATGCTAAATGGTGAACCGGTAATATCTAAACGCCTGCTTGAAGATGGAAATCTTGAGATAGTTACTGAGTCAACTGGTAACGATGATGAATTGCCTGCCACTATTCGGCAGACTTACATTATTGGAGCAGATGATTTTATAACCAAAAAAGATGTTCTGTTTGAGGATATGGAAGAATGGCTTCATAGAAATGAATTCAATTTTAAAAAAGATTCGCAAGAATATTAATCAAGAGATTCTTCGCTTCACTCAGAATAACAGGGAGTGTTACGCAGGGTAAGTATACCATGAACCTGCTTGCCCGGCTTTGACGGGTTTCAGAATCAAAGTCTAACCAACGGAAATCAGATTGCTTCGCTTCACTCACAATAACATCCTTCATTTCATTTCCTAAAAAACTCTCTAATTAAAGTAATAGTGGTAACGGGTTTCAGATAAGCCACAATGAAATTTTGAAATAATTTCTGCTAATTCCTTGGGAAAATATTATTTTTAATAAAACTTAATAAGATTACTTGGACAAATGGTAAAAAATCAAACAAACTCTACTGATCAAAACATAGACTTCAGAAACAAACTCTATGAAATTATTTTTGAAGCTGATACACCTGCCGGAAAATGGTTCGATATTGTTCTGCTCTGGGCAATACTGCTAAGCGTTCTTGTAGTTTTTTTAGAAAGCATAGCCGAACTAAGAACTTCTTATGGAGATATATTCTATTACCTGGAATGGTTTTTTACAATACTATTCTCAATAGAATATATTTTACGAATAATCAGCGCTAAAAAATCATTTGGCTATATTTTTAGTTTTTATGGCGTTATAGATGTCCTGGCAATTCTTCCAACTTATTTGAGTCTGGTAATTGCCGGAAGCCAATACTTTCTGGTAATCAGAATTCTTCGTCTCCTAAGAGTCTTTAGAATTTTAAAACTAACTCATATGATCCGGCAGGCAACGATTTTAAGGAGAGCTTTGATTGCGAGCCGCGGTAAAATAGCTGTGTTTTTATTTGCTGTATTAACTTTAATAGTTATAATTGGTGCGGTGATGTATGTTATTGAAGGACCTGAAAATGGTTTTACTAGCATTCCGTTTAGTATGTATTGGGCAATCGTTACAATGACGACAGTCGGTTACGGAGACATTTCTCCCCAGACAACGATTGGACAAATTTTTGCCTCAATTGTGATGATTATGGGTTATGCAATAATCGCTGTTCCAACCGGAATAGTATCTGTTGAGATAGCCGATGTCACTAAAAAATCATCTGCCCAGGTCTGCCCGAATTGCTTTAAAGAAGGGCATGATTTTGATGCAAAATATTGTAAGTACTGTGGCTCATCGATAAATGAGTAGAAAGTATATTGCATCAAAGGAAGGTGAATTATTTCCTTTTAAGCCTTCAGAGAAGTTAATAATACAACGTATTTATAAGATTCCACCCCTGTGTCGTTTTGTTGGCGGTGGTACAGCGACATGGTAATACAAGATCTTTCGACAAGCTCAGGATGACACGGTTAAGTTAATCTATTTACTCAAAAAATCTCTTATCAAAGCAAAAAGTGTTGAGGGTTCTTCTACCTGCGGGTTGTGCCCGCTTTGTTCAAACATAACAAACTCAGCCTGCGGGCAGTACATTTTGTATTCCACCATCATCCGCGGAACAGCAACACGGTCGTAGCGTCCACCATAAATAAGTATAGGCATCTTCAAGTTCTTTTAACTCTTTCCGGTAATCAAAAGTCCCAATATCGCTGGTAAGTTCAAAGTCACCATCCCTGCCAACCATCTGGTAATATAATTTTATGTTTAGTGGATTAGGATATGGTTTTCTTCCGCTCGGCTTAAACTTCTCCGGATTGTAAGCATATAAAAAACCATAAGGAACACGTCCGTATATTTCATAGTGAATTGGATCGCTTGAAACAACACCCGCTCTCTCACTTTCATCAGCTCATTCCCAGACTTCGGGATAGTTTGTTTTTATTTCGTGATTGGAATTATCGCAGTTCTCCTGCCACATTAAATAACTATGGAATGAATTAGCAATTATCAGGTGGGAAACATTTTCGGGATATTTAATTGCGTAACCCTGTGCAACTACTCCACCGTAAGAGTGACCGAGAATATTAATTTTATTAAAGCCCATCGCCTTTCTTAAACCTTCCAGGTCCTCAATATCCCTTTGCAGAGAATACTCAGTTACAATTTCTGCAGTATCAGACTTCCCTCTTCCAAAAGCATCGTAATAAACTAATGTGTTGGTGGTTGAGAGCGAGTCGAATCTTCTTAAACCATAATGATTGTTTCCCGGACCACCGGCAATAAAAAATAATGGTTCGCCTTCACCAAAGCTAACGGTCCAGAGCTTTGCACCGTTTACTTCATAATATTTTCCATCTGTTTCGCTATCGGGAAATTGTCCGTAAACGGTTATGCTTAATATTAATAAGAAGAAAAATGTAAATGAGGATTTCATAGGTCGCCTTAGACTATTAATTTGAGATAAAATTTTTCTTTGGCAAGATAATACTTTTTTAAAAAACCTTGCCCATACGCCTCGCTTCGACATAGCTTGTCTAAATTCATCGAAAAACTCGGTGTGAAAATGTAAACTAAATAAAAATTTTATCGTTTTGCATAATTTGCCATGGAGATCTTATTAATCCTCTTCCTATAAAGATGGTAAGATTATTTTCGTATGGCATAGCGTATTTTGTTTTATGCACACCTGCAGCTTCAACCTCCCTAAGTGAATGTAAATGGTCTTTAATATTACCTCCAAGAATTATTATCGTGGTAATCTTATTGTTTCCGATATGTTCGATGTAGTCAAGTGACCAGTACCAGTAACTGTTATGGGGGCAGATGACTTTTGGTAAAGAATACTTCTTACTGTAGTATTCAACTGCACCAGCTTTGCCGTAGTTGCCGCAGTAAACAACTGTGTGCTTTCTTTCTTCTATAGAAAGTGATTGATAGACTCTGGAAACATCTTTAGCCATGTCTTCCCAACCGAACATATCAGCATAAAACTGAGGCAGTCCCGTAAGCTCATGTCCTTCATTGCTGGGGGACTCTAATTTTAGGGCGGACTGGTAAGCTATAAAACTATCAACCGGAAGCAGCGGACGTGCCAGCGGGAAAAGGAAAATTCCAAGCATAACAACGGGAATAGTAAGTGCGTATTTCAACCGCTTTATTCTTAAATTCCATTTCATTATCATAACAGCACCGCCAGCAAAGAGAATTTGAAATGCCGGGGCAATGTATTCTGCTTTACTGTGCCAGTTGATAAAAAGAATCACAAAGGTTACAAGCCAAATGTAGCCAAGTGGCCTGAAGATTCTGGCATTTTTGTTAAAGAAATAAAATGCTAACCCGGGAATCCAGATTAAAAAAGAAAGAGGATTGAAAATTAAAACCATGTCAAGCACAAACGATACAGGAGTTAACCCGCCGTACTTTCTTTGAGCGGCATTTTTCATAAATTCTAGATGAGCCAAATCGTGTGTTAAATTCCAAATGATGTACGGTGAGAATATCAGCAAAGCTATGCCGGCTGCAATATATGGATGCTTTGTTTTGAGTTCTTCTCTAAGCGGAGTAAACACTGTTCCAATGAACACACCGGCACCTAACCAGATCATACTTGTTTTATTTAAGAGCCCGAGCCCGATTACAATGCCGAGAATATACCACAGGCTGCTGTTATCGGATTCAGTGATACGAAGAAAAATGTAAGCGGCTAAAATCCAGAAAAAGAAATCGAAAACGTTCATTGAATAGATGGTGGTCATACCAAGAAAAATCGGTGAGAACATAAAAGTAACCATCGCAATAATTACAGCACTCTTACCACCGTTAAGCCTGAATGTAAAAAGTCCGAGAAAAAATATTGTGATGGAACTAATAAATGCCGGGAGTAATCTTAAAACGAAAAGCGAATCACCAAGAAAAAACTTCCAGGCAGCAAGCACCCAGATTGACAATGGCGGCTGATCGACATAACCGAAAGCAGGTCTGTTTGCGCAGGCGATGTAATAAAGTTCGTCGCGGAAAATACCGTAGCTTGTAAAGTAAAGTGTGAAAATATAGATGAGCAGATTGAGAATGGAAATTGACAAAATGATATTATGGATTTGCTCATTCCTTTTCACTATTTGATTTTCTGTAACGATTTTTCTCATTTGTTAATTTCCTTAAATCACATATAAAAACTAAATGAAATTTAATAATCTTATCAGAAGTTCATAAAAAATTATGAAAAATATTTATGTTGAAATCTAATTTTTTCAGAGAATTGAAGGGCGCCATAATATTGATATCGGCGTCACTGATGACGATTAAATATATTTCTTATTTCTTCGCTTCACTAACGCAACTATCAACGTACAATTACATTAGTTTGCAGTCTGGATAAATAAGCGTAACTTAGCGCTGTTGATTTTTAAAATAGGCCTTCATTCATACATATCTTGATCGCTCCGTTTTACAAATCGTAATTTATTAACCCGCGGTAAAAACATTTCTGTTCTAATCAGTCCGTGAAATAGTTTTTTACGGCAAATTAAACAGAAAGTTATATGTCATTCGAAAAACTGAATCTTATTCAGCCGTTGCAAACGGCATTATCAAACGAAGGTTACTCAATACCTACTCCAATCCAGGCTCAGGCAATTCCTGTAATTCTTGAAGGAAGAGATCTTATAGGATGTGCACAGACCGGCACAGGCAAAACGGCGGCATTTGCTCTTCCCATATTACAGATACTCAGTTCGGAAAGAGAATCCCGTAAATCAAAAAGAATAATTAAATCTTTAATACTCACTCCAACAAGAGAGCTTGCTCTTCAAATAAGCGAAAGCTTTAAGGTATATGGTAAACACACTGGCCTGAAAAATGCAGTTGTGTTCGGTGGGGTTTCTCAAAGAGCACAAACCATGAAGCTGAGAGAAGGTGTTGACATTCTTATCGCAACACCGGGAAGACTTCTCGATCTGATGAATCAGAAACACATACGTCTTAACACCATAAAATTATTCGTGCTCGACGAAGCCGACCGGATGCTCGATATGGGCTTTATAAACGATGTAAAAAAGATAATCGAAAAGCTACCTTCACAGAGACAGACTTTGTTATTCTCAGCTACTATGCCTTCAGAAATTACAAAGCTTGCCAATTCAATTTTAATCAACCCGATAAAGATTGAAGTTTCACCAGAGCAAAAAACAGTTGAAGCTGTTAAGCAGGCGGTTTACTTCGTGACTAAATCGGATAAGAAGAAACTTCTTCTTCATATTCTGAAGAATGAAAATATTGAATCCGCACTTGTATTTACCAGGACTAAACGCGGTGCAGATGTAGTCACGAGAGTTTTAAATGATGCTAAAATTCAAGCGGATTCAATTCACGGAAACAAATCGCAGCAGGCAAGACAGCGAGCACTTAATAATTTTAAATTGAACAGGACAAAAGTTCTCGTTGCAACCGATATAGCAGCACGCGGAATTGATATAGAAAAATTATCACATGTATTTAATTATGATATTCCCGAATTTGCCGAAGCTTACATTCACCGTATTGGCCGTACGGCAAGAGCTGGTCTCGGAGGAACAGCACTTTCATTCTGTGACCCTGAGGAACTTTCTTATCTCAGTTCTATCAATAGAATGATAAAGCAGCCCATTTCAGTTATAGCTGATCATCCATATAAAATGCTTGATATTAAAGAAGGTGAGAATCCGGCTGTTCAAAATAAGTTTAACGGAAGGTCAAGGTCTTTTGGATTTGGTAAAGGCTCCAGAAACCGTTCGGGAAGAAGCTTTCGAAAGTTTAAAGCAAAAAGTTAAATTTATTCTGGATGTCATCTGGCCACGTATTCACTAATTAAATTTCATCGCGTCACGGCATTGGCCGTTGACTTCACATCAAATTTAATTTTATTTAATTAATCCCTGCCTGTTTTTTTCTTCCTGCTTTGCTCTTTTTGCTGCTTTCTTTTCCGCCTTTGATTTCTGAGGTTTTTTCTTATCCGATTTTTTTTGGATCAATTCTTTGCTCATTTTATTTTCTCCTTTTGATTAGAAATAACTTCCTGTATTATAGTATTAATTATTGTCATTTCTTATTCTTTATTTTGTTCAAGCCATTCAAGCATCTTCTTAATACTGCCGGTAGCTAAGGCAATGCATGTATCTGCAGCACCATAATAAATATTAATCGTATCGCCGTCCGGACCGATAGTATGTCCACAGGGAAATACTACATTTCCGACATCACCATGCTGTTCGTAATGTTCCACCGGTGCGAATATCCATTCGCTGCCTCGCTTAATACATACTTCGGGTTTTTTCGAATCAAACAGTGCGAGACCTAACCTGTAAATGCATCCGCTGCAGGATTGTTTGACACCATGATAAATCACCAGCCAGCCTTCCGGCGTTTCTATTGGCGGGGGTGAAAGACCAATTTTATTTGCATCCCACCACGCACCTTTACGGGCATTCATCATTAAAATGTGTTTGCCCCAATTTTTTAAATCCGGTGAATAAGAAATCCACATATGTGCTCGCGCTGCGCTCACAGGGCGATGAATCATAGCCCAGTTACCATCAATTCGTTTTGGTAAAAGAGCTGCATCTTTATCTTCAGGTGGCATTATCACACCATAACGCTCAAAGTTTTTGAAATCTTCTGTGAGTGCCAAAGCAACACCGGGACCATCGCGCGTGTACGCTGTATAAACTATTACATACTTTTTTAATTCCGGTACAAGAGTAATGCGCGGATCTTCGATACCCCACAATTCTTCCGGAAAGTTATCCGGATCAGGTAACAGAGTTGGCTTGGCATCAATCTGCCAGCCATCAACACCATTTGCTGAACGGGCAGCACAAAGATGAGAAAGTCCCCTTCGATCTTCCACACGACAAAGAAGCAATGTTGTTCCATCAGGCATTAATGTTGCACCCGCATTGAATACACTATTGATGGGGTACGGCCAATTTTCTGCCGTAAGAATTGGATTAAGTTTATGACGGTGAAAAATTTCCGGATGCTTATTGTTCATTTTACTAATGCCTCTGTAGATAAATGTGTCTGTTCAGATAAACGCAGCTCCAAGAGTGATTGCAGAAAGGCTAATGTTGATTCCGCACCTTGATTATTGTTCGCACGGTCAGGATGCAGACCGTCCCGGCAACCACCGGTAGTAGGATCATAAATTGGAAGATTTAAATCGTTGCGACCTAGAAACCATTCGAATGCACGACGTGCTTCTTTGTGCCAGCTTTTATCTGCTGTAATCCTGTATGCTTCGAGACAGGCCGAAACCATTGATTGTGCCTCAACAGGCTGTTGATCAAAACGAGCTCTCTCCCCACCTTTCTGATAAAAACCGTTTGACCCAATCGGCACAAAATGACCTGCGCCGGAGCGCTGCAGATCGGCAAGCCAATTTAATGACTCCAATCCTGCATCAGTCATTGCACTGTTGGGAATTGATTTGCCGCATGTGAGCAAAGCATGTGGTAGAGCAGCATTACAATATGAAAGTTCTTTTTCGTACCAGCGCCACTCTTCAGAACGATTCTCCTTATATAATTTCAGAAGTCGTCCTGCCAGTTCATCCCGCACATTGCTTGCCCTGCGGTCACCGGCAAATTTCTGTGAATATTCGTGGATACCTAAAAGTGCAAAAGCCCATGCCCGTGGACTTGTAGTTTTAAGGATTGCTGGCATTGATTGCTCGAACAACCAACCTGCCATACTGTTGAATGCAGGTAAATGGGAATAGCTTAATACAATTCCCAATGCTAAAATTGCACGTCCATGACTATCATCCGAACCGGTATCTTCTAACCAGTTGCGCTGATAATCCATAAAATTTCGAAAACGTTTAGTCTGTGTGTTAAATGCAAATCCGAGGAAGGCAAGATAGCGGGATGCTAATCCTAAATTCTCGCTGCTACCCAGTTCATCTAATAAAATACTTACAAGAAGAGCACGGGCGTTGTCATCTGTAGTATAGCCATGAGAATAATTAGGCACCGTAAAAAGGGCGTGTTGAAACATGCCGGTATCGTCAGTCATGTTTTTTAAATGATCAAGTTTGAGCGGTGGTAACTCCCACGGATGTTTATCCAATGCTTTAACACTAAAGTTAGGAGGAATGTAATGCCGGCGTTCCGCCCGTGCACGCTTAAAACTCTCCATATAACGTTTCGCTACTTCAGACCAGATCATAGCACGTCCAAACTTGTAAGCACGCTTGCGCATTGCATGCCGTTCGGCTTCATTTTCCAATAAGCTGATTACCTGGTCAGCCAAAGCTGGAGGATCGCGGAATGGAACCAGCACACCTCTTCCCTCCGAAAGCACCTCCTGTGCATACCAATATGGTGTGGAAATAACTGCTTTACCAGCCCCTAAAGTATAAGCCAAAGTTCCTGATGTTATCTGTGCTTCGTTGAGGTAAGGTGTAATATAAATATCCGCAGCACTTATGAACTCAACAAGTTCTTCCAGACTAACAAAACGGTTGTAAAAGATTACATTACTTTCCACACCTTTCTGTTGAGCAAGCCATTGCAAAGACAGGCGGTAAGTTTCACCTTCATGCTGAATAACATGAGGATGTGTCGCACCAACAACGATATAAACAATGTCCGGATAACGGGCAATAATGTCGGGTAGTGCAGATATAACATTTTCAATTCCTTTGTTCGAAGAGAGTAAACCAAAACTTAGTAAAACTATTTTGCCTTCTACTCCAAATAAATCTTTATTAAAACTGGGATCGACAAACGGTACATCCGGAATACCGTGTGGAATCAGATCAATTTTTTCTAACGGCACCTGGTAAATTTCTTGCAGAAATTCAGAACCACGTTCACTCATAACAACCAAACGATCAGATAATGCAGCAACTTCCTCTAATACGCGCCGCTGATCAGAATCAGGGTTTTTTAGTATTGTGTGCAAAGTAGTAACAATTGGCATGCGTAAACCGTGCAAGTAGTGTTAAGATGTGGCTTCCTGCTTTGCCGCCAAATATTCCATACTCGAATTGCAGACACACCAGGTCAACATTGTTGATATTTAAAAAATCCGAAGCCCTCAGGTAAGAATCGATATCTTTCTCTGTAAGTTCAAATCGAACACGGGTTGGATAAGCATAACCAGTTGCTACATCGTTTACAGGTAGTGCAATACATGATGTACTACTGTATTGTTCCGAAATGGATTCACACAAATCGGTTGTAAATGTGGCAATTCCACATTGGCGAGGTAAATAATTTCCAATGAAGGCGATCCGGTTGAGTGTTGAATTTTTAATGTTTTGTTCCAAGATTAATTTCAATTTTAATTATAAAAAATATCGTTACCTTAGTACAATTTTCATTTGACAACACCAATATTGGTGTCTAATTTTAATTAAAAGTTGCTTGAAATCTTTCTGAAATGAAAACCATAAATAGTAAACAGGATGGCTAAAGAAAATAGCTGCGGCTTTCTGAAAAGAGACCAGAAAAATAATTTCCAGTAGTATATTCTTTCCTCACCGATAACGCCTAATTTAATTATTGATCTGAACAGTGCAAGAATATAATTTGGATTAAGATGAAATACCTTTTTCTTCTTTGGTTCAAATTCCTTCATAAACCGCATAACACGTTCATAATAATATTTAGGCGAGTAGATTTTATCCAGGATTTTCTGATATCCTTCGAGAAGTGCCTTTGAATCCATCCGTGGAATAAAATTAATTGAAAAGTCAGTGTTATTGCCTGTAAAATCTTTGAGCATTCTTCCTTCGTTTTCTAATCTTTTCTGAAGCTTTGTACCCTTAGGTGCATTTAATAAACCAACCATTGCCGTTACTATTCCACTTTCCTGGATAAAGTTTGAAAGCTTTTCAAAAATTGAAAGCGGATCATTATCAAACCCAACAATAAATCCTCCCTGTACTTCCAATCCGGCTTGTTGTATTTTCTTTACACTTTCGATCAGGTCACGGTTCCTGTTCTGAGGTTTATTACATTCAATGAGGCTTTCATCATTCGGTGATTCAATCCCGATAAACACAGCTTCAAATCCTGCTTTCACCATTAACTGCATCAGCTGTTCATCATCAGCAAGATTAATTGATGCTTCGGTGTTCAGGTAAAATGGATTTTTTCTTTTTTTCATCCATTCAGCTATTGCAGGAAGAATTTCTTTTTTAAGTTTTCCTTTGTTGCCGATAAAGTTATCATCAACAAAAAATACAGGTCCGCGCCAGCCGGTAAGATATAATCGATCCAATTCGTCTATCACCTGTTCTTTTGTTTTTGTGCGTGGTTTTCTTCCATAAAGAACTGTTATATCGCAAAAGTCACAATCAAATGGACAGCCACGTGAATATTGAAGATTCATTGATGTATAATTTTTTATCGGAACAATATCCCATCGAGGCAATGGAGTAGTTGTAATATCTGCCCACCCATCAGAAGTATATTTATGTTTTGGAATTCCTTTTTCCAGGTCATTTAAAAAGAGAGGAAGAGTAATTTCAGCTTCATTGAGAACCAGGTGATCAATATTTCTATAATATTCCGAGCTACTCGTAAATAAAGGTCCACCAGCTACAATTTTCGTATTCAACTTTTTACATTGTTGTATAATCTGATTTGCTGATTCACTCTGAACTGACATTGCACTGATAAAAACATAGTCTGCCCAAAGGATATCTTCATCTTTCAAGCTGGTTGCATTCATATCAATTAATTTTTTATTCCAGTCTTCCGGTAACATTGCGGCAACAGTGAGCAAACCTAGCGGCGGAAAACTTGCTTTCTTTGATACGAATTTCAAAGCGTGTTTAAAACTCCAGAAGGTATCCGGATACATCGGGTAAACTAAAAGTATATTCATTTTTCTTTCCTTAAATAAAATATTCTCTTAAACTGCAACTCGTTCTTCCACAGAATTCAGGTACGCATTCTGGTCGTGGAATATTGCACCTTCAGGGAGCCAATCCCACAAGGGGCCAAGTTCCTCTTTCATCAGGTTTAAATAAAATTGTGGGAGCTCGGTTGTTTCCTGCTCAAAGTAATCTCTGAATTTTTTATCTGTGTTAAGCAGCTTTAATATTTGTTTATTATATGCAACTCTTCCGAAACCTTCTTCTGAAATTGCACGCACTACGTTCATCCATCGAGGGATAAATGCTTTTGTAGCTACCAATCGCTTTAGTATTGCACTCCAGGAAAACGTGTGTTCGCCGAGATCGATAATATGTGAATAAAATTCGGGCCAGGAATAATTAATAGGTTTCACATTCATTGCATGATTATTACTAATAAAGTGAAATGGAAATGGGATAACTCTGTTCAACTCCTGGTATTCCAGATTGAGAGGTGCTGCCCTTCCGAATGCAGAAAGTAGAGAATAACCGGGAAAAGCTCCTGGAGTTAAATCCACAAATTGTTTTGTAAGTTCGAATGGTTCTTCTCCCTGGTCGCAGTCAAGTCCTAAAACGAAATTCGTTTGTACATAAGGCATGTAACGTAGTATCATATTAATTTGTTCTGAAACGAGCTTAACTTTATCTATCCCTGTATGGCGGCCTGTATTTGATTTGTTCCCAAGGTCGTACCACGATTCTATTCCCGGTAGCATCACTTTGAATCCGTTACGTTTCATACGCATAATGTGAGGTTCAGTTAAAACTGATAAGCTGCTTTCGCTAATAAAATCTATGCTGTCTTCGGGAATTGCTTCTTCAATTGCATTCATATAATCATTAAACCGTACACCAAAATTTGGATCGTGCCACCCTACAACCGGTCGTTTAAATTTGGTAAGTAGAAACTTTAAGTCTTCTTTCATTACATCAAAGTCTAAAGGTTGATATGCAACTGTTGAATCAATACAAAAACTGCATGTATAAGGGCAGCCAAGGCTTCCAAGCATAGGGACTATCTTTAAAAGCGGAGCTTTTTTTAGTGTGGGTTCAATAAATTTCCACCGTTCCCTTACACCCGGAAGCGATAGTGGTTGATTTTTTGCAGAGAGATATAATCCCTCGGGATGTTTTGGAGAACAATCATATAGAATTTCATTAATGATATTTTTATCAGTGAAACCAATTACATAATCAAAATATTTAACAGCGTCTTCAGGATAACACCGGGCATGGGGTCCGCCTAAAACAGTAACAGCCCCGCGCGAGCGCAGGAGATTACTTAGTGCATAAGCAGTTTGTGCTGCTTCAGTGAAAGCCCCGATAAAAACCAGGTCTGCATTTTGCGGAAGTTCATTAACTAAATCCTCTTTGCCTGTGTAACATACATAGGTAACGTTGTGTCCTTCTTCCTCACACCAAACTCCAACGATCTGCGGCATAATGCTCGCAAAATTTGCATTCATAATACGCGCAAATAATTTTTTATTTGGTTTTTTCGAAACAAGGTCTACAATTCCTATTTCTAACTTCCGACTCATTCTGTACCCGCCTTATTACTTAAATGTATAATTAACTTTCATCTTTCTCCGAATGCCATCATTTTTTAGCATAAAACTCGCCACGCGTATATGCACGGTGAATTATTGATTTCTTTCTTCCTGTTTTCTTATATCCGTTTACAGACATTAAAGAAGCAATCATAGCGCCGATAAACTGCTTAACTCTACCTGTAAACTGAAACCCCTTTTTCTTCCTTGCTTCATTATAGCAAAGCTCGGCTACGCTGGTTACTGCAGGCATTCCGTATTCAGTTAAAATCATAGCCTGGATAAAAGTTTCGGACTTCATCACAATATCAAAAAGAAATTTTCCTTCACCGTTGCCAGCCCTGCGAATTGCGGGTATGTCGCTGCAAATTCCTTTAAGTTCTGGAATAAATATTTCTTTTGAGTAAGTCTTTTTTTTCAATTTAGCACCTGCAGATTTATCAATTTCGTTATTAACACGTGCAATATATGTAAGTGCTGATTAAGTTTCACTATGAAATATGCTGTTGTCGAAATAAATCATTTGTTATTTCGTAGATTAGTCAGAAACTAAAAATTTCAAACTTTTCTATAGCTGCTATTAAAGGACTATGATTCGCCTAAGCAAGAGTTTCTATAAATATCAAGTCCTTTGCAGGTTTTCGGCGGATTTGGTGCAAGATATTTTATGTCTCTTGGATACAAAATATCGGAGCACGGGGGTAGAATTAGATTAGATATGTAGGGCAGAAAAATTGGAATCTAACAGAAAAAAAATAATTTTCGATTAAGTCTTTATTGTCCCAAATAATCTTTGAGCTTATTGCTTCTTTTTGAACTTCGAAGCTTTCTTAAAGCATTCTCTTTGATCTGTCTTATACGTTCTCTGGTAAGATTAAATCTTTCTCCTATCTCTTCCAGAGTGGCTTTTTGATTACTTCCAATTCCAAATGAAAGCCGAATTACTTCTGCTTCTCTTTCGTCAAGTGTGGAAAGAATACTTGCGACTTCATTTTTAAGAGAATCCTGCATTAAGTCAGTATCGGGCATAGGTTGTTCTTCATTGTGAAGAACATCCATAAGAGTAGTTTTATTTTCATCACTATTATTAAAAGGTGCATCTACTGATACCTGACGACTGGAAATCTGAAGAATATATGCAACTTCTTCAGATGAAATCTCAAGAATTTTAGCAAGCTCTTCAGTAGTTGGCTTCCTTTCGAACTCCTGTTCTAATTCTCTATAAACTTTTCCAAGCTTAGTTAAATTGCCAACACGGTTTAGAGGAAGACGTACAACTCTTGACTGATCAGCGATAGCCGACATTATTCCCTGTCTTACCCACCAGACTGCATAAGAAATAAATTTAAATCCTCTTGTTTCATCAAACCGCTGTGCTGCTTTTACAAGCCCGATATTCCCTTCATTAATTAAATCACCGAGTGAAAGACCCTGGTTCTGATACATTTTGGCAACGGATACCACAAATCTTAAATTGGCTCTAACCAGTTGGTCCTGTGCAGCAGTATCACCGTTTTTAATTTTTATTGCCAGATCAATTTCTTCTTCTGGTTTTAAAAGTCCATATTTACCTATTTCCTGAAAATACAGGTCTAGTGATTTGTTTTCGCGGTTTGTTAATTGTCTTGTTAATTTCAATCTGGAAATTCTTTTTTACTGTTTATAAAATGGATTATCGAGGAAATATTCAACGGTATGACGAGTATGCGCTGTTAAATTTCTTCTCGATGCAATATACCGAAATAAAGATTCTCAAAGTAGCAAGTAATAATTGTTTTATATAAAATTTATGTCTTATTGATTGCGAGATTGTAAAATTACCTTGTAAGTGAGTTATAATAAAGCTATGTTGCTATCGTTCTGCAAAATAAAACTTAGATAAGAGAAATACTTCTCACGGTTCCCCTCTTTTAATCCTAAATTTATTTACAGAGGCAAAAATGCCGGTTAGGATTTTGTTCATTATCTGAAGCCGGATATTTACTTATTATAATTCAATATAAAAGGAGCAAAAATGAATATTTATGTTGGCAACCTGGCATCCGATGTTAAAGATGAGGAGCTAAAAGATCTCTTTTCACAGCACGGAAGAGTTGAAAGTGTTAAAATCATTCGTGATATGTTCAGCCAGACTTCGAAGGGTTTCGGATTTGTTGAAATGCCCGGAAAAGCTGAAGCGCAGAAAGCATTATCTGCACTAAACACATTTGAGTTTAAAGGAAAAAAGATTATTGTTAATGAAGCCAGACCTCAAAGAGAAAGAGGTGGCGGCGGAAGAAGAAGATAATTATTAACTTTTTTCGTGTCGGGTCGTTACACTGAGACGGACTGGTTCGGCTTTACTTTTATCATAATCTTTGCTAGTTGTTTTCCTTCTATTTTCGTATAGATAAAGGGAAATCCAGATAAAAGTTTTTTGAATTGAAAAAATTGATGAGGAGAGACCAATGAAAATATTCGTAGGTAATTTGTCGCCCGAAGTGAATGAGCAGGAACTCACGGCACTGTTTTCAGAACATGGCAGTGTGGGCAATGTTAAAATCGTTCGTGATATCTCAAATCAGATGTCAAGAGGATTTGGATTTGTTGATATGCCAAGAAAAGTTGACGCTAAAAAAGCATTAAAAACTTTAAATGATTTTGAGTTTAAAGGCAAGAAAATGTCCGTTAACGAAGCTAAGCAAGGGCGTGACAGGAATAGTGCTGGTGGTGGTAAAAACTTTGGCGGCAGAAGAAGATAAAAGGTAAATTTAATTCGAGTTAAACCTTCATAAAGCATAATCTGTTAATTAGTCATTCTCGGGGGAAAAATTTTTAATTCTCACCAGGCAGTAAAATAAATTTTGCCTAAATATTTTATTCGCAACCACCTAAAATGTATTGAAAATTCAAAAATTCATTTGTTTTTTCACTTTTTAAGAATATAAAATAATACTAACTTTCATCTCATTATTTACGAACAATTTATTTAATTATAAAATTATTATACGAAAATTGATTATGATTCAATCTGCGCCGAATCTATTTCATTCCTTATAGGACAAACAAAATTTTAATCTACTAAAAATATAAAGGGAGCAAATGATACAACACAAATTGTTTAACCAGCTATTTACAGGGTTGATTTTTATTGCAGTAATAGCTTTTATCGGTTGTGAAAAGAAAACCGAGCAACAACAGGATGGGGTTAAGAGCGAAAATGTATCGCCCGATACAACTTCTACCGTAGGCACTCCTGAGATGAGTGAGCTTGTAGTTGAAGAAAAGGTTACAATTCCTGATTTAATAGGAACCTGGACCGGAACTTTTGACAAAAGGTCAACAACCCTGAAAATTAGTGAGCAAACCGACAGCAGTTTTTCTGGTAAAATAACTATCAACTACAGAGAAGTTATTAACCAGGAAATTAAAGGGAACATAAGTCCCACATCAATGAATATTTCAATGAAAGATCAGCTACACAGCCGCTACCAGGGAAAATACAAAGGTAAATTATCAGAAGATGGTAAAACCTTTTCCGGTACTTTTACTATGGATCTTGACGGCAAACAATTTTCATTTAACTTAAAGAAAAAATAAAGGAAGACAACAATGAAAAAATTAATTCTCCTACTTGTAATACCAATAATTGGTTTACTTATGACTGCTTGCGATTCCAGTGAAGACCCAATGACTCCTGTAAATACCAAAGGGAATATATACATAACATCAAATCCAGCAGGAGCAGAAATATGGATTGATGGTATAAACTCATCATTAACAACTCCTGATACTGTAACTAATGTTGAGGAGGGTGTGCGCAACGTAACTTTAAAACTACAGGACTATAATGACACCACTTTCGCTATTAGCGTTACGGCTGAACAAACAAGCGTAGTTGGTCCAATCGCGTTGGTTTCAAATATTGTAACGACATTATATGGTCCAGTTAGGATTTATGAAACTTCAGGAACCGGTCCGACAGAACCAAGCGGATTAGATCTTTCAAGCGGTATGGCTTATGGTGTCTCTTCTGCTCAAAATGGTCTTGTAGATATTTACTATTCAAGTAATGGCTTCCTTGTACAGAGTGCCAATCTTTATCCCGGTCTTATCAGAGAAACCGATTTCTTTGTTGGTTCCTCAATCAATTTATTTGACGGAGAAGATTCCCCTCTAAGCACTTCTGGAACATGGACTAATAACATAGGTGACAGAGAAGCTAATTACGTATTTCTTTATGATCATGATGGTCATTACTCCAAACTTAAGATAGTAAGTTGGGGCGGTGGTGTGCCTGGCGAACCTGCATGGGTCGAAGTACAATGGTATTATAACGAAACTCAACTTGATACTCGCTTTTAAAAGGACAATTAAAATTAGGCGTTCCAAAACCCTCATCATTTATTGGTGAGGGTTTTTTATTTCCTGCTGGTATTCTAAATTATTAATGCTTCATTTGAAGCAGCAACACAATATTAAAACTTTCAGCAGTTAATATGTCCATTTATCCATTTATCGTTGCAAAGCATTCTCAACTCAATAATATTAGTGATGTCAAAAAAAAGTAACTGGTTAAATAATACAATTCTGAAAATCAGGAGATTCATAGTATGAAAAAGTTATTTGCTGCTCTGTTTTTATTACTGTTCCTTTTAATAAGTTCAAAGAATTTTTCGCAGAGTATTTCATACGAGGTCGATGTTACAAACCACCAGGATGATCTTTTTCACGTTACTGTGTTTACAGATGGTTTAGCTTCAGAAAATAATATCTATAACCTTCCTGCAACAGTTCCCGGCACCTATTCAAACTTAAATTTCGGAAGATTTGTAACATCTTTTAAAGCTTATGATAAAGTTGGCAGTGAATTGCGAACGGAAAAGATCTCCACGAACCAATGGCAGATTAATAATGTTGAAACGCTGGCTAAATTGGATTATGATGTTGAAGATACTTTCGACTCAGATATTATTGATGGGAAAGTAATTCCAATGGCAGGTTCGGGAATAAATAATGATTTTATCGTACTGAACACATTTGCCATGCTGGGATATTTCGAAAATCTTCAGTCTGAACCAATCAAATTAAAATTAGATTACAATACAGATTGGACAGTCGGAACCTCATTAACTATAGATGAGAACGGATATTATACCGCAGAAACTTATGATTATCTAGCCGACTCACCAATATTTATTGGCGAATTAACGACTGCAAGTACTACTGTTAATGACATCAAAGTTGGTGTTTATGTTTATTCGCCGGACAGCACGATAAACGCTGATAAAATTATGGATTCCGCTGATGACATTTTACAGTCAGCATCGGAATTCATCGGTTATTCTCCTGTTACGCACTACAATTTTTTAATGTGTTTTCTGGATATGCCCACATTCATGCAGATGGGTTTTGCAGGTGCGGGTGCTTTAGAGCACTCTTATAGCTCACTATTTGTTTTTCCTGCAATGGGTCGTCTCTCACAGGAAATTAAGGATGATATGGCTCACGAATTCCTGCACATTTTAACCCCATTGAATCTTCATAGTAATATTATTCAACCATTTAACTTTGAAGTACCTACAGCTTCACAGCATATCTGGTTGTACGAAGGTGTAACTGAGTGGGCATCTGATATTATGCAGCTGCGAAGTGGGCTAATAACAACAGACGAATACCTCGATCGAATGTCTGAGAAGCTTACAATAAATGATCGATTCAGACAGGACATAAGCCTGACCGATCTTAGCAAAAAGGTTTATGATGAAGCAATAACAATGCAATTCCTGAATTTCTACAACAAAGGAGCGGTTACGGCAGCATTGCTCGATATAAAACTTCTTGAACTTTCCGGTGGTAAACGAGGACTGAGGGAAGTTTATTTAGAACTGCTCGATAAATATGGTAAAGACAAACCATTTCCTGAGAATGACTTTTTCCAAATTTTTGTTGATATGACTTATCCTGAGATACAACAATTTATAAATGATTATTTAATAGGCATAAAACCACTTCCATACGAAGAATATATGGCAAAGCTTGGATTTAAATACATTCCTGAAAGACTTTCGGAAGATACAAGACCATCGCTAGGAATTGAGATGGGTATGAATGAAAAACAGCAATTCACAATAATAGGTGCAAGTGAAATCAGTACTCAAGCCGGACTGCAGGTAAATGATATACCTTTAAAGATAATTGGTATAGAAGTAAGTATGTCAACCGCGCGTGAGATTTTCGGAAAACTTCAGTCAATGAATGTTGAAGAAAAGGTTAACATAGTTGTTCAACGCGGTGACAAAGAAGTTGAGGTCAACGTTCCATTGCAACAGCGCAAAGACAAGCACATTTTTGAAGAAATGGAAAATCCAACACAGGAACAATTAAAATTGAGAGAAGCGTGGTCTAAGAACTTATAGATTTTATTTTTAGGGAACCGGCAGATTTCAATTTTATTTGTACAAGTACTGCAGCTGCAGCTGCAATCAACATTCCCACTCCTTCTTTTAGTGAGATTGCTTCGCCAAGAAATATCCACGCAAGCATTGCAATTTGAATAAGCATGGTTCCGTTTATTATACTGGATTCCATTGCAGAAAGTGTGCGCAAAGTATAATTCCAGATCGTAAAAGCAAGCGCTGTGTTTATTACTGCAAGCCAAAGGAGAAATAAAACATTTTGAAAACTGATTGCGGGCAATCCCTGGATTGCTATTCCGGCAATTAACAAAATTATTGATCCAATACCCATACTAACAATCGTAACAACAACCGGGTTTATTTTTGATTCGCGATTTATACTTCTGCCTAAAACTGATGAAGATGAATTAGCAAAAACTCCGATCGTCATAATTATCAAGCCTATCTCCTGATTCTCACTTAGCATGACAGGATAAAAGTAAGTTAGTATTCCTCCGATGAATAGTATTACTCCAATCCATTGAAGCCTTGTAGGAAATTCTTTAATAAAAAAGATTGCCAACACAGCTACAACAAGTGGAGTAAAGTTGAGCCACAAGCTAACTGTTACTGCAGGTAGATATAGCAAACCACCAAACATTGCCCCCTGGGTTATTGCAATAAACAATAATCCATACAAAAAAAGTTTTAACCAGTCCCTCCGTTCAAGTTTTTTGACTACATCACTATTCTTCTTCGTAAAAGCAAAAGGCAGAAGGCAAATAAACGCAATTGTATATCGAAGCCCTGCAAAAGTTAACGGTGGAATTTCAGCAAGTCCAATTTTTATTATCACGAATGAAGTAGACCAGAGAATGGTCACGAGCAGTGCAAGCAGAATGGCTTTTAAGTGTGAATGATTTTTCACATTCTAAATATAGAAAAAATTATTTGCGAAAGTTTGATTAATTAATTTTGAGACTGTATCATAAATAATTTTATTCTTTCGTAAACTTTTTCAAAATCAATTCCTCTATCTCCGCTAAAATCACAAATGTGCGGATCACCCGGACAAACAGTTGAGCAGTAATTTTCTTCGGGCAGAATTATTTCTGATTTGTTGCCAAGTGGTCCCCAAAGTTTTGGCGAGCAGGCTGGCAATGGACAAAACAATGAAATTGTTGGAACTTTGAGTGCTGCACAAATGTGCATCGGCCCGGTGCTGCCAGAAACCAAAACATTCAGAGAGCTTAAATTTATTATTGAATCTCTAAGCAAACATCCAATATTCGGATAAATAACATCTTGAAGCTTACTAATCTCATCTGGAGGATTATTATCTGTAACGAGAACACAAATATTTTTTTCTTTAGATAATCGGACAATTAATTTTCTATATTCTTCAACAGAGAGGTTTGGAGACGATTTTCCGCTTGTTGTGTTTATTCCAACCAACAGCTCACCGTTTGGTGCAAGTTTCTTTTTTAGATCATCCCGTTTTTTAATTTCTTCGCTGGTCAAAAATATTTCGGGATCAAAGCTCTGTGGTTCGATACCAATTTTTCTCACCATATCAAGACAGTAATCTGCTTCGTGTCTGAGAGGAACATATTTTTTGCGGTCAACATATTTTGAAAAACTTAAGAATTGATAAAGCTTATGTCCAACACCAATGCGATTAAATATTCCACTTAAAAATAAAATCCAGTTTAATCTTTCATTTGGCAGCAGCATAAAAGCGTGAGTGAATTTATGCTTTCTAATTTCCTTAATTAATTGCCAAAAAGTTTTGGGATTATTCTCTTCTTCTCCGTCAAATAAAATTATTTCATCAACACTTGGATTGTTGAAGTAAATATCTTTTGTATACTTTCTAACAAGAACTGATACGTAGCTATCAGGACGAGCTTTTTTTATTTCCCGGGGAATTGGAGTTGAAAGAACAACGTCACCGATACGGTCAATTCGTGTAACTAGTATTCTGAGCTGTTTTTTATTATTCAATATAACTCCTTTAACGCTCTCAATTTTGACTGTCTGAAAATTAAATTCTAAAATTTGTGATGATTATCAATCTTATCATAAGTGCCACCGAAAATGATGTCACGAATGTTATCACTGCTTAAGAATTTATGGGGAAATCCCAAATCAATTTTGTTTGCTTCGTTCAGCTTGTTCATCTGATCTTCACTCAAATTAAATTTCAAACAATCAATATTATCTTTTACCTGACTTTCTGTTTTTGCACCGATGATTGGAATAATCACTCCCGGCTGCTGCCTTACCCAGTTAATAGCAGCTTGTGAAGGTGAACATCTCACTTCATCTGCAATTTTAATTACCTCTTCAGCAACTTTAAGATGATCCGATTTAATTGCTTTATTAAGCTGTGCTCTTCCCTGTTCATTTTTATTCTTGTTGTACTTTACCGGAAAGAATTCCACCGCCAATTACAGCCCACGGCGTTACTGCAAGATCAAGTTTCCGTGCCATCGGTAATAGTTCTCTTTCCACAGTTCTTTCAAGCAAACTGTATTTTATTTGAAGTGCAACAAACTGTGTCCAGCCTCTTAGCTCAGCAATGGCATTCATTCGGGATACAATCCAGGCTGGTGTATCGGATATTCCGATATAGAGAATTTTGCCTGCACGAACCATATCATCCAACGCACGAAGTATTTCTTCCTCGGGGGTTGTATAATCCCAGGCATGTACCCAGTAAAGATCGATGTAATCAGTTTTTAATCTTTTCAGACTTTCATCGAGAGAGCGCATCATATTTTTTCGATGGTTACCGCTGAAGTTTGGATCATCCTTTCGCATATAAAGTGTGTATTTTGTCGCAACCGCAAAATGTTCTCTGTCTGCCTTGATAAATTCACCCACAAATTTTTCTGAAGTTCCTTCAGTATACCGGTTCGCAGTGTCAATAAAATTTCCTCCTGCATTTGCAAAAGCATCAAACACCTTTTTGCTTTCTTCTTTTGAAGCTCCCCAGCCCCATTCTTCACCGAATGTCATTGTACCGAGTGCAAGCTCAGAAACACGCAAGCCGCTTTTACCCAGAAGTTTATAATTCATATTTGCTCCATTTTTAATTCAACAATGATAAAATCCTTTTTTCATTTACAGAGTTCGAATAAAAATCTCCCATCCATCTAATACACCTGTTTGCATCCAGCGGGACACCAATTGCTGGGACATCATACTTTGCACACAACCTTAAACCATTTACAAGTTCAGGAATGCATGCTACTCCGAATGCACCTATACTCTCACCGCTTGATCTTGCAAGCTTAAATATTTTTTTCAGATCTGCTTCTCTCCAGATATATGCCTTTATATTCCTAAGCTTCATCAGCTTACTAACGGAATTGATCGCACATTTTTTTGAGCAACTCTTACAAACATAGTCAGTTCCATCTGAAGCAGATAAGCAATCTTTATCAAGGTCGTGCAAGCAGTGGGGTAAAAACGCGTACTTTATTTCGGACGAATTAAATTTTGTTTTATTTAGTCTATTTACACATTCTATTTCAAGCATATAAAGAAGATATTGTTCACGAGAAGTAGTAAGAGTAGCCTCACACCTATCAGCCAGGGTAAGATTTTTAAGATGAGAATCTATATCTGTAAAATATTTTGAAAGTGAATTATCTAATTGGTGAAGTAAATTCCCAATCAAGTTTTTATCTGTATTTTTCTTCGATTCTCTTTTTAACTTTCTTTTATTTCCCGAGTTTTTACGTAAAATATTTATCAAGTCAGATTTGTTATCAAATTTTTCAAGAATTGAATCCGTTAATTCGTTAAGATCATCATAGAAATAATCTGAAAAATCTTTACCGCCGTAAAGAGAATATGTTTTACCGATAATGTCCGATTTGGACAGCATAAATACTTTACATTAATTTTCAAATAAAGTTCATTACTTAAAATTAAATCATATTGTCGACTATTTACAGTTTTAATCTTTACAAAGACATATAGATTGAACTTGCTGTTCTTTTCATTAATTTTATAACACATTATTAATGAAAAAGTTTCAAAGAAGAAAGTAAAATGATCCGGGCAGAAAACAAAAAATTTCCTCAAAAAATGAATTTGGCAAGGAGTGGCACCACTGAAAAATTAACTCGTCTTGACATTGATGAAGAATTAAGAAAAAAAATTCTTCCTTATTGCCGATTAAAGACAGGCGATATCTGGGAAGATCCAAAAGGGAAACATAAAGTAGGTGTTCTTGATGCAACCAGCACCGATGACACTAAAAAATTATTTGGAAAAGAAAAAGCCCGACTTGTTATTAATGACCCGCCTTATAATGTTGTTGTCGGAAGTGCAAACACTCAAAATCTTTCTAAGATAAACATTGCAGAGTACATAATTTTTTCAAGAAAGTGGATTACAGAATGTTATTTCTATTACTGATAAAGATGCTGCATTTTATATCTGGCTTGGTGCTGACCAGAATGATGGATTCCAACCTTTGCCTGAATTTATGATGATGATGCGAGAGTTTAAAGAATTAAAAAGCAGAAGCTTCATTACTATGAGAAACCAGAGAGGATACGGCACGCAAAAAAATTGGATGGCTGTTAGGCAAGAATTACTTTATTATACAAAAGGTGATCCACACTTCAAAGTGATTTACACAGACATTCCGAAAATTCTTGGCGGATATTACAAAGAAGTAAATGGAGAAGTGACTGATAATTTTCAAAGAAGTAAATCTGAGTTCATTCGTCCCGGCAATGTATGGGTTGATGTCCAACAGGTTTTTTACAGGATGGAAGAAAATGTCCCTGGTGCTTATGCACAAAAACCTTTGAAAGCAATCAAGCGAATAATCGAAGCAAGCAGTAAAAAGAATGATCTGGTCACAGATTTTTTCAGCCACAGTGGTGTGACATTATTAGCTTCTGAAATACTTCATAGAAAATGCTTTGCCATGGAAATTGATCCTGTGTTTGCTGAGCTTTCAATCAGGCGATTAGAACACTACCGTAAATCAGGAAAGACCGGCTGGCAGTGGAACAATCCGTTTCCTGAAATAAAATAATATACGATTGCTGAAAAAAGATTTAAGATTTAAATTCATGCTGCCTCTCTACTTAGAAAAACTAACAATACCCGAACTCCACCAAAGAGCAGAAGCACTGCATCAATTGATGTTTGAGTGCAGAATTTGTCCAAATGAATGTCTGGTAAAAAGAACTGAAGGTGAAACAGGGGAATGTCATTCAACAGATGAAGTGATTATTTCAAGTGTTGGTCCTCACTTTGGAGAAGAACCGCCATTAGTCGGAACAAACGGCTCGGGCACAATTTTTTTTACCAACTGTAATCTTGACTGTCAGTTTTGTCAGAACTATGACATAAGTCATCTCGAAGTTGGTGAACAAGCTTCAACTACAGAACTTAGCACGTGCAATGCTGCAGCTTCAGCAGAGAGGATGTCACAATATTAATTTGGTAACACCAACCCACTTTACCCACAGATTGTTGATGCACTCATACTCGCAGTTGAAAAAGGATTAGAAATTCCGATTGTTTACAACTGCGGGGGCTATGAATCTGTTGAAACATTGAAATTGCTTGAAGATATAGTTGACATTTATATGCCTGACATAAAATACTCAATTGATGAAAATGCGTTGAAATATTCCGGTGCTCAGAATTACTGGGAAACGGTTAAGCTAGCAGTGAAAGAAATGCACAGACAGGTTGGTGATCTTAAAATAAGTAAAAGAGGAATCGCACAAAGAGGATTGCTTGTTCGCCATCTAGTATCTACCGAATGATATTGCAGATTCAAAAGCAGTGGTCGATTTTGTCGCTAGATGAAATTTCCACAGATACTTACCTGAATATAATGGATCAGTATCGCCCGGCATATCATGCAAATAAATATCCGCAACTCGATAGCCATATTACTGAATCAGAATATAAAGAGGTTGTTGATTATGCTTTTAGAAAGGGTATAAGGAGAGGATTTGAACATCTTTAATTCTTTACTTTCGGATTGAACTTTCCTTCCCAATAAAGTAGTTTTACCAGTCAAATTAAAACAGGAATTTTCCAGATGAAAAAATTATTGGTTCTCTTTTCTGTGCTATTAGTTTCACTAACTTTTTACTCCTGTAAAAATGAAACACTTGAAACAAAAGGTTCCCCCGAATACATTGAAGAAATTAAACAATGGGACCTGCATAGATTAGAAAGACTAAAAGCCGATGACGGCTGGCTCAATCTTGTTGGTAGAACCTGGCTCAAACCTGGTGAAAATAAATTTGGCTCTGCAAAGGATAACGATGTTCTGATCGAGTCTGACAAGGTACCGGATTACATGGGCGTTTTTATTTTTGAGGATTCAACAGTCACAATGAAAGTAAATGATGGCGTGAAAATTTTATACAATGGAAACCCGGTTAAAGAAATGGTTATGATCGGTGACGGGAATCAAGATATGACAGTCTTTCAGTATGGTTCAATTAAATGGAATTTAATCGTCAGGAATGAATTATATGGAATTCGTTTCCGAGATCTCGAATCAGAATTCGTAAAAAGCTTTTCAGGAATTGAACGATTTCCTGTAAACGAAGACTGGAGAATAGAAGCTAAATATGAAATTTATGATCCTCCGAAGAAAATGAGTGTCCCAAACGTACTTGGACAAGTTGATGAGGAACCTTCTCCCGGGGCAATTGTGTTTACAAAGGACAATCAAACTTACAGACTTAATGCAATTGACGCTGGCGCTAAGCTCTGGTTCATCTTTGCTGATGGAACAAGCGGCGAAGAAACTTATGGCGGTGGAAGGTTTTTATATACAGATAAACCCGATTCAAACGGAATGGTGATTGTAGATTTTAATAAAGCTTATGACCCCCCTTGTGTGCTTACAAAATTTGCAACCTGTCCTTTGCCTCCAAAAGAAAATTATTTAACGTTGCGAATCACTGCTGGAGAGAAAATGTATGGGCAAAGTCATTAAAAGACATTTGATGAAGTAATTACAATTACCTCGTCAATCCCACGAATGCCTGCCTTACGGCAAGGCAGGTGCGAATCGAGCAAAACCATAAAGTGCAAAAAGTAGATTCCTGTTTTCACAGGAATGACGTTAAAGCATTTCTATCTATTCCCCAAATACAGAAAGTAATCCGTGAGTTAAAGATTCAGGGGGCCCCATCAGGTGTGTAGATCCATCAAATACTTTTGCTTCCATCTTCAAACCGGAATAATCTCTTTCCTGAATTTGTGTCACTATCTTATCAATCGGGTCAAAATATTTTTCATCTGACTCTTCGCTACCAACAGAGATAAAAATGTTTAATTTCATATCACCAATTTTATCCGGCGAATTCTCTTCATAATTGTAAATAGAAGAATTGTCCCAAACAAGATATGGACTGCCGATTATATACCGGCTGAATGTTTCTGGTTTAGTAAAGAGCGTATACAATGCAAACAATCCGCCGATTGAATAACCGCTAATTGTTCTGTCATAGGGAATAGTTTTGTACTTCGAATCAATATAGGGTATAAGCTGGGTATTAATGAACTTCAGAAAATTTTCTGCGTTTCCTGCTTGCGTCGGCCTGTAATCTCTTCTACGTTTTTTACCCGCTGATTTATCAATTGCACCATAACCTATTCCAACAACAATCAATTCGGGAATATTTTCACCTATCTGCAGATAACGTGCTATACTTGCTGCCATACCAAATGCAACATCTCCATCAAGCACATAAAGCACAGGATATTTTTTATCGCCCGAATAATAACCATCAGGAACACTGACCATAATATGGAATGTATCAGCAACCAATTCTGAAAAAATATTTTCCTCCGTTGCATTATAAAGTGAATATTGTTTGATATTAGTATCATCAGAAGAGGTTTGCGGATTAATACGAATTACTGAAATAAAAAGAAATGTTATTAAAATCAGTATAAAGGTAAACGGTTTCATTCTAATGCTCCCTGTTTTTAAAAGTATTGACATATCGTCGATCAATATTAATTAAAACATTTATACCAATCAAAACCAATAAAACGGAAAGTATTACCAATATAGCAGATGTGAAGAAAAATTTTACTGATTCATTTACTATTAAAAGCCTGTTGATTAAGTTTAATAGGTATAAAAATTGATTCCTTTTCAAATTAGGCAGTGGTTAAAGAGTTCTTCACAAAGCAAAATGAATAAATAAAAAAATATGGTGCAATAATGAATAAGATTATCTTACTTTTTTTTACGTGTGTTACAGTAATTTTCTCACAAACTTTTAATAGTCCAATAATCAACCCGTTTAACTTAGTAAATTCCGGGGGTTTCAACAGTCCGGTTTTTGTTGATATTGATAATGACGGTGATTATGACTGTTTCTCTGGGCTAAGTAATGGCTTTACATCATATTATAAGAATACCGGGACACAAACCTTTCCAGCCTTTGCATCCTGGTATTATGCGAATGCTTTTGGAATTTTTGCTGTCGGAGTTAATGCAAAGCCATCATTTGCCGATATAGATTTTGATGGTGATTATGATTTATATATGGGAGAAATTGGCTTTAGAATTTTGTTTTTCAGAAACACAAGTGCAACCACACCAAACTTTAATTACATTACAGATAACCCGGCAGGGATTTCCGGATTGGGCAGCAATGTAGCACCTGTTCTTGTAGATATTGATGATGATAATGATTTTGATTTATTCACCGGTCAGCTTGATGGGAACATTTTATTTTTTAGAAATATAGGTTCAAGATTTAACCCGTCGTATGCTAATTTTTTATTTAATCCTTTCGGATTAGATGATGTTGGCTCAAGATCAACTCCAACCTTTTGTGATATTGACAAAGATGGAGATTACGATGCCTTTGTCGGCAATGAAAATGGGAATATAGTTTTCTTCGAAAATATTGGGACAGCAACCGATCCCTTTTTTAATTCGCCTTCAACAAATCCATTTGGACTGAGTAATGTAGGAAATAATTCTACTCCTTCCTTTGTAGATATTGATAATGATGAAAAAGAAGATTTGTTTGTCGGCTCAGGTACCGGAAACACCTATTATTTTAAGAATACTACTGTGGTAGGCGTTGAAGAAGAACAAAACTCTTCTTTTGTTGAATTGAAAGCTTATCCAAATCCGGTTAGCAATATGTTGAACATAAGCGGAAATTCTATTGATTTGGACAAAGTTGACCTTTCAGTGTATTCTATACTTGGTGAGAAACTTAATCTTTCTACATCAAGAAGTGGTTCTGTTGCATCAATAAATTTTTCTAATTTGGCTCCGGGCATATACATTCTAGTAATACAAAACGATGTTGTGAATTACACTACTAAAATTATAAAGAGCGGAAAAGGATTTTAACAGACAGGAACAATTATCTGGATAAGATTTGTGCAATCATCAAATTGCCTTAAACAATAATATATTCAGCAACTTTTTCAACTCCGTTATAGATTTTTTCCTTGTTTATATTTTCTTTGTAGGAAGAATAAAGTTTTTCATCCTCTAAAAGATTTTTGACTACGCCGGGTAGCTTTTTAATTCTCGGTTCATAGATGCCAAGCTTCTTTTCAATCAGGTAATCTACATTTCCCAGTTCCTGTTCCCAGATGTAATCATTCACAACAGGAACTTTTTTCAGAGTTAAGTATTTCCATAATTGTCGATGCACCACATTTTGTAATGACTATATCAGATATATTTACCAGTTCATAAATAAAATCCACATAGCCATAAATCTTCAAGTGGTCAGCTTTATAATTTTTCTTTAATTTTTCGAGCACCTTTTTGCAAAACTTCGTTCTTTCCGCAAACAATTCCTATTTCTGCATTCAAATCAGATTGAAGAATTTCATTCAGAATTTTTTCTCCTTTTGGAATTCCATCCCCACCGCCAAGAATGAGAAGCATTTTTTTGTTG
This sequence comes from uncultured Ignavibacteriaceae bacterium, assembly GCA_963699475.1. Lineage (GTDB taxonomy): Bacteria > Bacteroidota > Ignavibacteria > Ignavibacteriales > Ignavibacteriaceae > IGN2. The sequence goes on along the minus strand of CAVOUA010000004.1, from coordinate 129,365 downwards.
GGATCGTAATCGAGTTTCTTTTTAGCAGAAATAATTTCTTCTTTTGAAAGTGAGTGTGAAAATTTTTCATCTAAAATAAATGGGAAGCTTTGAACAGAGTAATCTTTTCTCTTCTTTATGATCCGTTCTTCCAATCCTTTGCTGAATACAATAAAATTTTGATTCTTCAACAGAAACCACATCGTATGAGGAGTGAAAGGGTCCGTGATGACAGTCTGCACCGGAATAGAAAGTTTGTTCCTTTTAAGAATTTTATAAATTGGAATGATGCAAAAGAAATGGAAATTGACAATCTTTGCTGGTTTTTCTTTTAGTATTTCTTCTTCAAGATATTTGGTCATAAACGGAGCGAGAAGGTTGCAGGTAATTCTGGCAAGCAAAGGAATTTTATTCAAAGCATAGAGAAGTTCAAAAAACCATTTACCGGTGTACTGTAGCATCCGGTAACCATCTTCAATAATGTACTGTACCCAGCGTGGTGTCTTTTCAAATCCATAAATTAATTTTGGTTCAGCTGTCTCAGCAAAATGATTATTCATATAATTAAAGATTGCCCGTGCAGGTGCGAGATGACCGCCTCCCGTCTTCAAGTACACAAACAAATATTTTTTCTTTTCGTGCAAACTAATTACCTCAACACCGGGTCAGTTGTTTTTTCAAGATAACCTTTTTCGAGCACTTGATGGATTTTAAAAGTACCCAGCTTTCTTGCCTTTAAAAATCCATCCCAAGCCGATTCAGCAAGCGTTCCCCTGTTCAGAAGATCATATAACCATTGATCTGTGTAATCAGGGTTTTCCTGCTTCATTCCCGCCTGAATTTCGCGGAGCCATTTCCTGTTAAATTTTTCTTGTGAGCCTATTATCGGGCTCATAACAATTGGAATTCCTAATGCACAATAAAATGAAAGCTCGCTTGGTTTCGTCCAAAGTATATCTGTCTCGCGTAAAGCATTATTAAAAATATTAAAATATTCTTGAAGTGATTCTGCAAAAAGTATTTTTATGTTTTCACCGTCAGGGTCAATAACCTTCTTAAATGACATGAAGTATTCATTCACTTCTTTTCTAATTCCAGCAACCAGTATTAATCTTATCTCTCCGGCACTGATTTTTTCTTTAAGACTTTTGGCTATCTTCTCACCAATTTCTTTTTGAGCGCCGGCACCGCCGACTGCATAAGTAATTGTCAACTTTCTTTCATTGCTAAAGACACAATTTTCCTTTCCCAAAAAATATTCAACGTTTCTTCCATGCCTAGCCCAAAACTTTCCCTTGGGATCAAGATAAAATAAACGTTGCGCAAGATCTTTTTTCAGGACTGAAAGATTTTCATCGCCTAGCAATTCAATAGGCAGAGGAAAACCAGTTAGATGAATTCTCTCATCAGGCACACCATAAGCTTTAAGTCTTTGAGCGACTTTTCCACATGGGGCAAAATATTCAATTTTACTTTCCCAGGGATCTTTGGCTACCCAAACTCGATTTATATCCGCATCACAGATTATACAGAAGACCTTATTGAATCTTTTTTTATCGGCAGCTATAGCGGAAGCATAGAATGAAGTTACTACAGGAAGGTTTTTCGCTGCCGTTCTTTCAAGCATTCCCTTGCAAAGACCTTTTTCAATTAATGACTCAAGAAGATTTACCTGGAAAGTTGTGTTGGATAAATTACGCATCGGATAGAAAGAAGGTATGCGCATCAGTGAATCAAGCATTGAAAATACCGGAGGACCAACAATTGGAAGACCTTTAGCTCGTGAAAAAAATTCATAAGCATTTAAAAGACGCTTCCATAATTTCTGCTCAGCTTTAGAAATGGCTTCAGAAGAGCCGACAGTAATTATTCCTTCTTCTGCAATCTCTTTTAAAGGATATACCGCCCGCTGATGTCCATATCCCATATTGGCGGAAACGACCCAGGCTTTTTGATTTAACTGATGCATAAATCTTTAAATTAAAAGTAAAGAAATTCTCGAAGTGAAAAATAGGGATTTAATGGAATCTATTCTTATCTCAACGATAAGAATTAAGTTAAGGGAAAAATGGGGTCTTAGATTAAAAATACGATCCTGAACTAAGAAGTTCGTTTTTCTGCTCTGTCTTTAATCCACTCGTAGGTTACCACTGCGATGAATAAGGCAATGCCTATAAAGAATCTTAATGTTTCGTCCATGATAATTTTCCTTTTTATTGTATTTTACCTGTGGAAAATTATTAAGCAGAAGTTAAGTAATGATTAAGCTAATGTTAAATTTGAGTTAAGAATTAGAAACTTTCGACCTATTTAAATACCTATTTATAAAAACTTAAAGGTATGAAGTCAGATATAATTGAATTAAAAGTCCTCCTCTTGGGGGAGAATTTAGGTGAGGCTCTTATTTGAAAAACCCATACAGCGGATTAAAGAACATCCCTAAAAATATCTGGATACTATCAACTGCAACTCTTATTAACAGAGCCGGCACGATGGTATTGCCATTCATTGCACTTTATGCAAACCAAATTCTAAATGCCTCTAAAGCCGATGCAGGACTTGTGCTTGCTTTATATGGAATTGGCGCATTCATCACAGCGCCATTTGCAGGAAAGTTGAGTGATAAAATTGGAACGATGAGAATGATGAAGATATCTTTATTCTCAACAGGGGTATTTCTTTTTTTATATTCTTTTGTCACAAACTTTATATTGTTTCTGTTTCTTACTTTCATTTGGGCAATAGTGAGCGAAGCGTTTCGCCCTGCAAGTATGGCGTTTATTTCAGATGAGATTTCTTCTGATAGAAGAAAAACTGCATTTGCACTTCAAAGACTTGCGATAAATCTTGGTATGAGTATTGGTCCGGTAGTAGGTGGAATATTGAGCACAATAAACTTCCATCTACTGTTCTATATAAACGGACTAACCGGTATTGCTGCAGGCATATTCCTGAGTCTTTCACACTTTGAAAAACATGAAACTACCGAACAAAAGCCAGCAAGAATAGAACAAAATACTGTGCATAAGAAAGTTAATGTCTTTGCTGACAGAAGATTAATTTACTTTCTTCTTGCACTTATTCCTGTTGAAATTGTTTTCTTTCAACATATAGGTGCGCTGCCTCTATTCATAGTATCCGATCTGGGATATACAAACGCTGTTTTTGGTTTATTAACTGTCGTAAATACTGTGCTTATAATTTTTATTGAAGTTCCACTGAATGATTCAATGCGAAACTGGGATGACAGGAAATCACTTGCACTTGGTGCATTATTAAGCGGAGTTGGTTTTGGTTTGATGGCATTCACAGATACAATACCTCCAATTGTTTTACTCATTGTAGTCTGGACATTTGGTGAAATGATTTTCTTTCCTTCTTCTGGTGAGTATGTTGCCAAGATTGCTCCACCAAAACAGCGAGGTGAATATATGGGTTATTTCCAGATGTCTTTCAGCTTTGCATTTATGGTTGGTCCCTGGCTTGGTACAACTGCACTTGATCTTTACGGACCTTTTAATTTATGGATTGGGTGCCTTGTGTTTGGATCTGATTTCTACAGTGATGATGCTGAGATTGAGAAAATAAAAAAGCCCCGAATCCAGCAGCTGCCGGTCGGGGTTTCAAAAAAACATATTTTACTTTTTTATTTAATCATTCGTAATCTTTTTTGGTTTTCTTCTCTTCATAAAGAAGAAAGCTCCTCCGCCAATTATTATAATAGCAATAATCAGATAAATCCACCAATAAGATGGGTAAAGTGCATTTTTCCATTCGGCAATTTTACCTTCCATCTTGTTCTTGTTTTCATCTGTGAGCATTTTGTTTTCTACAAGGTAATTCATCCAAACCGGCTGGATAGTTTTAAACCATGTGCTGTCAGCAAACTGTGCATAAACTCTTTTCGATTCTTCATCGCTTTTAACACCAAGATTTTTAAGTTCATCACCGATAAATATTTCAACTGAGGTTGTGAACTCTTTTCCATTATTAAAGTTTCTAAGCTCAATTCCGTTCAAAGAAAACTCCTCACTAATGGTTTCCCAGGCTTCATTTTCAACTGCAGTAAACCATTCGTTGAACAATTCATCAATTTGTTTAAGCTCTTCGGATTTCTTATCGTCTTCACCATAAACTTCAACAAGCTTGACACCGACTTTCTGCCACTTCTTAACAAAATCTTTTTGCTGCTCCTTTATTTGCTCAAGGTCATCCGGTTTAAGTGAAGTGGCTTTTATAAATCTTATGTTATCTCTGATTGTAGTTTTAACATTGTTTAAGACATTATCCTTCTGTTCTTCAGCAGCAATTACATTTTTATCCGTTAAGGTCAGAGTTTTTTGATCTCTCATAGTCGGCGGCATAAGGCTGTCAATCATACTAAGCACAAGCTCATCTCTTTTCCTTATCGAAGAGCGAAGTTCTGCAACTAAGTTCTCAAGTTTTTTTATAGTCTTTATGTCTTTCTGTCTTTGAGCCTCAAGCTTTTGTACCTGCGCGAGCAGTTCGTTATTTCTTTGGTTTAGAAATTCTACCTGCTGTTTTAGCTCACCCACTTCAGTTTGAAGAACATCGATTGTAGAAAAATCTCCTTGTCTTAATAAATATGCTTTATTCAACTTATCAATTGATTCATCATATTTATCAGGATAAAGACTTTTGTTAAGTAGCTCTCTGTGGGTAGCATATTCTTCTTTTAACGATGTAATCTTTTCAGCAGCGGGCTGTAGTTCCTGCAGTGAACTTGCATCCTTTATATTTTTTTCTAGTGCTGAATAATCAGCTTTAAACTTATCAACTATTTCTCTGTCGGACTGAGCATACAAAGAACTAATGAACGTAATAGTTAACAACAAAATAAAAGTTTTTATTAAATAATTTATTTTCATTTGGAACCTCCTTCAACACCTTTATGAGTTAGATTCATTTTATTTGTGCCGTCAACCAATTCAATGTATGGATCCCTCTGGTTGAAAGCAGGGGTTTGCAATCCAAACTCAGAAATAAATATTTTATTTTCCTGAACCAACTTTCCTTCCACAGCTTTAAAAACATAGACGTTATTAAAATTTGATGCTGTCATAAAATAAAATCCCTGGTTGTCTCTAATTACTCTTATTTCTTTACCGCTATATGCAAGAGAATCCTGGAACTCTTCAAAAAATAATCCAACTGTGTTGATTTCCAAGGAATACCTGTCTTCGGAAATTTTACCGACATCATCAACCGGTAGAACAGACTCAAGCGGCCATCCAAAGTTCGCTGGCTGCAGTGTCAGAACTGAGCAGGCTGCAGTAAACAAAATAATTAAAAGTAAAGGAATAATTAATCGCTTCATATTTTCTCCTGAAAAAAAAGTTGGGTGAAACTAAATAGTTTTTATTTTTACTCGACAAAAAATACTAAGAATTGTTGATCATTTTACAACCAATGAATCGGACTAAAAATTTAAAATTAAAAAGCCGCAACAATGTGCGGCTAAATAAAAAATTAAATCTTTAATATAATTATCGTCTTCCGCCTCTTCCACCACCGCCGCTGCCTCCACGATGACCACCGCCACCGCCGCCTCTTCCACCACCGCCTCTCCTGTCTCGTGGAGGACGTGCTTCATTAACAACAAGCTTTTTTCCTTTTAAATCAAAAGTGTTAAGTGTTTCAATTGCTTTCATAGCCTCTGCCTGTCCAGGCATTTCAACAAAACCAAATCCTCTTGGTTCCTGAGTAAACATATCGCGTATTACCTTTACGCTGCTTACCTTCCCGTGCTGGGAAAAAAGTTCATTAAGATCTTCTTCTTTTACTTCGGGGGACAGATTGCCGACGTAAATGTTCATTTTAAACTCCTTAAAAAATAAAAAAATCCAGGCAAATTTTTACTTAGCAGCCTGATGCTTGTCGTTTTAAAAACAGATAAAGCGGGAATTAGAAGATGTGCTGTATCTTATTTTTGGATGACGCTCAAAATTAGAATAAATAAAGCGTTTTTACAAGTTAATTATCATTTTGTTATTTGTTCTTCGCTGTACTTTATAATTAATCTAATACCCGGTCGATTTGTTATGTAATGCCAGATCCATTCGGACATTACCCGAAGTTTATTTCTGAAGCTTATCAAAAACAAAACATGAATAAAAGACCAGGCTAACCAGGCAATTAATCCACTTAGCTGTAAGCCACTAATTACTGCTACAGCTTTTGCTTTACCGATGGTTGCCATAGTTCCCTTATCTCTGTATTTAAATTTTTCGTGAGGCTTTGCTATCAGATTCTTAAAGATAATTTTTGCAACATATTTTCCTTGCTGAATTGCTGCAGGCGCAATTGCAGGAAGAAATTCTCCTTTCTCACTCTTAACAGCAGCAGCATCACCGATTACGAATATATTGTTACTTCCATTTATACTCAGGTCATCATTAACAAGAGCCCGGCCCGATTTATCCGTTTCTATATTCAGGGTTTTTATTAAAGGTAAAGTCTGATTCCCAGCAGCCCACAAAATATTTTTTGTTTCGATAAATCTGTTACCAAGCTTAACTCCCTTTTCATTAATCTCAGTTACTTTTTCATTTAATATCACTTCAACTTCAAGCTTATTTAAATCATCGAGGGCACGCCTGGAAAGTCTTTCTGGATATGATGAGAGTAAATTTGGTAAAGCTTCTATCAGGTAAACTTTGGTCATAGAAGCATCAATATTCCTGAAGTCCGGGATGACATTCTTATTAACTATTTCTGAAATTGCTCCGGCAAGTTCAACGCCTGTCGGTCCGCCTCCAATAATTACGAAGTTAAGATACTTTTGTTTTTCTGAAGGATCGCTGTTCTTTTCTGCAGCTTCAAGCGAGAGTAGAATTTTTTCTCTTATCTTTAGTGCGTCGTTCATTGTTTTTAGACCGGGTGCATATTTCTCCCATTCATCATTGCCGAAATATGAATGCCTTGAGCCTGTAGCTATAACCAGATAATCAAAATCAATTGCTGATCCGTTAAAAAAAACTTTGTTGTTTTCCTTATCAATTTGACTTACCTCTCCCATCAGAACTTCAACATTTTTATTTCCACCGAGGATAGATCTAATTGGGATAGCAATATCAGCGGGAGATAACGCTGCAGTTGCTACCTGGTAAAGCAAAGGCTGAAAGAGGTGATGATTTGTCTTATCTATTACTGTAATTTTAAAGTCGTATTTCGTCAACTCTTTTGCTACAGTAAGTCCGCCAAAGCCAGCGCCTATTATAACTACCTTTTTCATTTTGATTCTAATATTATTTCTGTTCTAATTTATTAAATAAATTACTATTACTTTTTGAGAGTAATCACATAAAAAAACCGTCTGTGAGGACGGCTAAAAATTTTTTATTAAACTATATTCATCATTTCGAATAAATATGTTTTAATAATTCAGATCTTACAGCCTCATTTAAAAATTTTCCATTAAAACTCGAGGTGAGTGTGGAACTATTCACATCATTAACACCACGTGAAGCAACGCACATGTGATTCGCATCAATAATAACTGCAACATCTTCAGTGCCAAGTGTTTCTTTTAACTCACTGGCAATTTGAATTGTAAGCCTTTCCTGAACCTGTGGTCTTTTAGCAAAGTATTGTGCAATGCGATTTAGTTTCGATAAACCGATCACGTGCCCATTCGGAAAATAAGCAATGTGAGCTTTTCCAAAAATTGGAACAAAGTGATGTTCGCAATAGGAGTAAATTGTGATATTTTTTTCCACAAGCATTTCTTTAAACTTAAAATTATTAGTGAAGGCTGTGGCTTTTGGTTTATTCTCAGGATTCAATCCGCTGAAAACTTCCTTTACATACATCTTAGCTACTCTTCTTGGAGTATCTTTCAAACTTTCATCATTGAGGTCAAGACCAAGCACATGCATAATTTCCCTGAAGTTTTTTTCTATCAACTCAATTTTCAAATCATCATCAATCTTGAATGCATCAGCGTGCAGGGGTGTATCAATGGACGTAAAATGATGATTTTCACCAATTTCGTCATATTCCATTTTCTTCAATTGCTCGTTATTTTCCATTTTAATTTCCTTAATTAGATATTCTACTCCTATAACAGAGGCATCCTGATATTAGTTCAAAAAATAGAATCGTATTTAGAAAAGATTTGAAATGAGCTTAATACAAACCAATCCATTCAATTTCTATTTTGAACGGACCTTGTTGCTTATCGCTGATGAGGAGGGATACTTGTTTGATTATTGATTTGTCCGGTGGTTCAGAATTGTCTGCTTCCCTGCCGTAATATTTTAATTTAAATTCTTTGAATGGAAGGCTGATAATTTGCCATTTGTTTTTTTCCGTGACAAATTTTTGTGTGTAATTATATCCTGTAAAATATTTTGTCCGCCGGAAAGATAAACTGTATCTTTTTCCATCGCCTTTAACTTTTAAGATAAATCCTTTATAGTAAGAAAAATCATAATCATCAATGGGACTTCTGAGAGATGCAAAACCACCATTGTTTTCAAGAGATACTTCCCCGGAAAATATTAATGCCTCATCTTCACCGACAGAAATTTTAGAAGTTGATACACCTCCCATCACATCGTCATTTGTAACACCCCATTGTGATCTAACTTTTTGATCAGTGAAATCTGCAAACTTAGATTTAAGATTTGTTTCTTCTGTTTGAGGCATTATTGGTAATTGAAATACTAAAAAAAATAAAATATTTATCATCATAACAATCTGAGCGATGAAATTCCACCATCAACCTGAAGTATTTGTCCGGTAACCCAGTTAGATTCATCAGAAAGAAGATAATACGCCGCGTTTGCGATTTCATCTGGTTTACCAACTGAATTTAAGGGATGTCTTTTTGCCGAATTTTCTTTCTTTTCATCATTAGCTAATAACTTACCTGCCAAAGGAGTGTCTGTCAATGAAGGAGCTATGGCATTAACTCTAATCCTCGGTGCAAACTCGGCAGCAAGTGAGCGGGTTAATCCCTCAACTGCACCTTTAGCCATGGAAACTGAGGAATGGTACGGCATTCCTGTCTGTACGGCAACTGTGCTGAATAAAACAATAGATGACTTTTCAACTTTTTTAAGGTTGGGCAGAAATTGATTGATAACTTTTACGGCACCAAGTGCATTAATTCTAAAATCATCAATATAATCTTTTTCCTTTAGGCTTTTAAAAGGTTTAAGATTTATTGTGCCGGGACAATATGCAAGACCGTTTAACTCTTCATCAATACCTGAATAATTTGTGCTCTCGTCAAGCACATCAAATGGTTGATGTTCAATATTGTCAGCAATCTGAAGCTGATTCTGGTATCGGCTTAATACAATTACGTTGTTTCCCTCTCTGGCAAGACGATTCGTTAAGGCCAAACCAATTCCTGAGCTACCGCCGACTATTAAATATCTTTTTAACATTTTAAAGAACTCTCTATTACTTATTAATTAAGTAATTAAACAATCAGCAGTTAGAAATAGTTCATTTAATATTTAAACAAATTATTAATAAACTAAACTTCGCCTTCCTCATCTTCCAATTCAAAGTCAAAATGAAAATTCTTAAGCTTTGGCATGTTTTCTTTCAGATTTTTTTCGAGCTCTTTCATTTGTTCTTTAAAATTTTCCTCATCGAACTTGAATTTATATATGTGTGATTTATTTTCTTCAAGCTCTTCCTTCAGCTTTTCCATTTCCTTTTTGAATTCTTCACTATCGAATTGATAGAACTTGAAATGCTCTCTATGCTTCGGAAGGTCTTTCTTCAATTCATCAAGTTCTTTGTGAAGTTCTTCCATATCAAAATTAAAATCATCTCCGACAATAGCGGGCATCCGGAAAGTAAATTTTTTCCCTCCGAATCTCATATCGTCAAGTTGATCATACACTTCATCCTTGTAATCGGAAACAAGGTCATCCGGTATTCTTTTACCATTCTTATAAATGGAAGTTATTTCACCACCGAAAAAATTCGCTTCCCAGTGAATTCTTTCTCCGTCAACAGTTTCATAAAAAGAAAGATATTTTTGTGAGTTCTTGTTGAGTGAATCCGTTGGTGTTTCTGCGCAGGCGACAGAGGTAAAGACAAATAGAAAGAATACTGAAAGCAAATAAGAAGCTGTTGATACAGAAGTTGTTGTAATAATCCTCATAGTTTTTTCCTCTTTTGATTGTTAAACCTATTATTAAGACGCAGAAAGTTCAAAAGGTGTTTCAGCTAAAACAGGTTATAAGGAATAGGGAATTATTTTACTGATGGGTGGTAAATATAAAGTTTGAATGCAAAACGGATCTACTTCCAGAATCCATATTTTTTAATATGCCTGTAAGCCATATAAGCAACTGCCCCTGTTTGGATAGTTCCCAATACATATCTCACCATATCAAATTCTGAGTCCTCTAAATATTGCTGGTATAAAGGTGCTGTAAAGAAAGTATTTATTTCTCCATTATCCGATCGCAGATTATTATTTGAAATTGATAATTCTGTTCTAAGCCAGATATTCGATGGATTATCTTCAAATAAAATTTCATCTGGAATCTGATTGAAAAGTGGCTCGGTGAAAAACTGGTTAAGATCGTATTGATATTCTACGGGGGGAATGATTCCCTGGTATCTGTAAAAAGTGTCCGAAGGTTCAATTGAATATTTTCCTGTTTCCTGTGCAAGTAGAGTTGAAGCGAAAAGAAAAAAACACAGAAATTCTTTATATAAAGATTTCATTAACAAATATTTTTAAAACAAATGGCTGCAGACATTAGCAATGCCAACAGCCATAAATACAAATTTGAATCGTCTATTTCAATAAGAAGTTTTCATAAAACAGAACTTCCGACCAGATATAATAATCACGATTCGTTTTTTTTCTGAACCCGTGTCCTTCATCTTTAGCCAGCAAATACCATACCTCTCCGTCATTTTTTCGAACGATGTCAACAATCTGTTCAGCCTCAGTGTATGGCACACGAGGATCATTAAATCCCTGAACTACAAAAAGCGGTTTAGTAATTTTGTGTGCATTTGTAGTTGGCGAAATACTGTTCAAAAATTTATTCATCTCCGGATCCCGTTCATCGCCATATTCAACTCTTCGCAAATCTCTTCTGTAATCCTGTGTGTTTTCGAGAAAAGTAACAAAGTTGCTTATTCCAACAACATCAACTCCACATTTTAATCTGTCATTATAGTTGAACATTGATGAAAGTACCATATAACCACCGTACGAACCACCAGTTACGGCAACTCTTTTAGCATCAAGATCTGGCTGCTTTGCAATCCAGTCTAAAAGTCTACCTATGTCTTTAACTGAATTTTCTCTGTTGTATCCGTTGTCCAGTTGAAGATAAGATTTACCATAACCGGTAGAGCCGCGAACATTTGGTTCAATGATAGCAATGCCCATTTCGTTAATATAGTATTGATTAATCGGATTGAAGTAAGGTAGTGCCTGCCCTTCAGGTCCTCCATGAATATCAATCAAAACAGGATGTGGTCCTTCACCTTTTGGTTTATAAATGAAAGCGGGAATCATCCTCGGTTTACCGTCTACTTCATCGAAAGTTGGATAGTGAATTAATTCTGGTATTTCAAAATTTGAAGTGTTTAAACCTCCTGCTTCGCTGTAAGTCCAGCGCTCAAGAGAATAATCAGATAAATTCATAACAAAAACATCTCCTGAGGACTGTGGAGTATTTAAAACCAATGCAAGTTTTTTACCATCCGGATGAAATGACAATCCATAAACCTGACCGACTGGGATTCCGGGTACTTTTTCATATTTCATTGCTTTGGTATCGAGAAGATAAAGTTTAGCCATTCCATCTTCGTTAACTGTAAAGGCAAGCTTATCTCCCTGTTCAGATAATGTAATTGCTTCAACATCCCAATTAATATCTTCTGTTAAAACTGTAATCTTCTTCGTTTGCAAATCATAATAACGAAGACGCTGAAATTCACTGTTCTCATCAGAAGTGAAAAAGATTCCATTTCCGTTTTTTGAAAAAAGAGCACCGCTATAGGCAATTTTTTCTGACGAAGGATTAATTTGTGTTAAAGTTTTTGTAGAAAAATCAAGAATATAAAAGTAACTTTCATTTGCCGAAATATATTTTCCGGCAAGAAGCAAATTATCATCAGGTGACCAATCTGATACGAACCACGCACCACCTTCGCTTATAACCATTTCAGCACTTTCGGGATTATCTATATCAGCAATGTATATATCCCAATCAGTTCCGTTTCTTTTAGTGCTATAAAATGAAAACTTATTTCCCTTATTATTCCATGAAACGCCTCCATTCCTCGATTTTCCGTCTGTTAACATTTTGAAGTTTCCATTAAGCATATCGAACGAAAAAACCTGGTAGAATTCACCTCCGCCAACATCTTTCGTAAACAGAAAAATATTTTTATTCTTATCGGGACAAATTGTTGCTCCGCCAACTGGTTCAGGAAAGAAAGTAATTTGCTCTCTCGATCCACCCGGCAAATTTAACTTTGTGAAATTGTGAGGTTTCTCCGAATCTGGTTGATATCAAAATTCCTTCATCGTTGTGAAGCCAGTCCTGAAAAGATGCTGAACGTGTGCTCTGATACTGAAATATTCTGTCTTTTAGTTGCTGTGGGATTTCCGGTATGTTTTCTATAACAAGATTGCCAAGCTCCTGCCTTTCTACCTGTGCAGATAAAAAAGTAATTGGAATCAGAAAACAGAATAAAAAAAGAATTGATGATAATTTTCTCATAAAAGATTCTCCTTTTAAGTTTTTAAAGTCTGGAAGAAAAATTCTTAAATATAAAAATAAAGTAAACCCATAAAATTAGTTTTTTAAAAAACCTCCGGTATAAAATTCTGATCTTCTATTGGTGGCCTTACATAACCAACTTCTCTTTGACGAGTAGGCAGAACTATTTCTTCAGGAGGAATGTCCTCGTAGGGAATCATACTGAGAAGATGATTGATGCAATTAAGTCTCGCTCTTTTCTTATCATCAGCGTTAACCACATACCAGGGTGCTTGTTTGATATCTGTATGAGCAAACATAATATCTTTAGCTTTAGAGTATTCAACCCAGTTTGAACGTGATTGAACATCCATATCACTTAATTTCCACCTTTTTGTTCTATCTTTTATTCTGCTCTGAAATCTTGCTTCCTGCTCTTCATCACTAATGGAGAACCAGTATTTAATAAGCATGATCCCGGAACGGACAAGCATCCGTTCAAATTCAGGACAGGATCTTAAAAATTCTTTATGCTCTTCATCTGTACAGAATTCCATTACATATTCTACTCCTGCACGATTGTACCAGCTGCGGTCAAAGAGCACCATTTCTCCCGCGGCGGGAAGATGCGCAACATATCTTTGAAAATACCATTGAGTTTTTTCTTTTTCAGTAGGAGTTGCAAGCGCAACAACCCGGCAAATTCTGGGATTTAAACTTTGAGTGATTCTTTTAATGACTCCGCCCTTTCCTGCAGCATCTCTTCCCTCAAATAGTACAACAACTTTTAGTTTTTTATTGCTAATCCATTTTTGAAGCTTAACAAGCTCAACCTGAAGTGCCCTCAGATTTTTATCGTAATCCTGTGTAGCTATTCTTTTTTTCTTTTCAGGTTTTATATCAGAATAAACAATTTTCTTTTCTTCTTTGACTGATTTATTCTTTTTTTTCTTGCTCATAACTCCCTCCTAAAATTTATTTTCCATCCTCTCACTTTTCAGAGTGATTTATTACAATTCCTTTTTTACTCATGTAAGATAGGATATAATTATAGCAGTTTTCATCCTCGCCAAGAAATTCAGGCGGACAAACTCCCTTTCTATCATATTTATTATCAAGTAAAAATCTTGCAACAGCACTGCAAGTAAATCCTGTTGTTCTTGCCATTGATGAATTATGTTCTACCGAATCGTATCTGTCAAAAATAAAGTATCGATGAGACGAGTTTTTTCCTTTTTCTTTTCCTTCTATCAGCACATCAAGAATTGTAAAATCTTCTCCGCCACGCTTAGGTGACCAAAATGGAAATAATAATTTAGCTGTAAGATCTATTGGCCTTATTGCTTTTCCACCAATCTCAATTTCATTGTCTTTAAAGAATCCAACTTCTCTGAAAATTTTCATCAGCTCAATATGTCCCGGATAACGAAGAGTTTTCTCAATCATATTGGGAATGTTCATAGTCTTAATTAACGATCGTAATCCATCAGTATTAAATGCTTCAAGCTCACCAACTTTTTTATAATTAATTATTTCGGGCTCGGACAAAGCTGGCTTCTCAATTACTTTTCCATCAATTACAATTCTTGCTGGTCGGGTGTATTCTTCAATTACATCAATTGGAGAAAAATATGCTTTGTATTGAAATGGCCAATCACGTTTGTACGGAAGTCCACCAACGATGCATTTGTAATTATTGATCTTCATTCGTTTGTTGTGATAACCAAGTATAACGTTGCTCAAACCTGGAGAAACTCCACAATCAACAATTGCTGTCACATTTTTATCCTTTGCAAGTTTATCGAGAAGAAACGGGTTTTCAGGAAAGAAGGAAATATCAACTACATTTTTTTCAGATTCGATAATTGATTTCAGCGTATTGAAACCCATAAAACCGGGAAGAGCGCCGATCACCAGGTCAAAATCTTTGATAACTCCTTTTATTTCTGCCTGAGAAGAAAGGTCGGTTACAATGATATTTATTTTTTTATCTGCGAGTGGTTTTAGCCTGTTGGAGTTTGAATCAACGGAAGTGACGTTGTAAGCCCGAGCAAGATCAATTGCAATTGTACTGCCAACCAACCCAGCACCAAGGACTACAACTTTTTTCATTGTGCAAGACTTTCTAAGAATTATTCATTCTTTAACGCGCGCAATTTTGCAATAAGCGATTTTACTTTTTTTACAACGGCTTCGCCGGTAAAACCGTATCTTTTAAATATAATTTCATAAGGTGCCGATGCACCAAATTTTTCTATGCTGATTGCTTCACCAAAATCACCGAGATATTTTTCCCAGCCTTGTTTTACTCCTGCTTCGATTGAAACCCTTGCTTTAATATTTTTGGGCAAAACTGATTCTTTGTATTCATCTGATTGTACATCAAATAACTCCCAGCTTGGAAAGCTTACAACCCTTGTTTTGATTTCTTCAGATTGAAGTACGTTGTAAGCTTCAACAGCGAGTGAAACTTCAGAGCCAGACGCCATAATTATAGCTTCAGGTTTTCCATCGCTATCTATTAATGTGTATGCACCTTTAGATAAATTTTCTGCTGAAGAATATTTTGTTCTGTCGAGAACAGGAATTTTTTGTCTTGTTAATGCAAGTGCAACTGGACTGCTCTTATGCTCAATTGCAACTTTCCAGGCTTGAACAGTTTCATTTGCGTCAGCCGGTCTGATGACAATTACATCGGGAATTGAACGTAGAGCTGCTAAATGCTCAATCGGTTGATGAGTTGGTCCATCTTCACCCAAACCTACACTGTCGTGAGTGAAAATGTAAATTGGTCTTACTCCTGAAATTGACGCCAGTCTGATGGAAGGTCTCATATAATCAGAAAAAACCATGAATGTACCACCATACGGAATTATCCCGCCATATATAGCCATACCATTTAGAATCCCTCCCATTGCGTGCTCACGAATTCCGAAATGAAAGTTTCTGCCGCTTCGGTTTTCAGTAGAAAAATTTGTGGACTCTTTTAGGTAAGTATTATTGGATGGCTCCAGATCAGCCGATCCGCCAATAAGTGTCGGAAGATATTTTGCAATTGCATTAATTGTGTTTCCTGAAGCACTTCGTGTAGCGATTTTTTCTGAATAATTATTAAATGTTGGCAATGCTTTTAGCCAATCATTACCAAAATTATTGTTGAAAACTTTCAGAAATTGTTCTGCATCATCAGGATATTTTTTCTTATAGTTGTTAAATAATTTGTTCCATTCATTTTCATAATCGCTAAAATCACTTTTCATTTTATTAAAATGATCCGAAACTTCGTCGGGAATAAAGAAATATTTGTTCTCATCCCACCCTAAATTTTTCTTTGTCAGTTTCACTTCTTCTTCACCGAGAGGTGAACCATGAGCAGAGGATGTATCCTGTTTGTGAGGACTTCCAAAACCTATGTGCGTTTTTGTGATTATAAGAGTCGGTTTGTTTTTTTCTTTTTGAGCACTTTCAACTGCGGCATCAATCTGCTCAAGATCATTAACATCGCTAACATTCAAAACCTGCCAACCATAAGCTTCAAATCTTTTCCCAATATTTTCAGAAAAAGCAAGACTTGTTTTCCCGTCAATTGTAATTCCGTTATCATCATAAAAGAAAATTATTTTACCAAGCTTTAAGTGTCCCGCAAGCGAAGCAGCTTCGTGAGAAATTCCTTCCATCAAATCGCCGTCGCTGCAAATTCCGTAGATAAAGTGATCGAGAATCCTTGCATCACTTTTATTGAAGAGTGATCCAAGATATTCCTGTGCGATTGCCATTCCAACTGCATTGGAAAAACCTTGTCCAAGTGGACCGGTTGTAGTTTCAACTCCTTCGAGTTAATCCATATTCCGGATGACCGGGAGTGATACTATTCCATTGCCGGAATTGTTTTAAATCATCAAGAGAAATTTTGTATCCGCACAAATGAAGAATAGAATATAAAAGCATACTTCCGTGACCTGCAGAAAGAATGAACCTGTCACGGTTTATCCAGTCCGGATTCGTAGGATTGTGCCTCATATATTTTGTGTACAGCTGATAAGCCATAGGTGCACAGCCCATCGGCATTCCGGGATGACCGGAATTTGCTTTCTGAACTGCGTCAACAGCTAGGAAACGAATAGTATTAATTGAAAGTTGATTTATATCTTTTTCGGGCATTAGTCACTCCTGAATCAATAAAATATGTAAGTGTGGAGAAGGTAATCGAATCATAAACGAATTTAGAATTGTTCGGCGTAATCTGATGAAAATGTGTTCAATCTTATATCAATCCCATAGGGATAGCCATGCCAAAATTAAAGCTAATTTTATGTAATTAAAATATTGCTTTATCAAAAATATTTTTTAAAAGACATTTTATTTCCTGAACTGTCTTATAAATTCTTCGACCTCAGGTAAACCACCCTGATAAATGAGATAGCCGTTACTTGGTTCTCTTTCCGTAATTTCGCCTGCAATTGGAGTAAGCATAATATCTTTTACTTTTTCCGGATCATCCGTTTGTCCCAAGTGCCCAGCCAAGTTTTACGTATGCAACTTCCGGAAGCATATTTGCAGCAGGAATAACACCAAGTTCCATCATATCTCTTCCTGTATCGTAAACATACATCTGCACGTAACCCCACAGAGTTTGCACAGTCATATAAACAGCAACATTTTTTTCTTTTGCACGTTTGAGTGCGGGATACATTGGCTTATTCACGTGTCCAAGTCCGGTTCCGGCAATTACAATTCCTTTGTAACCATTATCAATTAATGAATCGATTATATCCGGCTGCATATTCGGATAGTAATAAACAATGCTAACCTTTTCTTCAAACACAGGATTGATGATAACATCTTTGTCTTTTCTTCTTCGCTTGTAATCAGTACGGATCGGAGTGATTTTTTCTCTGCTTACTGTTGCAATCGGAATATCACCAATAGTTCTGAAAGTTGAACGATAACTCGAATGCATTTTTCTAACACGCGTTCCCCGATGAAGAAGTGCGTACATATCTGATGTCGGACCGAACATACACACCATAACTTCAGCTATATCACTTTCAGATGCAGTTTTTACTGAATGAATTAAATTAAGTGCGGCATCGGAAGAAGGTCTGTCGCTCGAACGCTGCGAGCCAACCATGACAATCGGCACCGGAGAGTTCTGAACCATAAAAGATAATGCCGCTGCTGTGTGATGCATTATATCTGTTCCATGACCTATTACAATTCCCTGAACACCTTTTTCAATTTCTTTGCCGATTGCTTCAGCAACACCTTTCCAATGATACGGACCAATGTTCTCGCTGAACTCACCATAAAGTTTTTCTGTTTCAAGATTGCAATAATCTGCAAGCTCGGGAACAGAGCCATAAAGCTCTCCCGGAGAGAATGCAGGAATAACAGCACCGGTTCTGTAATCAAGTCTGCTGGCGATTGTTCCCCCGGTTCCGAGAAGTTTTACTCTTGGTTTTTTAGGATCATAAGGAAAATCTTTTTCAGGAATTTTATAGTGAGCTTCTTTTCTTCCAAGAATTTTAATTGATTGAATTCTTTTGGCAGCAATTCCAATATTATATCCGACAGGTATTTTTAAAACTATATGAAATTCATCAGCAGTTTCTGAACGAGGAAGAATGAGCCCTTTGAAATCTCCCTCTGCAGTACTAATTTCAACGTCACTCCAGACAAGTGCATTAAACCGCTGTAAAGTTTCTAAAGCCTGTCCTTTATAACCTTTGTAATCGCTATTGTTTGACATTCTTTAAACTCCTTTGAGCCGAAGCGACTTTCTCTGAAACTTTTTTTGCACTTATTCTTCCACGAAGTTTACTCATCAATATTCCTATCATTATACTATCAGCATTTTCTGCTTTTATGAATTTCATCTCCTGCATTTTTTGTTCAGCAATCATTATTTCTTTTTCAAGATCGTTTTCACTAATTGGCTGAGGAATAATTTCTTCAACAAACATTCCGAGCTCGGTGCTGATTTTCATTGCAGTCAGAATGAAATCATACGTCAGCTTCCCATCCGCATATGCCTTTAGAATTGATGACATCATTTCTTCGTTTATCGAATCTATAATGTAACTACTTCTGCTTAATCGTTTGGGATATTGAATTAAAATAACTGCCGCAGTAACCGGATTTATCTTCCACTCACTTACAGCTTTTTTGAATAACTCGGCATATTTTGAAATTGAAAGCTCATCAATTGTATCAGGCGGAATGTTTAGTTCTTTATACCACTCCTGTCTTTTCCAGAATTGTTCCGGAAGCCGGGATTTTATTTTTGCAATTCTATCTGATGCAATCTGTTTCGGTGGAAGATCTGTATCCGGATACATTCTATCAGCACCCGGAAGAATTCTCTCAAATCCGTTTGTTCCATCACTGAGAGCTTGCCGGGTTTCAGAAGGAATTCCTATGGTTGCTTCTTTTGCACGAATGATGATTTCATTCACTGCTGTCTGAATATCATCTTCATTTGCCCAAACTATTACCAGTGTATCATTATCGTTTGCATCGACAAATTTTTTAACCTTCTGCCAATCTGATGATGTAATCGTATCGGTTCTGCTATCTGAGTGAATGATATTGGGTATGGTTGTTAAACAAGCTATTACTCTAACCCGATCAGAAATTTCTTTTGAGAAATAAGTATCCGGCTGAGTCTCCCATCGAAGTAAGTCTTTAAATCCTTTCAAAACCACGCAGCTAATTTTTAATTTACTTTCAACAGCATTTTTCAGTGGAACATAGTGGGGTTTTTTTATAATTGAAGTTATATCGTAATCTTTAGCTTGAAATGTTTCCGAGGTAACTCCTCTTCTTTTCAATTCCTCTCTTAATCTTAAAAGATTCCATTGACGCATCGCTTCGTTGTAAGTGAGTAAAGGAATCATTCCGATTTTCGGAACGCCTTTAATTTCGATACGGGTTCCGCCTTCAACACTAACATTCACATCCTGTCTTGCAGCACCGATTCCCCTTCTCACTTTATGAGTGCTTCGTACAAGCTTAGCACAAACCCAGCCAACTTCAGCAACTTCCTGCGGTGTTTGCATATCAGGACCGGTAACAGTTTCAATCAATGGCATTCCAAGCCGATCAGTGAGATAAATTCTGTTGTGAGAATAATCAGCAACTTCTCTGCATGAATCTTCTTCGATTGACATCTGAATAATTTTTACTTTCCTGTCTTTGTAGGGTATCCATCCGTCGACAGCATAAATTGCTGTTCGCTGAAAACCAGTTGGAATGCTTCCATCTAAATACTGCTTGCGAGCGATGTGAAGTTCATCAACTAGTTTACAGTTGTACAACATTCCTATTCCAAGTGCAATATCCAGTGCGTCTTCATTTATCAGGAACGGTGGTGTGTCATCCATTTCATAAGTACAGACTGTATTCCTGTTGATTCTGTAAATAATTTCTTTTTTTGTTTTGAACTCCATCAATGCCGTGCCATCGTACACACCTAACTCAGAAAGAGTGGGTCTCATATGACGTAGAATTTCAGCATCATAATTGTCGCTGTAAATTCCCGCAGGACATCTGCAAAATAATTTTTTATCTGTGTAAAGTTGCTGGTGGATTTCGAGACCGGATTTGAAACCAACTGTTTGGTAGTCTGCTTCCGTCATCTCCCCGAAGGGTTTGAAGATAAATTCTTTCATACAATGATATTATTGTGCTTTCAACTCAGAAATAATTTCAGAAAGTAAAACTTGTTTTAATATAATGAACAACTTAAAATAAATATTCCCGGCAGAGGACAGCAATTAACCGTACAGGATGCCGGGAACACACAAGCGACATAAAATATTGGGTGGGATTAATATGATATATCGCTTATTTCAATAATTTCTGCTTCTGGATCGTGCTCGTGCAGATAGCCTATAAACTCCGGATTAAAATATTTTTGATGTGATTTTTCATACTCTCTCAGCCAATGTTCAACCTCTTCGTGAGATAACGAACTCTTCAAATAATTAAGTTTTTCCTTGTCATCAAAAATCCGGTAGTAAAATAATTTTTTCTTGTTCATATTTTTTTTGTTTCTGGTTTTTTCAGATACTTCTGATAAAGACTCATCAGTCAAAGTCATAAAATAACCTCACCACAAAGTTAGAAAATTTTTCCGCCTTTTTTAAGAATATCTCTTGCAATAATTCCTTTTTGAATTTCGTTTGTTCCTTCGAATATTCTGTTAATTCTGGAATCCCGGTAAAAGCGTTCAATTGAAAGCTCTTGCGAATAGCCCATTCCACCGTGAATCTGAACTGCACGGTCTGCAATTTCATCAAGTGCGTCAGAACAGTAAAGTTTAACCATTGCTGATTGTGTTGAAATATTTTTCTTCAGATCGTAATCTGTTGCTGTTCGGTAAACAATTGATTCCATATTAAAAATCATGGTAGCCATCTCAGCAAGCATAAACTGAACTGCCTGGAAAAAGCTTATAGGATGATCAAACTGCTTTCTTTCTTTAGCATAATTTGTAGAAAGCTCTAGAAGCTCTTTTGCCACACCGAGACAGGCTGCCCCTAAACCAAGTCTTCCTGCATCAAGAGTTTTCATTGCAATTAAAAATCCTCTGCCATCAACACCTAATAGATTTTCTTTGGGAATGCGAACATTCTCAAAACTTAGCGCATTAGTTACGCTTCCTTTTATTCCCATTTTCTTTTCTGCGGGACCAGCTTTAAAACCTGGTGTATCTGTTTCAACAATAAACGCGCTGATTCCTTTTTCAGTTCTTGCAAACAGGGAAAGTATTCCAGCAATCCCTCCGTTTGTAATCCAAAGTTTCTCACCATTGATTACCCACTGATCACCATCAAGGTCTGCTTTTGTTTTAAGATGAAATGAATCGGAACCGGCTTGCGCTTCAGTTAAACAAAATGCACCTATCTTTTCCCCGGTTGCAAGTTGAGTTAAATATTTCTTTTTCTGTTCTTCAGTTCCGCCGATATAAATTGAGTTTGAACCGATTGATTGATGAGCACCAATAAAAGTTGCAGTGGACATACAACCACGTGCGATCTCTTCCTGCATTAAACAGTAACCAACTTCACCCATTCCACCTCCGCCGTATTCTTCCGGAAAAGAAATTCCGAGAAAACCTAGTTCGGCCATTTTCTTAATTAGTTCTTCAGGAATTTTTGCTTCCTGATCAATTTTTGCGGCAATTGGTTTTATTTCATTATTTGTGAAATCCCTCACCATTTCACGCAGCATTTGCTGCTCTTCGGAAAGTTTAAGCTCTAACATAATTCCTATGGATTTATTGATTTGCCATTCAGGGACAAATAATATTCCATAAGAAGCAACTAATTAATAGTATTAAATAGCCTAAATGGGGCTTTTTGCTAATGTTTGTTTTCAATTAATGGAAAGGAAACATAACTGTTTTCTTAGATGTGAGAAGAGGATTTTCTAATGAAATCAGTTATATTCAAGCTCCTTTAGCATCTTAAAACATCTATGTATAATTTGAAACAATGAGCCTGCTCAATTCAAAATCCGGGAGGATTTTTTTAGTAACAGTACTTTACCTTACAGAAGGTGCCCCAATCGGTTTTATCTGGTGGGCGATGCCGACTCTTTTGCGGCAGGAAAATGTTCCAATAGAATCGATCACTTCATTAACTGCTTTACTGATTCTGCCATGGATCTTCAAATTTATTTGGGCACCACTTATTGATTCATTAAGAAATGAAAAAAGAGGATATAAATTCTGGATTTTCATTTCGCAATCATTTATGGGCCTTTCGTTAGTTCCTTTAATCTTTATACCAGTACAGGATAATTTATTTATCTGGGGAATGTTTTTACTACTTCACTCAATTTCTGCAGCAACCCAGGATGTTTCCATCGATGCAATGGTTATAAACGTAATTGCAAAAAATGAAAGAGGAAAACTAAACGGTTTTATGAACGCTGGCATGCTCATCGGCAGAAGTGTATTCGGCGGGGGAACGTTGATCATAGCTTATGAACTTGGCTTAAATTATATGGTGGGCTTAATTGTGATAATCATCTTGTCGGCTATGGTACTTTTGATTTTTGTTAAAGAACCTGTTTTACAATTAAGACCTGAGAATCAATTCAAAACTTTTGTCCAGAACTTTTCTCTAAGCTTCAGAAGCAGGAATACCTGGCTTGCAATAGTTTTTGCACTCACTTCTGCAGCAGCTTTTGAAGTTGCCGGGGGATTGGCCGGACCTTTTTTTACAGACTTAAATATTAATCAGGAAACTATTGGTGTATTCTTTGCAATACCAGTAGTTGCTGCAATGTTCATCGGTGGTTTAACCGGTGGATATATTTCTGATAAAATGACTAGAACGAAAGCCGTCTCAATCTTCTTATACGGTTTTGTGGCCGCAATATTTTTCATTTCAATTTATACCTATGTCAATAGTTCTGTAGATCAAACTGTTATTCTTTCTGCGTATACGATTATGTATTTCTTTGTTGGTTTTTTCACAGCTTCTTCATATGCACTTTTTATGGATTTGACAAATCCAAAAATTGGGGGTACTCAATTCAGCACTTACATGGCTGCAACAAATGGATGCGAAGCTTGGTCTGTTTGGGTTGCGGGGGGTATCGTTGCAGGCTACAGTTATTCAACTGCTTTTTTTTTAATGAGTGTAGTTTCGTTGGCAAGTTTATTAATACTTAAAAAAATAAAAGTCGATCCTCCAGGATAAGCCTTTATCTCGGCACAATAATAACCGATTCAATTTTTCTTCCAAACTTGTTTTAAAGGTAACTTATTAATCAACAGTAATGTTTTCTTAGCTTTACTGGGTTTAGCGTTAAAACTTTATTTGAATGCTCAACATAGGTCTGCTAAAATTAAAAGAAGGATTAATAGAAATACTGCCGCTTGCCCGGGTCCTGTGAATCTCGGGAATGATATAACCAACAAATGCACCAATAGCATAACCCACCATCACATCAGTAGGAAAATGCCAGTGAGCATTTACACGTGAGATTGCAGTAACGGCAGGCAGAAGAGCAGCACCACTCCAAATTAAGATTTTTGCAGTGTTATTTTCGATATACTCTGTGAAAACTTTTGCTGTAAAAAATGAAATTGCAGCAGTCATAGAAGTATGTCCTGAAAAAAAAGATATCTTGGCATCCTTAACGGTCTTCTCATCAATTGGTGTCTGATCATCATAAACAAAAGGCCTGGTTCGCTGCACCGTTCCTTTAACAATTCCATTCAGACTTGCTTGAATTAAAAGAATTTCACCATACAATAAAGTAAGGTCCAGAAAATCATTATTGGTCTCGCTGTATGTGAGAAAAGTAAGCGGAAGCAGATATGAGGTATAGAGAAGAATATCTCCGGTATGATCTTCGGCAAATGGGCCAATAGCACCTCTATCAAAACTGTTCACATCTGCAGGATCCAGGAAACTGATTTCTTCAGGTGTAAATGGTTTAACACTTTCCAGAACAGCATATGCTGCAACTGCTGCTGCAGCTCCTGCTCCAAATATTATAGCTTCACGGCTAAAGTCTATATTGAATGGGCTCAATTTTTTACTCTGACAGGAGGAAAAATCAGAAAAAATAAAAACCAATAAAAAAACAGATACAAAGATTTTTAATATGTTCATAATTAAATTTAAAAAATATTTTCTATCTCGGCACAATAATAACCGATTCAATTTTTCTTGCAAATCTGGTTAGCAGGTATCTGATAAAATCGCCGATTATGTTTGCGGGTTTGCCTGTGCCCTTTGTAATTACTCTGCAATTGAGAATGTTAACTCTTCCCTGCCAGTTTATATTTATTGCTCCTCTTATATGTGGATCGATGCTGTGAATTTTTGTCCAGCCAGGACTTCTACCCGGTTTTCGTTTAGCTTCAACATAAAAATTATATTTTTCCAATCTTTCGTCGTGAGCTATTAAATCACGCATAGATTTATTTTCAGAACAAACTACCTGTATTAATGTCTGCATTTTGGCTCCATTAATTGTTTCTAAAAAGTGATTTGAAAACCCAGCATTGGCTTATGAACAAATTGCTCCGGAACAGATGCACCGCTGCTCTCACTACTATTTTCTATTTTATGAATTTCAGGAATAAGATATCCTATTGCTGCACCGACGATATATCCGACTATAACATCCGTCGGAAAGTGATTGTGCGTATTCACTCGTGAAAACCCTGTTACTGCAGGAATTAAAGCTGCGGCACTCCAAATTAAAACCTGCGCAGTGTTATCGGTTAAATACTCAGAAAAAACTTTTGCCGTAAAAAAAGTATTTGAAGCAGCAAAAGACGTATGACCAGAGTAAAATGAATGTCTAGCACCAACTTTATATTTTTCTTCAGCAGTGGTGTTAGCATCATAAACGTAAGGCCTGTTTCTTGTTGTCAGCCCTTTAACCAATCCATTAATGCCCGCGTTGAGAAGTACAACTTCAGCATACATAAGGGAAAGAGTGCCAAAATCTTCTCTTGTATCATTATAAGCAAGGAAAGTCAGCGGTGATAAAAATGAACTGTAAACAAGAACATCTCCTAAAATATCTTCCTGGTATGGTCCAATCGCGATACGATCAAAACTGCTGATGTCCTCAGGATTGAGTGAATTAATCGCATCTTCTGTAAGCTTATCATTATTTGAAATTACAAAAAGTGCTGTTATCCCGACTGCGGTCCCTGCCCCAATGACGGCTGCTTCCTTATTGGGGCTTAATTCAAATGGTCTCTCTCCGGTGCTTTGTGAAAATGAAAAATTGATAATAAAAAGAAATGACAGAGAAAAAAAAGAAACAACTCTAGATAAATTCATTAACAGGTCACTATGGATAAATTGAATGCTTTCGTTTAAGAAAAGTATAATTAATATCAGAAAGAAAAAAGGAACGGCCGACAAAACTTTGCCAGCCGTTTCGATATCAGTTTAGTTGAAAGCATATCCCAGATTAATTCCCCCATAAAAATTACGGGGTTCACCAGCTTCATAAAACCTGCCATTGCTTGAGTTGATGTTCACGAAACCAACATAAACCAGATCAGAAATATTGTTAACTCCTCCGGAGAGAAGCAGATTGAACTTGCCGAAAATCATGTCCAGACCTATTCCAGCATTGAATGTTGTATAATCATCTGTCTTGTCTGAGTTTGCATCATCAACATACATTCCGCTTACATATCTAACACTTCCACGAACAAAGCCGGTTATGCCTCGGCTGAATTCGTGATTATATGCCGCAGCAAAGAAAAAGTTATGCTGTGGTACGCTCGGTGCATAATTACTAGCAAAGTTTTGAGAAATGGTGTCAAGGTTTTCGTCTACAGTCAATGCAATATATTCATCATACGCAAAGTCAGAGAATGTATATGATGCCTGGAGATTCAACCCTTCAAGAACATCCACACTTGCACCAATCTCCACACCATTACGTGTTGTTTTTGCTGCGTTCCTGAAAAACACATCGCTGTAAACTTCAAAGGGAATTATCTCATCTTCGATCATAATATTAAAGAATGTTGCTTCAAAGCTGATATTGTTGAACATTCGTTCGTCGAAGGTTCTTATGTTTCCTTTAATTCCAATCTCAAAATTCTTGGATTTTTGTGCATTCAAATCCGGGTTTAACAAAGTTGCCCCGTTGTCTGAGCTTGTTCGATAATTATCCATTTCATTTCCAGCGGGAGAATCGAAGCTAAGTCCGTATGAAGTATAGATAGCAACACTCTGCGTAAGCTTAAAATTAAGTGCTGCTTTGGGAGTGAAAGCTTCAAATCTTCTTTGAGCGCTTCTGCTGTCAAGAAGCTGATCTGTTGCTTGATAGTATACGTTATCATACCGCCCTGTAATCAGGAGATAAAATCTTTTGCCATAAAGTTCGAGAAAGTCTGAAAAGTAAAAACCATTGTTGCCAATTGTTTCATCAGTAAGTGCAAGAAGCTGATCTCCTTTTTGTCCTCCAAGGTTATTATAGCTTTCTATTGGTCCCGTCTGGTAGAGAAAATCACCACCAAAAGAAAATTCATTATCAAGTCCTGCAATCGTGTGCCTGTTGATATATCTCGCAGAACTTCCCAAACCATAACGATTCATAATCCTGTAATCGGCAGCAGTACGGTGGAAATATTTAATAGTTCCATAAGGAAGAATTTCTATTTCCTGATTATTATTCTTACCAAATTTGGTGTTGAACTTTAATCCGAGGCGACCTTTTGTAGTCAATCGTTTTGTATCTCTGTCAACTTCTCTCTGAGCTGCCTGGTATGGATCTTCTTGAAATTCTTCTTTATTTAATGAACCAGGAAGCTTTATCAGCCCATCAACGAAATATCCAAGTATTTGAAGATTGGTTCCATCTCCCGGTAGAACATCTACAACAGTATTGAAAATATGCCAGTAGTCTTCACTATGTGGTCTAAAACCTTTATAGTTGTGATAACTGTACGTTCCAAGAAATCCATATTTATCAGTTCTAACACCAAACTTCAATCCATTTCTTCTCAGATCGAAAGAACCAAACTCGTTGAATTGTGTTGCGAAAGAATATGGAAAATAAATATCGTTGATAAAATTAATTACACCTCCGGGTGCATTGGTGTAAAGAGATGATGAGTTTCCTTTTACCAGCTCGATACTTCCAACTGAGTTAAAGTCTATGGCTTCTATTCTTGTCTGACCATCGGGCTCAGATTCGGGAATTCCGTCAAGCAGAATTCTTACTCCTCTGATCCCAGTATTCGATCTGCTTCCGAATCCTCTTATTGCAATCCTGACGTCATGGTTACCATAACGAGATTGTAAAAATAATCCGGGAACATTTTCAAGTACATCATCAACCGAAACTCTTTTCGAAAACTTATATTGCGTATTCTTAAGTCGGATTACGGGGTACGGAATATCAATTATTTTTTTTTCAACTCTTGTGGCTGTAACAACAACATCATCTGTAGCGTAACTTAGCGTATCGACTTTCGAAATAGTTGAATCCCCAACGACAAGAGTTTCCTGGGCATACGACGCTACGCTCCATACAAAAAGGGAAAAAAGAATAATTAAATAAAAAAATTGTTCTGATTTGAACATATCTTACCTTTCATTATTCGTTTAGTTAATTATTACGTTAATAGGATCTAAACAAATCGAGGAGGTGGTGAAGGTATCTCCAAATGAAGTGAGTTATATGAATTGTAGAACGGACAGTCAAATGCTGATTGATATTCGAGTGCGAAATTAACCTGATTTAACTGTGCGGGTTCTGTAATTGATGAGCAATATTTTAATATTGTTGGAAGATTCTTATTGTCCGTAGAGTTTTTATGAACTCTTTTCTCAAATTCTAATTCGAGCTTTTTTTCCTTTGTATCGTTTATAACATAAATAATTAATTGCTCATCAGTTTCTTTCTTTTCTACTATATCATACAGGTCACCGTTATACTTAAACTCGCGTGAGTGAATCCAGGAGAAATTAATCTTTCCGTTGAGAATATCTTCTTTATTAAAAACCAACTGTTCAATCATTTCCTCTTTGGAAGGCATGTCCGCCCGCTGCATTCCAAGATATTTATAGTACATAGAAATTAAAGGGTGTATGGCTAGAAATCCGATGGTGTTATAAACAAAAAAAGAAAGGACCAATATTGAAGCAATTCTTCTCACTCTTGAAACAACCTGCTTTGTGTTGGTTGAAACTCCTTATTATTCTACATTTGAAAAGAATTCAAAATACGTGCATTAAAATAACCACTATTTCAAACAAAATCATATGGAAAATATTGATGTTGGAATTTTCTACCGGAAGAAGTTAAGTGATCAAAAAGGTTTTTACCTTTTTAAAAAAATGTAATTCGGACTAGTGTATGACTCTTTAAATTCTACTTTTAAACATTTCAATATGTGGGGATTTCCTATTCAAAATTGTGTTAAGTAGTTTTTCAATTATTTCTTTTTCTGAACAGCTCTCCACCCAGTCGCCGGAACCATAGTAGGTCTTCTTATTTTACTAATAATACCTGCTTGTTCAGCAATGTAAAAAGCATCGGGTTCTATTTCTTTTACAATTTTTATTAATGAAGACAAGTTTTTCCTATCAGTCGCTACGTATATCTCTGTTACTTTTCCATCCTTCCCTTCACCTTCAAAAGTTGTTACTGCATAACCTTTTTCTCTTAGTAATGTTGTAATTTCCTTTGCATACTTTGTAGTAATAACTCTAAAATTTGTATAGCCCATCGCCAATCTTTTTTCAACCATTATTCCAACCACGTTTCCGGTTGCAAATCCGAACGCATAAAAGACTCCGAGCAATGGTTCTGCCACAACCTTGGGCAATACCTCACTAAGAACAATAAGCCAAACACTCGTTTCAATAAAGGCAAGGAAGAAAGCCACTTTTGTTCTACCCTGAATAATGCTGATCGTTCTGAGCGTGCCGACAGATACATCGATAATTCTTGCGAGAAAAATGAGAATGCCTAATAGCCAGATGTTCATAATTAAATAGAAATTTATGAAAAATGATTTACACTAAATTATTATTAAAAGTAATCGGAATAAATTGGTCGGGGACTTGTCATTAAATTACTCTGCATAACAAATCAATCCTTTCAGATAAAGTCCTTCGGGAAAATTTGTCGAAACGGGGTGGTCTGAAGATTGAGTTAGCTGCTTTATTATTTTTACTTCTCTTCCTGAATCAAGTGCAGCATCAGCAACAATCTTTTGAAATAATTCCTGAGAAATGTGACCGGAACAGGAAAACGTAAATAAAATTCCACGAGGATTAAGTAGTTTGAATGCAAGCAGATTAATGTCTTTATATCCTCTGCTAGCTTTTGGGATTTGTGAAGCAGACTCAGCAAACTTTGGCGGATCTAAAATTATTAAATCGAATGTTCTTCTTTCATCCCGGAATTTTCTAAGGATCTCAAAAACATCTCCGTTGATGTTTTCAACTAAAGATGGATTAAGATTGTTAAGTTCGAAGTTCTTATTAGATAGTTCAATTGCAAAAGATGATGCTTCAACTTGAGTAACTTTTTTTGCACCTGAGGCAAGTGCATAAACTGAAAATCCACCTGTGTATGAAAAGCAGTTCAAAACAATCTTCCCTTTTGAGAATTCCGAAACCAGCATACGATTATCTCTCTGGTCAAGATAGAAGCCGGTCTTATGTCCGTTCTTCAAATCGACAAAAAACTTTAAACCGTTTTCTTCCACTTCAATAAAGTCATCCGGAAGAGTTCCTCTTAATAATCCTTTAGCAGGTTGAAGTCCTTCCTTTGTTCTGACTTCAACATCAGATCTTTCATAAATTCCGACAGGTTTGAAAACTTCACTAAGAAGTTCAATCATTATTTCTTTATTAAAATCAGCACCAGCAGAAAGAAACTGGCAAACAAGATATTCCCCATAGCGATCTAAAATTAATCCGGGGAATCCGTCACTCTCAGCGTTTATAATTCGATAAGCATTTGTTCGCGATGTGTCAATGATTTGTTTTCTGAGTTCGAATGCGGAGAAAATTTTCTTCCTGAAAAAATCTTCATCAATTTTTTCCTTGGGATCAAATGACCAAACTCTAACCCGAATTTGAGACGAAGGAGAATAACTACCATAACCAACAAGTGTTTTGTTCGATGTCAAAATCTGGACTGTTTGCCCATTCGATGGATTTCCCTCAACTTTTTCAATCGCTCCGGAAAAAATCCAGGGATGTTTGCGCTTGATAAAAGAGTCGGCTGATTTCTTTAAAGTAACAGAAGGCAATTTGACGATGGTTTCTATAATTAATTAAATATTGCTATGGCTTAAATTACAGACCACGGGCACCAAATGACAAACAATTTTCAAATACAAAATCAGAAAAATCAATACTAAGCGGGAAGCTTTCCCAAGACTCCCCAAACCCATTTATGAGCTCGATGAATAAAAGCAGATGGCTGCGCAAACATTAAAATACATTCATTTGAAACACAATCAATTCCATTCTCTTGACAATAATTCACTGCAGCTTCTGATTGAGAGCCTTGCTGCAGCCAGACTTTTCCTATTCCTGCATCTTTAGCTTCTCTTACAACTTTTTCTGCTTGAACCGGAGGAACATTAATAATTACCGCATCAACTTTTTCAGGAAGTAAATGTAAATCAGGATAGCAAGTATCACCTTCAAAAACATTTATGTGCGGATTGATAGGGAAAACCTGATAACCTTTTTGTTTCAGCTCTTTATAAATGGCATTGCCGAATTTGGTTTTCTTTCTCGAAACACCAACCACAGCAATTTTCTTTTGGGCTAAAAAATCTTCAACAACTTTTTTAGAATTCATTTTGATTCTCCTTTAAGTATTTATCTTAAAAAAATATCAACCCGGAAATTTATCACCCTTTCCTCTTTCACCTTTCAAAGTTAAAATTTCTGAAGCAATTTCTTCTATAGGTTTATTCGTAACATTAATTATTGCCCAGCCTGGATTTTTACTGAAAATATTTCTCGCATACATAAGTTCCATTCTCACGTATTCGATGTCATCGTAATCACCAATTGCACCGCCGAGATAATTCTGTCTTGCTCTGCGAAGCTCAGTAAGTGCACGTGCGTTGGTATCAAGACAAAAAACATTTGAAGAAAGAAGCTTATTAATTACCGGCGGAATCTCGTGCTCTAAAACAATCGGAACATTTGCTACAAACCAGCCTTTAAATGCAAGATAGATGCTCAATGGTGTTTTAAATGTTCTCGAAACACCAAGCAAAACTATCTCTGCTTTTTTTAATTCACTAACTCGCTGCCCGTCATCATGATGAAAAGCGAATTCCATTGTTTCAATTCTTCTGAAATATGCTTTGTTTAATTGTCCGAACAAACCGGGTTTTTCGGCCGGGGAAACAGAAAACTCCTCGGAAAGCTGTCCTAAAAGTCCACCCATTAAATCAATTGTATGAACATTATGTTTTCTTCCTCCACGCAACATCACCTCCCTTAGTTTATCAGTAACCAAAGTATGCACAATAAAACCGCCATCCTTTTTAGCTTCCTGAATAACGTGAACTACTTTTTGCTCGGTTCTTACTTTAGGTCTTCTGGCAAGATTAACTACTACTTCAGGAAATTGAATCAATGCTGCGTTTAGCGCTTGCTCGGCTGTTCTTCCGGTACCATCAGAAACAATATAAATATTATATTTTTTCTTCTTCGTCTTCACGATTACAAAGCAATTAAAATTTACAAACTCAACTTAAAATTATTGAAAGTAGAAGACAAAATTCGATGTTAATTTCAGATATAATTCAGAACGGAAGTGTAAACCATATCAACAGTAAGTTCTTTTATACATTTGAATTTGACATCAGTTCTTGTACAAATCAGTGGTTTTGGAGAATAAAAAAAACAGGGAGAGCAATCGAGGTTGAGTGAAATAATATCGTACTCAGTTTTCCAGGGATAAATATATTTTTGGTTCGTGGGACCAATTATGGCTACGACTTTTAGTCCGAGTGCAGCAGCAATATGCATCTGGCTTGAATCGTTAGTTACAAACGCATTGCATCGTTTCATAATAGCTGTGCTTTGGGTCAAACTACCTGCATTTACAACAACCGCTTTATCAGAACCAATCAAAGAAAATATTTTTTCCTTTAAATCTTTTTCTTCAGGTCCGCCAAAAATTAAAATCCTAGCTGAATGGTTGTCGATTAATTTTCTGCCAAGTTCAGCAAATTTTTCCGGTTCCCATCTTCGCTTAATATGATTCTTCAATGTTGCACAGCCGGGATGAAAACCGACTACAAGTTCATTTTCACCAATTCCTGTTTCATTTAAATAATTTTCAGATGATTTATCTTCTTGTTCAGATATTGGAAAATCAAGCGGAAGTTCCTCACTAAACTTTTGGCCAATTAGTGCTTCACTAAGCTTAATATTGGTTTGAACATTGTGAACATTATCATTTTCAAGCACTCTTACATTATTCAAAAAACCAAAATTGCTTTCATCTTTTCTGAGATAAACTACTCCCGCTCTTTTCCGCGCCCCAATAACAAAGCTTATTATATTATATTCTTTTCTGTTTGAAGGATAAACATTTATAGTTGCATCATATTTTTTTCTCAACTGTAAAAGAAATTTAATGGATTTAATTGCACCTTCTTCAACAAAATTGAAATAAATTACTTGACTAAGATTTGGATTTGAATCATAGATTTCTTTAGCTCCATGGTACATTACAAGTGCATCTATTTCAGCTCCGGGCAGATTTTTCTTTAGAAGCTTTAATGACGGAGTAAACATCAATGCATCGCCGATGCCTGAAAGAGCAATTACTAATATTTTCATAATGAAAATTTACAAAAAAAAGTCCGGCAAATGCCGGACCTGATGATGAAAAATAACTTGTGCTTACCTGACTGTAGTATCTTTCGGCTGAGTCATCTGCTGATATCTTTCTATGTTTGATTTCACAGTTGGGTCGTTGGGGAACATTGTTTCAAGCTTCTGCCAAAGTGCGAGCAGCTTATCGTATTGTTCTGTATTTTCATAAATTTCAATCAGAAGCCTGTACGGATTATAATATGACTGAACATCGTCTGGATTATTCTCGAGATCCGTTAGAGCTCTTGTTTCTACATCAGCAGAAATTTCTAAAAATTTCTCCCTATCACCTCCAAATAAATAAAGATTCGCAACCTCGAATAACAAGCCGTTATCCATTCCTAATACTTTATAAGGTAATTTTTCGTTCATATCATTTAATGTTGAAATCAGATTCTGATTCTCGCCAACGCTTCTGTAATAAACTGCTAATCTCATAAAAGCATTACGGTAGTTTTGAACCATTCTGGTATGGTTCTCATCAAAGAAGATAGTTGGATCATTTAATCCTGTAAATCTGAATCCCGGTTGAAATTCTTTACTTGGTATCTCATTACCTTTGATTTGTGCTTTAACCACTCCTTCGTTTATGAATTCACTGCCGGGTTTTCGTCTCTCGGGAACAAGTCTGAAAGTCATTCCTTCCATCTTTAAATAATCCTGCAAACCAATTTTGCTGTCATCTGAACAAGTAACTGCAAAATAAATTGGCCTTTCCCAATTATTTGCTTCGATAATCTCTTTTACCAGAATATCCTGCACACGAATTGCTTTGATATCACCGAACGTCAATGTGTTGGGCATTTTCCATGTCATCTTTCCGGCACTTAGCACGGAGGTATCTTTAATTGCATATTCATCTATGATTTTTAACATTCCCTCTTGACTTGCGGCTTTAGGTGTAGCAATTGTAATGTCGGTTGGTGACCATTGTGTTGGTCTTAAATCAGTAGGATTAATCCTTGCATCCGGTATTCTTATCTTTAGCTTTCCGACTCCGTATGGATCGTTGTTCTTTAATTGCCTGACATACCAATCCGTATTTAATAAACTAAGGTTTACAATTTTCACATCTCGTCTAACACCCTCGACATCCTGCAAATACCAAAGAGGGAAAGTATCATTATCTCCATTAGTAAATAGTACGCCGTTTGGCCCTGTACTTTGTAAAATGTTGTATGAATAATCCCATGGAACCCAGTTTCTTGAGCGATCGTGGGTATGATAGTTTGCCTGAAGCATTCTTACGGGAATGAGAATAAAAGTAAAAATCAGAACTCCAAAAACAGCAGCGGTACCATAAGTTTCTTTACTAATTTTTTTCTGAATAATATCCACCAGGCCACGTACACCTATAGCTATCCAGATTGAAAAGACAAAAAATGCCCCTACGTAAAAGTAATCTCGTTCTCTTGGCTGTGGCTGTTGCTGATTCTGATAAAATGCTGTAAGATATCCCATCAAAATGAACATCACCATAAAGATAGATGCCATTTTCCAATCACGTCTGAAGTGATAATAAATTCCAAACATACCAATCAGGAATGGAATTCCAAACAAGGAATCAGCGGTCTTGCCCTCAAATTTTACATTGATAATTTTACCTAAAATATTTCCAACGAAATTAAATGGGGCGATATTTGCTCCATCTTCCTGAACCCAGCCTTCGCGTCCGGCATAATTCCAAAGCCAGTACCTCGTCATCATATGATTCATCTGGTAATTATAAAAGAAAGACAGGTCACTGGGATAGTTAGTAAAAACACCCTGCTGATGTGGTTCGCTCGAAAATCTTCTTTTGAATGTTGGAAAATCTCCATACTGTTCTCTGTTCAGATACTGCTCTAATTTTGGAAAAGTATCTGGCTCATTTTCATTCATTGGCGGATTTTGATTAGCACGAATAATTACCATCGAGAAAGTAGTAAATCCAATTAGAATAAAAATCGCCGACATAAAAACCATGTGCAAAGTTGGCTTTTTGTTTTTTGTTGAGTAATAAACAGCATAACCCAGAAGCACAAGAATAATTGCAAAAAGAACTATTTCAACAATAATGTTTTCTTTTCCTATAGCTGTGAGCAGCGCAGGGAAAAATTTTACCACGCCAGGGTATATTCCAAAGAGCGCAATTCCACCGATGATAATTGGTAAATAAAAGGAGTTCTTGTTAAAAACTTTTTTCCAGTAAATTGCCATTATTATGGCACTGACAGCTAAAAACATTAGCTTAAACTTTGAATCAAAATCTTTGTATTGGTCACCAGTTGGTGGGGTTGCACCAGTTTCCCCAGACCACCATACTAATGCTAAAAGCAAAATTATTCCTGCATGTACAAGTAAAATGTAACCTGTTTTCTTCAGTGCTTCTTCATCATCTAAATATTTTCTGAAGAAAATAACCATTACTACTGGAACGGTTGCCAACACGCTCATAAGATGGACACCAGTAGATAAACCAACGAGATAAGCAATAGCAAGAATATATTTTTCGCTGTCTTTATTATCAGCACGTTCATGCCATCTTAAAATCAAATATGTAATTGCAGCAACTAACAAAGTACTAAAAGCATATACTTCGGCTTCAACGCCGTTGAACCAGAAAGTATCACTAAACGCCAAAGAAAATGCACCGATTGCGGCAGCAGTGTAAGTTATAATTGCATCAATAGTTGTTTCTGGTTTTTTGCCTTTGAATATATTTATGAGCTTAACAGCAACCAGATAAAGCAGAAAAACTGATAGGGCGCTTGAGAAAACTGAAATAAGATTTACTTTAAATCCTATATTTTCTAAAAACGGTATTTTTGAAAAAATATTCCCAAGCACCAAGAAGAAAGGAGCTCCCGGCGGATGCGGAACTTGTAAATAAAAACTGGCAGCGATAAACTCTCCACAGTCCCAGAAGGATACTGATGGCTGAACAGTCATCCAATAAATAATAAGTGTTACAAGAAATACCCCTGCGGCGTAAATCCTGTGTAGAAGTTTTAAGTTCATTAATTCCTCATTAGAAAAAGAAAGCTAAAATTAGCTACAAATGGATTTGTATACAATGAAAGCGGTATGATAAAATCGTCACTATGATTATTCATCCTGATTTTTTTTGAAGAATTTATCATATTTTGACGTATCCACGGGTTTATAATATTTATCATAAAGCTCCTTTAATCTTTTCATCGAAACAGTATCAAATTCATCGTCATCTTTATCTCTTTTTAGGAACATTTTAAATTCATCATGTTCCTTGGGAGTGAAATTTCGCTCATATTTTTTTAATACTTCAAGATATTTTTTTTGTTCTCTATAAGATGACATCCAAAAGATCCTATTCAAAATTGATTTAATTTTATCAGAAAAATAACCATTCTATTTCATTGAAAAAACCAGGAACAGAATATAGACGCCCCTTGCAATGAATTAGTTCTCTAAGAAATTAAAAAGAATGCTTTGGGGTTATTTTGTGAATACGCCGCGATATTCCTCTCCCCATTCACGCAACATATCAATCACGGGTAGCACAGATTTGCCGAGCAATGTTAAATTATATTCAACTTTCGGCGGAACCTCGGGAAACACTTTTCGTGTAATGATCTCATCAGATTCAAGCTCGCGAAGTTGCTGTGTCAGCATTTTATGCGTTACTTTGGGAAGTGATCTTCTTAGCTCGCCATACCTTTTAGGTTCATCCTTGAGAATCCAGATTATTGGTATTTTCCATTTGCCACCTATAATATTTAGTGAAAGCTCAACTGGATTATTAAATTTTTTTCCTTTAAACTCAATTTTTGCCATATATTTTCATTGCTTTCTTATTATGTAGTATAATAGATTTAGATATATACTATCATAAAAATAGTGTATATATCATAATATTACAAATAAAAAATTAAATTCTATATCTCTTCTTGAGATAGTAATACCACAAAAAGTGTGCTGCCAGAGATCTCAATGGTTTCAACTTTTCTGTAAAACGGATAATTCCTTCTTTTGATCTTACTCTGGTCAGCTCTTTTATAGTTGTTATGAGAGCAACATCACCAGACGGAAAAATATCTTTATTCTGCAGACAAAACATTAAATAGATATCTGTTGTCCAATTCCCGATACCCTTAATCCTGGTAAGTTTTTTTCTCGCTTCTGATGGATTTAATCTTGATAAAGAATCTAACTCTAATTCCTTGTTCAGTACAGCTTGAGATAATGCCCGAAGATACTTTGCTTTTTGTCTGCTTATCTGGCAAGCTCTCATTTCTTCATTAGTCAGCTTCAGAATTTCTGATGGTGAAAACTCTTGTATATAGTTATTCAACTTGATAAAATGAGCTGCTGCCGAGGCAAGGTTTACCTGCTGTTCTAAAATTATTTTTGATAGTGAAATAAAACCTTCTGGTCTTTGCCAGTTGGGTGGGATTCCGTATCTGCCTTTTATCTCTAAAAAAAGTTCGTGAGAAGATGTGAGTAATTTAACATCTAAGCTGTTAACAATTTTATTCATAAACTTTTAGCTTCTATTAAACCTGTACAGTCTTCCATTTGCCTCTGGTGAAAAGCCACAGCGTAAACAATCCAACTGATGTTTCTGAAATAAAGATTGCCCAGAACACACCCGAATATCCCAGATCTAGCATCTTTGCCATAAAGTAAGAGAGAGGAATTTCCAGAAGCCAGAAAAAGACAAAATTAATTTTAGTTGGAGTAACTGTATCTCCTGCACCATTAAATGCTTGTACTGAAACCATCCACCATCCATAAACGAAATAAGCATACGAAACAATTCGGAGCCACATTGCACCGACGGAAATAACCTTCATATCATCTGAAAAAATCCCAACCAGCGATTCGCTGAAGATGAAATATACTACAGCAACTCCTATTAAAAATATCATGTTCCAAACACCGGTTATCCAGACTGAACTTTCTGCACGATCTGGCTTTTTAGCCCCGAGATTTTGTCCGACAAGCGTAGCCACTGCATTCGACATTCCCCAGGCAGGCATCATTGTAAACATCATTATCCTCATTGCAATTGTAGTCCCGGCTACTACCTCGCTTCCGAACTCAGCAAGGATTCTCATTATAAAAATCCAGGAAGTCATGGCAATAATCATCTGCCCGATTCCGCCAAGTGATGTTTTAATGATTGCTAAAATAGTTTTCCAGTGTAAATGAATTTGTGTGCGAATGACACGAATATGTTTAACTCCATTAAATAGAAACCAAAGTTGAGTTAGAACTCCAATTCCTCTACCAATATTTGTTGCGATAGCGGCGCCTTCGATTCCTAATTCAGGAAAAGGACCCCAGCCGAAAATAAGAAGTGGATCGAGAACTATGTTGAAACCATTTGCAATCCAGAGAACACGCATTGCTATAGCAGCATCACCCGCACCTCTGAATATAGCATTCATAATGAACAGAAGCATAATGACAGCATTCCCTCCAAGCATCCATTGACTGTAGCGATAACCATGTTCAAGAACCCAGGAATCAGCTCCCATTAATGCAAGTAATTCTTTAGAATAAAAAATCCCTGCAACAGCAAATGGAAGGGAAATTATTATAGCAAGAAAAATTGATTGCACAGCACTGATCCCGGCCTTCGCTTTTTCCTTTTCACCAATTCTTCTTGCAACGATAGCAGTAACGGCCATCGATAATCCCATCCCGATTGAATAAAGTAAGAATAAATACGTTTCTGTTAATCCAACTGTTGCAACTGCTGATGGACCAAGCTTTCCAACGAAAAAGATATCGACCACAGCGAAAGTTGATTCCATTATCAATTCCAGGATCATCGGAACAGCGAGAAGAAATATTGCTTTGCCGATTTTTATTTCTGTAAAGTCTGCTTCGCTGCCGCGGATTGCGTCTTTAAGTTCCTGCCACAAAGATTTTAAAGACTGTTTGGTTTGTGTATTTTTTTTAGTTACTCCGAAATCCACTTCTTTTTTCAACAGTTGTTATCCGAGTTCATAATTTATTATTACAATTCCACAATCAAATGCTTTACAATTTTTTAATCTAAGATTCCTCTTCTCGGTTAAACCTTCAAATATTTTTAATCCTTTTCCAATTGCTATTGGATTTATAAAAAGATGATACTCATCAATCAAATTATTTTTAATCAAGGAGGAGACAAATCCGGCTCCGCCATAAACAATTATTCCTTTGCCAGATTCCTTTTTTAGTTTGTTTACTTCTTCTATGAGCTCTCCTTTTGCCAGTTTTGTATTTATCCAGTTATTATTGTCTAGAGTTTTAGTGAAAACAACTTTTGTTGTATCAACCATCTTTTTAGCAAATGGATATGCCTCGTCATCAGGTTTTATACTTGACCAATGAGAAATAAATCCCTCTGTCATTTTTCTTCCAAGAAGAATTGTATCAACAGAGTCTGTTAATTCACTCACATATTTTTTTATGTCGTCGCTCCAACTCCACATCATCCAATCCAGTTCGCCATTTGGTCCAGCGACAAAACCATCGACGGATATTTGCACTTGCAATTTTAACTTTCTCATTTCTTCCTTTCAAAACATTTTGAGAAGATTATTGTTTAGTGTAAGTATAGTTTATCATCCACTTAACGCCGAATTTATCTGTGAGCATTCCAAAGTATGCGCCCCAGAATTGATCCTGCATTGGCATTTCAGCTTTGCCTCCGTCAGAGAGTCCATGAAAAAGTTTGTCGGCTTCATCTTTGCTTTCGGTTTCAATTGATAAATAAAAGTTATTACCAAACGTTACGCTGAAACCCATTGAGGGAAGAGCATCGGTCGCCATAAGTAGGTTGTTGCCAAGTGGTAAAGCAATGTGCATTACTTTTTCCTGGTCACTTTTATTTAGTTTGCTTGGCATCCGGTGTGTCCTTAAACCGATTAATTCCACCTACAAAATCACCACCAAAAACTTTTTTGTAAAAGTTAAATGCTTCTTCTGTGTTCCCCGGAAAGTTTAAATAAGGATTGATTGATTTCATATTTTATCTCACAAATTTTGTTAATGGATTTTACTAAAAACCTAAATAGTCTAATAATTGAAAGATTACTTATACTCTTTTAGACTTGCTTGGTGCTAAGTCATAACACAGAAGGGATCTATTAGAAATATTTCGCCGTTGACATAAATTTAATGCTAGTTTTAACCTAAATCTAATTATAAATTTCCCTTCCCATATTTTGTTGATAATGAAGTGATGAAAAACACTATCCAGGAATTACAATGAATCGATTAAAAGCTTAGATAATCCTATTATTCAAAGAACTTATATTTACTAAATAATGTTTAAGAATAGAATAGTTGA
Organism: uncultured Ignavibacteriaceae bacterium; assembly: GCA_963699475.1. Classification (GTDB taxonomy): domain Bacteria; phylum Bacteroidota; class Ignavibacteria; order Ignavibacteriales; family Ignavibacteriaceae; genus IGN2. The sequence goes on along the minus strand of CAVOUA010000004.1, from coordinate 88,989 downwards.
AAGGATAAAATGTTAAGTAATACAAAATCCCGCTTTGAGGGGAAAAAGATACTTCATAAAGCAGATTCAAGGGGATATTTTGATTACGGCTGGCTGAAAACTTACCATACTTTCAGCTTTAGCAGTTACTATGATCCAGAACGGGTCAACTTTGGCATGCTCAGAGTTTTAAATGATGATTCAATTCAAGGAGGACAGGGATTTGGTACCCATCCGCACAATAATATGGAAATCGTAACCGTTCCCCTTGAAGGTGCGCTTGCTCATAAGGACAGCACAGGTGGTGAGGGAGTAATATATCCTGATGAAATCCAGGTTATGTCTGCCGGGACGGGAATTCTGCACTCAGAATTTAATCACCTTAATGATGGTACAACAAAACTCTTACAGCTTTGGATATTTCCAGATAAGAAAGGTCACGAGCCAAGATACAATCAGAAACTTTTTGAATCCGATACAAGAAAAAACAAGCTGCAATTTATTGTCACACCAGAAAAAAAGAATGATAATCTCTGGTTGAATCAGGATGCTTATCTTGCACTAACTGACCTTGACAAAGATAAATCGATCAATTATAAAATTCATACAAAGGGGAATGGTGTATATTTGTTTCTTATCGAAGGAAAAATTTCTATTGACGGTGATTCATTATCGAAAAGAGATGGAATTGGAATCTGGGATACTGAAGGATTTCCAATAACTGCAGAAGAAGACTCTAGAGTCTTATTAATCGAAGTACCGATGAAGTGAGTAATGTTTTAATTAAATCTAATGGTGAAAGAAATGTTAACGAAAATAATCCCAATTATGATTTTAATTCTTTTTTCAATTCATAATGTCTTTGCACAAAATAAAGAACTACCACAACTAGTCACTGTTAATCAAGTTGACTTGAAAAAGTACGCTGGATTATGGTATGAGATCGCAAAAATTCCAAACTCATTTCAGGATCAATGTGCATATGGAACAACTGCTGAGTACAAAATTCAGAAGGATGGAAGCATCGAAGTTATCAACAAATGTTATGAAGAGAATGGAGAGCCGGATATTGCTGATGGTGTTGCTAATGTCGTTGATAAAAAAACAAATGCAAAGCTTGAAGTAAGTTTTGTAAGCTTTCTTGGCATTCGCCCGTTTTGGGGTGATTACTGGATTATCGGGCTTGATGATAATTACCAATGGGCTGTTGTTGGAACACCAAACAGAAAATACGGATGGGTTCTGAGTAGAACACCCTCATTACCTGATGATACTATGCAGAAGATCTTCCAAATTCTAAAAGCGCAGCATTATAATCCCGATAATTTTGAAATGTCAGTTCAAAAAAATTAAAGTAACGCTTTCCTATAATCTGAAACTGCGCTAAATACCAACCATAGCAGTTAATGTAAATTGCCAGGCATTTATTGCTCGTGCGTTTTCAATTATATAGATATTATCTTCCGTACCATATAAAGGATCTTCTTCATCATTTAGTGAAGTATATGCATCAAGTCTTTTGGGATTAGTTGTTATTCCGGTGTACTGCTGACCAAATACATTGTAAAGATTAAAGTGAACTCCAAAATCAAGAGTAACAACGGGAAGAATATCAAGTAAAACTCCACCACCAGCACCAACTCCAAATCGCGTAGCAGATCCTAAATCATACTCTCCACTTGGCACCTGGGATACCCCCTGAAATTTTACTGTTCCGCTAAAAGTATTCACTGAAACAAATCCATCAAGGTAGAAACCAACCGGGGATAACGGAACTGAAAAGTTAAATTCTGGTCCTGCTTTAAGAGAAAATATTCCGTGCGAATTTTCTACCACACCCTGACCGGGTTCACTTTCCCCATCGCCACTGACGGTAGAATATTCTATTATGCCAAACAGGTTTAGCCCAAGTAAACCAACTCTTGCTTTGGCGTGATAATTAAATCCGCTGCTCATTCCATATTTTGTACCGTTGTAAAAATCTACCGTAGATCCGCCGTAGTCCCCAACGGGTGAGATGTAACCAAGCCCGCCTCCTATTTGGAACGATACCTGCGAATAAAGGTGTGTCGAAAAAAACATAGTTATGACAACAAATAATAAAATAACTTTTTTCATTTTTCTCTCCTTTTAATTTTATACAGAAAATTCTAATATTATTTTTTGATGTACATCTTCAAATTTTCTGCCAGCCGCAAATGAATGAAATGGAATTTATAGTAAGATAGCCATATAAATCTGAATAAATAACAAGGTAATTTTTACGGATAGTATTTCTATCAAAAGATAAGATAACATTATAAAAGTTTTTTAAAATCAATATTTTAACTTAACATATTATTAACTTTTTGTGATCCAGGATATTTTTGATGAAAACACTATTAACATTTTTAATACTTATAATATTTTCATTTACTGCCCACTCTCAAAGAGATGTGGAAGCATTAGTCAAATACATGGTTGGCTCGTTCTCCAGTGAAGAGCAGGCCGAAGAAGACAGTAATTATTTTAATATTGAGCTTGAGATGGTTCAAATCTGGAAAGACCGAACAGACGGTCCCTGGATTTATATCGAGCAAGCGGTTTCAGAATTAAAAGGAAAACCTTACAGACAACGGGTATATCAGATAAAACAAAGGAATGACGGAAAAATTGAGAGCATTGTTTATACTATCCCCAACCCATTAAGATTTGCCGGTGATTATAAAAATGAATTTCCTTTACTAAGACTAACTCCCGATTCACTTATGCTAAGAGAAGGTTGTGAAGTAGTGCTGTACAGAGCAGACGATGGTTACTTTGAAGGTAGCACTGTAGATAAAAATTGCTCCAGTGACCTGCGTAGTGCAAGCTACGCGACTTCGGAAGTGCTAATTGACAAAGATAAATTGATAAGCTGGGACCGCGGTTTTGATGAGAGTGGAAACCAGGTTTGGGGTGCTGTAAATGGAGGGTATATCTTCAGGAAGAAATTAAATCGTCTTCAGAAAAGATACTGATTGATAATTTCTCTCATTATATTTTTTAATAAAAACACATTGAAGTAAAAATGAAAAACAAAAAAATCTTACAGATATTTATTATCCTTCTGCTCTTGTCCCTATTTCCTAAAGATTGTTTCAGCCAGAATATTAATGATAACGAAAATGGAGTCAGGACAATTTATCTCATCCGTCATGGTGAGTATGATCAAACTGATACGAGCGATTCAGATGTTGGCAAGAAACTTACCCCGCTCGGTATTGCCCAGGCAAAATTGCTATCCGCAAGATTAAAAGAGATGCCGGTTGAGTTTTCTTCTTTGACAAGCAGTACGATGACACGTGCGCGCGAAACCGCCCTGGTCATCAATGAAAATTTTCCTGAAGTTAAACTTCAGCAATCTACTCTTATCCGGGAATGCACTCCACCATCGTGGAGAAAAGATATAATGGCAGGAGTTGATACAATAGAAAAAGAATTGTGTGTTGCGAACATTGAACAGGCATTTAATCAGTACTTTATTCCTTCTCCAGATAAAAACGACAGACATGATTTAATTGTTTGTCACGGAAACGTAATCAGGTATTTTGTAACCAAAGTATTAAATGTAGATACAATGTCGTGGCTGCAAATGAGTATTACTAACTGCAGTCTTACAATCGTTAGAGTGCTTCCGGATGGAACAATGAAACTCGATGCATTCAGCGATTACGGACATATCCCTGAAAATATGCGCACCTTCACAGGTGGAGACAATGAGTTAAAAAAATTATTGCTGCCGGTAAAAAATTGAATTGTTTACTATTATAACAAAGTTAAAGAGGTAACTATATGGTGGAGCAGTCCAAAAAACAAATATTAGAACTTCGAGATTGCCTGGCACTTGAAAGAACTTCGCTTGCAAATGAACGGACTTTTTTTGCATATGCCCGAACAGCAATAATGGTACTGATAACCGGGGTATCTGCATTTAAACTATTTCCGGGTATCCTGATTATCTTCATCATTGGATTAATTGCTGTGGTATTAAGTGTTGTCCTATTTTTTATTGGACTTAAAAAATACTTGAAACGCTTCCATTCCCTGGCAACACTAAAATCCAACTGCCTGTTGCCGGATAATATGAAATGAATAAACTTAAAAAAGAAGTGCTGGAATTATTAGAGCAAAATGATTTTGAAAACCAAATTCAAAAATATGATAAGCGAAAATTGGTAAACGCACTTTTTCCATTGCTTTGCAGTACCTGATAAAAGAATTAAAGAGAATGCAGTAACGGCTATGGGCGAGGTTGTTTCAAAAATTGCTGAGAGTGATCTGGAATCTGCACGCATTATTATGCGCCGCTTGATGTTAAATTTAAATGATGAATCTGGTGGGATTGGCTGGGGCGCGCCCGAAGCAATGGGTGAGATAATGGCAAGAAGCGAAAAGCTGGCTGAAGAATATCATAAAATACTAATTTCTTACACCCTGGGTGGCGGGAATGAATTGGATTTTGAAGACTTGCAAAAAGATGTAATTGCCGGTCTGAGGAGATTATCAGTTGTTCGCCCTGATTTGGTTGAAGAGGTCAAACACCTTTTAAAGTAATCTATAATTAAAATCTAAACTGAGAATAATTTATCTCTTTGATTCATTGACAATATCTCTGCACTCCAATACTTTTTTATCCGATTCATAAAGTGTGACGTTTATCATTGCTTTGCCGAGTTCTTCAAGAGAAACAACATATTTTGGAAAAAGTGTTTTTAAAATTGGATAAAACGGTACAAACACTTTATAAATTTTATAAGCGTTCTTTAAACCTTTCGTTGGTTGAATATATCCCGGTCTGAACATATACGCATCTTTAAAGCCAAATTTTAACAAATCGTTTTCTGTTTTTCCCTTTACACGTGCCCACATACTTCTTCCCTTTTCTGTGGTGTCAGTTCCGACACCTGAAACATAACAGAAAGTCATATCAGGATTTAGTTTTAACAAAGTCTTTGCCAAATTCAATGTCAAATCATAAGTAATACGCCTGTATTCATCTTCTTTTTTTCCAACAGAAGAAACTCCTGCACAAAAGAAACACGCATTGTATCCGGAAAGTTGATTTTCAATTGAAGAAAGATCGGAAAAATCTTTGTGGATAATTTCTAATAACTTTTCGTGCTTGACTCCGCAAGGTTTACGATTTATTACTAATACAGATTCAACATCCGGATGGAGAAGGCATTCGTGAAGAACACCTTCTCCAACCATTCCGGTTACACCTGTTATTATTGCATTTATTTTCATATTCAATTATAAGAAGATTTTTGGAATTGCGTTATAAGGTGAGTTGGGAGGAAACCTTCGAGGTTAGCGTACTTCAAGCGACATGCAACCTCGAAGGTTGCAAGCTTGGTTGTCAAAATATTAAATTATTCGGTACTTCTGATAAAAATCTGAGTGAAGTAAATGGTGCTGCCATCATACGCAACACCGACTCCGGTCAAATTAGAATTGCTTTCAATATTACTTTTATGTCCTGAACTGTTTAACCAGGCTGTAACTGCACCCTGAGCACTGTAGTTGTAAGCAACATTCTCCCCTGCCCAGCTCCATGGAATCGTTTCTTTTATCTTATTGACTCTATCATAAAATCCATCGTGATTTATTGTATGAGCATTTGCCATATCAATACTGTGATTTCTGCATTCAGCTGCAATAGTTTCATTCCATTCAAGCGGGTCAAGTCCCATTCCGGTTCGATGTGCATTTATTAATTGATGAACTTCCTTCTCAATGCTATTTGAAGGATTCTCCTTGTTTGGTGAGACTGAATCTTCTTCACAGCTAATTAATAAAATCAAAGCTATTAAAAATATTATCAATTCTTTCAGTTTTTGCTTTGTCATATTTCCAACAATGCAAATTTTATGCAATTATATGAATAAAGAATTTGCACAATTTTGCATCATGGATTGATGTGTACTGGTAAATAAGTTGTATTTGAATGAAAATCAGGCGCGTTTAACTTTTTGACGCATAACGAAACCTTCGAGGTTAGAGGTTTGATTCACCAAGCAACCTCGAAGGTTGCACTAAAATTTATAACTAATCTTCAGATCTATTTGCTTTGACGCTTACATCAAAATTCTTCGAAATTTTATTTTCACTTATCTGCAGATCAGCTTTTACACCTGTTTTTGAAAGCTGAAAATCATTTATAGTAACAGTGTCAACTGCAAAACCATCCGCAATCGAACCACTTATAAAATCATCGACAACATTTCTTGCTTTCGCTTCAGTATTGTAGTTTGCGGTAGCTTCTGATTGATAAACGCCTGTTTTATCTGAAACGAAAATCATCCTGAGAGTTTTCGTTTGGTAAAACATGCACATCATATTCGGATTACTGTTATCCTGATGTGCAGGATTACCGTATTTTTTTATCACATCGTTTTTGGATTTTCCAATTAAATACTGAACACTGATATCCTGTGCAATTAATAAAACAGGAAACAGGCATACCAGGAAAAATGAAACGAAAAACATTTTTATTGTTTTCATAATTTCTCCCTGAGATACTGTTGAATAAATTGATTTGGGTTATAAAATTCGGAAGACCTTTGAAAGGAGTATTGATCTGCGTAACCTTTGATAAGCTGAGGGTTCATTTTCTTTCACCATACAGCAAAAATCCTGGTTTAAAACTAACTCAAAGCAAGAACAGAATCAATTGAATTTATTTGAATGGTATGAATAAAGATGTCACGGATTGGTCCGTGACATCTGGGAAAAGTACAGTTTGTCATCACGAGCGAAGCGAAGTGATCTCAAGTTTAAATCAAGAGATTGCTTCTCCCACCAAGGCGGGATCGCAATGACAGTGTGAACTACTCAACTAAAACCAGAAACTCAGCGTAACCTTCTTCCTTCATTTTATCTTTTGGAATAAATTTCAATGCAGCTGAGTTTATGCAGTAACGTAATCCGGTTGGACCGGGTCCATCATCAAAAACGTGCCCGAGATGTGAATCACCATTTTTACTTCGGACTTCGACTCTGTTCCATCCGAAAGAATTATCTTCTTTTTTAACTACGTATTTGGAATCTATCGGCTGAGTGAAACTTGGCCAGCCTGTTCCCGAATCAAATTTATCTTTTGAGCTGAAGAGTGGTTCGCCAGTAACTACATCAACATAAATTCCCGGCTTTGTGATTATCCCAGTACTCATTTTTAAATGCTAACTCGGTTCCTTCACACTGAGTAACTTTATACTGCTCATCTGTCAACATTTTTTTTAACTCTTCATCGGATGGTTTCTGATATTTAGTGTCTTGATTGTCCATATTTGTATCTTTCATTTTTGTATCCTGCATTTTGTTTTTTTCTGTCATCGACTGACTTACCTTTTCTTCCCCGCTTTGCGAACAACCTGTTGTAAACAAGGCTAAAACTAATAATATGCTTAGAAAGTATTTCATAATATATCCTTAACAAATTTTAATGTAAAATAGTTTCTGTTTTTTAATTGAACAAGCCAAATTTAGATTGGATTTATCACGAAGGTATCACAAAAGAATGGATTTTAAAGAGAAGAAAAGTAATGTACTAATTCAGGTCAGAATTCTCATTCACATTAAGGTCTAGCTAACATTGAATTCTCTTTGTAAAGTTCATCATTCCCATAAACGAAAAGAAGACTACCGCCTTTCAGCAAATTAATTATATCCTTTGATAATTTTTTCGAAACAGCAGGACAACCCCAGCTTCGTCCAATAACACCGTTTCCATTTGCAATCCTCTCACTCACATAATTTGCGCCGTGAATAACAATTCCTCTTCGTTTGGCATTATCGTTAATCCCTTTTTCCAGACCTTCAAGTTGTAACGAATAACCTCTTTTACCATAGTATGAATTGCCGGTTCTAAAAAAACCAAGACTGCTTTTATGTGATCCATATTTATTCGAAAATTTAGTTGCGTTCACATATCCCGATTTTTTGCCGTGAGCAACCAACGTATTATATAGCAGCTTACGATTTTCAACATCAATAATAAAAAATCTTTTTTCAGTAGATGGTTTTGAATAATCAATTATTGAAAGTAGTTTTTTATTTTGCAGATCAATTGAGTTGTAACCATCCATCGCATTTTTAAAAACATTATAATCTAATTTATCTTCAAGTTCACAATCTGTGTAAAGACTGATAAGAAGTAATCGGTGATAATCTACATCAGAAATGATTTCGTCGCTTGAATTTATTTTCTTCTCGCCGGGTGCGCTGTTAGAAATTGAAATTGATAGAAGTGAAAAAACTCCAAAAAAAGCAATTAAAAATGTTCTCATATTTGGTAAGAATGCATCATTTGTTCTTAGATTTTACTATCGATTTCAATTTCCATACCGGAGAAAAAAATTAAACACAGTCTCATCAGCAGCTTAATCTGGCAGAAAAACCTACTATTGCTACAAAAATAGCCATCCAATAAGCTTTAAATTCTTGTATAATTCTAAGATGTAAGAAGATTACACGAGGAAGGAAAAATCTACTCCTCTAAACTGCTATTAACCTTTTCTTTTTATTCTCCTGTTTTACTCAACTGAAACCAAGCTCTGATTTTCTATATCCTGTTAGATTAAATTGCAGGATATTGGTTTCAATTTTGCCCAAATAATTTTTTATTACAATACAATTTTTCGTCGCCAATTAAGAAACCAAATTTCGATTGGATCTATGACGAAGGTGTTACAAAATAGCATTGTTTTAGTGGATGTATAACGTTATTGTAAATAACTTGTTCCCCGGAACAACGATGACACTTAACATACAACTATCTATAATTATAAAAACATTTAATTGCAGAACTACTTTAAATCGATGCATTAAAGAATAAATCCAAGAACCACACAAAAGTCAAATGCTAAAAAGCTATCGCCATAGTAACTGGTTAAGCTGTGTTAAAATGTTGCCCATAATGCTTCTAAACACCTTGATCCAAATTCACTTAAATCAAATTTAAATTCATCTTTTTGTGAACAACAGGGATAATTTTCTTAGTTCCTCTTCAATTTCTCTAAGCAATTCCCCTAGTTGGTATTTCCCTTTGTCTGACCATCAATATTATCTAATTTTTTGATTAATTTTTGGATATTCTTCCATCTTTCAAGAGCATATTTGGAAAATTTATCTCCTTCGCTTTTCTGTGATTTCTTTTATTAGCTCGTTTGTCCAATCCAACATTATCTTAAGATCATTTTTACTATGTCAAGAATATCCTTTGGATAATCTAGACTTGTGAATCCCTCAACTTTCGAATAAATTCCTTATAGAGCTCTATATCTTTTTGAAAGCAATATAATTATACTTTTTCTTTGTTCTTAGAATTGCTTCAGTTTTTTCTTTATTTGTACAATTTTATTCAACAGTATCTTCGAACGAATCTTTAATTAAAACGCTTCATACGCACTAATTCCAAGAAAATAGTTTTTGTAACATTGATTCTATTTAAATTCGAGTATTGCAACAAATGTGATATTTAAATCCTTGGGTCATTGAAGAATCATATTGAATCAGTTACATTAGAAAACTTCCTCCGCATTACAGTATTAGACTATTAAATTCATTTTGCAAAGTTTATATGCTAACATTTTATTTCGATGACATAAGAGTTATAACTTTCCCACTTAGTAAGTTTTCTGTCAATTGGCACTAATGCACTTAACAGCCATTTTCAGTTTGAAATATTTATCAAAATTTCTAACATTGATAAATTTGATTATTTCTTATACTAATTCCTTTACAATGTCAAAGACTTTAACTATCACCTACTATACAAATTCCACTCACTGGTAATTAACAAACTGAACAGGAAAATCGAGATCAGCTTCTTTTACTTTTTGAATGACTGTTTGCAGTTCATCTTTCTTTGCACCCTGCACTCTTATTTTTTCATCCATTATCTGCGTGTTAACTTTTAGTCCAAGGTCTTTAATCATTTTTGTAATTTTTTTTGCATTGTCCTTTGATATTCCGCTTTGCAAAGAAATTTTTTGTTTTAGTCTTCCGCTGGCTGCAGGTTCGGGTTCATCCATCTTCATTACTTTTATTGACAAGCCGCGTTTAATAAATTTTGTTTGAAGAATATCAATTGACTGCTTGCGTGAGTAATCATCTTTTGTGTTGAGATTAATGATCTTATCTTTTTTATTCAGCTCAAGTTCAGTTGCTGAATCTTTCAAATCATATCTCTGATGAATTTCTTTACTTGCCTGGTTAAGTGCATTATCCACTTCCTGGAAATCAATTTCAGAAACAATATCGAATGATGAATTCTTTGCCATTTTTTCTCCGTTTTTTCTTTCAAATATAAATAATTACTGAATGTCATTTGATTAATTTCAAGCCTCTCATTCCAGAATTTTTATTTTATTCCGCCCGTTTTATCTTTGCTAACCAAATTTCCACATCAATAATTGACAAATAAAAAATGATAATTGACAAAATCGAAAACTCACATCTATATAAAGGTTTGAGCAAGAAAATCGAAAAGGCATTTGAGTATATCCACAATACTGATCTGAAAAATATTCATCCCGGCAAGTATGAAATTGAAGGAGAAAATATTTTTGCTTTGATAAGTGAATATGAAACTAAAACAGAGTCTGAGGGAAAACTTGAGGCTCACAGAAAATATATTGATGTTCAATATGTAATCAGCGGTGAAGAACTAATCGGTTACTCCCCTCTTAGCAATCAGAAGGTAATAGAGCCTTATAAAGAAGAAAACGATATTGTATTTTTCAAAGGTGATAAATCATTTACAAAAGTTTCCTCGGGAATGTTCGCTATATTTTTTCCCGCTGATGTTCATATGCCGGGAATAAGTGTAAATGAAAAATCTCCTGTTAAAAAACTGGTGATAAAGGTAACGGTGGATTAGTTAATAGTTTCTTTTTCTGGACTCGCGGGCTTAAACAATTCTGAAACTTTCAAAGAAAACTCAATTAAAAACCCCAGCAGGGTTTCCGGCGACTCAAAATTATTTTTTACTATCAGTTTCATCGTTTCACCCTTCTGTTCAAACTTAACCTTGTCCTTATGCTGGTCCAAGATATATCTCATCAATTCAACAAACTTATATTTATAATAATCTTCCTTCTGCCCTTTAGGTAGCAATACTGTCACAACATCTTTTTTCATAATGATTCTTTCGAATAAGGCATACGAAGCATAATATTTTAATGTTGCAATCATCAGAAGCCTTTTTACTAAACCAGGAGTCGGTCCAAAGCGATCTTGCATTTCTTCTTTTAGATCATTTAGTTCTTCGAGATTTTTAATTGAATATAATGCTGTATAAAAATTCAGCCGGTCCATTTGTTCAGGCATATAAGTATCGGGAATTCCGATTTCAAAGTATGCATCAATTGTTGGTTCTGTTCTGTCTTCTTTCTGGGGAAGTGATTTAAATATCTCTTTAAATTCCTGATATTTTAATTCATCGACTGCTTCGTCGATTAATTTTATGTAAAGATCAAAACCAATTTCATTTATAAATCCGGATTGCTCTTTACCCGAGAAGATTTCCTGCCCCGCGAATTTCCAGATCACGCATTGAAAGATTGAATCCAGATCCGATTTCGGTATATTCTTCAATTGCCTGAAGTCTGCGCATTGCCTTTTTTGTCATTCCACTTATTGATGGAACAATAAAGTAAGCGTAAGCCTGTCGTGTTGATCTTCCAACTCTTCCTCTCAACTGATGAAGTTCTGCAAGTCCGAATCGATCTGCCCTGTTTACAATTATCGTATTTACATTGGGAATATCCAGACCTGATTCAATAATTTTTGTTGATAGAAGAACGTCGTACTTTCTGCTGAGAAAACCGTGAATCACTTCCTCAAGCTGAGTTGATTTCATTTGTCCATGTGCAATTCCAATTTTAATATCAGGGATATGTTTGTTTAAATAGTCCGCAAGCTTGCTGATCGATTCAACTCGATCGTGAACGAAATAAACCTGTCCGCCTCTTTTTATTTCGGTGTAAACCCACTCTCTGATCTTTTTAACATCAAATGTTGAAACCGTTGTGTAAATCGGCTGCCTGTTTGGGGGTGGAGTCGCAATTATCGAAAGATCACGCGCACCAAGTAAAGAAAGATTTAATGTTCGTGGAATTGGGGTTGCAGTTAGTGTCAAAGTATCAACATTAATTTTTATTTCACGAAGTTTTTCTTTTGCCTTTACACCGAAACGATGCTCTTCATCAATCATAAGCAAGCCGAGATCTTTAAACTTAATATCCTTCGAAAGAAGTCTGTGTGTTCCGATTACAACATCAACTTTTCCTTCTATAAGATTTTTTAAAATTTCATTCTGTGCTTTTTTTGTTTGAAACCTTGAAAGGGCAGCAACCTTTACCGGAAATTGCGTGAGCCTGTCTTTGAAAGTATTAAAATGCTGCTCAGCAAGAATTGTAGTCGGAACAAGTAAAGCAACCTGCTTGCCATCTTGCACAGCTTTGAACGAAGCACGAACAGCAATTTCAGTTTTACCAAAACCAACATCACCGCAAACGAGTCTGTCCATCGGATTCACCGCTTCCATATCCTGCTTAACTTCGCTGGTTACTTTTTCCTGGTCGGGTGTGTCTTCATAAAAGAAAGAAGCTTCTAATTCCTTTTGCCAGATTGAATCAGCGCTAAACTGAAATCCTCTTGTGGCTTTTCTTTTAGCATAAAGTTCAATCAGTTCTCTGGCAGCTTCTTTTATTTTCTTTTTAGTTTTGTTTTTTCGTCTTTCCCACTCCCCTGTTCCAAGTGTAGATAAAGTCGGCTTGAGATTTTCATTCGACGAATATTTCTTTACAAGATTGAGATAATTCAGATTTACATACACTACTCCGCCTTCACTGTAGAGCAGCTTCATCGATTCCTGTTTTGCCTCGCCAATCGTTATCGTCTGAAGTCCAGCATACTTCCCTATTCCATAACTTTCGTGAACTACATAGTCTCCTTTTTTAACTGAGCCGATGGATTTGGATTTAGATTTTTTATATTTCTTTTTTAATGGAACCTTTGATCGATAAGGTTTATTGAAAATCTGGTAATCAGTCAGAAGGAGTATTTTTTCATTTAGATGTACAAATCCTTCTTTAATCGGGAGAGTTTCAAGTTTGATTTTCTTTGATTCAATTAGTACGGCCAGTTCTTCATTGTATTCGGATAGAAGTTCGGTCAGGCGGTTTGTCTGCAGCTCATTTTCTGAAGTTAAAACAATTTCATAATTCTTTTCTGAATAATCCTTTAGAACATTAAAAAGAATTTTATAATTTGAATTAATTGTAGGTGCCTGTGAGAAACCAAGCTCAATCCTGTTTGATGCAGATGAAATTTCTTCTTCTAGAATCCATCGGGTATCCTTTTTATTTACCAGCTCATTGAAGTTCAATTTTAACAAATCATTTTCCTGAGATATTGTCTCTTCAGCTTCAGGGAAATCTTCATTCGAATTGATCTCCCTGTTCGACTCATCATTCTTCTCTGCTGGTTTATCATTGGAAAAAATATGTTTTAGTTTGACTATTCTATTTTGAAGCTCAAATGTGGATGCTAGAATTACAGGATTTTCAAGATAATCAAATATATCAGCGTTAACTTCATCTCTTTCAAATGCATCTGCTAGTGAAACTGTGACTATCTTTTCAATCGAACGCTGACTTTCAGGATCGAAGTAGCGGATAGACTCAAGAAAATCTCCATCAAATTCTAATCTGGCAGGATTTGGTTCACTATAAGACCAGAAATCAATTATTGATCCTCTAACAGAAAATTCGCCAGGTGCTTCCACAAATTGATCTCTCTGATATTTGAGAAGGTTAAGATATTCAATCAGCTCATCATATTTAATTTTACCACCAACTTGAATAGATGTGGTTGTTTTTTCAATATAATCTTTTGATGGTAGTTTAAGCGTTAACAGATCATAAGTAGAAATCAAAACAAAACTTTTTTGCCTTGAAATTTTTGTAAGTTTTTCCTGAACTACCTCCCGAGTAAATTCATCTATAATAATTAATCGTTCGTCTAACCCAAGTAAGTTTAGTTCGACAAAAACCTCTTCAGCGTCCTTTGATGATGGTAAAAGTATAATTGTCTGGTTTTCTAATTCAATTAGCTTCAGGACAAGAATTGATTTAGAAATACCATACAGTGATGAACAGAAAACAGGACTACGTTGATCAACTCCAAGACTTAGTGTTGATACAATCTTGTCAAGTGTTTTAATATCTGAAATTCGTTTTAGTATTTGTGATTTCATTAATAATAAAAAAGGGCTCAAAATCATTGAACCCTGATATAGTTTAATATTAAACTGTTTTCAATTTTTTACTTCTGAAGTTCAAGCAGTACTAATTTCTTCCCTTTTTGATTTTTGATATTTGTCGGTTTATAGTGAAGATCATACACTGTAGATTTTTTTATGTACGATTTGTACTTCAATTCGGCCTTAGAAAATTCTTCGGAAAGATCCCCACCTTTCATTGCAAATAAGAATGCTTTATCCTTAATAAGCGGAACAGCATATCGAAAAAGTATTATAAGAGGAACCGTGGCTCTACTAACAATCAAATCGAATGAGTTCCCGTGCCGGGAAATAAACTCTTCACTTTCAACACGATGCTTCTCAGCAATCACATTACTTAACTTTAATTTATCAATAAAGTCTTTAACAGCATCCACTTTCTTTGATGTAGAATCAACTAGAACTCCTCGTATATCAGGTCTCATTATTGCCAAAGGAATACCTGGAAATCCACCACCAGTTCCTATGTCTAAAAATTTCGATACTTTTTCAGGAAGGTATTTTGAAATATATGCGGAAATAAAAACGTGTCTTTCAACAATTGACTCTAAATCACGCTTCGATATTAGATTAACCTTTTTGTTTTTATCAACGACTAGTTGAGCAAAATAGGCGAGTCGTTCAGTTCTGGTTGGTTCTGGGTTAAACCCATTTTCCCAGCAGAATAGGTTTAATTCTTTGAGGTACTGGTCTTGCTTATCTGCCATAAAAAAATAAAAATTATCGTTTTAAATATACCAATAAAACAGAAATATCGGAAGGTGTTACACCTGATATTCGTGAAGCCTGACCAATGGATCTGGGTTTATATCTATTAAGCTTCTCACGACTTTCAGCAGATAATGCTTTCATATCTAAATAGTTTAATGTTAAAGGAATTAAGTGGTTTTCATATTTCTCTAATTTTGCTATCATCTCTTCCTGGCGCTTCAAGTAGCCTTCATATTTTAAATCAATTTCAACTTGTTTAAGTGCAATCTTATCTTCAAGTAATTGTATTATTTCTTCTTTCTCTGAAAAGCCATTCAGATTTAGCAATTCCGTAAGTGAAAGTTCGGGTCTTCGGCAAAGGTTTGCAATTGACTCCGAAGAATCTATTGACGAGGATCTTTTCGATTCTAAGAAATCATTTATCTGTTTTGATTTAAATTTTAGCTCCCTGCAGACTCTAAATCCTGCAAAAATTTTCTTTTCTCTTTTTTCAACCTGGATTGCAAATTCTGGATTAATTAATCCGAACTCATTACCATATTTTATTAATCTTCTATCGGCATTATCCTGTCTCAGCAAAAGCCTGTGCTCGGCACGAGATGTGAACATTCGATAAGGCTCATCTGTAGATTTAGTTATTAAATCGTCAATCAAAACGCCGATGTAAGCTTCGCTTCTTTTAAGAATAAATTCTTTTCTTTCTTGAATTTTAAGCGCAGCATTAATTCCTGCCATAAGTCCTTGAGCTGCCGCTTCCTCATAACCTGAAGTTCCATTGATCTGTCCAGCAAAGTAAAGACCTTTGATTAATTTTGTTTCGAGAGTTGAATCAACTTGGTGAGGTGGGAAGAAATCGTATTCCACTGCATAACCAGCACGAACCATTTCAACGTCTTCAAGACCTTTAATTTTATGTAAAGCTTCTAGTTGAATTTCTTTCGGAAGAGAAGTGGCAAATCCATTTAAATATATTTGATCACTATAAAGTCCTTCCGGTTCTAAGAAAAGTTGATGTTTTTCCTTATCAGAGAACCTGACTACTTTATCTTCGATAGATGGGCAATATCTTGGACCGACTCCACTAATTAATCCGGTAAACATTGGTGATCTATCAAATCCCTTTTCTAACATTTTATGAACTTCAGGATTGGTATATGTTATATGGCAGCTAACTTGAGGAAGAGCAGGGAAGTCATCTTTATTAGTAAAATGGGAGAAGGACTGTGGATTAATATCTCCGGGTTGTTCTTCCAAGATTGAAAAGTTTATTGATTCCTTTTTAAGTCGTGGGGGGGTTCCTGTCTTCAATCGCCCGGAAATAAAACCCTGTTTAACTAACCCATCTGTAATGCCAACTGAAGGTTTCTCACCGTATCTTCCACCATTTGTTGCATTCAATCCAGTATGCATGATTGCATTCATGAATGTCCCGGCAGATAAAATCACTGCTATTGCTGAAATTTCTTCTCCAGTTCCCGTTTTAATACCAAATACTATATTTTTTTCAATCAAAATTTCAGTGACTGAATTTTCGATAATTTCGATATTTTTCTGAGATTGAACAAACTTTAAAGCAACTTCAGAATACAATTTTCTATCTGATTGGCATCTGGGAGACCAAACCGCTGGACCTTTCGATTTATTTAGCATCCTAAATTGTATACCTGTAGCATCGGCTATTTTCCCCATCAGTCCACCCAATGCATCTATCTCTCTAACTAAATGCCCTTTTGCTGTACCACCAATTGCAGGGTTACAAGACATCCTCCCGAGAGCATTTTTATCCATAGTTATCAATCCAACAGAACAACCCATTTGAGCTGCTGTATATGCAGCCTCAATACCAGCGTGACCACCACCAATTACTAATATATCGTACGATTTATTAACCATAACCTATTTAATTATAATGACTTTCACGTGAAACAAGAAAGATATTAAGCGGAGTTCCTTGGTTGTATTTATTATAGTTTTTCACGTGAAACTTTTATTTCCCAATACAGAATTTAGAAAAAATGTTGTTCAGAATATCTTCGGGAGTTACTTCTCCAATTATTTCAGCAAAAGCAAATTCAGCAGCTCTAAGATCTGAAGCTAGAAACTCACCACTCAATCCTTCTTTAGAAGTCTTAACAGCTTTTATTAAATTTTGTTTTGCTTGCATTAAACAATTATAATGTCTTATGTTTGTAATTATAGCATCATTCTCTGAATACGCACTCTCGCCAATCGCTTGCTTCTTTAGACCCTCAATAAAATTCATCATTCCGTCACCAGTTTTAGCCGAAATTTTAAAATCTTCAGAAAATTTTGAATTCACTCCGAGGTCAATTTTATTAAGAATCTTGATGACTTTTGCAGAAGGATTTAAGTCAGTCAGCTCATTTTCAACAACCGAAGAAAATCCTAAATCGACATCTCCAATAAAGATAATGATATCTGCATTTTTTACAGCTATTCTGGATCGTTCAACTCCTTCTTTCTCAATTTCCTCTCCCGGAGCTCTGATACCAGCGGTATCATAAAGTTTAAATAAAAGTCCATCAATAGAAATTTCCTCTCTAATCGTATCTCGGGTCGTTCCGGGAATACTACTAACAATGGCCCGGGATTCTTTCAATAAATAGTTCAATATTGATGATTTTCCAACATTTGGTTCCCCAACTATTACTACATTCATTCCATCTCTTATTATTTTTCCAAAGGAGTAAGTGCTCAATAAATTGTTAATTTGGCTTCCAATATCATTAATTCTTACAATTAGCTCTTCTTTCTTTATTAATTCAATTTCTTCTTCTGCAAAATCCAGTTCTAATTCAATAAAGGAGGAAATATCAATTATTTTTTTTCTTAGCTCACCAACTTTTGAAGAAAGAAGCCCGTTTAACTGGCTTCTAGCTCCCCGGAAAGAAGTGGTTGTTCTTGAATTAATCAAATCAGCGACAGCTTCTGCTTGGGCTAAATCTATCCTATTATTTAGAAAAGCCCTTTTCGTGAATTCGCCAGGTTCAGCAGCTCGTAAATCTTGGTTTGTTAAAAGTAGTGATATTATTTTTTCGACAATTAACGGGCTTCCATGAGCGCTTAGTTCAACGCTATCCTCACCGGTATAGGAATTTGGTTCCTTAAAAATGGAGACCAAAACATCATCAATGATCTCATTGTTTTCAATAATATTACCATAATGAATTGTATGAGATTTTGCATTTACTAATTTGATTCCACCAGAAAAGACTTGGTCAATGGTCTCAATCGATTTTGGTCCACTTAATCGAATAACAGAAATGGCACCAACACCTGGAGGAGTCGCTAACGCTATAATTGTATCTTCTTTACTTTCAATGTTCATATAATTCTGTGATAAAAAGCGGGCGCAAACATACCTATTTTTAGAAAAATTAACAATTGAACTACTATTTGATCCTCTGCTGAATGAATAATCTGCTGTGCTGTTATTATGACACGGAATAACAGCCATTATGCCAAGTATGTGAAGTTTAATTCATATTATGCGCCATTCTGGCTGCTTAAATAATAATATGTAAAAATCACTGTAATTCATTATAATAAAACAAGTTATAAGAATTTTTGATATTCGGCACGTGTGTTGTATATAGGGAATTAAAAGTCTATAAACATATAATAAAATATAGGAGATACTAAAATGACACTTATAAAATTCAACCCTATGAGGGATCTTGTTGATTTCGAAAGAGAATTCAACAAAATGTTTAACTCTTTTGAAAATCGTTTTGGAATTTCCAGAAGCAAGGATGAAGATAACGAATACGAAAACGCTGTCTGGATGCCTCTCACAGATATTTACGAAAACAAGGATAAATATACTCTAAAGCTTGATCTTCCAGGAATCAGAAAAGAGGATGTTAAAATCTCTTTTGTTGATGGTAGATTAAGCATTGGTGGTGAAAGATCTCAGGAGAGTGAGCACAAGGATTCCAAATGTCACAGGATTGAAAGATCCTTTGGAAGATACTACAGATCATTTAATCTTCCTGAGCATGTTCAGTCAGATAAGATCAACGCTGAGTTTAAGGATGGTCAGCTAACCATCTCTGTACCAAAAGCTGAACAAGCAAAACCAAAAGAGATTGAGATAAAAGTGAAATAACTAAGAGTCGATGTTGTAGGTTGAGAAGGGTAACTTTATGTTACCCTTTTCTTTTGGCTATATTGAATGAGAGGAAATTAATTAACCATGGAATTTAAAGACTATTATAAAATACTCGGTGTAGAGAAATCGGCAACAAAAGATGATATAAGCAAAGCATTTAGAAAGCTAGCATTAAAATATCATCCCGATAAAAACCCGAACGATAAAGCTGCTGAAGAAAAGTTTAAAGAAATTACAGAAGCACACGAGGTTCTCAGCGATCCGGAAAAAAGAAAAAAGTATGATGCACTCGGTGCAAACTGGAATCAGTATCAAACAAGCGGTGGCGGCTTTGAGGACTTCTTCTCTCAGTTTGGGGGAAGAAGAGGCAAAGGAGGAACTACGTTTGAATACTCGGGAGATTTTGGAGATATGTTCGGTGGTTCCAGTGGTTTCTCAGATTTTTTTAATACTCTTTTTGGTCAACGCGGTGGTAGAGGATCTGATTTCTACGGAGCTCAAAGTGGCAGAGAAAAAGGCCAAGATTATGAAGCAACACTATATGTTTCACTTGAAGAAGCCTATAACGGAACAAGTAAAGAAGTTTTAATTAATGGCAAGAAATTAAGAATTAAAATTAATTCCGGGACCAGGGATGGCAGCAAACTAAGATTAAAAGATCAGGGCGGGGTATCGAGAAGCGGAAAAGTTTCAGGTGATTTATATCTAACAATCAAAATTCAGAAACATCCGTTTTATGAAATTGATGGTGATGATTTATACTTTGATTTAATTATTGATTTGTACACTGCTGTTCTTGGTGGAAAGAAAAAAGTAAAATTGATTAACGGAAAGACTATAAACATAGATATTCCAAAAGGCACTGATGGGGGCAAACTATTTCGCATAGGAAACTTTGGGCTGAGTAAACCAGGTAATGTTGGCGAGAGAGGGAATCTGTTTGTAAGAATAAGAATAGAGACGCCAAAGAATTTATCTAAGAAGGAAACAGAATTATTTAAGGAATTATCGATGTTAAGGGGTGAATAAGTTTTGAAAAGGAGAATGAAACAATGGCATTTAATTTTAATAAACTAACGGTAAAAGCTCAGGAAGCATTTCAATCGGCGATTGAGATTGCACAGAATTATGGCAACCAGGTAATAGAGCCTGAACATCTGCTTGCTTCGCTTATCCAGGAAAGTGGAGGATTGGCAGATACACTAATGAAAAAAACAGGTGGCAACACCAATACTATCAAGCTCAAAATTAATGAATCACTGGAATCACTGCCAAAAGTATCAGGTGCTGGTGTTGGTAACCAGCAGATGTCGCAGAACACTGCGAAACTTATGGACACCGCTGCAGAAGAAGCAAAAAAGCTACAGGATGAATACGTTTCAACCGAACATCTCTTAATTGCTTTAAGTGAAGACAAAGGTAAAGCCGGACAACTTCTACGCGACAATGGAGATTCGAAGAACTCTGTTCTTAGTGCATTAAAAGAAGTTAGAGGAACGCAGCGCGTAACATCCCAAAATCCGGAAGACACTTATCAGTCTTTAAAGAAATATGGAAGAGATTTAAATGAAATGGCTCGTGCTGGGAAGCTCGATCCGGTTATTGGAAGAGATGAAGAGATTCGAAGAGTTCTTCAGGTTTTATCTAGAAGAACAAAAAACAATCCCGTATTAATTGGTGAGCCGGGAGTAGGGAAGACCGCAATCGCAGAAGGAATTGCACACAGAATTGTTTCTGGTGATATTCCCGAAACATTGAAGACGAAAAGAATCGTTGCGCTAGACATGGGTGCGCTTGTTGCGGGCACACAGTTCCGTGGACAGTTTGAAGAAAGAATGAAAGCTGTTGTAAAGGAAGTAAGTGAATCGAATGGTGAAATCATTCTTTTTATTGATGAGCTTCACCTTGTTGTCGGTGCAGGTTCAACGCAGGGTTCGATGGATGCGGCAAACATTTTAAAGCCCGCACTTGCAAGAGGTGAGCTTCATACAGTCGGTGCAACAACTCTGGATGAATACAGAAAATATATTGAAAAAGATGCTGCGCTCGAAAGAAGATTCCAGCCTGTTCTGGTTACTGAACCTTCTGAAGAAGATACGATTTCTATTTTAAGAGGATTGAAAGAACGTTACGAAGTTCATCACGGAGTGAGAATAACTGACGCTGCAATTGTAGCAGCATCACAGCTTTCGGAAAGATACATAACAGATCGTTTTCTTCCCGATAAAGCAATCGATCTAATCGACGAGGCTGCATCAAAACTTAGAATTGAAATTGACTCGATGCCCGAAGAGCTCGATGCACTTGAAAGAAAAGTAAAGCAGCTTGAAATAGAACGCGAAGCTTTGAAGCGTGAAAAAGATGAAGCTTCAGCTAAGCGTCTTAATGAACTTCAAAAGGAATTAAGTGATTTAAATGAACAACGGAACGAGTTAAAAGCACACTGGAATCTTGAAAAAGAAAGAATCCAGAAAATCCGCTCGATGAAAAGTGAAATGGAATATGCAAAAGTTCTTGCAGATAAATACGAAAGGGAAGGGGACCTCGGCAAAGTTGCAGAATTGCGTTACGGTAAAATTTCTGAGCTTGAGAAAAAGCTAAAATTAGAATCGCAGGAGCTTGCAAAAATTCAGAAAGATAAAAAGATGCTGAAGGAAGAAGTTGACGCTGAAGATATTGCCGAGGTTGTTGCTAAATGGACCGGCATTCCCGTAAGCCGAATGCTGGAGAGTGAAAGAAGCAAATTGCTCAGACTTGAAGATGAGCTTCACAAAAGAGTGATCGGGCAGGATGAAGCTGTTTCCGCAGTTGCAAATGCAATCCGCAGAGCAAGAACGGGTATGCAGGATGCTGAGAGACCAGTTGGCTCGTTTATTTTTCTCGGGACGACAGGTGTTGGCAAGACCGAGCTTGCACGTGCGCTCGCAGAATTTTTATTCGATGATGAGCACGCATTGATACGAATTGATATGAGTGAATATATGGAAAAGTTTTCTGTGTCGCGACTGATCGGTGCACCACCGGGATACGTTGGTTATGAAGAAGGCGGACAGCTTACTGAATCAGTTCGCAGAAGACCCTACTCAGTTGTGCTTCTTGATGAAATTGAAAAAGCTCATCCCGATGTGTTTAATGTTTTGCTGCAGGTTCTGGATGACGGAAGACTGACTGACAACCAGGGAAGAACCGTTAACTTTAAGAACACAATAATTATTATGACTTCAAACATTGGCTCACATCTGCTGCAGGAAAGATTGTTCAATATAAGTGATGAGCAGATTGAATTCGTGATGGGCGAGCTACGTGAACAGCTTGGCGATCTGCTGAGGCAGAGCATCCGCCCGGAATTCCTGAACAGGATAGATGAGATTGTTCTCTTCAAGCCGCTAACTCATAAAGAGATCCGGCAGATTGTTGAGATACAATTGAACCGTGTTGCAGAAATGCTGAAGTCAAGAGACATTAAGCTTGTATTCGATGATGAAACAAAAGACTGGCTAGTAAACATTGGCTACGATGTAACTTTCGGTGCAAGACCTTTGAAGCGTACAATACAAAAGTATGTCGCAAACCCTCTTGCGCAGGAACTGCTTGCAGGTAATTTTGGCGATAGTGATACGATTAAAGTTTCCGTTGGTGATAAAGGAAAGCTTGTGTTTAGTAAATAACTGTCATCCTGGGTATAATAGTCATTTAATGTTGCTAAATTCTATTTAGGTTTTAAGAAAAAGTACCACTTAAAATAATTTATTTTATTTTTTTTTGATAAACCGCGATGTAAGCGGTAATGTTCTTTGACACGACTGAAATAGCCTTCCAATGCATTGGTCGAACGAGCAATCTTAGGATTATCTATGTAATGAAAAAGATTAGGCAGAGCTTTCATCAACATACTTCTTGCTCTGATAATATCACTAAAAACCCAACCACGATTTGGTGAAGATTCAATGCCATTTCCAAATCTATTTTCCCAGGCATAAAATCCTTTTATGAACCTTAGAGACTCTTCTTTTGTCTTTACTTCTGTTAGTTTCAGTAATAGTTCTCTAAGATGTTTTGCATCAGTTCGTTTAGGATTTCTTCTGCACCAACTTAATCCTTGACGCTGAACGTGAACAATGCAACGCTGTAGCTTTATCTCAGGCCAGATTAGCTTTAATTGCCTGATTTGTGCTGTATTTCCATCGGTTGTAGCACTTTCCGGTTTTAGACCCATCTCCGATAGTTGAGAATAGAACTTTGATAAATCTTTACTGGATTCAGCCTGTCGAAGGATGAGGCGTGGCATAATAAATTAAGTGAAACCGCAGGAAAATCTTCTGCGGTTTTTTTATGATTGAATGTGATCTATCCAATACCATATTAATTTTTAATTCTTAATTTTATTATTAAATCAAAAAAGTTTTTATAAAAGGTATTTATGTTCATAGGTCATTTCGGTGCCGGGTTTGCCGGAAAGAAATTTGAGTAAGTCTGCTTCACTTGGAACTTACTTTATGGCAGCTCAGTGGATTGATCTCATCTTGCCAATTTTTCTTCTGCTTGGAATTGAGAAAGTAGAAATAAAGCCAGGTGTTACTGCAGTTACTCCGTTAGACTTTACTTACTATCCGTTTTCACACAGCCTGTTTGGTGTAATTGTATGGGGAGTTTTATTTGCAATCGTTTACTTTCTTTTCAAAAAGAATCTTAAAAATGCGTTGATACTCGGAGCGCTTGTGGTTAGCCATTGGTTTTTAGATTTGTTTGTTCACATACCCGATCTTCCAATATTTCCGGGGTACAGTTTAAAGGTAGGATTTGGAATCTGGAATAGTATGGCTGCAACTCTAATTCTAGAGGGATTGATTTTTGCTACTGGTGTTTATCTGTATTTCCAAACAACCAAAGCGAAAAACAAAACAGGCTTGTATTCACTAATTGGTTTAATTGTATTTTTAGTTTTAATGTATATTTCAAACCTTGTTGGTCCGCCACCGCCTTCTGTTGAAGCTATTGGAATTGTTGGAAATGCAGAATGGTTAATAATTCTTTGGGGTTATTGGATAGATAAAAACAGGGAGCCCTATGATAAATAAAAAACAAATCAAAGAAGATTACAAATCAAAAAAACAACCGGCCGGAATTTTTGCGGTCCATAATCTGCAGGATAATAAAATGTTTATCGGCACAAGCAAAGATTTGCCTTCCGTATTAAAAAGATTTGAATTCACTTTAAAGATGGGAAATTTTCCGTTTCAAAATTTAATTGATGACTACAACAGACTCGGTAAAAATAATTTTGAAATTAAGGTTCTGGATGAGCTTGAATTAAAAGATGAGGCCGAGCAGGAGATAGACAAAGAACTAAAAACCCTTGAAGAAATGTGGATTGAAAAACTGAAAAATGAAGGTGTTAGTTTCTATAACAAAAAGTAATGATGAAATAAATTCCGGACGTCCCGTTTCCCCTGTTTTTGCGGGGGTAGTAACCTGATTGAAATGTCCTCCTCTGGCACTGTGAAACTGTTATAGTTTATTAAATATTTATCTTCCGTTGTTTTCTTTGGAAAGAATCCTAATTTCTAGTTTAGAAAATTAATGTAAATGAGTTTTTAAAGTAGTCCATAATAATTAAAAAAGGAGATGAGATGGATAAAGCACTTCAACAATGATTGACAACATGCCGGAAAATATATTATATTTTTACTCTATTCTTCTCAGCGTATTTTTCTTATTATTTACTTTTTCTTCTTTTAATTACTCATACTATTTTTTATACTTATTTCATTTTGCATACACTCTCAATCATTAATTATCTTTACAATATTTTATTGATTTTTTTTCATTCTTCATTCTACTTTATTCTATTTTCTTTTTTAATCAATCAAACAATGATTGACAACATGCCAGAAAAAACCGGGAAATCGTTGGAACAATGGAAAGCAGTTTTAGCTAAAAAATCTTTTTCGAAACATTCAGAGTCTGTTAATTTTTTAAAGAAGGAATACGGTGTAACTCACGGATTTGCAAATACAATCGTTCATTTATTTAAAACAGAGAATGGTGATACTGAAGATCTAGTAAGCAATCAATACAAAGGGAAAGAGAACTTATTGCCAATCTATAAAGAATTAATTTCTGCGGTAAAAGCTTTTGGGAAAGATGTAAAAGTTGAACCGAAGAAAGGCAGTGTTAGCATAATAAGAAAAAAACAATTTGCTTTAATAAAACCTGCATCTAAAACCAGAATTGATTTGGGACTAAAACTAAAAGATACGCCTATAACTAAAAGACTTGAAAACTCCGGTCCCTTTGGAACAATGTGTACACATAGAGTTCAAGTATCAAAAGTTGAAGAAATAGACGGCGACGCAGCTAAGACAAGAATTGATTTGGGACTAAAACTAAAGGACAAACCAATTACTAAAAGACTTGAAAACTCCGGTCCATTTGGAACTATGTGCACTCATCGTGTACAAATATCTGAAGTTCAGGAAATAAATAAAGAATTAAAAAAGTGGCTGAAAGAAGCTTATACTAAGGCAGTTTAAATAAAATCTAAATACGGTAAATAATATGTTCTATAAATTCTTATTATTGTTTTCTTGCGAAAAAAATATAGAGCGGGAAAAAATAAATGGAAGATGAAATAAGAGAAAAATACTGGGGTCGATTTAGTGCAACCTATGATGAAAATCAGGAATATGTTGTTGGAAAAGACTTTTTGAATCAAGTAAAAATAGCTATAAACAATTTGACCGATCTGGGAGAGGTTTTAGAATTAGGATGCGGTACAGGCTATTTTACAGAGTCAATTGTAAAAAATGCTAATCACGTTTTTGCAACCGATTTATCTGGGGAACTATTAGAGAAAGCCAGAGAACGACTAGGTAACAATGTTAAAATCACTTTCCAAAAAGAGAATTGCTACAGCACGTCTTTTAAATCAGAGAAATTCGATACTGTCTGTATGGCTAACTTGATTCATATTGTTGAATATCCTTCAAAAGTTCTTCAAGAATGTTTTCGGGTTTTAAAAGATGACGGGTTGCTAATAATAACAAGTTTTACAAACCACGGTATGAAGCCATTGGAAATAATAAAACTAGGTTTCAGATTTATTAAAGTTTGGGGTAAACCACCTAAATACACACATAGATTTTCGCCCGATAGCCTTGGTTCTCTGATGGCATCTAAAGGATTTTCGATTGAAGAGTCAAAGATTCTCGGAATCAAAACAAAAAGTTTGTTTTTAACCGGAAGAAAAAAATATCATTGAATAATTTTTAACGTTGTTTCCTTTGGAAAGAATTTTGAAACTGAATAAAAAAAGGCGAGCCACCGACTCGCCCTTACTTTTATTTTCCCTTACGGCGTTGCCGGTTTTTCGTCTTCTCCACCGTTACTGTCTCTCACAGAGATCTAATCAAAATCAAAATTGAAAATTGGGAAGATTGGTAAGAAACCACCTTCACCAATAATATTAATTAATCCTAGCTGAAGTCCTTCCAATGTTGCTGCATAGTTTACAACAGAAAATTGAAGCCCATTAAAATGTCCGCCATGGTAATTAACAAAAGCTGTTTGGAGTCCAACAGATGCACCCCTGGAAACGTTTACGAAACCTGCTTGCCAGCCAGTAACCCCACCTTCCGTAACATTAACACCACCCCACTGAACACCAAGTTGTTTACCTGTTGTTACATTCACCAATCCCCAGTCGAAACCGGTTACATTGACATTTTTAGTGTAGATAAGATTTAACCGCACTCCGCTTACTGATTGATTCTCTGGTACAATCTGTATTGGGTTAAACAGAGACAGCTGAAATGGACTATCTTGTGCTATAAGGTTTGTAGAAAACACTATTAAAAAGCTAATTATTATTAAACCGAATATGTTTCTCATCAAATAATTCTTTCTGCAATTGTTTTAAAAATTTTCCCGCAAATTTAAAGAAAGAATTTCTTAACTCGAAAGTCTCGGTTTGTGCAGGTTTTTTACACTAAACTTTTGTCATTAAGGTGTTTTGCTTAAATTTTATTCACAAGGTAATTTAGGGTCGGTTATCAGCCGACCCTTTTTTATTTTACCTTACGGTGTAGCCGGCTGTTCATCTTCGTTGCGTGCTGCTGTCCCGTACAAAATTCAGATCAGAAAAATCCATCCACATTGAAAGATTTTCAATCTTCTCGTTGTTTTCTTTGGAAAGAATTGTGAACACTGAATATAAAAAAAGGCGAGTCACCGACTCGCCTTTATCGACTTCTGGTTTATAGCTTGTTACTACTTCAACAAAATCATTTTCTTAGTCTCAACAAAACTTCCCGCCTTCAGCTGATAGAAATAAACTCCGCTTGGAAGATTCGATGCATCAAATTCTACATTATGGTATCCAGGTTCTATTTCTTCATTTACTAATTGTCTTATAGCCTCTCCCAACGAATTGTAAATGATTAACGCTACCTGTGATTTTAATGGTAAATTATATTTTATTGTTGTTACCGGGTTAAATGGATTTGGGTAATTCTGATAAAGTGCAAAATCTTGCGGTGCGATGTTTTCAACAAACACTTCATTGCTATACTCATAACTGCCGTCAAAATCTATTTGTTTTAATCTATACAAAACTGAGTTAAAATTGTTATTACCTATATCATCTTTATATAAATATTCCTGAATCTCTGTAGTTGTTCCGTGTCCTTCTACAAATCTGATTATTTCCCAATCTTTTTTATCGAATTTTCTTTGAATCTCGAATCCACTGTTATTTGTTTCAGTTGCTGTAATCCATTTGAGCGAAACATTGTCATCAATTAATTCCGCAGTAAATGAAACTAACTCTACAGGAATAGACTGATCAAAGGGGAACACCCCCATATCTGTTATTGTGCCATCAGGATCAAGTGGACTGGTCGGATCACCAGCATCTATACACGGAGATTTTGTTGAATCGGGAGTTGGCCAGTTAGCCCAGGTTAGACGGAAATCGCCGTTAGCTGTATCTGCAAATAATGGGTTAAGAAAAATATTGTAATAAACATCACAGGAATCGCCGTTGATATTGGTGGTGTCTAGCACACCGAATCCGGGCGGGATAATCGTTGATAAATCATGTTCATTAGCAAAAAAGTCAGAATAAGTTATTGTTGTTGACTCAGATATACTAAGCGCATTGGGTGAATTC
Organism: uncultured Ignavibacteriaceae bacterium; assembly: GCA_963699475.1. GTDB lineage: Bacteria > Bacteroidota > Ignavibacteria > Ignavibacteriales > Ignavibacteriaceae > IGN2. The sequence goes on along the minus strand of CAVOUA010000004.1, from coordinate 60,669 downwards.
CAGGAAAAAATACTATTGGAAATATCAGCATCATTATTTACATATAAACCACCTCCTACATTCCCCGAAACGGTACAGTGATCAATACTTGAATTATCGCTTTGAATTTGAGCACCTCCGTTTACTCCGAGCAGTGCCTGGTTATTGCTAATTTCGCAATAGGCTAATGTTACATTATTGGCAGTAAACATCATACCACCAGCTATATCTGCACTATTATTCAGGATTTTACTGTTGGTGATTTCTGCTGAATTCACCTGTCTTAACAGGAAACCGCCGCCATAACTCGGATAGCTGCCTGTGTGGGAAATATTGCCCGCAATAATACAGTTGTCGACAAAAGTGCTTTTATAAGCAATGAATCCGCCGCCGCCTATTTCATAATTCACAGTTCCGCCCCACGAAATATTTTCTTGTACTGTTGAATTTGTAAGGGATAAGTCTCCACCACTATACAGGCCACCGCCGGTTAATCCTGCTTTGTTTCCGGTAATAGTGCATCCATCAATGAATGTATAACCATCCACAACATATATCCCGCCTCCGTATCCAAAAGATGAATCATCACTGATTATACAGTTTGAGATATTAACCGTATCTGTTGCCCCGCTCACAATATATAATCCTCCCCCCGACTGTTCAGCAGTATTTCCGCTAATTATGCAATCTGTTATATTAAAGGAGCCTGCATTAAAAGAAATACCTCCACCATTAGACCCGAGTGCAGAATTGTTGGCAATGGTGCAGTATGATATTTGTGGAAATGGATCAGTCGTTGTCCCGTCAACATAAATTCCACCGCCCCAGATTTCAGCTATATTATTGCTGATAGTACAATGGCTAATCTGGGGCCGTGATGAACGTACAGAAAATGGCTCCTCCACGCTTATCTAAAAAAAGACCGCCGGTTGCCCGGCCATACTGGAAAATGCAGTAAGATAATTGACTGCCATCAGCAGCATTAGTGAAGCGTAATCCCCACCAACCTGTATTTGGATCGGCTGCAGTAAAATATATAGAATCGTTTTCCGTACCAACAGCACTTATAATACCTTCCACATTGAACTTATAGTGGCCATTAAAAATTACCTCTACGCCTGGTTCAATATTTAAAGCGGAGTCAGCATGAATTGTAATATCACCGTTAATAAAATAAGGAGAATTAGCTGCGAACCAGGTACCAGAGACATAACCGGGCTGAATATGACTGCCCGGCTGGTGAAAATAAAAAGTTCCCATATCTGAAATAGTATTATCGGGATCGAGTGGACTGGTCGGATCACCGGCGTCGATGCAGGGAGACTTGGTTGAATCAGGAGTTGGCCAATTGGTCCATGTAATCTGGTAGTTGCCCGAGCCCGGATCTTCAAAGAGCGGATCGAGATAGATATTTTTATAAATATCGCAGCTGTCTCCGTTGGCGTTGATCTGGGTGAGCGCACCCAAACCAGCAGGGACATTCCCAAAGAAATAATATGGAGGACTGGTATATAAAAGTTTAAAATCATTGTACAAAACAGATGCTGGTGAGGTGCTACCAAAAACTATTAGATAACTCAAATCATTTAAAAATATACAATTCTCTATTATCATCGCAGCATTACCTCCGGTATAAATCTCTGTCCCGTTTTCATTGATAGCAAGAATATTTCCATATAAGGTACAATGGTCCAATGTTAAAGAACCACCAATTGCAAAAATTCCTCCACCTCGCTGCGGACCTGTCCAGCATATATTGTGCTCGATAATACAATGATCAAGAAATACGCTGCCACCATTGATCCAGATGCCACCTCCGTCGTTTGCTTTATTGTAGCCTATTGTACACTCCGAAATTGTTACAACGCCTCCTGTAACTGTGATTCCGCCTCCATCCATATTTGACGTATCGTTTTTTATTGTACAGTCCGTGATAACGGGGTTGGAACTACCTGCAATGTATATACCACCTCCACGCTCAACCGTATAATTAGCAATAATATTACACCCGGTAATTTGCGGGCTGGAGTTAGTTATGGTGATGCCGCCGCCGTAAATTCCACTTCTGTTGTAACTAATTTCGCACCAGGAAATTTCGGCGTTGGAATTATTCAAGGCAATTCCACCGGCAATGGTAGGGCCTCCAAGACGTGCACGATTATAACTTATGCGGCAATGAGTAATCACCGGATTGGAGTTGGTGCATAATATACCACCCATACCTATGACAATATTTCCTCCTCGGCTGATCGTGCAAAAAGCCAGGTGACTGCTGTCAGGTGCATCGTAAAAAGATAGCCCCCCCCAGTTAGTGCTGGCTGTAAAGTGAATTGAATCGGTTACAGTTCCAATCGCATGCAGGTAACCGTTTACAGTAAACGAGTAATACCCCTGGAAATTCACCTCCACACCCGGTTGAATCGTGAGCATAGAGTCAGTATGAATAGTGATATCGCCCTGAACCAAATACGGTGACCCTGCTGCCGTCCAGGTACCGCTTACATAACCAGGCGGAATATTAGTTTGTGCAATTAAATCTGTGATGAGAATGAAAAAAAGTATTAATAAAAATTTTACCCTTTTCATTGCGGTCCTCCTGTAGAAGATGAAAAATTTATTTCCAAAATTTCTGCTTCGGGAGAGTTTTTTCGGCGTGTCATCTTCCAGAGTCTAAAAATCAGATGGCTCTAATTTATTGCCCTCTCGGAGTAGATTAAATATCCTTAAGAAACTTGCTACAATTACTTCACAATAGCAAATAATGGTTGTTAATCCACAATTAAAAAAGCCCCGAATCCGGCAACTGCCGAACGGGGCTATTAAATAATTACACCAGAGGTCACGGTCGTACCGTGACGTAAATGAAAACTTCTGCCACGGTTCGACCGCGGCAGCCTTTAACCACTTACGGTGTTACCGGCTCTTCATCCTCATCGCTTTTGCTGTCTCTTACAAAGCTCTGATCAAAAAAATCCATACACGTGTTTATGTCACCAACATACATTGCACCTATCAGGTGAACATTTTTCATCAGCTCGTTTTCAACATCATCTCGCTTAAAGCTTGTGTCGGTTTTTGAATCCGCTACTTCACCTATCTTCTGCAGTTGCGCCCCTCTTGCAGAAGTGAACGCCGTAAGGTAACCCTGGAACTCGGTGAGGAAGGGAATTCCAAGCACACCTACGTATGTGTTCGCTGCATTTACAAACCTCGTCATAAGCATTTCTATATTGGCAAGCGTTGCCTGGCTGTACTCTGTTACACCCAGCGGAAAAAACTCCTGGTACTCACGCGAATCTTTTCCGAAGTTGCCTCTTACCAATCCTTCCTTCTGGCTTACTGCTTTCTTAAAATTATCAACTGCGTTGTTCACGGCAATTGTTAAACCCTGCTGAACCGCAAACTTGGTATCTTCATCGGTCATCGAGCCGAAGTAGTTTGTATAAGCCGTCGTCGTGTCGGTAATCATCTGCGTGAACTCACCGCCGCCGTTCTTTACAGCCATCCTCTGCAGGTGTATCTCCGTAAACTTCCGGATGTTGTCGTCGCTTATCTCTTTTGTGTTGAAGTGGTTTTTGAAGAAGGTTTCCATGTTCATCATGGCAGGTCTCCCTATTTTTGTTAATGATAAGTTATTTGTTTGCCCTCAGCAGTTTTTGAAATAACTAACCATTAGCATCCCGTGGTGCCGCAAATATAAGCCATTTTTATAAAAAAGCCTCAAAACCGGCTAAATTTCGTTCGTAATTTTACGAATAGGGCTCTAAAGCCTTAGGGTGGCTTTCGGAAAGTTGCGAAAGGGGGTTTAAGCCTTTAGACTGGCATTCCGGATTTTACGAATGCCTGTTTTAAGCCTAAAAGTGGCATTCTGAACTTTACGAAGGGGGCTCTAACGTTTTAGAGTGCCTTTCGGAGTTTTACGAATAGGGCTCTAAAAGCCTAGACCTGCATTCTGAATATTACGAATACGACCCTAAAAGTTTTTGGGGGTATTGTAAAGTTTTACATTAGGAAAATTGAAGACTTTGAGAGTTTTTGTTGGAATGATTATAAATATTACTTGAGAAATTTATTTTTAGAAAATATAAAACTATAATAAACAGGATTTATTAATTATGAAACAGGATTTATAACAGGCGTTAATAGATATCATAGGTGGTGTTACTGACGCTCAGAAAGAAATTACGAACGGGGAAATAGTTCCAAAATTAAAAGATTCTTATCAGTCGGTTGAACTTGGGATTAGTAATATTCAGGCAATTTCATTCGACGTTTCTGTAACTGTTGAAAAAAAGTCTGGATCAGGAGCGAAAATAAGTGTCATCTCTGGTCTAGTAAGGTGGCAAATCACCGGTGATTTAAGTAAAACAGCTAGTAATATTTGAAATTAAGTTTTAAAGTCCCCATAAAATTTGTCATTAAAGTTTAACAATTTTAAGATATAAAAATGAACACTCTCTACCTCGACGACCGCTTAAATGTTATAAAAAATTTATGAATAATATACGGGAAAGTATATCAAAACTTTAATCATCTTTCTTATTCTCATCTTTATATTCTCGTGCAATTCACTGACAAAGAACAATATTGTTTTCACGCTGCTATTGACGTAAGAATAATTCCGACAGCCTGGCTCGCATTTAGACCTAAACATGGGTGCCATCAGGGAGTTCCAATGGCTTGACTTTGGAAGCTACAGTGATCGGGCCCAATGAACAATGGGACAATGTAAGTATCTTAAAAAAAGTTGCATATTATCTGATTGATCAGAAGAAATATTTATCGTGGCGGTGGAAAACCCTATTTTAACCCAGAATTTGTAAAAAAACCAAAATGCGGTAGAAGTTATTTTTAAAGGATAAACAATTTATCACCCAAAGGCTTGGGCGGGTTGCCCGGCAAAGCCGTTAGACATTATAAAAAAAGGTATACTAATGTTGATAAAATTTGACGAATATTTTGATGTCAAACCAGAAATTGTCTATTCATATTTTAAAACACCAGCAGATTGGCCAAGATTGTTTTTAGCTTTTGGACAAGCGAAGCTGAAAGATAATGATTGGTATGTAGTTCCATTTCGGAATTTTCCATTCCCATTAATTACTAAAATAACACGTAATGAACCCAACAAGAAAGTTGCATGGATATTTAAGGGATTTTGGCATGGAGAAGGCGAAGTTACAATTGAAACTAAAGGGAATGGAGTACATGTAGGAGGTTATGAAAAAATATCTATTAATAGATTATCATTAATTTCACCACTTATAGAAAGACTGTATCTCAAACGTAGATTCAATTTAATATGGTTATCTGGTTGGCGAAAGCTGAAAGAAATTGCGAAAGAAAAGTAGGTTTTGTAAGGGATTAATTTTCATTAAATGCCTAACAAATGACTCTCCGAAGGAGTCCTTCGGACAACACCGACCGCTTCATCCACCAAAGGCTTGGGCGGGTTGCCTGGCAAAGCCGGTGGCGAGACCGGGTGGGCTATAAGTTTTTAATTAACATTAGTGTGCAGTATAAGTAATAGCTATACTTTTGAAAAAAATTGAGGAATTGTAATGAGCAATAAAAATATTCCATTTCAAACTATAGATTGGTCGCAGATTCCCAAAGCTGAGCATAAAGGGGAAACTGGTGTTGCATATTGGCAGACTGTAGAATTTCCAGGATTAAGAGTTAGAATTGTTCAATATAGTCCGGGTTATCTTGCAGATCATTGGTGTGAAAAGGGGCATTTAGTTTATTGCATTGAAGGTAATGTCGTAAATGAACTTAAAGAAGGTACAGAATCAGTATTAAAGCCGGGAATGTCATACATTGTTTCAGATAAATTGAGTTCTCATAGATCTGTAACAAAAGAAGGTGCTAAATTACTCATTGTTGATGGAGACTTTTTAAAATTAAAAGATGGTGAATAAGCTCAAAAGCAAAAGTATAACAAGCAAATCAACCCTTCGCTTTGCCAGCTTTATCAGCTATTGGTTTGGGCGGGTTGGTGAGTTAAACTATTATGAACAACCTACAAAAACTCGGCTTCGATAATTGGTTTTGGGAATCCTCCGCAAGGAGTGCTTTGGACATCCCTTCGGGAAAGGATAAAGTTGATTTATCTAAAACAATTTAGCAGATGAATAGACCAATAAAACGAAAAGATAACGAACCACCATTTGCAATTTCTAAAAAGGGAATGCGTTTTCATCATATAGGAATTCCAACAACAGAGCAGAAGCCAGATGAAAAATATCTGGAACAATATAAATTTTATGTATCAGGATTTGATACAAGTGAATTTGGAATTGAATGGATGCGTTTTGAAAAAGACAGTCCCATTTCAGAATTAATTCAGAAAGTTCCGCACATAGCTTTTGAAGTCGATGATCTTGATATTGCAATAAAAGGAAAACAGTTAATAGGAAAAATTGAAACTCCGTCAAAAGGAGTACGCACAGCAATGACAATTGAAAACGGGGCACCAGTAGAATTTATTGAGTTTAGTAAACATTAAATTTATATGAACAACATTGAAAAACTCGGATTTGATAATTGGTTTTGGGAATCCTCCGCAAGGAGTCCTTTGGACATCCCTTCGGGAAAGGATAAAGCTGATTTATCTAAAACCACCGACTTTAAACTTGCAAGAATAATAAGTGTAAACAAGAACAGCTTTGTAGTTTCGAACGGCGTAAAAGATATTTATGCAGAGCTTACAGGAAAGTTTTTGTTCAACTCAGAGAACTCGCTTGACCTGCCTGCTGTCGGCGATTGGGTTTATACACAAATGTTTGATGATGATGAGCTGGCAATTATTCACGATATACTTCCGCGTAAATCATTATTAAAAAGAAAAGCATCCGGTAAAAAAGTTGAATACCAGCTTATCGCCGCAAACATAGATACAGCAATCATTATGCAGTCACTCGATTCTAATTTTAATTTAAGAAGACTTGAACGATATCTTGTAATGATAAACGAAGGGAAAATAAATCCGGTTATATTCTTAAGTAAAAGCGATCTTATCAGCACAGAAGAGATTGAGCAGAAGAAAAATGACATCAGTAAAATTCTGCCTGATGTTATTATTGAAGCATTCAGCAATAATAACCAAAGTGATATCGAAAACATTAAAACTTTCTTTGCTCCTTTTAAAACTTACTGCCTGCTTGGTTCATCCGGTGTTGGCAAAACAACCTTGCTGAATAACTTAATTCATCAGGAGCTATACAAAACGCAGCCAATAAGAGAAAAAGACGGAAGAGGAAAACACACTACAACAAACCGTGAGCTTATTGTTCTTGAAAACGGAGCAATAATAATTGATAACCCGGGTATGCGCGAACTTGGAGTTATCTCCAATGAGTCCGGTCTCGGCGATACCTTCAATGAGATTGATGAGCTTGCAGATCAGTGCAAATACAAAGACTGTACTCATACAGTCGAGGCAGGCTGCGCAGTACTGGAAGCCGTGAAAAGGGGAGAGATTTCTGAAGAACGTTATAACAACTACATCAAAATTTATAAAGAGTCGTTATACAATGAGATGTCATACGTTGAAAAGCGCCAGAAAGATAAAAAGTTTGGCAAGTTCTTTCATTCAACTATGAAAGATGTAAAAAAAATGAAGGGTAAATAATATGAAAAGAAAATACTTTAATAGGATTTTACAAATCGCTGCATTTTTACTTCCAGTTTATTTTATTTTTTATCCGCCGTTAAATGAAAATCCAAAAGATCCATTTATAAAATCACTTTGGTGGTTTATTGCTGCTGGTTTTTGTTTTTACGGAATATTAGCCTTATTAATATTCGTTATTAAATAGAATTAGCTTTAAATAAGATTTATCAGCCTTTGGCTTTGTGGAAGGAATATAAAACTAAAGTGATAATATTTTGGAATCACCTCTCGAACATAAATTACTGAACTCTTATAAAGATGAAATGATTTCCTTTATGTATGCTCATCCAGAGTTTTTTGAGGAGGCAATTCAATTAGCTATTGCAGATAAGCAGCCATATTCGTGGCGTGCAGCCTGGTTATTGTGGAGTTGCATGGAAGAGAATGACCAGCGAATTCGAAAGTATATTAAAAGGATAGTCAGCTCTATAAAAACTAAAAATAACGGACATCAGCGGGAATTACTTAAAATTCTTTTGCAAATGGAATTAAAGGAAGAGTATGAAGGTATCTTATTTAATATTTGTATGGATATCTGGGAACAGATAAATAAAACTCCGTCTGTGAGGATTAACGCTTTAAAGTTCATAATTAAGATTGCAAAAAAACACAACGAACTTGCTAAAGAGATTACATTTCTGACAGAAGATCACTATCTGGAATCTTTATCTCCCGGTGTAAAGCATTCTGTTTCAAAGTTAATGAAGGAGCTTACTATGTGATGAAAAAAGTCACAGGTATTCTAAAATTATTACGTTTCGAACTTCCGTTCTCTGCAGGTGTGTGCGTTGTAATGGGTCAGATGCTGGCGCTTGGAGATTTCGCATCAGTTGCTGTTACAATTTTTGGTTTTGCTGCTGTGTTTTTAATTTCAGCTTCAATATTGGTAATGAATGATTACTTTGATATTGAGACTGATAAGATAAATGCACCTCATCGTCCCATTCCTTCCGGTCTTGTCACTCCAAACGAATCGTTATACTTTTCATTAATTTTATTATTCACAGGAATATTCCTCAGTTATTTAATTAATATTTATGTTCTTTTAATATCAATTGTACTAGCTGTTATCGGGTTTCTCTACAACCGATATTTCAAGAAGAGCGGTCTGTCCGGAAATCTTATGGTTTGTTTTTCCGTAGGTATGACATTCATTTATGGCGGTGTGAGTGTTGGATTACCTTTTCATAAAGCTGTTCTGTTCTTTGGATTAATTGCTGCTCTGATAGATCTCGGGGAAGAGATCGCCGCTGATGCAATGGACATTAAAGGTGACCGACTTATAAATTCAAACTCGTTAGCAATAAGGTACGGTGAATCAGTTGCTCTTAAAGTAAGTAGCTACATTTTCTTTTTTGTAATTCTACTTTCATTTATTCCGTTTATTATAAACTGGTTTTCAATTATTTATTTGATACCTATTGGAATTATGGATGCATCAATTGCTTATTCAACTGTGAGGTTATTGAATTCAAAAAATGAAGAAGGACGAAAATTTATCCGATGGATCTATTTGGGAGCGATATCCGGAATTATAGTATTCATAATTATGCGACTGATTGGAATTTAATCTTGAAGATTATAAAACATAATCAGCAAACAATCAGCTTAAAGCAAAACGAGTACATACAGTAATCTTTAAACCATCACCGCCAAAAACACTAATTTTCCACCTATCCTTTATTGCCTGCTTTTAATAGTTTCTTTTCAAATATTATTGCCAAGTATCAAGGGTTTCTTCGCCAGCTAAATTTTCATAAACAAAACTAAGGAGCTATATAATGTTAAATGCTAAAACTTTTTACAGTAAAATACTTTTACTATTCGCTGCAGCGATACTGTTTTTAACCTCGACTGCTTTTTGTCAAACAACTGAAATCTATGTGAGCGACGCAGGAAACTTTTCAAGTCCTCCCTGGAAAATTTTAAAATTTGACGAAAACGGAGAGAACCCAGAAACTTTTATAAACACGAATCTTGCCTGGCCGCAGGATATTGTTTTTCTGGAAGAACAACAGGTTGTTTTAATATCAAATTTAAACACGGGTGCGATAACAAAGTACAATTCAACTACGGGAGTGTATATTGAAGACTTTGCAACAGGAATCGGTGGACCAACGAGGATGAAGATCGGTGCTGATAGTTTACTTTATGTGTTGCAATGGGGGGGAAACGGAAAAGTCAAACGTTATGAATTAGACGGTACCTTTGTTGATGATTTTACAAGTGTTGGTGTTTCTCAAAGTATCGGGATCGATTGGGATAGCAATGGAAATTTGTACGTCTCTTCGTATTCCGGAGATAATGTTAGAAAATTTGATCAAAACGGAAATGACATGGGGCTTTTTGTTACTACTAATCTTTTAGGCCCAACAAATATCTGGTTCGATGATAACTGGGACTTACTCGTGATAGATTATAACGGAACAGCAATAAAAAGATATGATACGAGCGGTACCTTTATCAGCAACTTTATAACCGGATTGGGTAATGCTGAGGGAGTTGATTTTTTTCCCAACGGAAATATTCTGATTGGTAATGGCGCAACAAGTTCAGTTAAGTTATTTGACAGTAGTGGCAATTACATCGAAGATTTCATCCCTAGCGGTTCTGGTGGATTGATAACTCCAAATGCAGTTGTTATTAGAGAAATTAATGTGCTTTCTGTTGATAACAACACTCTAAAAAGCAACAGTTTTATATTGGAACAGAACTATCCAAATCCATTCAACCCAACAACAAATATCAGGTTTCGAATTGCGGATCGTGGATTTGCAACTTTGACAGTCTTTAATGTTTTGGGGAATGAAATCGAAACCTTAGTTAATAAAGAGCTTGAGGAAGGCGAATATAAATTCACTTTCGATGCTTCTGGAATTCCAAGTGGAGTTTATTTTTATCAATTAAAAGTGGGTTCATTTATTCAAACAAATAAGATGGTTTATTTGAAATAAATAAGTAGCAACATATTAATAATAAAAACCGCAGAAAGAATATTCTGCGGATTTTTTATTATGCTGCTTTAAGACTGATTGACATTAGGTTTATTACTAAAAATGTCAAACCAATTTATTTTTCTTGTGAAGAACATTATTGCTGCCAGAATTACAAACAGCGCAATGTTGCCAATCAATAAAGAATAATCCTGAAGCTGCAGGATTACATACATAAATCCGTAAAACACCATCAGCATTCCTGTTATAATAAATGAAATTTGTTTGCTTTGATAAATGCTCTTTGCGTAAAATCCAATCAGAGCAATTATCAGCAGGCTGGAAATTAAATATGAATACTGGAACAGAATGTATTCTGAAATTGCCAGAAGAATTGAATAAAAAATTATCAGCGCTAAACCAACAAGCAAATATTGAATAGGATGAATAACTTTTTTACTGAAGAGTTCAATCATAAAAAAGCTTAGAAATGTCAGCACAATTATCATCAACCCGTATTTAGATGTGCGCATAGTTTTCTGGTATTCATCAACCGGTACTAAAAGCTTAACACCGAATGCACTCGGAAAAGGATCGTATATTTTGCTTTCCCATTCCTGCGGATAAGACCTGTTAAAGTAATTCACTTTCCACTGTGCAGTAAATCCATCTTCTGTTATCTCCCTTGATGAAGGCAGAAAAGCACCAGCAAAGCTTGGGTTGTTCCAGGAAGATTTCATATTTACTTCTGTAAATTTTCCAAGAGGAATAAAATCAAGATTTTCCATTCCGTTAAGCTCAAGTTCAATTTCAAAACTCTTCGGAAGATCCTGCATATTCAAATCTAAATCAGAATAAAATCCGTTTTTGAAAATTTTATCTTTTAATCCTGGTGTCAGCTTAAATTTTTTTCCATTTAAATTTAACTCGGCATCTTTTTGTATTCCTCTTAAATCACTAATGTTAAAAGAGATATAACTTTCATCAAACTTTTCATTCGGGAATTTTTCCTTAAGTTTTGCAAGTTTATTGTCCCGCTCATTTTTACTTTAGATTTATAAAGCATCACTTCATATATCCCCTTATATCTTTTTTCCGGTGTAACCTCAACATCAATTTTTAAGTTCTCCGGAAGGTAGCGATCATATTTTGTGTTTATGTATTTGTTCCCCTTATTATCAGTTTTTTCTGTTTTTTGTGAAACGGTGATCATGGGTCCGGCAATTGTCTGCACGCCTGCCCAGCCCTTGCTTATTTCGTTTACAGCCTCCTGCCTGTAGTTCTGCCTGTCTGTAATTAATGACTGAACCATAAGCAGGGGAATGATAAGCAGGATTATAATTGATGCGATCAGAATGATGCGGAGAGCTACGGATTCTTTCTTCATTTTTTACCCCAAAATGATTGATGATGTGTTTGTTCTTTAGAGGGGTGGTAGAACAGAATTGTTCGGCTGGTAAAGGGTCAAATAATATTGCACCACAAATTTGACGTTGACAAAATGAAAGATTTTGCTTTGATTTAACTCAACACCATCACGTCCATTAAGATTTGAAGGATACTGGAGTTATGTTGGATTTCCAAGTGTAATTAATTCAGGTTCATTTGAAGCTAAGCAGCTCCACTAGGAAAAATAAATTTATTTGATAGCTATCATCAGGTCAGCACCGAAGGAAGTATTTTTTCTTTCAATTTTAGAAAGACCCGCTGAATTAAACCATTCTCTCATTTCGCCTTCTGTATAAGTATCGCCATTTTCAGTACCAACAAGCATATTAAGAGAAAATAAAGCTCCGTGATGTGGTTTCGTTCTATCATCATCCATTACAAAATCACTTATTATTATCATACCATTTTTATTTAACGCATCTGCACATTTTTGTATCAGCATTTTATTCTGATCATAATTATTTATGTGAACAATCGCCGATAGAAGAATTAAATCATAACTGACTTCAAATTCTCTGGTTAAATAATCACCCTCTAAAAAACTAAATTTATCCGATAAGCCGGATTCACTAACGTATTTTTTTGTTAATGGAATAACGTAAGGTAAGTCAAGCACAACGGCATTTATTGCAGGATTCTTCTTAACAATTTCCATAGAAAAAGCAGCAGAACCTCCACCAACATCCAGCATTCTTTTAACATTCGTAAGATCAATCATCATTGCAAGTATTTTACCCTGGTTAACTCCGCGGTAATGCATTGCCCCGATAAACGATTCTACCCAATTATCTTTTTCAGATTTACTATCATTACTAATTACTGAATTACCTTTTATCACCGAGTCAGTCAGATGGCTCCAGGTGTCCCATAAATTGTTTGTGTGATAAAGGTTCCCCATAAATTCGGGTTTGCCTTCGACAAGGTATCTTGAAGATATATCCGTGTTATAAAATTTGCCATGAACTTTTTTCAGAATACCCATTGCACACAGAGCATTCATTAACCGATCTGTTGATCTTTGATTAGCATTTATTTTTTGTGCTACTTCTTCCGAAGTCATCATATGCTTATCAAGGACAGTAAATATTTTTAATTCAAAAGCGGTTAGTAATGTGCGGCTTTCTCGGAATGAATTTGCTAATTCACGAATATCTTCTGCAGAAGTGATCTCGTTCATTCTAAAATTTCTTTTGATTAATTGCCTATGATCATCGGGCCGGATCCAATAATCCGTCCTCAACCAATTGTTCTTTGACTGATACTGCCAGTTCTGAAATTGTCTGCTGAATACCTTCCGGATTTACAGATGTGCTTTCTCCATACCATACAAGCTTATCATCTTTCAACGAGTAAATAAGAATTTCCAGATCCACATAAACATTAGTGCTTGAATACATGAAAGGATCATACATATAATTCCAGGCATAATTATAATATCCGCCAAAACTATAGTAAGCTGAGGGATACATACCTGATGAATAGTAGCTGGTTTTTTGATTTACATTTCTTACGGATAAAACAAGAGCTCCTTCCATTCCTCTTTCACTAAGTTTTTGCTTAACTGCATCTAAATCTGCAAGTTCTTCTTTTGTGATCAATTTGTATGAGGGGACAGCAATAGTATTCGGCATTTGACTCACAATTGCTTCTTCAACATCCCTTCGCATTTGCTCATCTTTTACCATTGCAAAAACTGCCATCGTTTGAAACTTTGCTGACTCTATTGTAACATCCGGATTTTTCCAGCTGTTTGAAATCTTATTTGATGAACTGCAGCTGATCAAATAAATCGCCATAAATAAAATGATAATACTATTACGCATAGTTGATAAATTCCTTTTAATGTGTGTGTGAACTTAAAGAAAAAGTTATTTACAGTTAAATACAAATTTATAGTAATGTATGCTGTGTATTTGTGCTGAAATTATTTCATTTTATCTTAGCTCGTTTTTTTCGAATTATTTAAGGTTTATTGTATTGATTGATTCTAAAAAATTATTTCAAAAAAAATCACATTAAATTTAATAGTTATATTGATTGTTGTTATTGTTGCATTTCCTCGTGCAATTGAATTTGGCACTACTGCAGTATTAACAACAAAAAAGGGGTTGATCGCAATATTCCAAATGAAGTTCTGGCTATTTATAATCTACTTAAGCTAGTTATAAAGTTGATTGTATAAATGAGTAACAAGTTTAAAATATTTATTGTAAATATGTTTTTTTACATTGTTGGATTAGTATTTTTGCTCATTGTTAAAATTAAATATTATTTTATTGGTTTTCCTAGGTCTAACCACTCTACTATTACAGATTACGAAAAACGTTTTGAATACATCATAAGAGTTGTCGAGCAATGGATTTCACATCTCAACGACTACACAGGTAATAATTATTATCTGAAAAATAAGAACGTTCTAGAATTGGGTCCGGGCTCAGATTTGGGGGTAGGCTTTTATCTCCTTTATAAAGGAGTTCTAAAATACAATTCGTGTGATATTTACAATCTTGTAAAAAATGTTCCTGTCTATTTTTATAAAATGTTTTTTAACAGATTACAAAAATCTAATGGAATGAGATCTATTGGCTATTTGGAAAACGAACTGGACAAAATAAACGATGGTCGTACTTCCGACATCAATTATATTGTAAATCGTGATTTTAATTTAGTTTCCTTTTTTGAACAAAATTCAATAGATATTGTATTTAGTCAGGCTGCTTTTGAACACTTTGTTAATGTTGAAGATACTATTAAACAACTGAGCATTATCAGCAAAACTGATGCAATTATCATTGCCGAAATTGATTTGCAGACTCATAGTAGATGGATACGAGAAAAAGATCCCAATAATATTTACAGATATAGTAACTTCCTTTATAAATTACTTTCCACAAAAACAACACCAAACAGAATTAGGCCTTATACTTATTATAAATTATTTAAAAATTATGGCTGGTATGATATCCAGATATTACCGCTTTCAATTATTGATCAGAAAAAGAGACCGCCGGTGAGATATCTGAATAAAATTTTTCGTGATGATAAAAATCAAATGAGCTATTTATCTATTTTAATATTAGCAAAAAAGAAATAATCGGAGTAATTATATCTAATTGTAATAAGTGATTCGTTAGAAATTATATTAAATATCCTTACTTTGTTCGAATGCAACATAGAAGGTTTTAGCAGAGTGCCATGAAAAAGTTATTGATTTTTGCCAAAACAATAGATGGGGGAACGGGGACGTACCTAACTAACCTTCTTCAAATCAAACGTATAATCGAAAACAAATTTCTTATTTCGGTAGCAGTGCTGGAGCGCCCTATTTATATGCAAAGACAAAGCGAAGAATTCTATTATATGAAAACAAGAGATTATTCATTTGCAAAATATTCTATCTCATTTAAGAATATTGATGATTTCATTAAAGAATTCTTCTGGATAAAAAATATTATTACTAAAGAGACGCCTGATATAATTCTTGGTGTTGATGTTAATTGCAACATTTATATAGGGATTATTAAAACATTTTTTAGAAAGAATATCAAAACAATTTTTACAACACATTCGGATCTTGTGGGAAATTTAGATCAAAGAGCTACACGATTCTTAAAGACAATTCTAAAAGTAGTTATTAAATTTTTTTATAGTAAATCTGATTCTATCATCTGTGTTTCGACCCTACTTTCGGACAGCTTACGTTCTTATTTTAGCATAAATAAAGAGATTATAACAATTTATAATGGGTTGGATAACAATAAGTGTATCCAAAGAAATTTCCTGAATAAAAATAATAGAATAATTTCTGTGGCAAGACTTGACAAGCAAAAAGATCATCTGACTTTATTGAAAGCTTTTAAGCTGATAAATAAGGAAATAAAGGATACTTCCTTGTGGCTCATCGGGGATGGACCCTTAAAAAATGATTTGATTCACTTTGCTAAAAAAAATTGTCTTGAAAAAAATGTTAAGTTTCTTGGATGGCAGGAGAATCTTGATGAATATTTTTCAGAAGCTGATATTTTTGTTTTGTCTTCCAGAAGGGAAGGTTTTCCGTATGCTTTAATCGAAGCTCTTTCGGTTGGGATTCCGGTCGTTTGCACGGATACACCTTATGGACCCAGCGAAATCCTGGAAGAAGGTAAATATGGTTTCTTAGTTCCTATGTATGGGTACGTTCAAATTAAGGAAGCCATTTTGGAGTTGTTAAAAAAGCCGGACGTATATACCAAATTTTCTAAATTAGCTCTGGAAAGGAGCAATGCATTTACAACTGACAGAATGATCAGGCTGTACGCAGATGAGATAAACAAGTTTCTATAGGGTAAATCTATTATGATTCAATTTTTTTAATTTTATCATGCTTTCTTCTTTTATCAATCGTTTAATAGGCTTGTTGTTTCTCATATTATATTTTCCGTTAATAATATTAATTGCCATCTGGATTAAAATTGATTCCCCTGGTAATGTAATTTTTTCTCAAATGAGAATAGGTAAGAACCAGAAACCATTCATTTTTTACAAGTTCAGGACGATGTGGAAAGATGCTCGCGAAAAGTACCCGGATTTGTATAAGTACGAATATGAAGAAACGGAGATTAAGAAAATGAGATTTAAGATTTCAAACGATCCGAGAGTAACAAGAGTTGGTTCTTATTTAAGAAGTATAAGCCTTGATGAGCTTCCTAATCTCATTAATGTCTTAAAGGGAGATATGAATTTAATTGGTCCGAGACCGGAGATTCCGGAAATGATTAAATATTATAACACTAATCAAATGAAAAAATTTACTGTAAAACCTGGAATAACAGGATTAGCTCAGGTTAACGGCAGAGGTCTTTTAACGTTTCAAAAAACGATTGAATACGACCTTACCTATGTTGAGAAAAAAAACATATTTCTAGATTTTCATATATTTTGGAGAACATTGATTGTCGTTATAAAATCTATAGGAGCATTTTGAAAATATCAAAAAATAATATATTACCACCCACTTATTTTGCTTTTTGTTTGATCATTACGGTACTCCTGCATTACCTGTTACCTATAAAACAATTTATTTATCCCCCATATAATTGGTTGGGTTTTTTGTTCTTTGTGGTTGGGGGAGTGCTAAACATTTGGACTGATCAATTATTCAAGAAAAATGAAACAACAGTTAAGCCAGATGAAAAGCCTTCAGCCTTTATTCAGACCGGTCCGTTCAATATTTCCCGCAACCCAATGTATCTCGGTATGACAATACTATTAATCGGAATCGGATTTATCCTCGGTTCTCTCACCTCATTTATTGGTTTCATTTTATTTATAATATCAATGGAAATTCGTTTTATTCCAATGGAAGAAAAACTTATGCTTGAACAATTTGGCGAAGAGTTCGATGCTTACAAGAAAAAAGTAAGAAGATGGATTTAAGAAAAGATTGTAAATAATTTGCTTTTATGTCTTCGCTGTATCTTAAATCACTTGGTATCTGGTTCATACTTGCAATCAGTGCAATTTTGGTAGCAACATTCAGAATTGGTATTCTGCTTCCAAAATTTGGTGAGCAGACAGCACATCAGCTTGGAACAGTTTTGTATTTGATAGTTCAATTCATCATCATTTTTTTCTTCATCAAAAAACTGAAAATAAAAGAAGTAAAAACCCTTCTTGGAGTTGGAATTTTCTGGGTTTTAATTACAATAATTTTCGAATTTGTCTTCGGACACTATGTGATGGGCCATTCCTGGGAAAAACTTTTTGCAGATTACAATTTAGTTAACGGAAGACTGTGGGTGCTCGTTATTATTAATAATATTTTCGCACCTGTAATCTGTGGGAAGATCATTAAGTAATCTATTTTACTTCAAAATAAACCCATTCATCTCTAAAATTTTCGACTAGTCCTCAATTTTTCTTAAGTTGGTTTTACAGCAACTGCTTATTTTTGAATTTTCTTCAATCATCTGCATTTTTAAGTTATTAAAATGTTTTTAACAAGAAATTATAAATTTAAAAACGTTCTCATTTATACCGTAATCGGAACTATTACCGGCGCTGTTATTGGTTTTCTTCTTCACTACATCGATAAGATTGATATTCTGGGACCAACCCTTAGAGGTTTTTTTATAGGGTTTCTTGTTGGGACTTCAATCGGAATTTGTGAGGAGTTCCTGTTTCTTGAAAAATTTCGAAAAAAATCTTACCTGTTTCTTCTCATCTTCAGAACTGTTGTTTATTCTGTTGTAATTGCTTTCAATGAGCTGTTAATTAATTCCGCAAGTAACTTTTTTACACACAATTTAACTGTTGGTCAATCAGTATACTCAGCAGTTTACCGGCAAAACTTTCCCCGTGATCTTTCTATTATAGCCCTTGTATCTGTTATTTCAATTGCACTCCTGCAGATCAGACGCTTGCACAGACCAGGAGATTTAATCAAATATGTTACGGGAAGATATCACCTTCCCGAGGAAGTAAACAAAATTTTTCTTTTCATTGATTTAAAGTCCTCAACAGCTATTGCCGAAAAAATAGGGAACACTAAATACAGTTCATTCCTGATTGATTACTTCCACGATATGACTGATGCAATTCTTATGTCAAAAGCAGAAATATATCAATACATCGGCGATGAAATAATTTTAACCTGGAATTTCGAAAGCGGCGTTAAATATTCCCGCTGCATTAACTGCTTTTTTGATATCTTTACTTCAATCGAATTGAAAAAAGAAAAGTACCTTGAAAAGTACGCAGTCCATCCGGAATTCAAAGCAGCGCTACACGCTGGAAGAGTTTCGGTAACCTGGATAGGAACAATTAAAAAAGAAATAGTTTATCATGGCGATGTGCTCAATACGGCCGCAAGAATACAAGATGAATGTAATAAATATGGCCAGAAATTTTTAATCAGTGAGTATATGTTGCAAAACGTTGAGCTGCCTGAATACCTGCGTTCTGAATTCGTTGGTGAACTTCAACTCAAAGGAAAACAGAAGAAAGTAAATATTTATGGACTAAAGAGTATTACTGACGATTTGCAATAAATTTTTACCGGGGATTTTCATTTGTTAATATTAATTAACTAAACTAGCATTATTATGATGAGAAAATGCTTAGGATTGGATTAATAATTTTGGGGATATCACTTTTTCTAACTAAAGAAAAAATATTGAATTGTCGGGAAAAAGTATCCAAGAACAAACTTGCCCTTCGAAGAGAGGTAAGAGAGTTCAATATAATATTTGTATCTATCCTAATTTATTTCGCCGGATTGATAGCTTTGTTTTGGAAGGAATTTTGGCACTAAATCTATTTCTTTTGGCAAAGTACCCCAAAGTGCAAAATTATGTAGGTAAAAATTTTAGAATCAGTGAACATAGAAATAGACAAAAGTCATTTTTAAAACATTTCCCGAATTTGAAAGTGAAAGACTTCTATTTCAGAAAAATATTAGCTTGGCGATGCAAAAGATTTATTTCTCATCCGGTCTAACGATGATGTTATGAGATTTATGGATGTCCCCGGGTTTGAATCAATCGACGACGCAGAAAAGTTAATTAACTCAGTTGAGGAATCTTATAAAAAACAAACCGGTATTAACTGGGCGATTATTGAAAAACAATCGAAAAGTTTTGTTGGCTACTTCGGATTCTTTAGGATAATTCCCGAACACTGCCGGGCTGAAATTGGATATGCTCTTAAACCTGAATACTGGGGAAAAGGGTATATGCATGAAACTCTGAAGAGAATGGTAAGGTTTGGTTTTGACAATATGAAACTCCACAGTATTGAGGCAAATGTAAATCCAGACAATGAAAAATCTAAAAAGGTGTTAGAAAAGATTGGCTTTAAGAAGGAAGCATATTTCAGGGAGAACTATTTATTCAACGGTAAATTTCTTGACAGCATTATTTATTCTCTGCTTGAAAAAGATTTAATAGAAACAGTGAGATCATAATAATTCCTAAAGTATGGATTCTCTTGAACACATAAGATCTTTAACACGTCAGGCATACAATCTTGCTGCTCAAAAATACCACGACCTTTTCCACAACGAGATGAATGAAAAAGAATATGACAGAAAACTCCTCGATTCTTTTGCCGCAAGATTTAAAAAAGAATCACTCATCTGCGATGCAGGATGCGGACCTTCGGGGCATATCGGCAGGTACTTATTTGATAAAGGGATAAAAGTTGTTGGTGTCGATTTATCAGAAAAATGTATTGAACTTGCCCGACTAAATAATCCGGATATGCAGTTTGAATGTGCTGATATAGGCAATATGCCTTTTGACAATAATTCATTTGACGGACTCCTTTGTTACTACTCAATAATAAATACTCCAAAAATTTACATCAACAGAATTTTCACTGAGTTTAGCAGAGTGCTTAAGACGGATGGCTATTTGCTTGTTGCTGTTAAGGCTGGAACGTCAGAAGGTTATATTGATGATCTACTCGGAATAAAAACCAAAATTTACTCCGCTCTATTTACACAGGAAGAAATAGTTGGCTACTTCAGTAAAGCAGGATTTCTCCTGGAATTTTTTGACAAGCGAAATCCCTATGATTTTGAGATAAGCAATGAAAGAATTTTTGCAATTGGCAAGAAAGCATGATTAAGAAATCTCTTAAGAATATTAATACTTTGTTATTCGATCTTGACGGAACACTGCTTGATTCATTCAAGGTTCATTTGGAAGTCTTTAAAAAAACATTTGAACAATTTGGTATACGTTTAACTAAAGAAAATTTTTTAAGCAGCTACTCGCCTAACTGGTATAAGACTTATGAAGCGCTCGGACTAAGGAAAGAGGATTGGGCTGCGGCAGATGCATTGTGGCTAAAGGAAGCTGAGAAAAAGACTCCACAGCTATTTTCCGGTGTGAATGAAACTCTGATTAAGATTAATGGAGATTATACACTCGGATTGGTTACTTCCGGTTCAAAGAGCAGAGTTGTAAGAGACTTGAATGCTAATGGAATTATTCACTTTTTCAAAACAATTGTAACCGGCGACGACATTAAAACACCCAAGCCATCACCGGAAGGGTTAGTGCTGGCATTAAGAAATTTAAATAAGCGCGCAGATGAGGCAGTTTATATCGGGGATTCATCGGCTGATTTTGAGATGGCTAAAGCCGCAGGTGTTTGTTTTATTGGCGTAAGCAGTGAGTTTGACAGCTTTAACCCTGCACATCCGGATTATCTTATTCAATCAATAAATGAATTATTGGGCTTGATGGGGATTAAGTAATAAGATGACTTTTGATTAATTGATGCTTTTTAGTTTTTCAATTATGCATTGGAAATAAAGTTACTATAAATACAAAAGCCAGGAATGATAAAATGTTATTCCCGGCTTTATTATTCTCTTAAAAAGAATCGTTTACCACCCGCTTTCTTCGACTCTATTTAGCATAAGCAATCCAAAATGGATTTAGCTATCCATTGAATTTATTTCGCTTAAGCTTGAAAACCTCATAAAGGTAATATTCTTCTCAACCAGTGTGAATCACATCAATATTATTAAATTGAACTAATTATATTTTAATATTGTTTGTTATAACACATAAAGAATGTTAAATTAAAATCAATAATAAAAACAATATAATGGAGGTTAAATAATGGCAGACAAGAAAATAATTGCAGTTGTTGGTGCTACCGGTGCACAGGGTGGGGGATTGGTTCGTTCAATATTAAATGACAAATCAGGTGAATTTGCAGCCCGTGCAATAACAAGAAATCCAAACTCAGATAAAGCAAAAGAATTGGCTAAAATGGGTGCTGAAGTCTTTACTGCAGATCTTGATAATGTTGAAAGCCTGAAGAAAGCTTTTGAAGGCACTTATGGTGTTTTTGGAGTGACAAATTTCTGGGAACACTTTTCACCAGAAAAAGAAAAAGCGCAAGCAGCTAATATTGCAAAAGCAGCTAAAGACGCTAAGGTAAAACATGTTATCTGGTCTTCACTGGATGATACACGCAAATGGGTTCCTCTGAGCGATAACAGGATGCCCACTCTTCAGAATAATTACAAAGTCCCGCACTTTGATGCAAAAGGTGAGTCAAATAAGTTTTTTACAGAGTCAGGTGTTCCTACTACTATTCTTAACACTGTATTTTATTGGGAGAATTTTATTTACTTTGGACAGGGACCCAAAAAAGGACCGGACGGTAAACTCATGCTTTCTTTACCACTGGCGGACAGTAAGATGCCTTCAATTGCTGTAGAAGATATAGGAAAATGTGCACTTACTATATTTAAAGAGGGAAACAAATATATTGGGAAAACAGTCGGTATCGCAGGAGAGCATCTGTCTGGTAAACAATTTGCTGAATCATTTTCAAAAGCATTTGGTCATGAAGTAAATTACAATCCAATGTCTCCGGATACTTACAGAGGTTTAGGTTTTCCGGGTGCTGATGATATGGGAAATATGTATCAATTTAAAGCTGAATTTGAGAAAGACTACTGCCAATCACGCAACGTCGAATTCACAAAAACATTAAACCCTTCCTTGCAAACATTCAGCAGCTGGCTGGAAAAAAATAAAAACAAGATACCTTTAGAATAATTAATAATAAAAAACGGCAGCGAATTATTTTCATTCGTTGCCGTTTTAGCTTAAAATCAATTATCGCTTAATAATCTATAGCCATCATTTTTATTCAAATTTATTTAGCAAACGTTAATCCAAAAGGATTTAATCCTACAGTAATTTCCTTCACATATACCGGTACCGGATTATGATTTGATATTTCATAAACGGTTACTTTATCGGAAGTGGCCCCTGAATGAGTCAGATATAATTTTTTAGACGAAGTATTTACCGCAACATTATGGGGAACCGGGTACGGTGTGTTCGTTGAGCCTAGCACCTGGTTCGTTCTGGTTTTAATTGCATATAATCCATTAGTTCCGCCACCTTGTAAATTAGTAGTATAAAAGATTTTCCCATTCGTCGTCATAATTGCACCGTGTGCACCGGGAACAGGTATTGTCTCAACCACATTCATATTAAATCTATTAAGCACATATACTGCATCTGAATTTTGACAAGGAACATATAGAAATCTACTCACCAACGGAATTGATAAATGAACATCTTTACCAACCGCTGCTCTTCCGGTTTCCTGGAAAGTTCTGGTACTGAATTGAACCACATAATCTGATGGACCAGAAACACCAACTACTGATACATAAGCGATTTTACCAAGTGGTCCTAAAAAGACATCGTGTGGCTTACCGCCCATACTAACTAAATCTGCCGGTGTTGGAACAGTTGCTATCACCTGTAAAGTGCGTAAATCAATAACTGATGTAGTATTATCAACATCATTATTAACCCAGAGCTGTTTTCCAACTCTGTCTGCCCACATATGGAATACTCCTTGTCCAACCGGAATTGTAGTCTCAACGCTATAATCTGAAGCTTTAAATACAACTACCTGGTTATTTGCACGGTCTCCTACAAATACACGATCTCCTCTTCTTACATAGACAACATACATAGGTTCAGGAGTGTTTGGACTAGCAGGAAGCTGGTATGTTCCACTTACTTCGTCTGTTTTTGTATTTATAACAGAAATGCTTCCTGAGTTCCGGTTTGCAACCACAATATCCCCGCCGTTGCCGAAATGTCCACCGCCTTTTTCAAGCTGCTGATCATTAAAAGTATTTTCAACCGGTGCTGTATTTTCATTACAACCGTAATTCAACAGCAATACCGGCAGCATCAGCATTAACAGGGCAAAAAACTTTTTCATTTTATGCCTCCTTCTTTTGTTTGGAAATTATTAATTAGGAATCACCTGCAAAATAAACTTCAGTTATAACGAATTTATCACAGAAGTGTAATAAATTAATTCTGATAGTTTCTAAAAGGTTGGTGCTTTTCTGTGTTTGAGTTAGTTGTATTCACAGTTTAATGATGAATTAGCTGTAACAATTTTAATATCTACAGTTAATAACTATATCCGCTACAAAAATCTATGAAGCATAAAAAATTAATTTATCATCCAATTGGGGTAATACATTCTCCGCATAAAGAAGCCGAAGGAGCTCCAATTCAACCCAGCGGTGCAAAGGGAATAAAAGGTGAGATAGAATTATTTGAAGAATACCAGGATGGATTAAAAGACCTGGATGGTTTTTCACCAAAACTCAATAATGCAGTGCCGTCTTAAAGAAAATTCTGAATATGGGGCTTCGCAGAGAGACATCATCAAACTTTTCGTAGTAGCTGTTCCTCCAATAAGCGCCGATCCCAATTCCGATTGCAAAATATTTTCTGATGGGCAAATGCCCGCTGACCATTAACAGATGCATATGATGCCTTGATTCCGCCGGTTCACTTTGCGTATACAACCATTTAGTAGTGTATAAAATTTCTACAATGTCCCAGATGTAGTTATTAACAATAGCTTTTAAATTAATCCCTATCCCGGGTCCAAAGTCATAGTTTCTGCCCTCAGCATCAGTGTAGTAATCATTGGGTGTTGCACCCATAGCAATTAAATCAATCCCCACATTTGCTACAATATTGGTGCTCTCACCAATTTGAAAACGCGAAACAATTTGCGGAACGATGGAAGTGCCGCCGTAAATAAATCCGGGGTTATTCAAATAATTATAATCAAGAGTTGTTACGAACAATATCTGCCTGTTTGCTCTGTTATATAAGTAATCCCCGAACAGATTTCCATAAGTTTGAATCCTTGTTAAACTGGGCGATCCGGATGAAAGTGCCATCGTAAGCTGAAAATTTGAGAATGGTTTTTTAATATTTTCTGTAAATAAATTGCCGTAAGAAAAATCTATTACGAATAGTCCTTCCTGAACCTGTTCCTTAATTGAAATATCACCGCCGACATCTCTATCAAGCGATCTTACCCCGGCATTAACCATAACTAAATATTCGCTAGGCTTACGGCCTTCCGGGTTCGGAAAAAGTTTTCCAGATTCACCACTAATTAAACGGTTAAAGCCTCTCACCGGGTTTAACAATGCCCCCCCAATCTCTCTTAAAACCCTGTTAGAACCTGTTGCAGTATTGTCAGTCAGCATATTAGATAATCGATACAATACTTCTCCCAGAGCAATTCCATTTAAAGTTGTGTTAACCCAGTCATTAATAGACGGTCGGAATGTTTCGCCAAAGTATTCCCATATTAAGCTTCCGGTTGCTGCCCATGCTGAAGATTCCCAGAAATTATATCCGTTTGTTCTGCCAACATTGTAGTAAAGATTTCCGTGATACGGATGCGCAAAATAGTTTGTTAAGAATGCATCGCCGTCGTATTCCCATCCCTCGCTTATATTTCTCCACCAAGTTTGCGGGGAAACATTAGCCCAGTTGTCCTCAGGGTTTTCCCATTTTCTTCCCCACTTTGCCAGAGCAAACGGAATGAATTGAACGGCTGCTAATTCGGAAGCAGCAATCCAAAAGCTTGTCCTGGATTCCCATGAAGTATAATTTTGGTCGAGAGAATCATACAAAGAAAAATAATTTGCTTGATTTGTCCATCTGTTATTAATCTTCCCCAGACTTATCCATTTAATACTGCTAAGGCTTAATTCACTTTGCGAGTAATTTGTGTTTGCTAATGAAAGGAAGGTCTTGCTATCATACTTCCCAGGTTCTTCTCTTGTATAATCCAACAGTGTTTGAGATTTTGAAGGAGATGTTAGGAGGGAAAAAAACATCAAATATAAAGTAAAATGTTTTTGCATTGCATTTTTCTCTATATGAATTGTGATTAATATCTATCAGATTCCTGTTTACGGAAAATATTCTAACAGTAAAACTAAACTATTTTTAATAAAACGAGTAAGAAAAAAGTTAACTTATCCGGCGAGCAGGTTGATGCTTTTTGTTTTTAGTCAGGAACAGCATTAAAATGTTAATGTCTTAAACAAAGAACGGATACACAAATGAAAAAAATACTTTGCTTTCTTTCTCTTGCTATTTGTTGCTACATCCTGCCAATGGCTTGATTGGTTACTGTAACTATTTAAAGATATATTTTTACCTTTTATTTATAGATAAAGGTACTGTAGAATTTACATGAATGGTCAAAAGAGCATATCAAATTTTGATATTTGTGTTAAATATATTTCATCCAAAACACATATTGATTATATTTATTTAATCATGTATCCATTATATTTAAAATATTCCTCAAAGTTTTATAAATGGCTACCCACCTATATTTTGTTCTTGTCTCTTCTAACATATTCAGGTAATACAAAAGCTCAAGATTCAAAATTACAATTCGAACGAATTTCTTTAGAACAGGGACTTTCGCAAAGCATCATTAGTACAATAATGAAAGACAGCAAGGGATTTATGTGGTTTGGTACTCAGTCCGGGTTAAATAAATATGATGGATATGAATTTGTTATTTATAAAAATAATCCTTTTGATTCGACTTCCATTTCAAACAGTCAGATCTTTTCAACTTTTGAAGATCACAATGGAAACATATGGATAGGAACTGCAGGAGGAGGACTAAATAAATTTAGCAGGGAGACTGAAACTTTTAAACATTATCTCCACGACCCGGGGAAAACCGAAAGCATTAGCAATGATTTTGTAAACTATGCGTTTGAGGATAAAACTAATAAGATATGGGTTTTCACAAATGCGGGCGGCGCAGACATATTTAATCCAGTTACTGAAACATTTGAACACTATAGATTCGACCCGGATAATCCCGAGAGTTTAAGCGATAATAATATCCGGTCGGTTTTTGAAGACGCTGCCGGAAATGTGTGGCTTGGGGCAGTTAATGGTTTAAACAAATACGCCCGAAAGAAGAAAAATTTTGAAAGATTTTTTTCGGGCACATTCATTTCATCAATCAGTGAATCTAAAAAAGACTCTGGTGTTTTATGGATTACTACAGGTAATATTCAAGACTTAACCCCTGGCAAGGGTTTGATCAGGTTCGATACGGAAAATAACTCCTTTACATATTTTAGTCATAGTCCAACCGATCAAAATTCAATCAGCAGCAATATTGCTAATCAGTTTTATGAATCAAAAAATGGAATTTGTTGGATTGCAACTGCCAAAGGATTGAATAAATTTGATCAAGCCACACAGCAGTTTAGAACTTATCTTCCCTATCCAAGAAACAAGAGCGGAAATAATAATGCAGTTCTTGGTTTTGTTGAAGATATGTTCGGAAAAATTTTATTAATAACAAGTGCACTTGAAGGGGGATTCTTTTTTGATCCTGAAACGGAAACATTTACACAATATAAATACGATCCTTCAAATCCTAATAGTTTAAGTAATGATGTAATTACCCGGGTATATGAAGATACGACCGGAGTATTTTGGATAGGTACGGCAACCGGCGGATTGAACAAAGTTGATAATTACGCAAAGAAATTTAATTCTTATAAGTATAATCCAAAGGATCAAAATAGTTTAAGTGCACAAATTGTAAGAGGAATTTACCTGGATCGATATGGAGAACTTTGGGTTGGAGTAGCAGCCGGAGGGCTGAACAGATATGATCACAGCAGAAAAAAAGTTACCCATTATTTGAATAACCCTAATAACACAAGCAGTATTTCATCGAATAATATTTGGGCAATTCATGAGGACAGCAGAGGTAATTTATGGATTGGAACATACGGCGGTGGCCTGGATAAATTTAACCGGGAAACTGGAACATTTACACATTTTAAATTTAATCCCAACGACATCAACAGTATCAGTGATGATTTTATACGCGATATATATGAAGACAGTAAAGGCAGATTGTGGATAGCAACAGATTTTGGGGGATTGAATTTATTTGACAGAGATACAGAATCATTTTACAGGATTCAACACGATCCAGATAATCCCAACAGTTTACCTATTGACATACTTAGAGCGGTTGCCGAAGATAGGGATGGTAATCTGTGGGTAGGTACCTTCGGCGGTGGATTAAGCAAGCTCGTACTTAATCCTGAAGAAAAGAAAAAAGTCCATAATGAAGTTTTTAATAAAGATGGAAATGTTTTTAAAAACTATCGACACGATCCAACAAAGGTTAATAGTCTAAGTAACAACTCTATTCAATCAATCTATATTGATAAAAATGGGATTATATGGCTTGGAACTTTCGGTGGTGGTTTGAACAGGTTTGATCCTGCAACAGAGAACTTTACATTATTTACCGATGAGAATAGTGATCTTCCGAATAATGTTATCTACTCAGTTTTAGGAGATGAGCACGGTAATATATGGCTGAGCAGCAATAGGGGAATAACTAAATACGACCCGGTTAAAAATATTTTTACAAACTATGATATGGATGATGGATTGCAAAGCCGTGAGTTTAACGGGCAGGCTGAATTTTATAGTTCAACGGGAGAAATGTTCTTTGGTGGAATTAACGGATTCAATTCTTTTTACCCAGATAGTCTAAGAAACAATCCTTACCCGCCAAGAGTAGCAATTACAGATTTCAAACTGTTCAACAGTTCGGTTCCAATAGGTGAGGACTCTCCGCTAAAAGTGAATGTTTCAGAAACTAATGAAATTGACCTGGCTCATTGGCAAAACGATATTTCTTTTGAATTTGTTGCATTGCATTACAATAAACCGGAGAAAAATAAATATGCCTATATGCTTGAAAATTACGACGCTAATTGGATAAACACCGAAAACCAAAGACAGGCGACATACACAAACCTCGACCCCGGCGAATATGTCTTTAAAGTAATTGCATCGAATAATGATGGAGTGTGGAATTATGAAGGTGCAAGTATTAAACTAATTATATCTCCACCGTGGTGGCAAACCGGCTGGGCTTATGCATTTTATATTTTGTTTGGAATTGGATTCATTTATTCATTACATAAATTTCAGCAGGCGCGTGTAATTAAGAGAGAAAGAGATAGAGCACGAATAACAGAAGCCGAACTTCGTGCACAAGCTGCTGAAGCAGAGGCAAGAGCAATGCAAGCAGAGAATGAGAGAAAAACCAATGAGCTTGAGGAGGCACGCAAGCTCCAGCTATCGATGCTGCCAAAAAATCTTCCCGAATCTGCCAAATCTTGATATAGCAGTTCATATGCAAACAGCCACAGAAGTGGGAGGTGATTATTATGATTTCTTTAACAACGGAGATAATTCTCTTATAATTGTTATCGGAGACGCTACCGGGCACGGGCTAAAAGCAGGAACAATGGTTTCAGTTATAAAAAGTTTATTCATTTCAAGTGCCGGGGATACTACTATTAAATCGTTTTTCGAGAAATGTACCCAGACTATAAAACAAATGCATCTTGGTAATTTATACATGGCGTTATCATTTGTTAAAATTCAAAATGATCAGCTTGTAGTCTCGTGTGCCGGTATGCCCCCGATTTATATTTACAGAAACGAAACTAAAACCGTTGAACCGATATTACTAAAAGGAATGCCTTTGGGAGCTTTTGATAATTTTGAATATCAGGATGCAAAAGTAAAACTTAACGATGGTGATACTGTTTTATTATTCAGCGATGGTTTGGTAGAGCTGTTCAACGATAAAAGAGAAATGTACGATTATCCCCGTATCATATCTACTTTTGAAAAAATCGGACATAACAGTTCTCAATTAATTATTGATGACCTGGTTAAAGAAGCTGATAAATGGAGAAACGGTAATCCGCCAAATGATGATGTAACTTTCGTTGTGTTGAAAGTAAAGAATTCAAAGAAGTAGATACAGATTTTCCGATGCTTTTTTATTTTTAGATTAGGTTGCCACCGGTTTTTTCAACCATTTCAAATAGCTTCGAGGATAATAACATGAAAAAATTGTTAATTGGACTATTCCTTATCTCAATCCCCCTATATCTGCAGGCACAAACTGTAAACAGTTACGAGATAAATGCTGAGTTTTTTCCGGATGATGCACAAATGTATAATTCCCCGGTTTCTCCGGAAGCGTTTATGCGAGCTAATTCTTTTGTTGAGTTTTCAGAAATAACCGATAGTGTAATTGTATTTTATTTACACGGTGAGCTTAAATATCGATTCAATACTAACCGGAAATAAAAATATTAATTATTCCGACGAGAAAGTTCTGTATGGCTACGATTACAGCAGGGTTGCATTAAAGGTTATTGTTAGAACTTCTGATGTTGATAAAAACAATCTGAATGTTTTTTATTCAGGATTTTTTAATCCCTCCAAAGCAGGAGCTCTATCCAATTATATGCATATAAACAAAAACAGCGGAGTTTATCTTCGTGGTTATGGATACTCGCTATGGTTCCCTGTTTTTGCAGAAGCATATCAAAGCAGTTATAAGGCTGATTTTAGAAAAATAACGATTCAACTTCCCAGGGAATACAAGTGTATTGTAGGAGGCGAATTACTCGAAGAAAAAATCGATAGCACAACTTACACGGCTACCTGGGAACCTGGTCTGACTGATATTTTTGACATACAGTGTACAGCACGACCTTATAAATTAAATACAACGGATAATGTATATGTTTATTATCTTGATAACAAAATGAGTAGTGAAAAAATTCTGGAGTATGCAATCGGATTAAGGAAACTATATTCTCAAAACCTGAAAAGCATTGATAACGCTCTGCCCTTGTTTATTATGGAAATGCCTAGGTATGGAGACATATCCAGCGCTAATGTAATCGGTATTTCTGAAGAGATATTTAATACGTTTGAAAATGATATTCGTTCAAAGTCATTAATCGCACACGAACTTGTACATCCATACGTTAAAATACCTGTGACAAAAGAAAATCCTTTCTGTGCTTTTGTGATTGAAGGTTTCCCGAGTTTCTTCCAGGTGTATGCATTAAAAAAAATGGAGGGAGATGCCTATGATGCGAAAGGAAAAATGATGAAGGTTGAAGAGGGATATTTAGAAAAAAGAAAAACCGGCAAAACGTGGCGGGGAAACACCCTTCCGGTTGAAAAGCCAATTCTCGAAATTAATTTCGATGAGATTGGTTTATATAAAGACAAATTTGTTTTAAACGACAGGGTCTGGCTGTTTTTCTACAGCATTTGGAATAAAATGGGAGATGAAGAGTTTGACAGGTTCCTTAAAGAGCTTTTCTCATTCAATTCTATTAATTATAATTCATTTGAGGAATTAGTAGTAAAATATATCCCCGGTTTTGCGCCGGAGTTAAATACCTGGCTTAATACAACAAATTATCCTGAGAAAGTCAGGATTGTGAAGTGATAAGCTCTCGCAAAACTGCAGCAAAGTTATATTTAATAAACCTTGCTTTGCTTGCAACGCACGAAATTGATTCTGCTTTCTGGCATGAGTGGAATCTTTTCGGTCTTCCCGGCGGAATTGATCTGTTCTTAATTCTAAATCTAGTGCTTCTGCTATTATTCCTTTACGGTTTTGAAAAAGTGGTGGAATGGAAAAAAGGTGCGCCAGCATTTTCTTACCTTCTTGCAGCCAGCGGTATTTTCGCTTTTGGAATTCATTCATATTTTATATTGAATGGTAATCCTGAATTCACCTCTGTTACTTCGTATGGCATACTTGTTCTCACATTTCTTAACATCTATAGCACAAGTATTGGTTAATATATTAATAACAAGACATACGATAATAACATTTATGCAAAAACTGAAAGAACTTATTAAGGTCCCCGCACATACAAATTGCACTTGCAACAGGTGTGAGCATAATCGTATTAGCGTATTTCTCTAAACGGGTACTGCCTGAACCGATAGGATATTTACCTATTGCTATTCCTCCGTTTCTTGCAACTATTTATGAGGCTGTTGCGGCGAAACATAAAAACAAAAAAATTACTACCACCTGGTACTGGTTTACTGCAATATTAACTAACTACGCGCTATTATAATTGTTTTTTATGCGGTTTAGTGCTCTTTGATAGCTTTTTTGGTTTTACTTTGAATTACATTTGCTGTTAAGTAAAATACTTTAGAAAATAACTGGATCTTGACTCTTTTTTCAAAGGAAAATTAAAATGAAAATACTGGCCCTTGAAAGAAGAATTAGGTGGTACTTCCTCGGCACTTTAAAAAGTATGCGGAAAAGGTCATAGCAAAGGTTTTGTGGGGTTTTGTACTCAACGGACTCGTTCGCGAGTTTTACTTTGCGCTAATTTCAGTGCTGTTTATAGTGCTTGAAGCCGATAGTGCTTTGGTCGCGCGTGATAAATTAAACAAGCTGCCTTTTGTCAGTAAAAAGCTAATTGAGTTTGAACTTGTGCCGTTAAAACCTTAAGTCCGGTGTTTTGACAAGGTTGTTCGTACAAGTACCGGTAAGAAACATGAAAATAATGTGCGCCCGGCTGCTGTTTTGCATTAGTAGTCTTGCCCGGCATTTCGACGGGCTTGCCCGCCGTAATCCGGCTTAGCCGGATGAAGACGGGTTGATGCTTTTTTGTTTTTAGTTTAAGTTAATATCTAAAATCAGCGAGAGTTCGATATGACTACTCAATCAATTCCTGAGTGGGTACTATTTGTAAATAAGTTTAATGTTTTTTTTAGCCAGAATCTTCTTGGTGGAAAAAAATTTATAAAGCTTGCCTGGTCAATTAACACTCATAAAGCATTAACCCTGTTAGCTGTAATTGCACTGATGCTTTTTTACAAAAACTTTTCGACGGCAGCTTTTGTTTACCTTGCACTGCACGGCAGTTACGGTCTTTGTTGGGTATTTAAACATTTTGCTTTTCCGGATTTCAAGTGGGAAACAAAAGTTACATTTGGCGGGGCTGTTTTTACTTTTTTGATACTTGCAACTTACTGGATCGCTCCGTTTCTCTTAATTTCCAGACCTGAAGCATCTGTTGTGCCTAATTGGTTCTTAGCTTTTTGTATAGCTCTTCATACTTTGGGAATTGTAATAATGATTAGTGCTGACTGCCAGAAACATTTCAGCCTTAAATACCATAAAGCATTAATAACAGATGGAATATTCCGTTATTCACGTCATCCTAATTATCTGGGTGAGATGATGGTTTATACTTCTTATGCTTTGCTTGCACAGCACTGGCTTCCTTGGATGGTCCTTGCTTACTGGTGGCTATCCGTTTTTCTTGTTAATATGATAATGGCTGAAAGTTCATTATCAAGATATCCGGATTGGAAAAACTACAAGAAAAAAACTTGGTTTCTAATTCCGGGAATTATTTAGTGCGGTTATAATTAATAATTTTTCTTCTCCTGCAATAAGCCTGCCCAGCGTAATCCGGCTTAGCCGGATGAAGACGGGTTGATGCTTTTTTGTTTTTAAGTTAAGTTACATTCCATAATAATATGATGTCTGAAGCTAATGTCCGTTCAGCTCATCAATCAATACTACACGAAGCGTGAAAAGCTTATTCAGTTCGGCGGCTCAAATGAACGAACTGAGTATTCGCGATGCCTTCAAAGACCTTCTCAATCATTACGCTGAAAAGAAAAACCTTTTGCTTGTTCCTGAAATTGCTGTGCAGGGAACAAAAGGTGCAAAAGTCAAACCTGATGGAACTCTTAATAATGCTTTACGTTTAGATTACGGTTACTGGGAAAGCAAAGATGAAAAGGATACGATTGATGATGAAATAAATGCGAAGCTTAAAAAGGGTTATCCGCAAACAAATATTCTTTTTGAGGATGGCACAACCGCTGTTCTTATTCAGCACGGTGAAACTGTTGAACGTGTTGATATGTTCGACCGTGAAAAGCTGGATAAAATCCTCAACCAGTTTATTAGCTACGAACATCCGCAGGTTACTGAGTTTAATGATGCATTAAAAAAATTCCAGGAAGACCTCCCCGATATTGTAGATGCTTTGCGAGATATGATGGTCAAGCAAGCCAAAGCAAACAAAACTTACGTTGAAGCCCGCGATAAATTCTTAGAACACTGCAAG
This sequence comes from uncultured Ignavibacteriaceae bacterium, assembly GCA_963699475.1. GTDB lineage: Bacteria > Bacteroidota > Ignavibacteria > Ignavibacteriales > Ignavibacteriaceae > IGN2. The sequence continues at coordinate 26,771 of CAVOUA010000004.1, read as the reverse complement.
CAGGATATTAATCCTGATTTCACTGTTGATGATGTGCGTGAAATGATGATACAGCACATTCTCACCGAAGAAATATTTAATGCTGTATTTGATGAGACCCAGTTCCACCGTGAAAATAATATTGCTCTTGAGCTTGATAAAGTAATTGATACTTTTTTTATCGGAGATACGAGAAGAAATACACTCGACAGCATAAGACATTATTATAATGTAATCAGCAATGCAGCACGCAAACATTCCCGACCATCACGAGAAGCAGAAGTTCTTAAAAGTTATTTACGAGAACTTCTACAAAACTTATAACCCGAAAGCTGCTGACAGGCTTGGTGTTGTTTACACTCCCAACGAGATTGTAAACTTTATGATTGAAAGCACCGACTATCTTCTGCAAAAACATTTTGGAAAAACTCTTGCAGATAAGAATGTTGAAATACTTGATCCTGCAACCGGCACCGGAACTTTTATCTGCGATATTATTGATTACATTCCCAAACAGTATCTGCCTTACAAATACAAAAATGAAATCCACGCAAACGAAGTTGCAATACTTCCTTACTATGTCGCCAACCTGAACATTGAATACACTTACAAACAAAAGATGGGACAATACGTGGAATTCCCAAACCTTTGTTTTGTTGATACTCTTGATAACACTAGTGCATTAAAATACACCGGACAGCAAACACAACTTTTTGGTTTTAGCAGTGAAAATACTGAAAGGATAAAAAGACAAAACCAGAAAAAGATTTCCGTTATTATTGGTAATCCGCCTTATAATGCAAACCAAAAAAATTTCAATCAATTCAACGAAAATAGAGTATACAAACAAATAGATGAACGAATTTCTAATTCATTTGTGAAATATAGTTCAGGCACAAAATAAGAATCAGTTGTATGATATGTATGTCAGATTTTATCGATGGGCTATTGATAGAATTGATAATAATGGCATTAGTCGCTTTCATCACAAATAGATGCTTTATTGATAGCAAAACATTTGATGGTTTTAGAAAATGCATTGCAGATGATTTTAACTACTGTTTTATAATTGATACCAAGAGTGATGTTAGAGAAAATCCCAAAATCGCGGGAACTACTCATAATGTTTTTGGGATACAAACAGGTGTTGCTATCATGTTGCTAGTAAAACAAGATCAAAAAAATGATGAGTGCAAGATTCATTATATTGAATATGGAGGATACTTGGAGAAAAGAAGTGAAACTGGAATGGTTGAGAAATCACCAATTAAAAGAGATAGCATTTCCAAAAAGTTGCTCCTGACAAGAAAATTTAATTGGTTGAATCAAATTAATAATGATTTTGATCAATTGATTCCATTAATTGATAAGAAAACAAAAAGACAAAAAATTGAAAAATCGATGTTTCAAAATCTTTTCACAAGGTGTGAAATCAAAAAGAGATGAATGGGTTTTCGATTTTAATAAAGATGATTTGATAGGTAAAATTAAGTTTTACATTACTGTTTACAAGGAAAATTTACAGAAGAAAAATAAGAGTTACTTTAAAGATTTAAGAATCAAGTGGTCACGGTTAATAATCAAGAATTAAATCAGGGAATATCGATTGATTTTAATCAAGGATTTAATAACTACTTGTTTTTACCGACCATTCACAAAACAATTTGTCTACTATTCTAAGTATTTATACACGATGACTTACACTTAATGCAAAAAATCTTCACTCTGGGAGAAAAGAATCTAGCATTTTGTTTTTCAGATTTAGCGGGAAATAAACCGTTTTCGCTTTTAACAACGGACAAACTAATTCGATTATAGCTATATAGAGACAACTCAATGCATTCCACTCTATAAATATGATGAAAAAGGTAGCCAGATTTGATAACATCACCGATTGGGGTTTAGAACAATTCGTTAACTCATTACAAAGACAAAAAGATAAAGAAGGAAGACATCTTCCATTACGTTTACGGTGTGCTGCACAATCCTGCTTACCGCAAAAAATATGAGTTAAACTTAAAGAGAGAATTTCCGCGTATTCCTTTTTACAAAGACTTTCGGCAGTGGGCAAAGTGGGGCAAGCAGCTTATGGACTTGCACATAAACTACGAAGAAGCAAAACCATATCAGCTAAAACGCATAGATGAAAAACCAAAAGAGAAAAAAGAAAAGCAGAAAGAATTCTTCCCGAAAGTAAAAGAACCGGAACCGATGTTCGGCATTCAGCCAAAGATAAAAGTAAAACTAAGAGCAAATAAGCAGGCTGGCGAAATCGAGATTGACGAAATAACAAAGCTAAAAGGTATTCCAAAAGAAGCGTGGGAATATAAGCTCGGTAATCGTTCTGCATTGGAATGGATACTCGACCAATACAAAGAAAAGAAACCCAAAGATAAAACCATCGCAGAAAAGTTCAACACCTACCGCTTCTCAGATTACAAAGAACACGTGATAGCACTTCTACAAAAAGTCACTACCGTCAGCGTTGAAACGATAAAGATTATAAGGGAGATGGAGAAGGAGAAATGATTACTCAAGATACAGTCTTCATCTTAGGTGCTGGAGCAAGTGCACCTTATGGTTATCCTACAGCAAAAGAGTTGAGAACTTTTATTATTACTCAATTCAGGAATAAATATTCAAGTTATATCCAAAAAAGTCGTAATACTGGAATTATTGATGCAAGGTCCGAGGCTGATAAATTTTCTTACTTAATTGAATCATTCAACCAATCTGCGACTAATTCGATGATTTATTTTTATCAAGAAATAAAGAATCATTTTATGAACAAGGAAAGTTCATTCTTGCTTGGTGTATTTTATACTTTGAATCGATAAGCAGCTTCAATGAAAGTATAAAAAAGTCGGAAACAGATTGGTACAAATGGTTTTATAATGAAATTCCAAAGGAAATAATAAGAAGTACATGATTTAGAAAAACTAAGAGATAACAAATTAAAATTCCTAACTTTCAATTATGACAGATCGTTTGAGGAATTCTTGTCTCAAAGTTTAATATTTTCATTTGCAGGTGACCGCAACGATGTAATAAACATTCTTGATTGGATAAATGTTATTCACACTTACGGAAAAATTTATGATTTGCAATGGGAGAATCCCGAGAAGGGTGAGAAGTATAAACAAATAATATTTTGGATTTACGCAGGAAAGGCACAAGAAAATATCCAAATCATTTATCGAGGGAAAGCTCAGGTTGAGGAAATTAAAGAAATTCTTTCGGCTGCACAGCGGATATTTTTCCTTGGTTTCAGTTATGCAAAAGAAAACTTAGAAGCCATTGGATTAAATAATCTTTTATCTAAACATCAATATATTTATGGGACAGCAGTGGGGTTTAAAGACCGGGAAGTTTCAAACATTAAGACGCTACTCAGAAAAATGAATCCGGCTTTGCAAGATCATCATATAAAGGTTGAGAATGAACTTGATTGTTTAGGATTATTAAGAGAATACCTTTAAACAGGATTACTTTTAATTGAACCGCAAAGCCAGTACACTTTTTAGAAGTTTTACCTGTAAGCGTTTAACAATTAGGAGGGGGAAGCAATGGGCTTCAAATATTTATCAGACAAAAAATGGGCACAAATAACTCGCGAAGAAAGATATTTTTGCTCGCATCTTTATCATTTCCTAATCGGCAAAGAAAAAGAATTTGTCCGCTGGCTCAATGAAACAATAAAAACAGATTTTAATTCTGATCAGGAATGGGAAATTTCTTTTGAGGTATGTTTCTATCGTGATTATTATAAATTGAAAGAACTTCCACTACCAGAAGAACTTCGAAAGCGAACATTTGATTTGTGTCTCTTTTCCCCAACTGAACTAGTTATTATCGAAGCTAAAGTGCAGCAGCCTTTTCACTCCGATCAAATCGCATTTCTAAAACAGGATATTATCAGAGTAAGCGATTTACTAAAAGGACATAATGTAAAAGTATCGGCATTGTTACTTTGCTCACAAACATATCTTGACAATTTGAAAAAATATGGTAATCCTGAATTACTAGAGGACTATAAGACAGTTACCTGGGGTTCTCTTTATGATCACTTTCCAATTTCTATATTCAAGGATGCGGAAGAAAAGTACAAGAAATAAAAATCAAAGATCATTTAGTGAAAATTCTACTTGTCTGGCAAAAGAACTTGGAGCTTATCACGAAGACCCTATCATTGATAAAAAGATAAATGAGGAATTATTAAAGTTCTTACTCCAACAAGGACTAAAAAAAGCAAAGATCATAATTAAAAATCAGTAAATCTCTTTTCACCTTCCTAAATCACTTCCTGTCAGCCAACTGTTGTCGTCAATTTCGTCAGCGGTCGTCAACATCTAACTTTACTTTTGCTTCATCTAAATTTTCTTTTGCTCATTCTATAGTTAACGTAGCTAACTATGTGTTTGCAGTCACAAACTCTATAAATACAATTGCTCATTACAGGTTTACAGTTGCTTAGTTACGGGTTAGAGTATGTAATTGTAAAAGTGTATCAGGCTAATGCAAAAGTGCATCTCATAATTGGAGGTATAAATTTTGCGAGTGAAAAAATATTTTTTATGTGTGTTGATTTTTATCCTGCCCTGGTTTAATTAGAGAACAGATTCTTCCCCCGATATTCACCGGGGTCAGAATGACGAACGAGGAGAGATTCTTCGCTACGCTCAGAATGACAAGAGGGAAGGGATGCTGTGCTTTAAACTCCTAAAAAACATATTTATTAATTAATATAAGGAGTTAGAGCATGCCGTCATCATCAGAAAGAACATTCGGGCAGAGGTACACAAAGACACGCGAGCTTATAGAGTACCTGGAAACACTGCCAACCTACTCGCCGGGCAACCCGGACCTTGAACCCGCAAACCTTACTCCCTTTTTAGACAGCGTGGATACAGCAAACAATGATGCAGCATCAAAGCTTTCGGTGCTTTCCACAGAAAGGGAAGCGAGGTATAATCTTTACAAAGCAGATAACGGGCTTATAAAAAGATGCTCGCAGATACGGGATTACGTTGCATCGATACACCCGGATGGAAAGAAATCGCTGGATTATAAAAAGGTGCAGAGAGCAGTGCAGAGCATGCGCGGCATAAGAATAAGCAAAAAGCCGCCTGCAGGTTCGCCTGCAAAAACCGCATCGACAAGCGAAGTTAGTTTTGGTTCTATGCTAAAGGTCGGTAAAGATGTGCTGGAAGTTATAAAGCTTGTTCCGGGTTATGCACCGAGCAACACAAACTTAACCGTTTTAAATTATACAGCCTTTGTTGCTTCTGTGGACGCAAAAAATTCTGTGGTAGCAGAAAAGCTGGAAGAGTACGATAACTCAGTAGAAGCAAGATTAAGTTTATACGATGAGCTTGATGACAGGATTAGAAAAGTTAGGCTGGCACTTGCAGCGCAGTACGGAAAGGACAGTAACGAGTATAAAGATTCGCTAAAGTTTTGATTGGTAAGTAGTAAGGGCGAGCTCGTGGCTCGCCCTTTTAATGAATAGATTCTTCGTTAGACTCAGAATGACATTGAACTACTTCAGCAGAATCATCTTCTTGGTTTCAACAAAATTACCTGCTCTTATTTCATAAATATATGTTCCAGTTGGCAGATTCCGGACAGTGCCGGAATGACTATTGAACTCAACTTCATAATTTCCCGCTTGTTTTTCTTCGTTAACCAAGCGTTGCTATTTCATTTCCCAATGATATCATACACTTTTAGCGTAACAAATGATTGCTGCCGGTATTGCATAAGATAATTGATGTTGCTTGGGTTAAATGGGTTTGGATAATTCTGCGAAAGTACAAATTCATTTGGAATACCAACAAGGACGTCAACAACATTACTATATTCAAAGCTACCGTTGAAGTCAACTTGCTTTAACCTATAAAAATATTTTCCTGAAGAAATTGAATTATCAACATAACCATAGCTTTGTGACGATGTTGTCGTTCCCGCTCCTTCAACAAATGCAATTGTATTCCAATTTTTATTCTCTATTGATCTCTGAACTTCAAAACCTAAGTTGTTTAGCTCTGTTGCTGTTGTCCAGCTAAGCGTTACATCATTTCCGGTAACTGATGCTGTAAACGATATAAGCTCTACCGGGATTATTTCATCCAGAGGTCGCCTCCAAATACCATTGCCATTAGTTCCGGCAAAGAGATTCAAACCGGAGACTTCAAGAGCCCATATAATGGTGTTCGTCAATCCTGTACTGACCTGAGTCCAGTTTGTACCGTTGTTGGAGGAAAAGAAAACACCATCCTCAGTCCCGGCAAACAGATTTGTACCAGAGACAGCAATAGAATGAATATAAGTGTTGGTCAGTCCATTACTCGCCGAAGTCCAGTTTGTGCCGTTGTTGGTGGAAACAAAGATGCCGCCCTCAGTGCTGGCAAAGAGATTCGTACCGGAGAAAGTAATAGCATTTACATAGGTGTTCGTTAATCCTGAACTGACCTGAGTCCAGTTTGTGCCGTTATTCGTAGAAAGAAAGACACCACCGCCTAAAGTGCCTGTGAAGAGATTTGTACCAGAAATAGTTAGCGCACGGATACGTGTGTTCGTCAAACCCGAACCCGCCTGCAGCCCAGTTTGCACCGTTGTTGGTGGAAAGATAGACGCCGTCGCTACCATCAGCCCCGGCAAAGAGATTTGAACCTGAGTTGGCAAGAGCAAATACATAAGGGTCCGTCAAAGCACTTGTTGCGCTCCAGCTTGTGCCGTTGTTAGTGGAACGAAAAACACCGTTACCTTCAGTCCCAGCAAAGAGATTCGTACCGGAGACGGTAAAAGCATTAACATATAAGTTTGACAATCCTGTATTGACCGGAGTCCAGCTTGTGCCGTCGTTGGTGGAACGAAAGATACCGTCGCCGCTTGTGCCGACAAAAAGATTTGTGCCGGAGACGTTAATTGTGCGAACATAGGTGCCGTCGAGACCACTAAGGATCCATTGGGCATTTAAGGATGAATAAAATAATACGATGCTGATAGTAACTAAATAAAGAAATTTTTTCATACTGGTTTCTTTCATTTTAATAATAACATTTTATTTATTTGTATAAAACTTCCCGCTTGTAATTTATAAAAGTATGTTCCACTTGATAATCCTGATGCATTAAATCTCACTTCGAAAGTGCCTGCTTGCTTTTCTTCATTAACAAGCATTGCTACTTCATTGCCAAGTATATCATACACTTTGAGCGAAACAAATGATTGTGAGGGAATAACATAAGCAATTGTTGTTGTTGGGTTGAACGGATTAGGATAATTCTGCAATAAAGAAAAATCTTTCGGATGTTCATTATTACTTTGTACTATTGTCGGTTGATATTGTACTTTAAGAACTGCAATTCCCCGACTTACACAACTCATCCAGAGTTCGTATCCGTCTGATAACTCAAGTACCTCTAAGTCATCGATTGAGGAGTTTGGGATACCACCCCATTGCGGTAAACCTCCGGGCGGGGCTGGAAAAGTTCCAACATTTGTTCCGTCGTACCAGCATAGACCTGCGTCGTCCGACGGATACTCGCTATCATACTGCATCCATAGTCTACCGTCTGAAGTGACTGCCAGAGGACGCACGTGTTCACCCGGGAATGGCCAACCCTGATCGTGCTCGAACATCTGGTATAATCCTGTGTTTGTATCGATACGTATTAGAGTACTGCCCGTACTTGTAAATTGTGTCCAGGTTCCAATCCAGACAATACCGTTTGAATCGGCTGCAAGACCAGTAAACCAGGTTGCGGCTCCGGGAAAATCACTGATGGAACGTGAGAATGAATTGATACCATCGGTACGGAGAATTTCGTAATCGGTTGCTGCCAAAATTGTTCCCGGCAGAACAGGATCCCTCTGAATCTTAGAACCCCATCCGGTTATTGGTAGTGTGGTCCAGTTAGTTCCGTCGAAATATCTTAGATTGTAGTATTCACCGAGGACCCATAGACGACCTTGTGAATCTTCACATATCCGCTCGGCACCATCACCTTGCGAGAGCTGATTAAAGCCTGAGCCAGTCCAATCGTGAATGCCGTACAACCAGCTCGGGGAAACTGATACATACCCGTTCGATGGCCGGTAAGCAAGAGCATCACAGAAATCATTTGGAAAAGGCCAATCATATCCAAGTCCATATGTAAGCTGATCCCAGCATGTCCAGCGTTCACCATCGAATCGGACCATCCCACCGATTCCAGCCCCGGCATTAGCCCCGGTATACATATAACCATTTACAGGATCGAGTGTCAGATCGCGGTTAAAAGTATCAAAATTGCTTGTGTTGGTTACCCTGTATCGCTGCCATTGCCCGGTCTGAACGCTGTATTTTGCTGCACCTCCAACTCCGCTAACCCAAACATTTCCAGATGCATCCACGTCGGCGGAAGTAGTATTCGTTCCCGGATTCCAGGCACCAAGATTTGTCCAATTAGATCCGTTGAACTGGTATACTGTACCATTGCCGTCAACAAGAACAGCCAGACCATTTCCATAGGCTTTAAATGCATAGGTACTGAAAGTGACTGCCGGATAAGGAGGTGCCGGAGTTACCCAGGTTCCATCTGGCTTGCGGTAGTCCAGTGTTTCCCAATCCCCGGGATTAGCCGGCATTCGGAGTGCCCAGAAGTTTCCTGCATCGTCCACACAATCCTTACCGGGTATACCCGCTACTTCGCCTTGTGATTGCGGTGTCCAGCTGGTCCACGCTTGCGTATCACTGTCGAACCTGAAAACGAAACCGAAATAACTATCGGCAGACCATATATAATAACCACCACCCGGCTTGGGTTGTGCTGCAAGGTGAATGCTTCCATAATTCCACTGAGTCCAGTTATCAGTGGAAGGGTTGTAGCGAACACAAGAATTATTGGCAAACCAAATCGTACCATCCGGTGCACACTCAACGTCGAATGTTATATCATCAATAAGCAAAGAGTTTCCCGAGCCAAAACGTTTTAGAGAAGTTGAACCGATTGCAGGATCGAAGCTAAGTGCACCTCGCCCGGTTCCCATCCAGAGCTTTCCCGTCGCATCCGGAACTATATCCTCTACTACCATACAACCATCTTCGTAGGGATTGCCGATAGCCTCGTAATCAACATTGGAATAATTGACCCAGCGGTTCTCGCTCTGAATAAATTTTGCGAAGCCGCCTTCTCCGAAGAACGGGTCGTAACCGCTGATGTATGGATCACCATCTGGTGCAATCCATAACGCATTGTTATAGTCGCCCTGAAGGCCGGTGTTCCCTAAACGGTAATAACGCCAGGAATAATCCTGCGGCAACAAAATATTTACGCTTGAGATTAATAAGAAAATAATAAGGCCTTTAAAATTTTTCATTATTCTAACTCCTTTAATCAGTTAATTTTTTATTTGATAAATCAAATTCTATAGTTGCAACTAAATAAAATTCCACGCAAATACAGTACTCAAATCGATGAGCTGCATCCACGCTTAAGGTAAAATGAAGATAATGAAGATACTAGGGATAGCTTAGTTAGGGCTATAAACCCTTCCCTTAAAGTGTAGATGTAATTTTACTCGCCTAAAATCAAATATTATTTCATTAAAAACAAAAGTTCTATGCTTGATAGAGGCAATAAAAAAATTAAAAAAAGCTTGCACTAGCGGCACAGATTGGTAAGACATCTAAAGAGAATAAAGATTCGCTAAAGTTTTGATTGGCAAGTAGTAAGGGCGAATGGGTGTTTCGCCTTTTCATTTGCCTTCCGGTAAATTAATCCTTAGTTTTATTTATAACTTTCATAGCTCGGGCAGCATAAAAAACACAAAATCACTTACTGCAATTACATCTGCTGTTTTTTCTTGTTTATTGCTTTGTAATTGTAAACAGAATCAGAAAGGAGATGTCATGCCAAGTATAAATATTAATGGTGCTCAGTTAGAGTACTTCGAAAAAGGAAGTGGTGAGCCGTTAATTCTCGTTCACGGATCTTCAAGCGACTACCGGGCGTGGAAACATCAACAGGATGAATTAAGCAAACATTTTCGAACTATTATTTACAGCAGACGTTATCACTGGCCAAATAAGGAGATACCAGACGGTAAAGAATACACAATGAGTGAACAACTGGATGACCTGGAAGCACTTGTAAGTTCTCTCAATGCTGCACCAGCACATTTAATGGGTCATTCGTACGGTGCATTTCTTTCTTTGCTTTTGGCTATCAAAAATCCAAAGCTTGTACGATCACTCATCCTGGCTGAACCGCCGGTGTTAACACTTTTCATCAGTAATGAACCAAAGCCAATGGAAATTATAAAGATGATGTTAAAAACTCCTCGCCTAGGAATCGGCATAATGAAGTTCGGGACAAAAGGAATAGCTCCTGCACGGGAAGCAATGAAACAGAACAATCTGGAGGAAGGACTTCAGATATTTGCCAAAGCAATTTTTGGTGAGGAAGTTAACCGAATCTACGAGTCGAAGATAGAAGAAGTTACTGCTAACCTGTCAAATGTAAAAGCCGAATTGCTGGGTTCAGGATTCCTGCCAATAGAAGAAGAGAGTATTCGCAAACTTCAAACCCCGGTTTTGCTTGTAACGGGTTCAAAAAGTATTAGACTCTTTCAACTTATTACGAATCATCTGCAAAAACTCCTGCCAAATACCGAGAAGGTTGTAATCAATAATGCAACACATCTTGTGCACGAAGATAATCCGGAAGAATTTAACAAGGCTGCAATTTCGTTCCTAAGTAAAAACTAGGATTTATTATTTGTGGTTGGCTATAAATTATTTAGGTTTGCTTTACTCACCCATAACCAGGACAGTAAAATAAAATCATTCGAAAAGTCTGCAACTGCCATAAGAAATGTCAATAGAGCCCAATTGTAAAAGTTAAGCTTGCACTTGCCGCACAGTTTGGAAAAACATCTAATGAGTATAAAGATTCGTTGAGGTATTGATAAGTTAGAAGTAAAAAGCTAGAAGTAAGAAGTAAGGGCGAATGGGTGGTTCGCCCATAAAACAAATTAATTTATTCTCAATTATTCTTCTGAAGTTCCGGTTTTAATTCCATATTGTATAACCAAATTAGGAGAAAAGAATCTGCTAAGGGTCCAGGTTTTGTACTCATCTGGAATTACTGTCGCTTTAAGTTCATCTTTTGTTAGATTTTTCTCGATTGCATTATCAACCAGATTAGTAATTGTTTTAATATAACTTATCATCTGTTCTATATTTTGATTATTTCCTACCGGACCATGCCCCGGGACAATGAAGTTCGCATTTAGCTTCTTCATATCATTTAAATAATTTACCCAATCTGTTATAAATCCATCACCAAGCCAGGGATGACATTCTACAAACAAAATATCTCCGGCAAACAATATTTTTTCTTTCGGGAGCCACAAAACAATATCGCTTTCAGTATGACCCTTTCCTTCTGTAAACAGTAGTCACACTTCTTTTATTACCTTTTATCAACATCGTATCTTTAAGAAAGATATTGGGCGGGGTTATTTTATATTCATCGAGAGATTCTTTTATTGCCTTGTAGTAACCCAGCCACATTTTAGCTTCTTCAAGCTTAAAAGAATCGGTTTCTGCAGACATTTGCTTAAGGGTTGTTTCAATCCGCTGATCGACAACACTTGCTTCCCATTTTAGTTCTTCGGGTTCGTTTTCTTCAATTAATTCTTTTGTTCTTTCAGTAGATATTATTTCAGCATCAGTAAAAACCTGGTTGCCCCTGATATGATCATTATGGAAATGACTGTTTATAAGGTACTTCACCTTATGCCCTGTAAGCTCTTCGGCAGCTTTCTTTAAATCTCTTGCTGCTTCCGGTGATATAAAACAATCGAACACGAGAGTTTCGTCACCCAGATCCACAATACCGGAATTACAGATAGCATAACCTCCTGTTTTATGGATTACTGCATAAACACCATCATCCAGCTTTTCAATAGTAAAGTGTCTGGATTCAAAACTCTGTCCGTAATAGCTGCTAACCAAAAAAATAAAAATTATTAGCATAAGTAATTTTCTCATATCACCACCAATTTTTTATGTTCCAAATTTAACACCATCTTCCTGGTTTCTATAATTGTGCCTGCCTGTAATCTGCAGAGATAAATCCCGCTTGGTAACCCTTCCGCATCGAAACTAACTTCATAATTTCCTGCAGGCTTTTCCTTGTTAACTTAAGGCTTATCATTCAAAAAAATGCTGTCAGAAAATAATTAATAGCCGTAAACAATCGATTAACCGCATTAAGTAACAAACTCTCTATCTTGCTTTTTTCAGATTACTTTATATATTAGGTATAAATTAAGTTTAAAAATAAAAGGAAACATGTTATGGAAAATAATGCCAGAATCAGTTCATTTTTATTAGGTGTAATGGTAGGTGGGGTTATTGGTGGAGTAACTGCTCTTCTTCTTGCACCTACAAGCGGTAAAAAATTAAGAAGAAAACTATCGGACAAAGCAGAAGATATTTATGAGGATGCACAGGAGTATTATGAAACAAGTAAGGATAAAGTTGAAGAAGTTTACCGCGAGGGTAAGAAGAAAGTTTCTGACATAGTTGAAGATGCTAAAAGAATTGTTAAGACATCGTAAATTATATCGGTTTGGGCTATCTCAAAACTAATTATTTTTAGGTAGTCGTAAGCTTAAGCTTGCGTAATTATAAAAAATGCAACCTGAAAGTTGCGGCTACCATAAATTTTAGAGTATTCAAACAGACTCCTCAACCGTGACAGCATAAGGAAATTACTTTATCAAATACTCTCTTCCAGGCAATTAGCGAAGTAGTATCATCTTTTTAGTCCCGCTAGGGCGGGATTTCAGTTCAGCATAACCGAACTTCAATTTCTATTTTAATAGCAACATCTTCTTTGTCTCTACGAACCCTTCTGTCTTTAGTTGATAGAAATAAATTCCACTTGGTAGATTCCGGACGGCGCCGGAATGACTATTGAATTCAACCTCATAACTGCCTGCCGGTTTTTCTTCGTTAATTAAAGTTGCTATTTCATTTCCTAATAAGTCGTAGACTTTAAGCGAGACAAATTGCTTACTGCTTACTGCATACTGAATACTGGTTACCGGGTTAAATGGGTTAGGATAGTTCTGAAAAAGTGAAAATGCTTTCGGTATCCGGTTATCATCTTCTCCATTATTAATTGCAACAGGCATTTGTGTAATTCTTCCATAATAAACATCTTCTTCTCCATTAAAGGTACCAGCCCATGCAATAGAAGCACCATCATTATCCGAAATCATATCAAAATAGTCACCCATTTTATTCTGTTGGGGCCAGCCAACATGCGGATCAAAAGAAGCACTCAATCGCTCGTTGGGCGACCATGTCTGCCCGTTATCCTCTGAGAAGGAATAATAAAGTGAAGATAGATAAGTACCCGGGTTATCACGGGTGTCCAACCATATTACATCAATGCGTCCATTAGGTGCAACAGACATAGTTCCAAACCACTGCCAGGCAGATGTTCCCGGATCATCATTGACGCGCACGGGGGAACTCCAGGTCATACCCCTGTCGGTACTGCGAATGAAATTCACATCCAGGGGGTCTGCACCAGATGGGTCAACTGAAGAAAGAACATAAACGGTGCTGTCACCGGATGCACCAGAATTATCAGCAGCAACAATAGTTTGACCTAAAAGTCCTCCGGGATTTGGTCCGACATAAGAGGAGAATTGACCACCTAAATCTATTTGTGTTGAAAATTCAAACACAGGTGTTGCTAATGAGTCGGGTGCATTTGATGATCGTGCAAATGCAAACTGACCGTTAATAAAAGAAAGTCCAGCAGCATACAGTTCACCATCCACACCCACAGCAAGTGTCCCGCGTCCTGGATTCTGTGGAACATTTACCAACGGCTGAAAATATTGTCCACCATCGACGGATCGTGTCATAACAATTGTGGTAGAAACATCGTCGCGGGAAAAACAGTATATGTTTCCTTCACCAACACTTTCAGTACGGTCAATAGTCATCCAGCCCTTATCTCCACCATAAGCTGGAACCGATCCCATCCACGTTGCACCTCCGTCGATTGAATTAAACAATTCGCAGGTGTAACCGACGGCAGTTGAGAGGCTGTAGTAAAAAAATTTGCTGCTGTTGTTAGCGCCCAAAACCGGATCAGAACGAAAGATTCCCGGTTCAATTGCGCCGGGGAAAGTCCAGGTCTCTCCGCCGTCTGTACTGTATGCATAGCCGGCTTGGCGAAAGTTACTGCTAATGGTATCGAACTGCCGCCACCCAATTGCTATGATATTCGGGTTAGCTGGATCAATAGCGATTGAAGGCTCGTTCGCTGCATCGCCAACAATGTTCTGTCCGAACTGGTCAACATTAACCTGCACTGCAAAAAAATCTGAAGAGGAAAATCTGTACGCGGGTGATCTTTGCTGTTCATTTCTTTGAACGGGAACATATTCATCATCCGGCTGTTCATCTAGTTGTTCAATCTCCCAAGGTAAAACTTGCTTGCCTTGCTGGTTATTCTGTGCTAATAATAGCTCAGAAAAAATTAGGATACCCGCCAGCAAATAAGAAACTGATTTGATAGAAAGGCTTACCTTAGATAGGAAAATAGTTTTCATAGATAACTCCTTCATTTAAAATTATTTCGTTCAATGCCAGATCTGAAAAAAATCAGGCGAACCGATGTTCGCCCTTTTAATAGTATCAGTGAACAAGTTCTGCCTAGACTATTTTCCTGAGGTATCACCTGTTTTTGAAGTTTCTATTGGAGTCCCAATATTTCCCGAATCACCCATCTTACTATTTCCATTAAAAACTGCCCCTGCATCGACTGACAATATTTTAGTAATAACGTCTCCTTTAAGATTTGCCTTAGATTCCAAAACTATTTTTTCTTTTGCCTTAATAGTTCCGGTAACTTTGCCTCCAATCGTAATGCTGTCTGCATTAATTTGTCCATTCACTTTTCCATTTTCTCCAACAATCACAGTGCTTTGTGAGGAAATATCCCCTTGTACCTCGCCATCCAGTCTGATACTTCCGCTGCAGCTCAGCTTTCCTTCAATCTTAACACCCCTGCTGATTACTGTAGCCTCCTCCGATTTTGCCCCTTCGTACGAATTGCTTTTAAGCATGATGAGTTTCTCCTTATTATTTAATGTGCATTCATATGTTTTAATCTGTTCTTTTTATTTGGGTCTTAAAGTATAGAAATATTCCGGTTTTTTAAAACCAAATTTCACACCCATTCAATAATCTTATTTAAAAAGCAGCGCTTTATTAACTGTATTTAATGAGAGTGTTTGAAATAAAGATTATTTTTGATTAAACGACATTCATTCTTTTTCTTCAGATCGAGAGATATTTAAGAAATTTTGTAGTAATAATTATCTATCCTGTTTATATTCTCACCCAAATTTATAAATTGTTTTAAGGAGATTAATGTGAAAAAAATATTATGCCTGATTTTTATTTCAATTATTTTATTCCAGTTAAATATAAATGCGCAGGATAAAAATTTTGGGCTGGGAATTATTTTAGGCGAGCCAACAGGAGTAAGTGCAAAGCTGTGGACAAGCAGCGAGAATGCATTTGACTTTGCAGCCGCGTGGTCCTTTAAAGGCAACGGTCATTTACTTCTTCAGGCTGATTATGTGTGGCACATTTTTCGACTCATCCCCGTCTCTTCAGGTAAATTGCCTTTTTACGTTGGAGTTGGCGGCAGGGTTGTTCTTGCAGAAGATCCACTGATTGGTGTGCGAGTTCCATTAGGTTTGGATTATATGTTCTCGAATGCACCAGTTGATATATTTGTAGAATTAGTACCAATCCTTGACCTGGCTCCAAAAACAGATTTTGATTTCGGCGGTGGTATCGGAGCCAGATATTGGTTTTGAATTTTTTTAACACGATAAAATAAGGCGGGTTGAACCTGCCTTTTGTTTTTCTAGCGTTCTTATGTAATTAAAAAATCATTTACTTCATCAAAATCATCTTCCCTTAAATCAAGATGGTGTTTAATGCAGAGCTAATATTATCTGAAATTATAATTACACATACTCCTATTAGCACTGTTGTGCGCAAGTCTTGCCATTGTTAATACTTAGCAGAAAATTTGAATTCAAAATTTTTTAATCTTTTTATTTGTTAATTGGTTAATTATTACTTAGCTTTGATTCACTCTCCCATAGCTCGGGCAGCTTCAAAAATTTTTACCATTGAACTTTACAAGAGGGCATAATAAACAGTTTAAATATTTCTTTTGCTGTACCGTGAACTTCATCATCAATTTTACTAAGCATTACTAGAAAGCTTATTTAAGACAGGAAATCTGTACTTACGTACGACAAATATCAGTGTTGGATAATTATTGATATGTGTGATCGGGCTTCGGTACCGGCAGCTTCTTTGACTTCATTTGCATTGGGAAACATATCCAGACTATAATCATCAATAATACTTGTTTCCGGGGCGAATCAATGACAGCAATGAAATAAACTTTGCAATTAAAATCCGAAAAACCGAAAGGTTAAATAAATAATCTATATCAAAACTAAATATCTTAAAGGATATAATATGAAACTCTTATTCTCAGTTCTTTTTCTGTTTATTGTTTTTATATCAATGAACAGTTCTTTGTTTGCCCAGGCAGCCCAAGGCAATGTATTTATAGTAACAAATCTTGAGAGAGCTTTTCCCGACAATGGTTCAGCACGGGAATTGGATTCACTCACCATACTATACAAAAATAAATGTTTTGGTGCTGATAATGAATATGTGGTGAGCTGTAATGTTATCAGGCATTGGTGGGGACACGATAACCGGGACTTTATTCAGATCGTTGAAGTAAAAACCTGGGATGATGTTGTAAAAGCAAATGAAAAAGCTAACGATCTTTTTATGAAAGCCTGGCCAACGAAAGAAGACAGGAAAATATTCAACGATGCCAACAATAAATACTTTACCGGCAAACACTCCGATGAAATTTACCAAGAAGTGGTGACACCATAGTAACAATTATGAAAGGAGATAAATTAGTTTATCTCCTTTCCTTCATAAATGAATCTTACTTACCTGTTTAATTTTATCAATAATCAATTAAAGGTTTAATAATGAAATATCTAAAATTAATAACAATTCTCTTCCTGTTTGCTGTCCTTGGAAGCAACGCCTTTGCAGGTGATAAAGAAGACGTTCAGGCACTTGTTAATACAACAGCTGAAACTTTCAATAGACAAGATTTCAAATCTTACATCTCATATTTTGTAGATGACAACACCGAGTTTCCATATGTAGTATCGCCATTGCGCCACGATGCAGCAATGTGGAAAAATTTTATTGAAGGAACCGGATCACTCGCCTACGTAAATTATCATGGACAGGATTTTCAGATTCAAATCTACAATGGCAATTCAGCAGTTGTAACAAGCTACTACACTTTTTCATGGATGGAAAAAGGAGGTTCGATGAATTATCAAAGTGGAAGAGCTACCATGGTTGCAATTAAGCAAGGCGGTAAATGGCTTATAGCCCATATGCACTTTTCAAAAATGTTTTAATCACATATAAAAAAGGAGTTGGTGTTGTGAAACAAATAATTAGCACAATTCTAAAAACAGGTTTTCTGTTTTCAATCATTGCTGTCATCTTTTCAACCGGGTGCCAGCAGATACAGGATAATTCTGAAATGCAGAAAGAAGAAAATGAAACACCTGAGTATTTTAGTCTCCGTCCTGAAACTGAAAAAGCATATGGATATACACATGCAGTAAAGATTGGAGACGATATTAAAATTTCAGGTGCCGTCAGTATGGATGATGCCGGCAATCCTACTGCAATAGGTGATTTAGCACAGCAAATGAACAATTGTTATTCGGATCTGGATAAAGTGTTGAAGCATTACGGATGCACTTTCGACGATGTGGTAGTCGAAAATATTTTTACTACAAATATGCCTGAATTTCTAAATCTATCTGGATATCGCAATAAAATTTACACAAAGCAATTTCCAACTGGCTCATGGCTTGGAGTAAAAGAATTAGCATTGCCGGAGTTTATGATTGAGATTGAATTGGAAGCGCATAAAACCAATTGAAATTAAAAAAAATTTCGTTCTAATACATAATTATTAATAAATATAAGGGAATAAGTTCTATGAAATGGTTATCAAAAATCTATGTATTTCTTTTCATTTTTATCCTGGCAGCGGGAAGTAGTCAAGCTCAGGAATCTGAACAACCATTACTGGTTGTAAGTTTTCAAAAAGTTAAAATGGCTGATGTGGGAGCAATGAATAAAATGATCAATGAAAAATTTGCCCCAATACTTAACGGGATGGTAGACGATAAAATGCTTTTAAGCTGGGGATTATTTAATCATACCTGGGGTGATGAATGGAACGTAAATGTCTGGTACACTGTAAAGGATATGGCTTCATTCGATAAATTCTGGGATGAGTATATGAAACGTATAAATGAAAAACAGCCGGATGCCTGGAAAGAAATGAGGGAATATATTATGGAACATAAGGATAATATTTACACGATAATGAATCAGTATCCTGTTCCTCCACAGAAATAAATAAAGCATTTAATAATAAAGGTGTCATCCTTAATTGAGTGACATCTTTTAATAAATTCAAATCCATATTACACTCCGCTATTAATAATACGAAAGTCATTTAATGCTTTTTGTAAATACAAAAAAAAATAGGCTGAAAGAACTTCCCGCGTTATCAGAAAATACATTTTTAAGATATTTCTCTTTTGCTGCGTTATACGTTGCTCAGGGAATTCCCGAAGGATTATTATGGTATGCGATTCCAGCCTGGCTGGCGATGCATGGAAAAAGTCCTGCGGAAATAGGTTCCTATGTCGCGGTCATAGGTATTCCCTGGAGCTTAAAGATTATCAACGCTCCGATTATGGACAGATTCACTTATCTGGCAATGGGGCGAAGAAGGCCATGGGTATTATTTGGTCAGCTTGGATTAATACTCAGTTTTTTATCAATGTCTTTGATTATAGATCCTCTTAATAACTTACCAGTCTTAATGACCTTAGGATTTATAGTCAGCTTTTTCGAAGTCTCTCAAGATATTGCTGTCGATGGAATGGCTATTGATATCCTGCCTGTCGATCAGCAGGCAAGAGCAAACGGTTTAATGTGGGGTTCAAAAACTTTGGGTATTTCTGCTTCGGTAGCCACTGGCAGTTGGATAATGAGTGAATACGGGTACTTCTACGCGATAGTGTCTTTCTCATTAATTGTTTCAATAATTATTCTGATTCCGTTATTACTTAGAGAACGACCCGGCGAAAAACTCTTGCCGTGGACAAAAGGAGAGGTTTCAAAAGCCGCAGAAAAAATTCAACTGCACAGCTGGAAAACTATTTTTAAAAGTTTGATAAAGGTTTTTTTCTTACCCGTTAGCTTTATGATGGGTATTGCTGTTTTTAGCTTTTCTATTGGACGAGGTTTGATTGATACCGTATTACCTGTTTTTACTGTTCAAGGACTTGGATGGGCGGACACCCATTATTCACAAATCTTTGCTACAGCAAACCTGATCTCTGGTATCGGTGGAATGATTATCGGCGGATTTCTAATCGATTATTTAGGTAAAGTAAAAATGATCTCTATTTATCTTACCTTATTAATTGTTTTGGCTGGAGCCATGTCTTTTCTCAATGCCTATTGGCAAAAAGATATATTTGTAACAGGATTTATAATTGGATTTTACGTCTTGATAACTTTTACAACAATTGCAATCTTTGCTTCTGCGATGCAGCTTTGCTGGAAAAGAGTTGCAGCAACTCAGTTCACACTTTATATGGCAATTTCAAATCTTGGTTTAGCGGCTGGCGCTGCAGTAATGGGACAATTGAAGGGATTCCTTGATTGGGAATATGTCATTCTTGTATACATAATTTTTGCTCTTGTGATGTTGGTGCTGATACGATTTATCAATTTTGAAAAGCATCAAAAACGGGTAGATGAATTAGAGCTTCAGTATTTAGAAAAGTAATTTATAATTTAAAAGGGCGAGTTTACTCGCCCTCAATTTTATACAAAACGTTTTTCTTCAAACATCGGATAAAAAATTATTTTAGCAACGTCATCTTCCTGGTTTCAATAAAAGAACCTGATTTTAGTTGGTAGAAGTACACTCCACCAGTCAATTCCGAAGCATTGAAATCAATTTCATAATTGCCTGCCTGTTTTTCTTCACTTACAAGTGTTGCTATTTCATTTCCTATTACATCATAAACTTTCAAATTAACAAATGAAGCATTTGGTATTGCAAAATTTATTCTTGTACTTGGATTAAACGGGTTGGGATAATTTTGATATAGCTCAAACATATCTGCAATTAGTTCGTCTTCTGGTACGCTAACTGTATTTTGAACAATAATTACTCCTGCCATTCCAGAACCACCTGGCCCGCCGTGAGGTTCACAGTAGTAAGGATTATTTCCAGCGGCAGTAAAGGTATGGGTATACTCCCATGGTGCAGGTGCTGCAGGACCGCTTGTAAAGCTCCCATCATCAGCAAGAACATTGTGCGTACCCGAAACATTTGTCCATCTTACAGCATCACCAACTGTTATGGTTAACTCTGCTGGTGAAAATGAAAAGTTGGAAACTGTTACATCGTGTGTTGTTTGAGAAAAACTAACTCCCGATAGCATCAGGGCAACTAGTAAAGAGATCAATAGATTTGTTTTCTTTCTCATTCTACTCCTTTTTTATTTATGATAGATTTATTCTGGTTATTAAAATCAAATAAAACTTAAATTAATAAAAAGATTTGCTTAAAGATCTTACGGGTCGAAAGGATATGGGATTTTTGAAAGGGCGAGTTTAGCTCGCCCTAAATTTTTAATAAGCCAAAAGACTAATCGTCACTCTTGATTTCGCCACCGTGATCACCAACCAGCATCCATTTGTCACCTTTTTTCATCAGAATATCTGTCCAACGACCTTTTTCAGTATTAGATTTACCTTCGGCATTCTCAGAAACCTGAGTATAGTAGTAATGAACGTAAGCAAAGTTACCATTCACCCAGATCCTTGCAGGTGTAATTGTGTAGTATTTCATCTTACCTTTTTTGTTCCAGTAGGAATAAGATTTTTGGACATCAGCTTTGGTACCTGGTGCTCCATTTTCGTAAGACCAGCCATAGTAGGAATCATCAAAGTAATTCAAAAAGTCATCTGGATTGTCAGACAATCCAACTTTCCAGTATGCATCAACACCAGCCCAGACAGCTTTCTGCTCATCGGTCCATTGTTGAGCTGATACATTTGCGACAAAAAGAAAGACTAAAAGAACAGGCAAAGAAATACCTATTAATTTTTTCATAACAGCCTCCATAAAAATTGTTAATGTTTAAGAATTGAATTAAGAGCTGATGTAAGATAAAGAAGATTAAACAATAAACAAATGGCATTTAATTTTTTCGAAGATGTTTTACCGAACAGGTGAAAGTGTTGTGTGGATTAACTTTTATTGATAGTTCCCGAACTACAATTGCTAACCAAGATATATTTTCTGGTAATCTTCCCTAAGCTTCTCCAATATTGTTTGATACCTGGCTTCCTTACCCGATAATTCCTTTAATCCTTCTTTTGCTTTCTCTCTCAAAATACTTCTGTCAATTTTTCCGTTCTCAAGTATTGGCATTTCACCAAGGAAAATTAATTCATCAGGTTTAGCAATTGACCCGATTTTCTCTACTACAAAATTTCTTAATTCCTCTTTTAGAAGTGGTGTTCCATCCGCATCATTTAAAGTAACAAAAGCCATTACCGCATTTTCAAAAATTTCATCAGTTCGTTTAACTACTGCTGCTTCTTTTACTGAGGGATGAGTCAATAATATTTTTTCTATTTCTGACCCACCAACTCTATTTCCTGCCGCCTTAATAACATCATCCACCCTTCCCAGTATTTTAATAAATCCATATTTCTCTCTTACTGCAGCATCACCTGTAAAGTAACTTCCCTTAAATTGCTTCCAGCAGTTTAAACTTGCCTCTGCTTTTTCCTCTTTCTCTGTGGTAAACATCGAGGGCCAGCTGTCTTTTACAATTAAATAACCACCTTCGCCCTCATTGACAGACTTGCCATCAAGGTCAACAATATCAATTTCAACACCAGGAAAAGGACAACCAGTAAACGCGGGTTTAAGTTCTGATGCACCCGGCAGTGGTGAAATTAAAACCGCACCTGTTTCAGTCTGCAACCAGGTATCAACGACCGGACATTTTTGCTTTCCAATATTTTCGTAAAGCCAAAGCCAGGTATCTGTTTTAATCGTTTCGCCTTTAATTCCAAGCAATCTAAGACTTGAAAGATCATGCTTGAAAATCCAATCGTTGCCAAGTTTTGACAACGCCCGGATAGTTGTTGGGTTTAGATACAGAATATTAATTCTGTACTTGGAAATTAATTGCCAGTATTTATCAGGTTCAGGATAGATTGGTATTCCTTCATAAAGAAATGTAGTTACTCCATTAAGCAGCGGACCATAAATACTATAGCTGTGTCCCGATATCCAGCTAATATCAGAGACGGACCAGATTATATCGTTTCCTTTAAGATCGAATATCCATTTTGCAGTAAGATATGATTGAACCATATATCCCCCATTCAAATGAAGGATGTTAACCAAATCTCCCTTAGGACCATTTGTGAACATACTGAAAAGCGGATGTTGAGACAGAAGAGGAACAGCATCATAATTATCAGAAACTTTATCAATTTCATTTTGCCAAATAATTTCTTTTTCAGAAACTGCCTCCGCCTTTGATCTTTTAAAGACAACTACCCTTTCAATAGATGTTGAATTCTGTAATGCGCTGTCAACTTTACTTTTAAGGTTTACTTCGTTGCCTTTTTTAAGAACATAATCCTGTGTTATTAAATATTTACAGGAGAGGTTGTCTATCCTTTCTGCAAGTGCATGACTGCTGAGATCACTGTAAACAACAGAATGAATTGCACCAATTCTACTGCAAGCAAGCATAGCAATAACTGCTTCAGGAATGACTCCCATATAAATAATTACATAGTCACCTTTCTTAACACCCATATTCTTTAAAATGTTGGCAAACTTACAAACCTGTGTAAAAAGTAGCTGGTATGTTAGTATCCTGCTTTCACCAGATTCACTTTCCCAAATAATTGCGGCTTTATTTCTTTTCTCGGTGAGTAAATGTCTGTCAAGACAATTATAGCTTATATTGGTTTTTCCTCCAGCGAACCATTTAGAACTAAAACCTTTTCCCTGTTTAACTTCTTTCCATGAGTTAAACCAGAATAGTTCCCTTGCTTCACCGCTCCAGAATCTTTCTTTGTCTGCAATAGAAAATTCATAAACATTTTTGTATTGGTTGAAAGAAGAAAAATGAGCGTCCTCCTTGAATTCAAAAGATGCGCTGAATATTTTTTCCTTACTCATATTGTATTACTGATATTCCCCGTTTTTGAATGGTTAGTATCAACATTAAAATTGGATTCTGTTAGTCACAAGTTTTACCGAGAGCTGACGGACCGTCCTGTCGGAATGAACTGTCTGATCGAGGCGTCATCGAAGGCCTACCGAACCCGTATGGAGTCCTGGCTGGACATCGCGCTCGAAGAGGGCGTTCGCTTCTTCGTCACCTCGCTCGGCAAACCCGACTGGGTGGTGGAGCGCGCCCACGCGGTGGGGGGCAAGGTCTACCACGACGTCACGGAGCGGAAATGGGCCGAAAAGGCGGTGGCGGGAGGAGTCGACGGGCTGATCGCGGTGAATCGGCGGGCGGGAGGGCACCCGGGACCCCTGGACCCCCGCCCGCTTCTGGACGCCGTGGGCGACCTGGGGTGCCCTGTCGTCTGTGCGGGCGGCGTCTCGACCCCGGAGGGGGTGGCCGAGGTATTGGCAATGGGGTATGCCGGCGTCCAGATGGGCACTCGGTTCATCGCCACCCCCGAGTGTCAGGCCTCCGAGGCGTACAAACAGGCGTTGGTGGAGGCCGACGCCGACGACATCGTGTGGACCGAACGGATCACGGGGGTGCCCGTCGCCGTGTTGGACACCCCTTTCGTGCGGGCCGTCGGCACGAAGGCCGGGCCGTTGTCTCGGAAGTTGCTGCAAGGATCGCGGACGAAGCACTGGATGCGCTCCTTCTACGCCCTCCGGTCGCTGTGGAGCCTCAAGCGGTCTTCGATCGGCAAGGGGCGCGACGACTACTGGCAGGCGGGCCGGTCCGTGGCCGGAATCCACGACATCCGACCCGCCGCCGACATCGTGTCGGCGTGCGCCGCGCTGCTGCGAGGGAACCAGGCCGAGGACGGATGATCCGGGGTCCACTCCTGGCGGCATTGGTGTGGATCACAGGGTGCGTGCCCGTCGGTCGGCCTCCGGTCGGACCGGACCCCGCCGCACCCGCAGGCGCCGAGCCCGTCGTCGTCCCCTCCATGCCGCGCGCCCCCCGCGCCGCGGACCCCTCGGGCTCCTGCCCCGACGACGGTCGCCAGGCGGTGCTCGACGCGGTCAACCTGATTCGCGGCGACCGGGGACTCGCGCCACTCCGGCCCGAACGGCGACTCGAGGCGGCCGCTGAACGGCACGCCCTCGATCTTGCACGGCACCAGATGCGTGGTCATGAAGGGTCCGACGGCTCCCAGCCGGCCGGCCGGGCCTCGGAGGCGGGATACCCGTGGAGGCTGATCGGCGAAAACGTGGCCACCGGCTTCATCCAGCCCTCGACGGTGGTGGCGGGCTGGATGGCGTCTCCTCCCCATCGGGAGAACCTGCTGACGCCGGACTTCAGGGAGGCGGGGGTCGCCTACGACGGGGGTGACACGTCGGTCGGTCCCGTCTGGGTGCTCGTGCTCGGGTGGCGGTCGGAATCCACCGGGGAGTCCGGCCGGTGCGTCGGCGGCTCTGCAGGTCGTGAGCCGCCCTCGCCCGCCGGACGATAGACCCAGACCGCCGCGACCCCCACGAGCCAGAACGCCGCCGCGAGCACACGCGCCGCCGGATAGTAGAGGGGGGGCATCAGCAGGATCCGCCCCATGGCGTCGAGGGCCGGAACGAGTCCCCATGCGAGGACCAGGCCGGCCGGCAGTCCGATCGACAGCGTACGTACGATTCGTGGAGTCATCGATCGGCGCGGGGGAACCAGGGGCAGGAAGGCCGACGTTCGGCGCACGTAGTCCCGGTACCCGGGTCGCGTGACCTCGAGGCGGGGCTCGAGGAGCGGAACGCCCGAAACGTTCATCAGCAGAAACGTCATGAGGACCGGCGCAAAGACGGTCCAGGCTGCCCCCAGGCTCGCAGCCAGGATGAAGAGCCCCCACCAGAACACGGCGTCGCCGAAGTAGTTCGGATGGCGGCTGTACCGCCACAGCCCCCGGTCCATCACTTGTCCCTGACGGTTCGGGTCTGCCTTGAAGCGCGCGAGCTGGTGGTCGGCGGTCGCTTCGAACGCAATTCCGATGGCCGCCACCGCGATGCCGATGAACCCTCCGGGCCCGAGCCCCGCCGGCGCACGCACCACCACCACCAGCGGCCAGGCCACCACCCAGGCCAGTCCGGCCTGCAGCCAGAAGACCGTCACCAGGGCGCGGAAGGGCCAACCCGGTCCTCCAGCCGCCCGCATGGCCGCGTACCGAGGATCCTCAGGGCCCCCGAGGTTCCTGCGCGCCAGATGGACGGCGAGACGCAGTCCCCAGATCGTGATGAGAATCAATGCGATCGTGGCGGCCGGCCCCGGATCGGGCGTCAATGTCCAGTGCAGCCACCCCAGCGTGACGAACAGGGGACCCCAGAAAAGATCGATCAGCGACGCGTCCTTGAAACGCAGCGACAGGATCCAGACCCCTGTGGTCAGGACGACGACGGCAAGGAGCGCCCACGATCCGGCGGCGAGGAGTGTCACACCGCCTCCCCCCGCCCCGGAAGCCCCGCCACCAGGAGGCGCAGCTGGTCCCGGTTCTCTGCGCGACGCGCCTCGGCTACCCGCCGTTCGAACTCGCCCAGGTCGAGGTGCTCCCGCGCGAGGTGCTCGACGAGTCGTTCCACGGTCAGACGCCGCGCCTCCTCGAGGTCATTCACAGGCACTCCCGCACGATCCACGCGTCCAGGGTCCGCGCCACGCGACACGAAAACCGGTTGCGGGCCCGCTGATCCTGGCGGGTCCATGCGGTGACGTGCGCCGCCTCAGGGCTCTCCCAATCGGGGTTGGACAACACGAGAAGCACCGCCCTGCCCCCCGTCTCGGAGGCGTTCCGTCCCGTCGGCGTCGGCGACACAATCACTCACGGGACGGACCGGCGGGTCGAGGTCGCTGAGGACCGACAGCAGCCTCGGCGAGGGCGCCCAGGGGGCGTCGCGATCCCGCACCCGGTCGCGAAGGGCCTCGCTGGAGCGGCGGCCGGTGGCGAGGCACCACGCTGCGGGAGACGGATTCCACGAAGGAGGACGGTAGTAGGCCTGGATGTAGCGAGACACCGCTTCGTAGACGCCCGTCTCGGCGACGGGCTGCCCACCGAGCGTCGCCCAGCGGGCACCGGTCGAGCAGCCCGCCCACACCAGGCAGGCTCCGACAACAAGCGGTTTCAGGATCTGCATCGATGTGTTGACGCAATGGGCCGGGGTGCTCAAGCAGGGCGGGAGTGCTATCGTCGCCGGCGTCCGAACGGGTGTCAACCAAAGCTCCGAGAGGTCATGCGTAGTTCGAGCCTCATCCTCCGGCCCGTTGCCCTCACCCTGGCACTCGGAATGTGGGGC